>CAVRNL010000105.1:0-24127 GCA_963722485.1 uncultured Acidobacteriaceae bacterium
TCCCGCATTGATCGACTTCGAGAAGGTGAGCACGATCTGCGTGTTGAGTCCGACGTTCTGCGCCCCGTTGGCCGGCGAGATGGTTACGGTCGGGGCGGTGTGGTCTACAGAGTTCGCGGTGGTGAACGATCCTCCGTTGGCGCAGACGGTATCGCCGGCCTCGTCTAGTAGATTGCACACGGTCATTGCCATCTGCGTGTTGGCCGGATATTGGGTCAGCGGCGTAAAGGTCACGGACGCGCCACTCACACTGTAGCTCCCCGCAACGAATTCACTATTCGACAGAACATAGACATAGACGGTGTTCGGATTCACCGAGGCCGCATCGATCAGGTTGCTCATGGTGAAAGTAACCGGACTGGTCACGGAAACACCAGTGGCGCCGCTTGTCGGACTCGTCGACGTCAGCGTGAACGATCCGCTGCCGTACGAACTGGTGCCGGTGGTGAAGGAACTGGTAAAGGTGGTGACGGCATTGCCGTTGATGTCGGTGAAGCCGCCGACCGAAACGTTGTAGACCTTGGAAGCAGTCAGCGCGGCGGTCGGCGTGAAGATAAGGGTGACGCCGTCAGCGGCCAGACTAACGGTTCCAGCGATGGCGCTGCCGCCGGAAGGCGTAACCGTTATCGAGCTGTTGCTGATCGACGTGGGATCGACGTTGTTACTCATCTGCGCCGAGATACGCGCGTTGAGCGGGACTCCGGTCTGCCCGTTAGTGGGGTTGATCGCGCTAACTGTAACCGGAGTGGTGACGGCGCTGTTCCCCGTGAAAAACGACGACTCGAAGCAGCTCCCGTTGTTGCCGGCGATGTCGGTGTAACTGCACAGGTAGAGGTAGTAGTAGGTATTCGGGAGAAGCTGCGCGCTGGGAGTTATCGTCGCCGTTAAACGGTTTGCCGAGACCGTCACCGTGGCCGGAACGACGACACTATCGTCTCCGTAGTACAGGGTCAGCGCCCCAGGGACGCTCAGCCCATCAACCGGTTCGCTGAACGTCAAGTGCGGCGTCACGTTCAAACCCACTCCGAACGTTCCATTCGGCGGATCGACGAGCGTTACTGCGGGCGTGGTCGTGTCGCGGGCGGTCCCGGTCGTGAAGCTGAAGCTGCCCGGGTTGCTCAGCGGATTGCCCTCGTTATCGGTAATCAGGTTGCTGTAGCCGACGGTGTAGGTGGTACTCGCCGTCAGCGGATTGACCGGTGTGTAGGTAACGGTCTCATCGTTGGCGGAGTAAGTGAAGTTGCCCGGAACCGCGTTGCCGCCGGTTTGCAGGGAGAAGCCGAGCTGCGCCGTGATCGGATCAATCGGCGTGCTGAACTGCAGGACCACCGGCGTCCCCCCACTCGCGTTGCCATTCGGCGGAGTACTCGTGTCGCCGCTGACCGGGCTTGTGCCAGTGAGTGACGGGCCCGTCGAATTGGGGCCGAAAGCAGTGTAGAAGTAATAGTAGGTGCTGCCCAGGTCGTCGCTGCAGGTGTCCTGCACGTACGCTGCATAGCTTAAGTACACGATAATCTGGCGGCCGGCCGGCAGCACCTCGCTGGGAACGATAGTCGCGATTGTGCCCGAGGCATCGAGGCTGATCGAACCCGGTATTTCTTTGCCTGTGGTGTTGTCGTAGAAGAAGATCGTCGCCGGACTCGTGTTGCCGAGCGCGAACGTGCTGCGGTTCATGGGTACGCTGAACTGTATCTGGGGTTGCACATTCAGCGGCACATTGGTGGCGGCGCTGGCCGGGCTGGTGTGCAGAATGGTTGGCGCCGTGCCGTTGCAGGTCTCAACGTCGATCCCGTTAGTTACCGTCAGAGTTTGCGAGCCGGTTTGAATCTGTACTGTACGGAATCCATTGGACGCCCCGGAAGTGACCAGACTCGCCGTGAGACTGGTGGCGCTGTTGACTGTCACCGGGCCAAAGGTTCCGGCGGCTGCGCCTCCGACCGCGATGCCCGGGCCGAAATTGGCTTTCGTGGTTCCGCTGGCCCAATTGGTGAAGGCTCCCGTCACGGTCACGCTTTCGGTTTGCGTAGGCTGAATTGTATTGGGGTTGATCAGCGTAACTTGCGGAACTCCGGCGACCACCGTGAAGGTTGTGGTAACCACTTGCGAACCCGTGGTGATGGTGACGTTGCGCGAACCAGTGGCGGCGGAATCATCAATCGTGATCGGAACCGACGCGCTCGTCGGACCATTCACGGTCACCGTACCGGTGGTGATGTCGGCTCCAAAGCTAACGGTTGTGGTCGCTCCGAAATTTGTGTCGTTGCCGGTGATGACAATCGTCTCGCTCGACCCCTGGTGGGCCGAAGACGGATTGAGCGTCGCCGTAGCGCTGATGACGCCAGTTCCGGAGAATGCGATCAATAAAGGATCTGGGCTGGAAGTGTTAACCACCGTCAGCGCGCCCGTGATGGCTCCCGCGATGGTCGGCGCAAACTGGATCTCGAGGGTGCAGCTTTTCCCCGCATTCAGCGCCCCTCCGCTCAGCGAGCAAGTGGTGCCGCTGAGTTGAATCTGGAAATCGCCGGAGGGCACGATGCTGCTCAAAGTCACGGCGCTCGGGCTGTTGTTGGTGATCTTGACGGGTTTTGCCGTACTGGTTGTGCCTACTCCCTGCGAAGCGAACTTCAGACTGGTGGGGGATACCGTCAGGTCGGCTTCGGAAGTGCCGGTCAAGTTAACCAGTTGCGGGCTGCTGTTACTGCTTGGCGTAAAAGGAACCGCGACGGCTCCTTCTATGGTGCCAACAAAGGTAGGGCTGAACTCGATCTCAAATGTGCACTTGGCCGAAGCCGCCAGCGCAGACGTACAGGTGTTGTTAAGGACTGAGTAATCGGTGCTCGGTGTAAGCGTGCCGATCGTCACCGAACTAGCGCTGGTGTTAGTCACCGTAATGGTCTGGGCAGCGCTGGTCGTCCCGCTTAACGTCTTGAAGGTGAGAGAAGTCTTGCTCAAGGAGATGGGAGGAGCTGTGCCGCCCGTCGCGGCCGAGGTAAGCTTTACCACCTGTGGCACGGCGTTGGGCGCATTGTCGGTAATAATGATGGCGCCGTCGGCGGCGGCCGAGCTGGGCGTTACCGTTACGGACACCGTGCAATTTCCTGTCCTCGCGGCCAGTGGTGTCGTCAAACAGGTTCCGGTGGTGATCGTGTAGTCGCTGACATTGGTCGTGATTGAGGTGATAGTGACCGCGGCCGCCGTGTTATTGGAGATCTTGAAGGTCTTGGCTGCGCTGGTTGTACCCACCGTCCCGCCCGTGAAGCTGAGGCTGGCGGGCGAGGTCACTACTGGAGCCTCGCCGGTTCCGCTAAGGCCCACCAAGGCGAGCAAGTTCTTGCCGTTGTCGTAAATGCTGGCCGCACCCGAAATGGCTCCCACGATGGTGGGCGCAAAAGAAATGTTTGCCGTGCAGGAGCCGCCGCCGCCGACACTGCCGCCGCAGTTGTCGGTCTCGGTGAAGTCGCCGCTCATCACAATAACGATGGGCTGAGCCGATGCGCCGCCATTGGAGATGGTCACCGGTTTGGAACTGCTCGTGGTGTCGACGAGCTGTTTCGCCGTAAACTTTATGCTCGCCGGTGAAACCGTGATCTGCGCCAAAGCGTTGAGACTGGCCAGCGCGATCAGAACCGCCAGTAAGAGAACTTTGTGAAGCTGACTAGTGAAGGAAGACGCAGAAATTTTTGCAGCGTGAGCAATAGCGCGCATAGGGTCCACTCCTGGACAAGCATCAAGAACAAGTTTTTTGGGGATCTTCTTTGGATCTTCCGCGAACTCAGGGGGAGTAAGTAGTTCGCGAACCCGCGTACCCGAAACCCGCTTAGTTGTACAAGGCAATCCGGAGAAATTCAACCCCACCACAAAATTTTCTTGTGGAAAAGTCGAGCAAGCTGCAAGATTTTGCAACTTGTTCGGGACCCTTGAGACTGTCATCGGCTAACTCGACCAGCGCTGTAGGCCTCCTATCCGGTTCTTGTCCATCGGCTCGCGTCGCTGCTCCACGCTTCCTTCAGACCCCACCTCGCGATGACGACCTTGCGCTTCGCTATCACTACTCCTCCATCAAGGATGTGAAGGGGACTTACGCCCCAAAGCTATCAATCATGCACGGCATACCAAAAAAGAGGCCTACCCACCGGGTAGGCCTTAAGGTTAAAACAAAAGTCAGACAGCAGTGACGCTAGTCGGGTGTGCAACCACCGCTAAGCGCGCAGCCCTCGGTGAAGAACCAGAGACTCTCCAGCCCTTGTTCTCCCGTGTTTCCGTCGAACACACCTTCGATGTACTGGGTGTCAGTGTCATTAACCATGCTGATGTTGTAGTTGCTCGCGCCCTGGCTACCGGGATAGAAGGCTTTGGTGGAGTCGAAAGCAATGTCATCGTTGAAGAAGTCGTAGATGGTGTTAGCCAGCGGAAGCGGGTAGCCATCCCCATCGCAGCAGGGACGCTCGACGATATATTCCGCGCTGGCGCCCACCAGCCCATCCCCTTGGACATAGGCCAAGTCGACCTCTGCGTATACCTGGAGCGTAATGTCCTCGACAAAGACAACCTGATCGTCGGTACCGGGAGCGCCGAAGCTTACAACATAGATATCGTCGCCCGGATTGACATAAAACTCCCCAATGATCGAGTAGCTCGGGTACCACTCCACCCAGGCTTCGTACAACGTGTCGCCGGAGCAGTCCGCAGCGGACAAGCTGCCACCCTGCACCAGGCTGTCATAGGAGAAGAAGCCGCCGATGCCGTTCCAGCTGACTTCGTAAAACGGCCCGGTGATCCCGGCTCCGCAGGCTCCGAACGGAGGCTGGGCAACGGGCACGTTGAAGATGGAAACCACCTCGTCGAAGGAGGTCTTGCTACTCCATTTCTTGTTCTTGTTGGTGGATGCGACGCCGCTCCAGTTATAGGATCCGGTGCTGGTCTGAGTCGCGCCGGACAACTTCGATGGCCTGAAATTCGTGCTGGAGAAAGGCTTCACATCGAACTTGCCAGCCGCGCGATGCTTCGCCGCTCCCATCGCCCGCTGCCAAAGCATGAACTCTTTTGGCTTCGAGGCCTGGTCGGGGCGCGGAGGAAAGCCGTAAAGGGCCAACTCGCGGTCGGTTCCTTTCAGGGCATCAAAGCCAGCCGGCGGGCCGGCAAAGATCTTGACTCCCTTAACGTTCGTGTCTTCCTTGGGCGCCGAAGCGCGAAGCGCTCTCAGGTCGTCGCTCTGGGCTACCGCCAACGATGTAAGGCTCGCGACTAATACTGCCACTGCCGCTACTGCGACTACTTTGCTCAAAAACCGCCAATTCTGGTTTTGCATCTGTTTTCTCCTTCCCCTTGAGAGGGATCACTGTGAGGCCAGGAAGAAACCCTTTTTACAAACGCAGACCGTACAGGCATTTCTGTCCGCCCGGACGCTTATAAGCAAGAAACTCCTCCCTGGAAGTTTTGGTAAGACTTTCGAAGGTTGCACTACCCCAAATGCTCAGTGCGGCTCGACTGGGGAAGAGCGGCGGCCGACACTGACTCGGGGGAATTTATCCCTATTCACAAACTAAGTCAAGTTAATAATTGGGTTCTGCGAAAAAATGTCGCGGAAGATAAAAACTTTGCGCTCTTGGCGAAAAACGTCGCCGTTGACGAAGTAAGGGCCACCATAGCTGAAGACGAGGCTACCCTAGGCGAAGACAGCCTAAGCGAGCTTAGAACGTGATCCGCACTCCGAATTCCATTTGTCGTGGAGCGCCGTTCGCATACGTACCCGAACCGGCCACAACCCGGTCCAGCCGCGAAGTGCAGAATGCGGTTGAGCCGCCGCAGTAGCCCCCCGAACTGGCATTGTTCAGCGAACTGCCGGGCGCGCCGTTCAGCACGCCGTTCAACTGGCTGCCCGCGCCCCCAAAGTTAGCCCAGTTGAAGACGTTAAACACGGAGAAGTTCGCCTCCAGCTTCATACGCTCTCCAACCTGGAACGGCCGGCTCAACCGCAGATCCATCGTCTTCAGCCAGGTGGCCTCCGCCGCATGACCCGGCAGCGCCTGAATCAGAGGCTCATAGGCGCCCAGCGCAATCAACTCCTGCGAGGTGAACAATCCGGTATTCACCAGCGTCGAACCCGCCGGCGTCAACCTGCCGGCGAAGTTGGTGTCGTAAAACTTGATGGCCTGGGTCACATTGCTGTTCGAGTATTTTCCCGTGCTTCCAATAAAGGTCGCCGGTAAAAGATCGCCCACCGTGCCGTCGCCGGTGACATCGCTGCGAAAGATCTCTCCCGCTACTCCGCCCCCGTCCTGCTGCGGCAAATAAGCGCTCAGCGGGAGCGGCGACGCCACATGCGCGATCATCGAAAGCCGCAGCCCATACGCCAAATCGGCCGTCGGAGTGAACGTAAACTGGTGTGTCCGGTCCAGCCCTGCGGCGCCCCAATGTCCAAGATGCGGCCGGTTGTAATCTTCCGCCACGTTCATCAGCGAATAATCTCCACCGCTGCCGTTCGGCTCCGCGATATTGCTGCGATAGCGCGAGAGCGTATACGAAATTGCGATTTCAAGCCGCCGCACGCGCCGCATCGGACTCTCTCCGCTGACCGCGTGGTAAGCCATGTGCACACCGGTATAGCGCGACCGTCCGCTCGGAAAGTACATGATGTTCGATCCCACCGCCGGATTGATCCCGCCGAACGCCGCCTGCTGCGGCTGACCCGCCGAGTTCACCTTCCCCAACACCGAGCACGGAAACGGTCCACAGAACGCATTCGACGAATCCAGCCCGTTGCGCGCGAAATCCGTGATGCTGGCTCCCGGCACTGCATTCAAATAGCAATCCACCGCATTCTGCGAAAACCCAGGCCCAGGGCCCGCGCCAACGTACGTTGCCGGGCCGCATCCCGCTGCCGCCACCGTGCTGGTGATTGCCCGCAATTCCGCCGCATAGGTATTGAGGGCGGGGTTTGTGCTGCTGCCATCGGTCAGGTAGTTGGACGCTCCCACGTGATTGGTGTCAATCCCCAGCGGGAATTGGGTGCCGATCTCGCGCACATAGTCGATCGAGAAGTCACTGTGATCCCCGAGCTGGTGCTGAAGGCCAGCGCTGATGTGGATAACCCGCGGCGTCTTGAAGCCCGGCGCCAGCAGCCCTCCGAAATCGGCCACGCTGTTGGCCAGCGAATACACGTTCTGCCCGCCCGTCACCCCCGACTGCGCCGCCAAAAGCTGCTTCTGCAGATCCTGAATTGCGGTGGCCACTTGAAATATGGGCTGTCCGCAAATCTGCGTGGCGATATCGAGCCCATCGACCGCGCTTACGACGCCATTGCTCTCATTCACAAAGGCGTTGTTGATGCCATTCGGCGCATTCGGAAACAGCACCGATCCCGCCGGACACAGCGTCAGGCTGCGGTTGTATTGCCCGTTCGACAAGCGGTTGATGCGATCCTGATAGAGATTCTGCAGCAGAAAATTGTCATAAAACATTCCGCCGCTCGCCCGCATCACGGTCCGCCCACTGTGTCCCGGATCCCATGCCACACCCACTTGCGGAGCAAAATTCAAATCCGGCTGGTTCACCGGTCCGCCGAGAAACTGGTGCGCGCCCGTTATGGCATTGTTTGGTAGCAACCCAAATTGATCGAGGATCAAACCACTCGTGCACGGCGGGCTCTGCACGATCATGGTATTGATCGCCGAACATGGCACCGCCGGCAAATCGCTGTCCGTGCGTCCGCTGTCGCGCACATAATTCACGCCAAAATTAATATTCAGGTTCGGAAACAGGTTGAAGGTGTCGCCGACGTAGCCCTCGAATCGCGTGTCGAAGTGTCCGCCGCCCGGCCGGTTGAACGCCGAGTTCTCGCTGAAATTCCCCAGCCCGTTGAAAATCGTGATTGTGCCCACCGGATAGTTCAACGGATTGTCCGCCCCTCCAGCCAGCAGAGCCGGGTTGTTATTAATGGCGTTGATCACGTCCATTCCGTTCGAACTGGTCACCGACGGCCCATCATTTCCTGGCGCGTAGAAATCTCCCTGCCCGATGCGATGAACCGCTCCCCCGAAACGTATGGTGTGATACACCCTATAGACCGTGCTGCTGTCGTAGCGCCCGAAAAGATCGCGCTGAATCGTCTGCCGCGGACCCGCCACGCTCGGCCCCAGTCCATACGATCCGAGCTGAATATGGAAAGGCGCCGCCAGTGAATCCTGCAGGTCGGGCGTGATCGCGTTCACCATTTTCTGATAGCCGAAGCGCGCGCTGTTCACAAACCGTCCCCGGTTCCAATCTAGTCCGAAAACTGCAGCCGGAACATTCACCTGATTGCGAATATTCGACAGGCTGTTGGACGGTGGAATCTGGTTTGCGTTGTCGTAGCTGAGCCGCACAAACCACTTCATATCGTCGCTGACGTCATAATCCAATCGCGCGGTCAGCATATTCTCGCGAAAATAAGCGCTCTGCAGGCCGGTCCCGTTCACCGCCGGGAATCCAAACTCCGCCGGCAAGACTCCATCCTGTTTGGTGCGTTCCCCGCCAATGAACAGAAACGCCTTGTCCTTGATCACCGCGCCGCCCGCCCCGAATCCATACTGCTGCCGGCTGTACTTCGAGCTCCCTGACGGAAACCCCGCCAGGCCGGCACTACGGTCTTCAAGATTCCCAAACAGATTGCCGTGCCATTCATCTCCACCCGAACGCGTCGTCACCCGCACCGAGCCCGCCGCATTCAGCGACTGAAACACCTCCGGCATGACCTGCGACACGATCACCTCGCGCACCGCCTCCGCCGGCAGATTCATCGTGGCCGCGCCCTTGGTCTCATCCATCACCTCGACTTCATCCATGTCGTAGTGCGTCGTTCGTCCCACTTGGCTGGCGATGGAGAGCGATTGGAATCCACTCTTGCCGGGATCGAAAATCCCTGCGTCCACCACCTGCACGCCGGGCTCAAGCCTCCCAGGATTCAGATAGTTCCGCCCGTCGATGGGCAGCGTGTCGCTGACCTCTCCACTGAAGCTGCTCTCCAGCCGCACCGGCCCCGGATTGATCCATTCCGTTTTGAAATCCGCCGTCACCGGCGTCCCCGCCACCACCGTCACGCTGCGCTCGACCACCCGCATGTCGCGACCTTCCACCCGCACCACATAAACGCCCGGCCCCACCGGTTCGGAAACGTACGTCCCGTCCTTGCCGGTGCGGGTTGCGCCACTGGTATCGGTCGCCTGCGAGCTGTAAAAAACCCGCGCCCCTTCCACGGCAATGCCGTCGTCATCCCGCACCGTGCCTTGAATGGTGCCGGTGGTGGGATTTTCCGGAGTCATTTCCTCCTGCGCCCACAACGAAACCGTGAACGCGGCAAAGAGCAATATGCCAATGGGCAGAAAACGGCGAACCTGCAAACCAGACCAATCGAACAAAGTGACTCTCCTGGGGCAGAACCTCAAGTAGAACGAAATGATTCCGCGTCTAAGGATCTCAGTTTCCACTGCAATGGAATAAAACAGTTTACTAGATGCAGCCACTTCCCCGTCGCCATGTATGCGTTTTTTGCCAGCTAATCTCGCGCCACTGCGCCACGAGCTTCGAGCTATGAGCTGCGGGCGACCGGTTTGTTCGCAGCTTGAGGTTCGCAGCTCGCAGCCTGGCCCTAGAACGTCCCCTTGCGCGTGTAGTACCCCGCGCGATAGTGCGACTGAAAAGGCCCTCCCGGCGGCGCATTCGTCAGATCCACCCGCAGTTGGCGGAATTCCGAGCTCGAATAGCGCTGCGACGGATAGTACGCCAGTAGATACTGCGTTCGCAGTTCGTCGCTGATCTGGCGGAACGCGTCGTCCAGTTGCGGCAGCGACGTGGCATAGTAGTACTTCCCGCCCGTGTCCGCCGAGATCTGAATCAGCGCGTGCTCGCCGCCCGTGTCCCGTCCCGCGCTCGCTTCAATGGGCACGATGATGATGCTATAGATAATCGATTCCGCTTCCTGGGCCGCGCGCAACGCCTCTTTGTAATTCACCTGGCTCATGGTGTCTCCACCATCGGTGATCACCACCATCACTTTTCTTCCCTGCCGCCGGCTCAGCGCCTGCGATCCCAGAAAAATCGCGTCGTAGAGCGCCGTGGCCGCGCCATTGTGCACCCGGTCGATTCCGGCGTCGATCTTTTTCAAGTCGGAGGTGAACGGCACCATTTGGCTGACTTCCTCGCTGAACTTGTACACCGCCAGTCCGTCCTGCGGCCGCACAATCGCATGTGCAAACTTGCGCGCCGAGATCAGCTCCAGCGGCAGATCTTTTCTGGTGCTCAGGCTTGTATCCACCGCCAGCACAATCGACAGCGGCAGCGCCGATTCCCGGCCGAAGATCGCAATCTTCTGTTCCTTGCCGTCTTCCTTCAGCAAAAAGTTTTCTTTCTGCAGGTTCGCCACCGGAGCCCCGCGCCCGTCCGTCACGGTCACGAACACGTTAACCAGCTTCACATCCACTGTGATCGTGGTTTCCGGTTCCTCCGCCATCAACCCGGCAGTGGCGTAAACGATCGCGAGGAAGAACAAGACTTGTAGGATGCGCTTCATTAGATTCCAAGGCTTCAAGGTTTCAAGGTTTCAGAGTTTCAAGGTTCACCCGCAATGGCACTTGGTTTTTCCTTGAAACTTTGAAACCTTTACTGGAACAATCATTTGGATGCAGGCTGCTCCCCCGCTGTGCCTCCCGGCCGCCGAATTTCTTCGGGAAACGGCTCCCCGTCGGCCCATATCGCTCCATCTTCAAAGTGTTCTTTCTTCCAGATCGGCACCGTTTTCTTCAGCGTGTCGATGATCCACCGGCAAGCCTCAAACGCCGCGCCGCGGTGCGCTGCAGCCACCACGATCAACACGCTGGTCTCCCCAATCTCCAGGCGCCCCAGCCGGTGGACAATCGAGGCTCCTCGCACTCCAAATCGCGTCCCCGCCTCCACCGCCAGAGATTCTATTTGCTTCAGCGCCATCGCTTCGTAGGCTTCATAGTCCAGATAGAGCGTGCGCCGACCACGCGTGTTGTCCCGCACTACGCCGTCGAAAATCACCACCGCGCCATCCGCCGGACGCTTCAACCGCCCCACCACAGCCTCCGAGTCGATCCGTTCGCGGACGATCCGGACCTCGCCCGGAACTTCGCCCCGGGCTTGACTCTGGATTTCGCCGCCGTCCGCCGACCCGCCGCTCACCGGCGGCAACATCCCGACTTCATCGCCTTCGCGCAGCTCGCATTCCGCTCCCGAATATTCCCGATTCACCGAAATCGCCAGCAACGGCGCCATCGCTTCAAACTGCGGAGCCTCTCTCTCATAATTGATGAGCAGGTCCCGCACCCTCGCCCCGTCCGGCAGGTCAACCGTCTCGCCCGACCGTCCCAGCACGTCCTTCAACACGCCAAAAAAAAGCACGGCAATCTTCATCAAGACTTTCCTCTAGAGACGCAGCTTGCCGCGTCTCCAGCATCACCTGCATGTCAGGCCATCAGTATAGAGCGACGGCATCCCGCGGGACCTGTCCCTTCGTGCACTCGTCTGATGCCCATCCGTTCGGTCCAATTACCTCCGTAATCGTGCATTAGGTCACTTTCCCACTTAGTCTTAGTGCGACGCCCCATATACCGAGAGGAGGTTGTCATCGCTAACGCCGCTCAAACCGACGCCAGCCGCAGCGCGTCCGCTCGGTCTTTCCTCCACAGCCTCAATATTCTGATCAAGTACACCCGGCTGTATGGAGTGAATCACAAGCGTACCGAAGGCCAGTTCCAGACCGCCTGGAGCGAACTCCAGGAGGCGCTGCCCAAAAGCGGCGACACTGGTTTCCTGCTCGGTGTCTCCGACAACAAGCTTCTTCTCGATGGCATCCCGCTCGAAACCGGACAGGCCGAGCGCAGCTTCGCGCAGTTGCTGAACGCCGCCGGGCTCTCCAGCATCCTGTTCTCCAACAAGGTCACGCTCGACGACTTTACCCGCTTGGTCCGCGCCTTTGCCATGGGCGGATCCAAAGCGCAGGACTTCGCCAAACAACTGAAGGAGACCCTCGGCGATAACAAGGATTCTTCGATCCGCATCAATGAAGTCAAGTTTGTCGCCGCCGATCCCTCCACCGGCGAATATTCCATGGCCGCTCAACTTGCCGCCCAAGCTCTCGGCCCCGAGTTCAAGCACTGGCTCAACGACCCGCAGAAACTTCTGCAGTTGATCGCTGCCGCTCAGGGCGCCAGCAACACCAGTTCCGGCACAGCCGGCGGCGCGCCCCTCGGCAGTGTCCCCACCATCCCGATTCCCGGCGGCATCGCCACCGGCCCCGGCGGAGCATCGTCGGGCGGAACCTGGACGGGCGGCGTCGTGCCCTTACAGGAAGAGGAAGTCATCCAGACCATTCGCCTGCTCACCCATTTTGGCCAGGCCATGCAGGATCCCAATTCTTCCCCGGACAATCTCAAAGTCGAACTCGGCAACGCTCCTGAAGGCGCCAAGGTCAATCTCGCCCAGTTGCTCGAAAGTCTGGCCGCGCAGGCTTCCCAAAATAACGCCAGCGAAACCAGCGACACTCCACTGCTGATGAAGGCCGCCGAAAGCATGGCCATCAAGTTCGCCCTCGACCGCTATTCGCGCGGCGAAGTCAAGGTCAACGCCGTCCACGACATGATGGAGCACATGAGCCGGCAGATGGACACCCTCCGCCAGATCCTGCGCGTCCAGGAAGACAAAATGTCCAAGGCCGGCATTCTGGTCGAGTCCCACGCCGACATTCTCGACCGCATGTTCTGGGCTGAGATTCCCGAGGCCGGCAAAAAAAGCGTTCTGCTCTCCGGCGAAGCCGCCTGCGTGCCGCCCCGCAACGTTCGACAGTTCGTCGAGCTCCTTTTTGAGCGCGACGACAATGACAGCGCCGCCAAGATTCTCTCCAACTATTGCAGTGGCCTCGACGCCAAGGATGCCGAGCCCCGCCGCAAGACTGCTTCTGGCCTGGCTCAACTCGCCGACCTCTATGCCACCGCGCCCGAGGAAGTCATGCCCAACGCCCTCGCCATGATCGGCGAAAGGCTGGCCCAGGAAAGCGACTCCGAAATTCAGAGCCTGCTGGCCGCCGCTTTCGCGCGCTTTGGGCAGGAGGCCTGCTCTCGCAGAAAGTACAAAGCCGTCTCTGAACTCTGCTGTTCGCTCGAACGAGTAGCCCGTCAGCGGCCTGCCCTGGTGCAGGATCTTCGCTCCCGCGTCGGCATCGAAAATCGCCTGCCCGAGATGATCGAAGAAGCCATCAACACCGATCAGGTGTCCGAGG
The DNA here is from genome assembly GCA_963722485.1 of uncultured Acidobacteriaceae bacterium. Taxonomy (GTDB): domain Bacteria; phylum Acidobacteriota; class Terriglobia; order Terriglobales; family Acidobacteriaceae; genus Acidiflorens. The sequence continues at coordinate 13,274 of CAVRNL010000105.1, forward strand.
ATCTGGTCAACGTCCTGCAGCAACTTCCCAGAACTTCCGTCGAGCACCTGGCCGACCGTTTCTTCCGCGCCCAGAAACGCGTTGAATGCGATCGCATTGTGGAACTCGCCGGCGAACTCGGACAACCCGCCATCGACGATCTGCGCGAGATTCTACGCATGGGCCAGCCTCGCCAGGCTGCCTCCACCGTGGGCCTGCTCAGCCGCCTCGCGGTCACCTCGATGCTGGAGTTGCTGCCTTCCCGCATGAACGAGTTCAACCGCTTCTATCAGGACGTCATCGTTCGCCAGATCGCTTACGGCGCCGCGCCCGACCGCGGACGCACTCTGCTCGAACTGCTCGAACTGCTCGACTCCCTCATCCTGCCCGAAGCCATCGACGAGATCGGCATGAGCCAGGACCGCAGCGCCAGTTCCAGCCTGATTGCGCTGGCCACCGCTGGCGAAGCTCACAGCCGTCCTCCATTCGTGCAACTGAAAGCCATCGAGTCCCTCGGCCGCTTGCGCGAGGTCGAGGCCGTCCCCGTTCTGCGCGCCATCGTCGAAGACAAAAGACTTTTCGGCTACTCCCAGCACCGCGAACTCCGCATCGCCGCCATTCAGGCGCTCTCCAAGATCGATCCCCGCTACGGCACCCAGGCTCTCGCCGACAGCGGCCTCGAGGCCGGCGAACTCGCCATCGCCCCTCTAGATTCCGGTGCCGGATGTCCCTATGTCCGCCAGCGCCGCTACGAACGCATCATCTTGCCGCGCACCCTCTCCGCCAGCCTTTCCAGTTCCTGGGGAAAGTCGAACATCGTCATGCGCGAGATGAGTCTGGGCGGAGGCATGGGCACGCGCAACGACAACCTTCGCGTCGGCTCCGAAGCCCACGTCGAAATCTCTCTGGGCGTGAAAAAAATACGCGGCCAAGTCTTCCTCCGCCGCGCCAGAGTCAATGAAATCGGGTTCGAGTTCGTCAGCATGGACCTCGACAGCCGCTACCGCCTGCGCCGCATCCTGGTCGAGGCCCTGCAAAAAGTCCCCGACAACCGCGCCGCCAACTGGGACGGCGAACGCAAAACCTAGGGTAAGCTCTCAGGCCTCCGCTGTCAGCTCACAGTCATCGCGCACTTACGTCCTACAAAGAAAAAGCCCCTGCGTGCAGAGGCTTCTTCCAAACCAACAAATCACAACCTCGTTTATACAACCTTCACGAAAATGATTACCAGCGCGAACAACACCAGCGACTCGATGAAGGCGAGGCCAAGAATCAGCGCCACCTGAATGCCCGCGCGCGCGGCCGGATTGCGTCCGAGCGCCTCGCACGCCGCCGACGCCGCTTTGCCCTGCCCCTGGGCCGCCAGTCCGGAGGCGATGGCAATCGCGAAACCAGAAGTGATTGCCACCCAGTTGGTCGAACCAGCCACGCCTGCGCCGGTCTGCGCGAACGCCGGGACAGCGAGAGCCGAGAACATCATCATTACGAACAACAACATCACCATTTTCCGCATTTTGTTTCTCCTTATATGAATTGCCCCCAGTAGGTGGTTGACGCCGTGCGAATAAGCCAGCGCCCTCACGCTGAAAGGCAGGTGCCAGGTCTCAGGTCTCGGGAAAACCCTGCCGTTGAATTTCCTGAGACCTGACACCTAAGACCTGAGACCATCTCTAGTGCTCATGCGCCGTCGCTTCTCCCAGATAAACGCAAGCAAGCAGCACAAAAATATACGTCTGAATAAATGCTACGCCGACGTGCAGTCCCTCGAATATGATCGGGATACCCAGCGGCACCAGCGAGAAAAATACCAGGGTCACCATCTCGCCGGCGAACATGTTCGCGAAGAGACGAACCGTCAGCGACAAGACGCGCGCCGCATGACTGAACAGCTCGATGGGGAACAACAGGATCGGCAAGAACAACCGGACCGCCAGCGGCATGCCCTCTTGTGGCCCAATGAAGTGCTTCAAATATCCGACCGGACCGTTCGTCCTCACTCCCTGATAGTGATAGTAGAACCAGGTCAGCAGCGCGCACCCCAACGGCACTATCGGCACTGCCGTGGGCGATTCCAGGCCCGGCACCAGTCCAATCAGATTGCAGCTCAGGATGAACAGTCCCAGCACGGTCAGATAGGGGACATATTTCCCCGGATGATCCGAGATCGTCTCCTTGGCCAAGTCATTGACGAATCCGTCGATGAATTCCATCGTGTGCTGCAAACCGCCCGGACGCTCCACAGAAAGCCGTGTACGCACCGCAATAAAAAATATCGTGAGCAGCAATACCACCAGCAGTTCCATGGCGAAGCTGTTCGTAATCGGAGTCGCCGGATACTTCGGATGAATGTGCAACTTCAGCAGCAACGCCAGCACGGGCGCGCCAAATAGACGATTCAGAAGTGCGGTAAAAGCCAGTTGTTCCATGCGATTTCCGACGTCACGATTTTCAGACTTCGATACTTCAATCAGCCCCGGAGGGGCGAACCAGCTTAGCCCAGCGCTTCAGCGCTGGGAAAAGTGGAAAACGAAGGGCGTCCCGGAGGGACGACCCAGTTCTCATTCACTCTCTTGGTAGCTCACCTGTGCGGAGGCTCACGATCCCCGCCGGAGAGCCACGTAGCCTTCCCAAACCGCCTCGGCCATTAGGGCAGCCACCGGCACGCACAGGCCCCACAAGAAGCCGCGAAACGCCAGAGAAGAACTCTTAAATATAGCATAAGCAGCGAGTCCCACCAAGCCGTAGCGCACCAGGAAGCGCAGGATAATCCAGCCGCCTTTTTCCCGGCTGTGCCGATTGACAATGCGATCGGCCAGTCCTTCGACGCCCCGCGTCAGCGAGCGGAAATTAACGTAAGAAACCGCCGCCCCGAAAGCAAACCCAATCGCTCCGGCCCAGCCGTAAAACCAGAATGCCGGCGCCAGCAGCAGAACACTGACCACCAGCATGTTGCGCAGCAGGCGAGGAATGATGCGCTCGTAGATTGAGAGATTGTCGATTGAGCGATCATCAATTGAGCGATCATTGACGGAGCGATCCTCGATCCTGCGCCCTTCGGTCGTGCCCTTATCGGGAGTCTCCGCGGGCCCGTCGGGATGCTCGCGCTCATTCATCATTTATCTTTGGAAGCGCCCACAGCCATGCGGATCATCTGCCAAAATCCCACCACCGCGCCAAACAACAGCCCCACCAGATAGAGCCACTTGGTATGCAGCCAGTAATCGGCGAGTTTCCCCAAGAAGAATCCCAACAAGATCGCCGCCGGAATAATGAACCCTATCTCGGAATAGCGAGCAAGCGAAACGAGTGGATCTTTCTTCCGGGAAGCGTCGGACTCGAGGCTAGGCTTATCGGCCACTTAGAGAAATTCTAAACCAATCGGCTAGACGCCGGGTTGGAGGCTCAAACGCCCGCACCACTTGCAAGCAATCGCCAAAAAACTACGGGTTGTCATCCCGAGCAGAGCGAGGGATCTGTAGTTTGCCGCGAACTTCCTGGACCAAGGCGGAGGCTCGGCAGCTTCACTTGATCATTGCCGTCACATGCGGCGACTGCACAATGTTTAACGACCAGTTGACGCTGCGAATAAAGGGCTCCGGATAAACTCCGATCACGATGGTCGCCAGCGCCGTCACGCCCACCGCGCAACGCATTCCGAAGCTCACCGGCACTCGTCCAGTCTCCATCGGCGCGCGCATCAGCATGGCGTTCGCAATCTTCAGATAGTAATAAAGTCCGAACAGCGAGTAGAGAACGCCGAGCGCGGCCAGCAGGTAATGCTGGCTTTCGATCAGGCTCAGGAAGATGTAGTACTTGCCCAGAAAACCGGCGGCGGGCGGAATGCCGGCGAGCGATAGCAGGAACAGCAGCATCAGCGTGGCTTCCACCGGAGCGCGCTGGTAGAGTCCGGCCATATCGTCAAGTTCATCGCCAATCACGTTGCGCTGCCGCAAAGACGTAATCACGGCAAACGCTCCCAGATTCATAAACGTATACACGAGCAAGTAGATCAGGATTCCCTTGAAGCCGTCGTTGAAACCCGGACTGCCGATCTGCGATGTACCCATGGCCACAAACGCCAGCAGCATGTAGCCAACGTGCGCAATCGAGGAGTAAGCCAGCAGCCGTTTCGTATTCGTCTGCGTAAGCGCCGCAAAGTTGGCGCCGGTCATCGTAGCAATGGAGACGACCACAATCACCGGTGTGTAAACCGAGCGCAGCGGCCACAGCCCAAACACCAATATGCGCAGCAACAGCGCCCACGCCGCCGCCTTCACCGCCACTGACATGAAGCCCGTAATGCTGGTGGGCGCGCCTTCATAAGCGTCCGGCGCCCACTGATGAAAGGGAACGGCGGCGATCTTGAACAGCAATCCGACCATGGTCGTCAGAAGCGCGATTATCACCACCGGATTGTGCGGATCTAGCGTCGAGACCCTGCGGGCAATGATCCCCAGATTCGTGCTGCCGGAAATTCCATAGAATAGTGAAAGCCCGTAGGCAAAGATGCCCGACGAAAATGCCCCCAGCAGCAGATACTTCAAGGCCGCTTCGTTCGAGCGCCGGTCGCGACGCAAGAAACCAACCAGCACGTAAGTAGAAATCGCCATCAACTCGAGCCCAATGAAGAGCAGCACGATGTCGATTCCCGCCGCCATGCACATCATGCCCACAACGGAAAGCAACAACAACGCGTAGTATTCCCCGTGGTCCTCATCTTCCACGTCGAGATAGTGCACCGACATCAGAATGGCGATGGCCGCTCCCGCAAGAAACAGATACCAGAAATAGATGGCGAAGCGATCGACTAACAGCGAGTTATAGAACCCAATCGCGCCTCGCGGCTGCTTCGACTGAATCTGCCATACGCACAAAGCCGCAAACGCCACGCCGATCAAGGCGCCCGCCGCGTTAATCCACTTCCATCCCCGCGGAATCATCAGGTCGATCAACAGAATGCCGAGCGCGAAAATGGTAAGTTCGACCATCGGCAACATCAACCGGTATTCAGTTGGTGAGAGGCCTCGCACTTAGTTACTCGCTTTCGGTTGGACCGCGTTGGGCGCGACAACTTCAGGTTTAACAGATTCAGGTTTGACAACTTTCGGCTTGACGACTTTCGGCTTGATCGCAGCAGGCGGAGCCTGCGGAACTGGTGCGGGAGCAACCGGCGTGCTCACCGGCACATTCGCGTTGGCCTTATCATGAATCGTCTGCACAATCTGATTGACCGGCTGTTCGAGAATCTGGAAGAACGGTTTCGGATAAAGTCCGATCCAGAAAGCCATGATGATCAGCGGCACAAACGTAAGAATCTCGCGCGGCGTAAGATCGTGCAACTTTTCGTTCTTCGGATTCGTCACCGTCCCGAAAAAAACACGCTGATAGAGCCAAAGCAAATAAGCCGCTGCCAGGACGACGCCCGGCGCCGCCCAAGCGGCCCACTTCCAGTTCGCCGTGAATGCTCCCTGCAGAATCGTGAATTCGCCGACGAAGCCATTCAGCAGCGGCAATCCCATCGACGAGAGAAACATGATCATGGTGATCGTCGCGTACACCGGCATCACGTTTGAAATGCCGCCGTACTCCACGATCTCACGCGTGTGCCGCCGCTCATACAGAATGCCGACGATCAAGAACAATGCGCCGGTCGAGATGCCGTGATTAATCTGCTGCAGCACCGACCCAGTCAGTCCCATCGAATTTAGTGCAAAAATCCCCAGCGTGCAGAACCCAAGGTGGCTGACGGACGAGTACGCCACCAGCTTCTTCATGTCCTTCTGCATAAGTGAAACCAGCGCGCCATAGATGATGCCGACGAGCGACAACCCGATCACCCAGCTTTGCACACGCGGGTGCGACACAACCGAAGGAAAGAAGGGCAGCGAGAAGCGCACGAATCCGTAAGTCCCCATTTTCAGCAAAACGCCCGCCAGAATGACGGAGCCGGCCGTAGGCGCTTCCACGTGCGCATCCGGCAGCCAGGTATGAAACGGAAACATCGGAACCTTGATGGCGAATCCAATAAAGAAAGCAACAAACAGCCAGATGGCGATGTGGAACGGAATCAGCGGCGCCGTCTTATAAAGCTCGGGAATGCTGAATGTGAAGATGCCAGTAACTGTGTGATGATGGAAATAGAGGAACAGGATGCCAAGCAGCATCAGCACCGAGCCCAGCAGCGTATATAGAAAGAACTTGATGGCGGCATAAAGTTTGCGCGGGCCGCCCCAGATGCCGATCAGCAGATACATCGGCACCAGCATCGCTTCCCAGAAAACGAAGAAAAGGAAAAAATCGAGCGCCATGAAGACGCCGAGCATGCCCGTTTGCAACACCAGAAACCAGACGTAATATTCCTTCACGCGTATCTCGATGGCGGTCCAGGAAGACAGAATCGAGATCCAGCCCAGCAGCGTAGTCAGCATGATCAGCAGAAACGAGATGCCGTCAATGCCCAGGTTGTAACCCGCGCCAATCGAGGGAATCCAGTTATTCGCCGAGCCTTCCAGAAACTTGAACTGTTGCGCGGTGTCAAAGCGCAGCGCCCAGAACATCGGCACCAGCGGCAGCGAAATCAGGAACCCGCCCAGCGCGAAGAGGTTCGCAATCCAGCGGATCGCGTCCTTGTTCCCCTTAGGGACAAACAGGAGAACCAGCGCGCCCACGAGCGGCGTGAAAAGAATGATCGAAAGTATGTGACTCTGCATAAGAGCTCTTAGCTGTTAGCTCTTAGCCCTTGACTTTTAGCTAACAGCTAAGAGCCAATAGCTAAGAGCTGGCATTTCACTTCCACACGTAATACACGCCAAATCCGAGCAGCCCGGCGACCATGACTAGCGCGTACCACTGCACCAATCCCCATTCGAACAGCCGCGCCGGATAAGAGATCATCCGCGCCAAAATCGCCGGGCCATTCACGCACAGGCCGTCGATGATCCACTTATCCCACCAAGTCGAAAGCGTAGCGATGGCGCGAGTAACCCAACCAGCATCGTTGACGGCTCCGTCGATGATCTTGGCATCGAACCACGACGACGCTTCGCCCGCGCCCATTGCGCCCAGCCGGACGTTGCCAATCTTGCGGCGTCCGGTGAAAGCGTAGTCGTAGGCCTCGTCGACAAACCACTTGTTGTAGAGCGCGTTGTAAAGCAACGGGGCGTCGATGGCAAGGGGCTCCGCGTAATCTTTGCCGGCCTTGGCATAGTAATGATGGGCCCATCCTCCACCCACGACCGCAGCCCCGACGGAGAGTACCATCAGCGTCCACTCTAAACCGCGATGTTCTTCGCCAGCAGGCTCCTGCGGCTCAGCCGGCATGACGGAAGCGGAAGCGGTGACATTTTGCGCGAATACCGGCTCCAAAAATTTCCCGAAAACGTTGGTCCCACCCAAACTCGCCGGCACACCCAGCCATCCCGCGCAGACCGAGCAGATCGCCAGCACAACTAACGGGCCCGTCATGGACTTCGGCGATTCATGAATGTGGTGCTCGACTTCGGGGCTCATCCGTGGCTGCCCATAGAAAGTCAGGAAGATGAGTCGGGCCATGTAGAACGCGGTCATCAGAGCAGTGACAAAACCGATCAGCCAGAGATAGGGAAAGCTGCCGTAGGCGGAACGGTACGCCTGCCAGAGTATTTCGTCCTTCGAAAAAAAGCCTGCCAGAGGCGGAATGCCGGCGATCGCCAGCGTCGCGATCAACATCGTCTTATAAGTGGTCGGAATGCGCCCGCGCAGGTTGCCCATGTTACGCATGTCCTGCTCGCCGCTCATGGCGTGAATCACCGAGCCCGCACCAAGGAAGAGCAGCGCCTTGAAGAACGCGTGCGTGAACACATGGAAAACGCCCGCGGCAAATGCGCCGACGCCGAGCGCCAAAAACATATATCCCAGTTGCGAGACGGTGGAGTAAGCCAGCACGCGCTTGATATCGTTCTGCACCAGCCCGATAGACGCGGCAAACACTGCAGTAAGTGCGCCTATGATGGCGACGGTTTTCATCGCTGTCGGCGCCAGCACAAACACGGCATTCGAACGCGCCACCATATACACACCTGCCGTCACCATGGTCGCAGCGTGGATCAGCGCGGAAACGGGCGTGGGACCCTCCATCGCATCTGGAAGCCAGACATAGAGGGGAATCTGCGCCGACTTACCGCAGGCTCCCACGAACAGCAGCAGCGCGGCGATCGTCAGCACGGGATCGCCGATTGCAAACGTCCCGCTGTGCGCCAGCCTGTTGATGTCGACGAAGCGAAACGAGCCCAGATACCAGGAGAGCGTGAGCGCGCCAAGAATGAATCCCGCATCGCCGATACGGTTGACGATGAACGCCTTGTTAGCAGCGGTCGATGCGGAGTTACGATGAAAGTAAAAACCGATCAGCAGATACGAACACAAGCCCACGCCTTCCCATCCCACGAACAAAAGCATGTAGTTATTTGCCAGGATGAGAGTAAGCATCGAAAACATGAACAGGTTCATGTATCCGAAGAAGCGGTAGTAACCTCCTTCGTGCGCCATGTAACCGGTGGAGTAAATGTGGATCAACAGGCCCACTCCGGTGACAAAAAGCAGCCAGATCGACGAGAGTGGATCAAGCAGGAACCCGGCGTCGGCATTGAAGGAAGCGAACTTCCCGTCGCGCTTAACGAAGTTCAGATGCCCGTCGCCGCTGCCCAGCCAGGTATAAACAATCTTCTCGAAAGGATGTCCTGTCCCATGCGCGAAGTTCGTGTACTCGACGACCGTGAAGCAGGCGAATAGGAACGCAAGGACGACCACGCCGACGCAGACCGCGTTGACCGTGGCCTTCTGCAGTCGCCGACCGAAAAAGAACATCATCGCGGCCCCAAAGGCCGGGAAGAGCGGGATCAGCCAGATGTGTTGAGAAAGAACATGTCGTTAGTCTTCGGTCGTTAGTCGTTGCGCTCGTTCGCTTTTCTTGCGTTGCTCGTCGTCGAAGCGCATCGTAGCTCGAGCTAGCTGCCCTCACCATTTCAACAAATCAATCTCATCCACATTGATCGTCTCCTTATTACGGAAGAAGGCGATCAAAATACCGAGGCCGACGGCGGCTTCGGCGGCGGCGTCTACAATGATAAAGATTGCGAACACTTGTCCTTGCAGGTTTGCCTGCCCGTGGATGGTCCCCCACATGCGTGAGAATGCCACCAGGTTCAGATTCACGGCGTTCAGAATCAGTTCGATCGACATCAGCACAATCACCACGTTGCGGCGGATGAGCACACCAATCACGCCCAGCACGAACAGTGCCGCCGCAACGACGAGATAGTGAACCGTTGTTATCGGAACCATAAAAACCGCCGTCGTCGTTCGCTGCTCGGCGCTGCTGTTGGTCTTGCGAACAGCGATCAGCGAACGACGAATTACTAAATTTTCTTCTTCGTCATAATTACCGCCCCCAGAATCGCCACCAGCAACAGCAGCGAGGCGATTTCGAAGGCGAACGTATACTGACCCATCCTGCCGGCTTCTCCGTACAGCATGGTGGCAATCTGCTGCGTGTTCGACGACTCGGGCAGCGGCATTCCGCGATCCATAAACAGTGCCTTGCCCTTCACGAATGCGGACACAAACAACGCCAGCAACGCGCACGCCGCCGCCAGTCCTGCCGGCCAAATGCGATTGAACCTCCGCTCTTTGGACGATCGTTCGATGTTCACCAACATGATGACGAACAGGAACAGCACCATGATTCCGCCCGCGTAGACGACGATCTGCACGCCAGCGACGAACGGGGCGTACAACATCAGGTAAAGGCTCGCTACCGAGAGCAGGGTCACGATCAGCGCGAGCGCGGCGTGCACGGCGTTTCGCAGCGTGATGACGAGCACGCCGCTGAGGACGGCCAGTCCCGCTAGTGCATAAAAAAACCACGGCGTCGCGACCGGGGCCATGCCGGAATTCAGAGCGGCATTCATTCCGGGGTTCATGAAACGATCACCCCCACAATGGCGGTCACCATCAGGACGCCGAGCGAAATCGGCAGCATCACTTTCCATCCGATCTTCATCAACTGGTCGAAACGGTAACGAGGCCACGTCGCGCGATACCAGATGAACAGATACATGAAGACAGCAACTTTCAGCACAAACCAATATACGTAACCAATGCCCTCGTTGAATCGGGCCGCCAGGCTCGTGTCCGCGGAACGGCCTGCGACTGCGATCACCAGCAGCAGCAGCGCGATGAATCCAAGCAGCGCTGCAAAAACGGCGAGGCCGATCCGCTGAATCTTGAAGAAGGACTGCGACGGCATCCGCGCCGTACCGATAAAGGCAATCGCCGCCAGCCCAAGGAATGTGAGGCCGGGAAATAGAGAGAAGATAAAATCCCACGCCGGCGCGTGCAGCAGGTTCGGGAACGGACGCAGCCATCCGCCGAGCCAGAGCGTGACCGCGATCGAAGAGACGGCAATCATGGCCGCATATTCGGAGAGCATGAACAGCGACCAGCGCAGTCCGCTATACTCGGTGTGATAGCCGGCAGTCAGTTCCGATTCCGCTTCGGCTAGATCAAAGGGCGCGCGGTTGGTCTCCGCGATCATCGCGATGGCAAAAACTACGAGCGCGAGCAGGCCGAGTGGAAAGAATTTGAAGATGAACCAAACACCCTGCTGTTGCTGTGCCTGCACGATCCCGATCATGCTCAGCGTGCCCGTGCCGCTTGCGTTCATGCTGGTCATCAGGATCGCCGAGACGACGGCCAGTCCCATGGCGACTTCATAAGACACCATCTGCGCGCTCGACCGCAGCGCACCGATCAGCGGATAGTGCGAGTTCAAAGCCCATCCCGCGACCACTATGCCGAGCACGCCGAGCGACGAAACCCCGAGCATAAACAGAATGC
>CAVRNL010000106.1:0-15654 GCA_963722485.1 uncultured Acidobacteriaceae bacterium
CCAACCGTTCGCGTTTCGAACGGAGTGATGCTTGGCCTGGTAGAACACAAATCGATGCCGGTATACCCCGACGAAGCGATGAAGAAGGGAATTCAAGGCGACGTGATTTTCAAGATCGAGGTCGATGAAACCGGAAAGATCACCGCCAGTGAGCCGGTCGGAGGCGACCCTATGCTGATAGCGGCCAGTAAGGACGCGCTGCGAACCTTCCGCTTTCGTCCCTACCTGCTCAACGGAACTCCGACCAGAGTTAAGACCCAACTGGGATTTCACTTCGCGGTGGAGAAAACTGCCGACGGGGCGAATGGACACGTGGAGTGCATGGCATCGATTCCCAATCGGCCGTAGTTTAAACTGGAGTCTGCAGCCAGAAGAAGTAAGGGCATGGTTTCAATCTGAAGCCATGCCCTTTCGAGCCAACTTAATCAGAATTCCCTAGTGCGTCCCGGTATGAACGAGATCGTCGACACCCTCCACGTAGGCATGTTCGCCGTGGATAGATTCATCGAGGCCGATTGCCTCGCTTAGCTCGTCGACTTTCACCGGGGTGAACATGTCGATGATTCGTAACATCCCGTAGGTAAATACGAAGGCCCATACCGACGAGAAAGTCACGGCGACGACTTCTTTCAGGAGGAACGTCGGATCGCCGGCGAGCAGTCCGTCCGCTCCGTTGGGATTGAATTGCTTGGTGGCGAAGATTCCCAGCATGACGATGCCGAGGAAACCGCCTACCCCGTGGACTCCCCAAACATCCAGCGCGTCATCCCACTGCAGTTTGTTCTTCATCTCCACCGCGTAGTAGCAAACCACTCCCGCCACGACGCCGATGATCACCGCGGTGGTGGGAGAAACGTATCCGGCTGCGGGAGTGACGGTGGCCAGTCCGGCAACAGCTCCGGTCAGCAGGCCCAGGAACTTAGGCTTCTTTTCGTTGATCCACGCCACCAGCAACCAGGCGATCGCCGCGAACGAGGCGGCCACATCGGTATTGAGAAATGCGGTAGCGGTCACCGAATCGACGCGCATTTCACTACCGGCGTTAAAACCGTACCATCCAAACCACAGCAGCCCGGTTCCGAGGGCAACCAGCGGAATGCTGTGCGGCCCGCGATCCGCAGTATGGCGCTTCCCCACATACAACACGGAAGCCAAAGCGGCGATACCCGCGATGTTGTGCACCACGATGCCGCCGGCAAAGTCGAGCACGCCCCACTTCTGCAGAAAGCCTCCACCCCAAACCATGTGGACGAAGGGGAAATAGACGAACGTGAGCCAACCGGTCAGGAACAGCATATAGGCCTTGAAGGTGACCCGGTTGGTGAACGCGCCCGAGATGAGCGCCGGGGTGATGATGGCGAACATCATCTGATACGAAATGAATACAAATGCCGGGATCGTGTCATTCGGCGATGGAGTATTGAGACCGACGCCGCGCAGACATGCGAGGTGGAGGTTGCCGATGACCCCGTGCCAGTCGCCGCTGAAACACAGCGAATAGCCGTATAAGTACCAGATCACCGTCGTCCAGCCCATCGAAACAAAACTCTGAATCATGATGGCGAGCACGTTCTTGCGCCCGACCAGGCCACCGTAGAAGAAAGCGAGGCCGGGTGTCATCAGCATGACCAGGCTGGTGCATAGAATCATGAAACCTGTGTTACCAGTATCGAGATGCAGCATTGGAGTTTCTCCGAGAGAAGAGGTTAGAAGGCATACGAGAGTCTGCGGTTCGAACCAAGCAACCACATCCTTCCACAACTTGTCAGGCCGATAGGGCGCGAATGGCCAGGCCTGTCCAGCACTCTTTAGTGCTCACTACGATGATCACTACAAAACGGGAAGCTGAGGAACTCGCGTGTACGCCGACATGGAGCGAAGGAAACGCCAGCGCTTTCCGGCGGCGCGCTGGCCAAAATCTTGAGGACGCGCCAGCTCCTCCTTCCCGTAAGAGCCTATGTTTTGGCGAGCCGCGACGCCGTGAGGCGCGTCACCGTTGTTCGTGACGCAAGTCGCTAAAAGGTAGGAATGGCGCAAACCTAAGTTCTTACGCACTTTGGAAGGTAAGTCGGCCCGGTTTACGCGAGCGCCAGCCGAGGCGATGCCGAGCACAGCCTTTCGGATTATGTGCAAATCTCCGATTTTGTGACGAAAGTACTGATTCGCAAGCGCTTCCGCCAATTGGCCGGCAACGAAGAGTTAACCAACTTAGAAACATAGCGTTAGGAAGGCCAAGATAGTGCCGAAATATCCCCACCCGACCGCCGGTGTCGCCTGATCCGCGGGCCTGTCCTGCGCATCCACAAACTTTTCCACAGGGTAGAGATGTCCCAGGGTCGGCTTTCTTGTGTAGCCCTCAGTGCGCGGGCCGGACCGCCGGTAAGCCGTGTGGGCCTCTTCCGCCAGCGGCAGGGATGACGGCCCTGGGCCGTCGGGAGGCCTACTCGCCCGGTACGCTGTTGCCTTCGAGCAGGTTCGCAAAGCGCGTGGAATTATGCAAAAAGGCCAGATTGAACTTGCCGATTGGCCCGTTACGCTGCTTGGCGACGATAATTTCGGCTCGCCCTTTGAGGTCGGGATCGTCCTGCTTATAGATCTCTTCGCGGAAGATAAACATGACGAGGTCGGCGTCCTGCTCAATCGACCCCGATTCGCGCAGGTCGGAGAGTTGCGGCCGGTGGTCACCGCCCCGGCTTTCAGGAGCGCGGCTAAGCTGCGACAAAGCGAGGACTGGGACCTGAAGTTCCTTGGCAATGGCTTTCAGTCCGCGCGAAATGGACGAAACCTCCTGCGTCCGATTCTCGAAGCGCTTGCTGCCGCCGGACATGAGCTGCAGGTAGTCGATCACCAGCAGGTCGAGGTGTCCTTGCGACTGTTTGAGGCGCCGAGCCTTGGCGCGCATTTCGCTCAGCGAGATACCAGGCGAGTCGTCGATGAAGAGGAGAGCATTTGACAGCTCCTCCATGGCGCGGACGATTTTTTTCATGTCGTCGCCCCAGAGCGACCCGGTGCGCATCTTGTGCGCATCGACAATGGCGCGCGAACAGAGCAGCCTTTGCAGCAGCGCCTCACTCGACATTTCAAGCGAGAAAATGCCGACCACCTTGCCGTCGTCGATAGCGGCGTTCTCGGCGATATTCATGGCGAGCGAAGTCTTGCCCATGGAGGGCCGCGCCGCGAGGATGACCAGGTCGGATTTCTGGAAGCCGCTCGTCATCTCGTCGAGATCGCTGTAGTGGGTGGCGAGCCCAGTGATGCGCTGTCCGCGCTGCAGCAAAGCATCTACCGAGCCGAAGGAGTTGCGGACAATCTCCTTGATCCCCTGAAACCCCTTGCCAATGCGCTTCTCCGAGAGCTGGAAGACGGCGGCTTCGGCGTCGTTGAGAATTTCGTCGGCGGGTTCGGCCTGCTCGCTGGCCTTGGCGATGGCGGCATTGGCCACATTGATCAGCCCGCGCAGAATCGCCTTGTCGCGGACAATTCGAACGTAATGCTCGATGGACGGCCGGTCGGGTACGCCGTCCAGCAGGCCGGAGATGTAGCCCACATCGCCGACCGCTTGCAGGTCTTTCTTCTGCTCCAGTTCTTCGACCAGCGTAATGATGTCAATCGGCCGCGAAGATTCGGCCAAATCCATCATCCGCGAATAAATCCGCCGGTGCGAGTCAATGGAAAAGTCTTCCGGCTTAAGATGCTCGGCGGCATCGTTGAAGGCGTGATTATCGAGCAGAACGGCGCCCAGGATGGAGCGCTCGGCATCAATGTTAGCCGGCAAACGTCCGACGCTGGTTTCGAGAGTGGCCACAATGTTGAGGTGAGTTCGCTGCATCGTAAATCTTTTCTGCCTGTGGACGTATGAGGAGCCAGCAGGAAAAACAGTCCGAAAATAGATTTTCTCGGCATCTGCTGTGCTCGTGCAGGGACGGCCGCCTCAGAGCCTGCCCTGAGCGAAGCTCGGCAGCGCCTGCACCGCAGTATGCCACAAGGCGAATGAAAAGCAAATATCTTCAAAGGAAACGAGCAGGGATGCGGGTGTCCGTCCTTTTCAATGGCATGAGAGACCCGAGATTCCTTGATGATGTTGTCAGCGGTTCATGCCGCAAGCTCTTCTGTGCCTTGCTGCCTATGTCGGGACATGTCGGGACAGAACTTGCGGGCGTTTCTGGGAATAGCGAAACGCTTTTCCGTCTACAAAACTTTACCGCGCTTGACCGACTCTTTACCGCATGCTTTCGAAAAAGTGTTCTTATTTGCGTAGATGTTCGGGTTACCCCCGGACCACACGAGATCTTACAGAGATACAATAGGTCGACAAGGATCGAGAGAGACTGACCTTCGGCCTGCAACTTTACCTGGAGGGTCTATGAAGCCAGCATCGCCACTTCTTCCGCACTCGACGCCTTCCCACAATTCCCGCCTACCTCTGGCTTTCGCCGTTGCGCTGGCAATCGTCATCGCCGCTGGTTGCGGAGGCGGCAGTTCCCAGTCGTCGACTCCGCCCCCGGTCCTGAGCGGCAACACCGCAGTAACGGTACTTCTGTCGAGCACTGCCAACGATCAGTTATCTCAATTCAATCTTGACTTCAACAGCGTCAGCTTGACCAGCAGGTCGGGTAAGACGGTCAACCTGTTTTCCACGAGCCAGAACGGCGAATTCATCCATCTCAATGGCCACGCGGAGCCGCTCCTGACCGTCAGCGTACCGCAAGATATCTACACTTCTGCAACCGCGAGCATCGGTACTGCCGATTTTACCTGCAATACGATCGATCCATCGGGCGACCTTAGCACCGACGTCTATGGCTATGGCTACGTCCCGGCTGCGCAGGTCACTGTGGACGTACCCACACCGATCACGATCACCGGAACTGCCATGGGATTATCGCTGAATATGTTGGTGTCGCAATCGGCGAGTTTTCCCAGCACTTGTTGGTTCGACGGCGTTCCGCAATACTCGATAAACCCAACTTTCAATCTCACTACAGTGGCCTTCTCGCCATCGGTTACGGAGCCGTTGCTTGACGGAGAGATTGCCTCCATCAATGCAGCCGACAACAGCTTCACGGTGGTGCTGGCGGATGGCCAGACCCTGTCTGTGAATACCAACGACAGCACGGTTTATCAGGGTATCAACGGCTCGTCCCTGCTCACCGTGGGTATGTTCGTAGACATGGACGCGGCCATTCAACCGGATGGTTCGCAGTTGGCCACGCGCATTGCGGTCGCAGATACGGATACCACCGATCTGACCGTGTCGACTGGCCCCCTACTCCAGGTGGCCGGCAGCCAGCCAAGTTTATGGAGCGTCGGGCGCCAGGACCAGGGTTACCTGAGCACGGCCGGTCTAGCCGGCAATTTTATGCCGTACAGCTACGGCAACGCCGTCTTCCAGATCTCGGGACGATTCACCAACCTGCAAAATCTTCCATTCGCTCCGAGCTTCGATGCGGCCAATATGTTCGACGGCCAGAATGTCTACATCACGACCCACGCGACTACCGTGCAGGGCGGTCCGACTTACTTTCCGGCGACCACGATCACGCTGATCCCGCAAACCATCAACGGGACGATTAACGGCATTTCCAGCGATGGCAGCTTTACCACCTTCTTCGTCGAACTTGCCTCTTATGACTTGATCCCCGATCTCGCGGTGCAGGCGGGACAAACCACCGTGCTCACGAATCCAAGCAACGTGGTCGTCTATGCCGACAGCAATACGCAGATGCTCAACACAACGCCACTGAGCGTGGGCAGCGCAGCGCGCTTCAACGGACTGCTCTTCAACAATAACGGCACCCCAAGCATGGATTGCGGTCAGGTGAACGACGGTGTCGCGGTGCAGCCGGGATCTCAGGCCGCTGTTACCGGCCGTTCGTCGGACCTAGCGCAGCCAAGGATTGTCGTTCACCGGTATTTGCAGAACCAGATCGTTTCCAAGTAAATAGCTGCGGGCGGGTGACGACGGCGGGTTCAGTCTCTTCAGAAGGTTCTAACGGAGAGCCGACAACTAAGAGCTGACAGCAAAAAACAAATGCGGCTCGGGCCAGCCACCCAAGCCGCATTGTTATCGTGGACATTCTGACTGCCGTCTTTCGCATTAACGAAAGATCATCGCGCAACTGCAACTCCGAAGAGTGCCATGCTTTCGATGCTCCCCGAGGCTTGCGCTTCAGGGTTTGGATTCGGCGTTTCCTTCCTCCTTGGAAGAAGGATTTCTCAGGAGGCCGCAAAGCCCGGGCACCGGCACACTGGACATGCGCCGAATTTCCCCCGATGATTCACTCTCGAGAAATCACCGGCAACGCTGAACCCTGGTCGGAACAGATTCAGAACATCTCACGCTTTTAACTGTAAGCACTTTGCGGCCGCGGGAACAGTAACGCAATCGCAATCTGCGGCTCCCTTGTGTAAAAACTGTGCAGCGCAGCAACTTCCTGTGGAAAGGGAAGGAAAAGTGTATTTCTATTCGCGCGTCCGCGTTTCCGGTTATGATTCAAGCAGTCTATTGGAGGAGAACACTGCATGATCAACGGCAAACGCATTGCCGTCGTGCTCCCGGCTTACAACGCGGAAAAGACGCTGGAAGCGACGGTGCGGGAGTTGCCTGAGCTGGTCGATATCCGCATTCTCGTCGACGATCACAGCTCGGACCACACCCTCGAAGTCGCGCACCGGCTGGGCTTGCAGTGCTTCGTCCACAACCGCAATTACGGCTATGGCCGCAATCAGCAGACGTGTTACCGCGAGGCTCTGGCGGCGGGCGCCGACGTGGTGATCATGGTTCATCCCGATTATCAGTACACGCCGCTGCTCGCAACCGCCATGGCGAGCATGATCGCTTACGGCGTCTATGACGTTGTTCTCGGTTCCCGCATCATTGGCGGCACCGCGTTGCGCGGAGGCATGCCGTTCTACAAATACGTTTCCAACCGGCTGCTGACCGCGTTTGAGAACCTGTTTCTGCGCGTCAAGCTGTCCGAGTATCACACCGGCTACCGGGCCTTCAGCCGCGAGGTGCTCAGCCGCCTGCCGCTGCTTGAAAACAGCGACGACTTCGTTTTCGATAACCAGATGCTCGCGCAATGCGTCTACTTTGGTTTCCGAATCGGCGAGGTTTCCTGCCCGACGAAGTATTTCAAGGAAGCTTCGTCCATCAATTTCCGGCGCAGCGTGCAATACGGCTTGGGTGTGCTGGGGACGACAATTGAGTTCGCGCTGCAGCGATCCGGAATCGTCCAGAGACCCATCTTCAGCGACAAGGGAAAGACTCTTCAGGCCGGTTCGGCTGCCTACTACGAAGGAACATCGCCGACCGCGTGACAGCGGCATCGAGAAAGACGCCCCGAAATCAGCGCTTGCGCGACAGGAAGCCCAGAATCCTGCTGGCGAGGGCATCCGAGAAACCGAAGCGCGCTTTGGCCCGCGAATAGAGATCCACGGCCTGCTTATCCAACCAGATCATGCTGGACTTCAGCGGGCCGTCCTCCGGACGCGGACGATAATTTGTGGAACGCGTCTCGACCTCGCCGCCGGACTCAATGGTGTAGTAATACAAGGCCAGACTCTTGCGCGATTCGCCTTCGGGACAGCGCAGGGGATCGGGGAACCCGTGGTAGGAAATGTCATCGGTGCGGAAGATCAGCGCTTCATTGAACAGCGGTGGAACCTTTACCACGCACCGGCGCATCTCCCGGTCCCACAGTTCGAGCGCGCCACCCCATTGCTGCTGCCAGTTGGGATTGAGATAGAGAATCAGATTCACCTGGCGCCGCCAATGCTTGTGGTAGTGGTGGTTGCTGAAATCGGTGTGCACGTTGAGGAACCCGCCCGCGCCCGACTGGTGCAGGCCGCCGCCTTCCAGCATATCGTCCGATAGCAGTTCCGGAATGCCGGTCAACTGCGAAAGCCAATGCACGAAGGCCGGCGAATTCAGCTCGTCCACGACATCGCCCAGCAGAGGCGGGAAGAGCGACCGCTTCGCGAGGCCCAGCTTGTTTTCGTTTGGGTGTTTGTAGCGCGTCCAGGCGTCGGTTGCCAGGCCCGGAAACTCGCTGGCCATTTCGTCCGCCACGTATGGGTCCAGAAACTGTTTGAGATGCACATGGGGATAGGGCTGAGCCTCGCGAAACTGCCTGCGCAGCCTGGGCAGTTGGGAGGACCATCTCAAATACGGGAATAGTGGCCGAGTTACGGGGGTCAGGATCGGATTCGCCATACGCCTAAGTCGGTAAGTGTAAAGGCTACCACACGCTGCGGCAGCGCGTCGTCGCGCTTCTGATTCGCGCATCTCGGCCGCACCGCCGCCGGATCCAGCTTCGGATCAGCCGGGGATAGAGTCCTGTTTGCGTTCTGCGACCGGATCTTCCGGCATTTTAGTTACCGGTGAAACACCATAAACCGCAAGCACCACAATGAGCGGATCGATCTGGCGCCGGTAATAGACCTCCACGTGGGTCAGATAGAAAACTGACGGAAAGAAAAAGAGCACCAACGAAAAAAACGCAGCCCGCCGCCAATCCTCGCGCCAGAGACGGCGCAGACCGACGAGCATGAGGATGGTCAGGCTGGTGCAGAAGAAGACGTTGGCCGGATCGAGCGGCTCCTCGGCCAGGTAACGTTTGTCAAAGCTCCAGAATCCAGTCCAGATGTACGTGAAGCGCCGCACCGTGACCACAGCAAACCATCGCGGATGGCTGCGAATGAAATCGAGTCCACGCTGTTTTTCCCGATCCATGTAGGCGACTTCGCCAAGTTCCTTGAAGTCTTTCCACTCTTGGTCGTTGTGCCAGGGACCGATCCAGCGCGGGCGCCAGTGAAACGTGTCACCGCTGTTGCCCATGTGAATCTCCATCCCCATGGTGTCGCGAAAAGGGATGAAGCGCCCGAAAACCGTGTAATTGCGGACAAACCAAGGCGTCACGACAAGCAAAAATGCCAGGACACTCGCGGCCAGGGGCAGAATCCAGCGGGCCTTCCGGCGATCAAGGCAATAGGCGCTCCAGCCCAGGACAAACGGCCAGGCCGTCATGACCACCGGCTCGGTCAGCGCGGTGAATCCCCAAAGCAGGCCGAATCCAATCCAGTGCCACAGGCGGTTGGATTCCTCGAGATGAAGAGCAATCAGGAAAAGAAGACTGAGCAGGAGCGTTGAAAGCCATGTGCCCCAGATCCGCTCCATCGGAAAATAGACGGCATACGGGAAGAACGCCCAGGCCCAACCGGACCATAGGCCCACGCGCTGGCCGAAGAGTTTTCGGGCAAAGTAGAAAATCGGGAGACAATTCAGCGCGGATACCAGCGCTTGGAACGTCAGCAGCACGAAGGCCGACGCGATGCTATAGATGCCGAAAGCTTTGAAGACTCCGGCAACCAGGTAGGGATAGACCGGCGTCATCCATGCACTCGGGCCCGTGTCGGCGAAGAGAGGACTGCTCAGGCCTCGTCCCTCTATGATAGAGCGCGCCAGCCTGCCGTTTTCATAGGCGAACTTCCAGTGATCGCGGTCCGGATCCAGCTGTTCCTGATGGAGGAAGCCCATGACGACGAGTCGAATGGCAAGCGCGATCAGCACCATGCACAGCGGACTCTGAAAGCAGCGGTTCCGTATGACGCGCAACCGACTCGCTTGCGGATCGCGGTTTTCCATGACCTCGGGCGTACTCCTCGTCGTTGTGGGCGAAATTGTGAACGACGGCATCCGTCAGGCCGGAACTTGGAGTGCAGAATGGCGATCAGGCCCTTGATTGCCGCAAGACGCTGCCGGACGCGGATTGTAGGTTTCTGAAAGAGAATACCTTCCGCGGGAATCCGCAGTCAACGCGGCCAAGTGCCAGATCAAGCCGGGCCGTCCACCACCTGAACCGTAGGATGCCTGTTCCTATGTGGTTAAGAATCAAATCGATAACAGGTGGGAAAGAAGGCTTGGTTTTTGGCAAACAGAGGGTGGGAATCTTGCGCTTTTCGACCGCACGTTCGGCTTAATGTGGAATACGGAGGCACAAGGTTCGTCAACTGTCATAAAATCAAGAGGAAGCGATTGCTGTTTGCCGAGCACGTCATGGAATCGAATTCAGGGCCGAGCTTAATCAGCACTCGGAGCCGCGCCGTGGTCCTGCTGAGCGGCGGGATGGATTCCTGCGTGTGTGCGGCGCTCGCGACGCGCGACCACCAGGCCGCTGCCGTCCATGTCAGCTACGGACAGCGCACCGAGGAGCGCGAACGGCGGTCGTTTGAGAGCATCTGCGACCGGCTCGAAATTCGCGACCGGCTGCTGGTGCGCAATGAGGCTCTGCGGGCCATCGGCGGTTCCGCCCTCACCGATTCGACCATTGCCGTCCCCGAGGCGAGCGGCATCGGTGCCATCCTGCCGGTCGGCGTCCCCGTTACCTACGTTCCGTTTCGCAACGCGCATTTTCTGGCCGTCGCGGTCAGTTGGGCGGAAGTACTGGGAGCCGAAAAAGTGTTCATAGGAGCCGTGGAACCGGACAGTTCCGGCTATCCCGACTGCCGGCCGGAGTATTATCGGGCGTTCAACGAGGTCGTGAAGGCGGGCACGAAAGATGGGACCATCCGGGTGGTGACACCGCTGATTGCGATGCATAAACACGAGATTGTGACGCTTGGCCTTGAACTGGGTGCCCCGTTCGATTTAACGTGGTCATGTTATCAGCGCGAGGATCGCGCCTGCGGTGTCTGCGATAGTTGTGTGCTCCGCCGGTGCGCGTTTCGCGATGCGGGCGCGGAAGATCCCATTCCGTACGCGGAAGCCGCGGCTCGATTGAGCTAGCGGGCAAGAGCGATTTCCTCTTCCCCGCTGCCCGGGATGCGCAGCGCGCGTCCGTGACGGTTGAAAAGTGAAAATCAGATTCAGTAAATAGAGTTCAGCAGTTAGAGTTCAGTAAATTCAGAATTAATGCCGGGAGGCCAAATCATGAGGAAATATTTCATCCTTCCCCTGTTCGTACTCGCCGTGGGGCTGTGCGCTCCGCTCGCGTTGGCGCAATCTACGGGCACCGTGAAGGGAACGTGCAAAGACTTTGAAGGGAAACCGATCGCGCAGGCCCAAGTGGAGTGGACTGGTACCGAAACCGGCCACAAGTACAGTCTCAAGACCAACAATAAAGGCGAGTATTTCTCGCTCGGCATCGCCCCCGGCAAGTACGACGTCAAGCTTAGCAAGGACGGCAAGGAACTCTTTCATTTCAACGGTGTCTCGGTAGGTCTGGACGAAACGCCGCTGGACTTCGACCTGAAGAAGGAGCAGACGAGCGTAGCCAAGGGTCAAGGACTGCCGCCGGAACAGGCCGCGAAAGCGAAGGAGGCTGCCGCCAAAGCCGAGAAGGAAAAAAGTACCGTCGGCGCCCTGAACGAGAAGCTTAACGCCGCCAAGACGGCTTCCGACGCCGGCGACTTCGATGCCGCCATCGCCGACCTCAATGAAGCCAACCAGATCGACAACACGCGCGATCTGATCTGGTTCAAACTCGGCGACGCCTACCGATTGTCGGCACCCAAGCAGACCGATCCCGCTGAAAAACAGAAGCGCTACGAGCTGGCCGTAACCAATTACGAAAAGGCACTCGAGCTGCGCGGCGCCTCTGAGGCGGCACAGAAGGATCCCGACAACAATAAGAAACTAGCTGCGTACTACAACAACCTCGCCGATGTTTATGCGAAGGCCAACAAGGTCGATGAGGCCGTGGCCACCTATAACAAGGCGGCCCAACTGGATCCAGCGGGCGCGGCTACGTACTTGTACAACGAGGGTGCTGTCTTCACCAACACGGGCAAGGTGGATGATGCGATTGCGGCATTCGACAAAGTGATTGCCGCCGATCCGACCCGAGCCGCAGCTTACTACTGGAAGGGCGTGAACTTGATCGGCAAGGAGACCATTGGAAAGGACGGCAAGGCCATCGCGCCCGACGGCACAGCCGAGGCCTTCCAGAAGTATCTTGAGCTCGAACCCAATGGCACGTTCGCTGAGGCTGCCAAGGGAATGCTGGCCAGCATCGGATCTTCCGTACAAACAGGCTTTGAAAACAAGAAGAAACCGGTGAAGAAATAGCTTAACCCCAGTTCTCAGTTCTCAGTTAAGGCCGCCACCTGGCTTCTCTGAGAACTGAGAACTGAGAACTGTTCTTCGGTTACCTAGGTCGTTGGCCTACTTGTCCTTCGTTCTTCCCTGCATCGGCGTTACATTCATTACATAGGTTCCTCGGCGAAGTCTCTCCCCTGTGGTGTCAATACCGATAACTGGAGTGTATGGAATGGCTGCTCCGGGGAATTCCCCGATTGCGATTGCTTTTGAGGGCATCAGCGGGACGGGCTCGATCCCGACGTCGATTCTGCTTGCCGGCATGTTGCGCGCTTCCGACAAAGTCAGCGACCTGATTTTTTCGCCCGGGCGTCCTCCGCAGGTGGAGATTCACGGACAACTCACGGCGGTCGAAATCTCCGGGAGCAGCACGCTTTCGGCGGACGACACGCGCCGCATCGCGGCCGATCTGATCGGCAGCAACAAGCAGGCCATCAATACGCTTCGCGAGCAAGGTTCCTGCGATGTTTCCTACGGATTACCGGGGATGGCGCGATTCCGCGTCAACGTTTTTATCCAGCGCGGAAGTTGCGCGATTGTGATGCGCGTCATTCCTACCGTTATACCGACGTTCAGCACGCTGCATCTGCCGGCGCAATTGGAAGAGGCGACGAGGGTCCGCAACGGCATCATCCTGGTGACGGGCGGGACCGGATCGGGCAAATCTTCGACGCTGGCCGCTTTAATCGACCGCATCAACAGCCAATACTGCTATCACGTTCTGACGGTCGAAGATCCGATTGAATTTCTGCACAAGCATAAGAAGTCGACCGTACACCAGCGCGAGTTGCACAGCGATGCGCCGAATTTCACCATGGCGCTGCGAGCGGCGTTGCGCCAGGCGCCGCGCGTAATTATGGTGGGCGAAACTCGCGACCGGGAGACGCTCGAGATTCTTCTCGAAGCCGCCGAAAACGGCCACCTGGTTCTTTCCAGCATGAACACGGTCGATGCCTCGAAGACGGTGGAGCGCATCGTGGGCACGTTCGCCGTGACCGAGCAGCAATCGATACGAGAACGTCTCGCCAAAACCTTCCGCTACATCGTTGCCCAGAGGCTGATCCCGCGCGCTGATGGCGGTGATCGCGTCGTTGCCGTCGAAATTTTGAAATCCAACTCGCGCACGCGCGATTGCGTCGAACAAGGCGAGCGTCCGGGCCGCACGCTGCTGGATGCGATCAAGGCCAGCGAAAACGAAGGCATGCAACATTTCGACAGCGAGATCGCGAAGCTTGTCCGCTCGGGCCTGGTGGATCTGGAAACCGGCCTTTGCTTCGCCAGCAACGCGACGGTGCTGGGGCAGGAATTGGCGCGGTAAGACAGTGCCCAGTAGTCAGTAACAGATCTCAGATCAGCACTCTTGCTCCCGCCTTTCTCCGCTGGGCAAAATTCGCGGCGTATGATTCTGGCATGTCTCGTTCTTCCCATTCCTCATCGTCGGCCGTGCCGTCCGCTCGCGTGATGAGCTTTGAAGAGGCTCGGCGTTTGGTTGAGAAACATGCGGGAGGAGTGTGTCCGGGAGAGCTGGAAACGGCGGATCTGCTGACGGGTTTGGGACGGGTGCTGGCGGAAGGGATTTTCGCGGACCGTGACTTTCCTCCATTTGACCGGGCTACTCGCGATGGATACGCAGTCCGGGCGGCAGACTTGGCGGAGGTTCCGGCGCGGCTGGAAGTGGTGGGGGCGGTGAAGGCGGGCGATTGGCCGGAGCCTGGAGTGTGCTCGGTAGGGCGCGGGCAGGCGGTTGAGATCATGACCGGGGCTCCGCTGCCGGCGGGGGCGGACGCGGTGGTGATGGTGGAGCATACGTCGGCCGCACTGAGTTCCCACCCTAACGTCGCAAAGAACGCGACGTTAGGATGGGGCACCCTCGGATGTAACACCCTCGGCGAGAAGTTCGTGGAGATTCGACGTGGCGTGAGTCGCGGCGAGAATTTTGTGCCGCGTGGAGCGGAAGCGCATGCGGGACAAGTGCTGCTGGATCGAGGGCGGTGGCTAGACCATGCGGGCATCGCGATTGCGGCATCGGTGGGCAAGAGCCGGGTGCAGGTTTTCCGGAAGCCGCGCGTGGCGGTGCTTTCGACCGGGGACGAAGTGGTGGAAATTGACGCGATGCCGGGGCCGGCACAGATTCGAAATTCGAATTCTTATTCGCTAGTGGCACAGGTACAGAATGCTGGCGGCGAAGCGGTGCGGCTGGCGATTGCTCCGGATCAGCGGGGGCGGCTTCGATCGTTGATCGAAGAAGGGTTGGGAGTGCGACCTTCTTTTGCTGGCGGGTGGCGTGTCCATGGGCAAGTACGATCTGGTGGAGCAGGTTCTCGGGGAGTTGCAGGCCGACTTCTATTTTACGGGGGCGGAGATTCAGCCGGGGCGGCCGGTGGTGTTTGGATCGTGTGGCGCGGACGCCCTCGCCCGCGTTGAAAGCCAGGCCGCTGCGGGCACGCGGGCGAGGGCGCCCGCGCCACACAAGAAATATTTCTTTGGACTGCCAGGGAATCCGGTATCGACGATGGTGACTTTCGAATTGTTTGCGAGGCCGATGATTGAGGCATTGGCGGGTCAGACGCCGCAGCGGTTGATTTTTCTTCGGGCTCGGCTGAAATCGGACATCCGTACGAAGACAGGATTGAAGAGATTTCTTCCGGCGGTGCTTTCGGGAGAGTTTGAGAATGCGGAGGTAGAGTTGGCGCGGTGGCAGGGGTCGGGTGACATCGCTGCGCTGGCCTGGGCAAATTGCTATGTGGTGGTTCCTCCGGAGCGGGAGCGGATCGACTCGGGAGAGTGGGTATCGTTGTTGATGCGGTGAAGACGCGATGGATGGGCCGAGTAGGATAACCTGTTGGCGATGACGAAGAAACTTTCCCACCTTCTTTCGCACTATGACGCTGGGGGCCAGGCTCGCATGGTGGACGTGTCGGCGAAGGCGCGGACAGCGCGGGAAGCGGAGGCGAGCGCTTTTGTTGTGCTGTCGCCGCAAGTGCTGCGGGCGCTGCCGGAAAATCCAAAGGGCGATCCACTGGAAGTGGCGCGGACGGCGGGAATCATGGCGGCGAAGCGGACGGCGGAGTTGATTCCGATGTGCCACCCGGTGCCGCTGTCGCACATTGCTGTGACCCTGCGCCTGTGCGAGAATGGCGTTTCTATTGCCACAAAAGTAAAGACTACGGCGGAGACGGGCGTGGAGATGGAAGCGCTGGTCGCGGCTAGTGTGGCGGCGCTGACCGTGTACGACATGTGCAAGGCGCTCGATAAAGGCATCGAAATCCGGGACGTAATGCTGGAGCGGAAGTCGGGCGGTAAGAGCGGAGACTATCGGAGAAGCGCGAAGCGGAAATAGATACTCATCTATTTATTTATGGCGAGCAACGTCAAAATTCTGCTGGTGGACGACAACCCGATGGTGCTGGGGATGCTGCAGCAGGCGCTCTCGGCGATGGGCGAGGTCACGGTTGCGACGGATGCGGCCGATGCCTTGTTGAAGGCGGTCGATGACTTGCCGGATGTGCTGATCAGCGACTATCGCATGCCGGGCATGGATGGCCGGCAGTTGCTGG
>CAVRNL010000107.1:0-70190 GCA_963722485.1 uncultured Acidobacteriaceae bacterium
GGCCTCCCATCAAGCAGAGCCCCCTCGGCTATGCCTTGGTGTAGTACTCAGCGTTCTTTTCCAGAAATTCTTTCTTGTCGTCCGGGAGATCCTCTGCCGCGAAAATCGAATCCGAGGTGCAAGCCGGAACGCAGGCGCCGCAATCGATGCAACCTTCGGGGTCGACATAGAGCTGCGTCGCCGCCTCAAACTGGGGCTCGTCTTTCTTGGGGTGGATGCAGTCGGTGGGGCAGACATCCACGCAAAGCTCGTCTTTAATGCAGTTGTCGGTGATCACATACGCCATGATTGCTTCTCCTGAGAAGTTTGCCGAACTGGCTTCACTGTTACCTTAGCCAGAGGAGTCCGTCTTGGCGGTGACCTGGATCACAGCGCGGCGTGGTCTCATCACGCAGATTGGTGATCACCATCACAGGCAAGGTGAGGCCCGATGCTGTACAAGAGACACATCTGCAATTGAAGGAAGCACAGAATTGCCCGGCCTCACCCCACGACCCCACACAGCCGCCACCCAAGCGGCGGGCCGGGCAATCTTGAATCAGGAGACTCGCACCGGGAAATTCGCACGATAATCGGGGCGCGTTTCCTTCTCGAAATACTCAAAAGACTAGAGCCCGCGTCTTTATTGCCTGCGGTCGCCGCTGTTACTTCCGTTTCTCAAACTCGTTAGCTGCGTCCAGAAATATTGCTGGTCTTCCGATGAGCATGGGAGGGTCCGTGTGCGTGACCCGCTTGCCTAATGAAAATGCTCATGACGATTCTGGCACTGGCGGCGGCGATGACCGGCACGCTGCGCGCGCAAGAGGCGCGTTACGCTTTTGCGGTTCGTCCTCATGTAACGGACAAAGACCTGGCGGCGTCGCGCTTCTGGACGCGGTCCACAATTGCGCTGGTTGCGCTGGACGGAGCGGCAAAAGCCGCCGACAGCTTTGCCACCCGCAAGAACATCGCTGGTGGTGGCGCCGAATACAATCCGCTGGCCCGTCCGTTTGTGCATACGACTGGGGTGCAGGTGGCGGCTATGGGGGCGGTGTTCGGGGCAGAGATCGCCGCTGCGTACTGGACCCACAGGAAACGCCACGAGAATGTGGGGCACGTGGTCTTGCTTGGGGGCGCAACCATGAATGGGCTGGGAGCGGCGTCGAGCATTAAGCATCGGGTCGCGGATTGGTAGGCCGCGCGGCTACGGAATTTACGCCAAGCCGGTAAAGGGGACCTGCGATCCGCGAGCTACGAGCCCTTTCTCTCGTTCAAATACGACTTCTTGTAACCCACGTAATTTTCGGCGTAGCGGAGGATCGTCGCCTGGTCGTTTTCATCGAGGTGACGACGGAATTTTCCAGGCGAGCCCATCCAGAGAGAATTCGGTTCCACGATCGTTCGTTCGGGAATCAGGGTACCGGCGGCGATGATCGAT
The DNA here is from genome assembly GCA_963722485.1 of uncultured Acidobacteriaceae bacterium. Taxonomy (GTDB): domain Bacteria; phylum Acidobacteriota; class Terriglobia; order Terriglobales; family Acidobacteriaceae; genus Acidiflorens. The sequence continues at coordinate 1,418 of CAVRNL010000107.1, forward strand.
CCGGCGCCGATGACAGCGCCATTGAGGATGATGGAGCCCATGCCGATGAGGCAGCGTTCTTCGATGGTGCAGCCGTGGAGAACGACGCTGTGGCCCACGCTGACGTAGTCGCCCAGGTACACGCCGTATTTTTCCTTCATGCCGTGGAGGACGGAGTTGTCCTGAACATTGGAGTAGTGGCCGACGCGGATCTGGTGGACGTCGCCGCGGAGGACGCAGTTCATCCAGACGCTGGAGTGCTCGCCGAGAATGACATCGCCGATGACCTGAGCGGAGTCGTCGATGTAGGACGTACTGGGAAATTGGGGAGTGACGCCATTATAGGAGCGGATCATAAGTTCATCAGATGCTGGACCCGCCGTTCCGCAAAATGCGCGTTAAGGGCAGGTTGCCGGACGAAGTCAACATACCATGCCGGGCACGGCGTTCGAAAGTTCTACGGCCGCCGTATCTTCTCGTCGGCCGTCAATCGCTCCAAAAAGCGCCGGGCCGTCACAGCCTCCGGGCCATCGCTGTGATTCTTTACTATTTCTCGCAGTACATTCGCGGAGTCCTCGTACCGTCCGACGGCCGTGAGCGCCCGTGCAACCAGCAAATCGACTTGCGGCGCCTGCCCATTAGATTCCGCCTCCGCCTGCTGCGAGACCTTCAGCGCTTCGTCAAAGCGTTGGCTGTGATAATACGATTCCGCCAGTGACCAATGTGTCTCCCAGCCGGTGGACGGATCCAGTCCCAGAGACCTCTCCAACGGTGGAATAGCCTCCGCGTATTTCTTCTGGTTGCACAGCGCCATTCCCAATGCCGCCAAAGCGCGCGCACTGTTTGGTTCCATCTGAGCGGCTTTTTCCAGAACACTTTGCGCCTTTGTCCACTCGTGTTTTTTCAGCTCCAACACACCTTGCACATAGAGCACGTGCGGATTATTGGGAGCGAGTTCCATGGACTGGCCAAGGGCCTTCTCCGCCTCCACCAACTTGTCGTCGCGCAGAGCCTGCATTCCCTTGTCCAAGGCTGCTTTCGCCTTAGGAGCGAGTATCCAGTTTTCCGCTGCCCCAGGTGCAGAACTCGAAGATGCCTCCCGCTGCAGGCTTATCTCTAACCGAACCGTATCCGGCTCTGGCACTTTCACGTCGTTTTGTCCCGGCTTGTATCCAGCCGCTTCCACAACCACGGTAAACTTTCCTACGTCGGTCAGGGTGAATGAGATCCGCCCGCTTGATGTCAATCCCTCGTCGCACGGGGTTCCGTTCAAATAAAGCTTCACGTTCGCCGGCACGGACAGGATCTCTCCAGAACTATCGCGTATGGTCACGTCGATTTCTGTACGGCTACCGCGATGCCCCACACTTGTATTGGGCTGGCACCAGACAACCACTGAGAACAAAAAATTGCCAAGCAGGATCGGCAGCAGGTAGGCCACGATTCGCAGCAGCACGCGTTGGTTTGCCCCGTGCATACGTGCCAGGAAAAGCTGGCCCAACCCCGGTCTTCCGAATCTTGGGGGAAAGTCTTGTCTCTCCTTAGGAACTCGGCCGTTGGACCTGCCCCGATACTACCGCTTCCAGCCTTCCATGAGAAGGGCGGTGAGTGTCAAATATGCTCTCACGCGGCGGTTCGCAGGCCGCTTCGCAACCGGAGCAGAACCGATCCCAGTGCTGCCAGCGCGGCGATCCAGATGGCAAATACTGCATTCACCACCCAGGCCGGCGCTGCCCCAACACGGCGCAGCAGAAACGGCAGAAAATTCCAGGTGGTGATGTGAACATAATCCCACGGGTCCCATCCCATGGCGTCGGTGTTCAAGCCCCAGGCATCCATCTTGCCCAAGGCGAAGGCCACGATGTTTTTGAAACGCAGAGCAATCACGAACGTCGGATGTCCGAACGTCTCCATCTGGTAAATTTCCAGCGGCAACCAGAAGGCGAGCGATGCTAACTGAACCATCAGGCTGACTACGATCAGCGCCCATGCCGCGCGCCAGATGGTTCTTCCCAAAGTCTCGCGATAGCGAATGAGCAGCGGCACGGCAATGAGTGCCACCAATTCGACTGCGGTGGAAACATAGCGGTCGCCCCAGGCGAAGTCGCCGCTCCAGTAGGCGTATCTTGCGTAAAAGCAGAGATAGGCCAGCAACAGGAGAACAACGGCCGTCCCATACGCGCGCAGCTCTGGAGTCAGGCGCTTCCACAGCCATGCCAGGAGGAAGATTGCCAGCACAAGCAGAGGATCGAAGAGAAAGATCGACTTCTCGGGCTGAAATAGCGCGCCCAAAAATCCAACGTGAAAAGCCCCGTTCCAGGGAAAGTTCGCCGGCAGCGTAGGATCTCTTTGGCGGATTTCCCCGGCGTAATACGCTACGTATGTATTGGTAAACGATCCGAAGCGGTAAAACTGGTAGGCACGATCGAGCAGGAGAAAGAACAAGTAAACCGGTGCGGCGACTTTGCAGTAGGCGATGAAACGCCGCCACAACGGGCGGCCGCGTGCTCCTTCGGACCGTGCTCGCTCGAACCAAAGTACGAGTAAGACAAAGATTCCTGCGGCAATCAGATCCAACGCGGTAGTGAGACGCGTGAGCAAGTTTAGGCCCAAGGCGCAGGAGCCGATGAAGAGCGCGCGGCGGCTGTCGGCGCGCAGCCACTCGTACTGGAATGAAAATCCAGTGAGCGTCAGCAACATGATGTAGTTGTTCTCCATCAGGTTCTGGGTGTAATGAAGGTGGGTGGTGCAAAACATCAAGGCGAGCACGCCGGCCACCGATTCTTTCACGCCAAGACGCAATTGAACGAGCAACCGGAATGCGATCAGCGCGGTCAGAATGTTCACCAGAATGCTGGTGCTGTAGCTGACCACAATGCTGCGCACGGCAGGTTCGTCGCTGTAACCCGAAAAGATGGGCCAGTGCGCAATCCACGTCCCCAGCACATCGGCGGGCAGCATGAGCAGCGACTGGCCGATGCCGTACGTGCTGTAAAGACGACCGCCGCGGCCATGTGCGCCAAACTCGGGATATTCGTAGGGAAAAACCTGCGGCTCCGCGGTCCAGAGCCAGTGCGTGGTTTGCAGCCGATGCATAGTGTCGGCCGTCCCTAACTCGCCCGATTGCACCACGAAAGCGAGCAGCCCCGCGGTCAGACACAAAAGAAAAAGCGGATCGCGCAGCCATTGGCCTAGGCGAAAAGTCATCGCTTGGATGGTAATTCAAGGCGGTCGTTTTCTCAGGAGAATTTCCGCAAACGTGCCTTTGACAAACCTACGCTTCTGAAATTGGGTTGAACGATCCCTTGAATCGGAGTGCGTCACGATGAAAGTGGCAGATTTCCGCAGGATTGCCCTGAGCCTCGAAGGGGCGGTGGAAGGCTCACACATGGGGGCGGCCGACTTCCGCGTCGGAGACAGGATCTTCGCCACGCTAGCCTCCCAAGATCAGGGCTACGGTAACCTGAAGCTAACGCCGGAGCAGCAGGCCGAATTTGTGCGGGAGTTGCCCGAAGTTTTCCTGCCTATTCCTGGCGGATGGGGAAGGATGGGAATGACCCACATCCGCCTCGCGCAAGCGAACGAGGATGTCCTGGCCGGCGCTCTCCGAGCGGCGTGGGCGCTGAGGGTGGAAAAGAACACGAACACGAAGAAGAAACGTTCTCCAAAGCGCGGTTGACCGCTGAGCGGTGCTTCATTAGCGGCCGCCAGTCGTTCCGTTGATGAGACCCTCGGCAGCCGCCGTTTCAGTGAACAGGGTAAGCAGAATCGCTCGGCGAGTGGCCATCGATTTTGACCACCTTTACCGAATCCCTGACGTCCGCCAAGGGCACCACTGCGATCGCCCCAGGAGTTTCCGAAACCAAACTCAGGGCTAGTCCGGCGGAGGGCACGGTGGCTGGCGCAACGCGGGATTCTCCCCGCTGGTCTTTTCCAACCAGTATTTCTTGTAGCTGGAATCGTTCATCTCCAACAAGCGCAAAGCCGTTTCGCGCTCGGGGCTCCCGTTGTTCGGCAGCAGCAGGACAATCTGTTGTGCGCCTCTCCAGTATTGGCGTTTCCCCAGCAAGATCTCGCGCAATTCCGCCATGCTCAGGTTATTCACCGGATTGTTCCTGTGAACGACGACGGCCAGCGCATTTGAATTCTGCGAAGCGCCACCCTCAACCTCGATGTCTTCGAGGCGGTTCACAAAGATCATCGCGCTCACGGGCTTGCCTTTGGAATCGAGGTGGATACCGCTTACCCCGCGCACCCGGACATTGGCCCCAACCAGCCTTCGTGCGGCTGTGTTGCTGGAGGTGGGGACAACCACCAACGCCGAAACCTTTCCATCGGAGATGCGGAAGCAAATGCGCTTCCAGGGCTGATCGCAGGCCCACAGCACTCCCCGAGCTTCGATAAAGTGACTGTCGGCCGTCAGAGCGTTGAGTTCGGCAATATCCCTGCGTTCGGGAGCAGGCAGAGACCCTTCACCGAGCACCTGAATATTCGGTTGCACAAGAACGGTCCCGACATCTCCAGGGGCTGTTACCGCAGTTACACGAAGGCGGCTGCCTGCGGGAAATGAGGAATTCATGCCGTGAATATTGATGTAGATCGCCCCGGTGTTGTCCGCGAGAAACAGCAGGCCCCATTCCGGATCGGAATAGGTGGCGACGCCTTCAAGTCGAACCGGATAGGCGTTCCTCGCTTCGGTGTTGTTCAACTGCCGGATCTCGCGCACGGTCCGCAAGGTTGGAAGCTTATCCTGAGCCCAGGTTTGGAAAGAAGCGGCCGAGAGCGTCAGGACAAACAGAATGAAAGTTTGCAAGACCTTCCTGGAAAATCGCAGGCGGTTTACCTCTGGTTGTACCTTGTTAGTAGGCCGAAATACAATTTTCCCCACCGCTTTCCTCCTGAAGACTTGAATGCCTTTTCGGCATCCGCTGTGTTAGTGAGCTATCCGCTGAGTTGTGCAAACGAGTAACACTTGCAACCCGAGAGCGAGGAGAAATCTGAGGCTACAGGGTCGTTTTAGAGGAATCTGTAACCTACCGCAAGTCACTACAGTAATGAGCGGTAGCACCGTGACCGCTTGTTGATGTTCTCGATGGAGGGACGGGCGTTTTGCCCGTCCAGCCGAGCGGGGACGCCCGGCTCTCCACCGGCGCGCGTACTGACAACAGAAATGATCGTGCGCCCTCGGTACTAGCTACAATCGACCGGAAGCTATGCCTGAGACTTGGACGCCAAAGAATAACTGAACATATTGCCGGTACCTGCGTCACATTCTGGCGAGACGCGATTTGATATATAGATTGGCAGGGTTTCTGGAATCCCCTCCGGTTCTGGAGTCTCAGACTTGAGGGGATTGGTATGTGCCTCCGCAGTGAGCGATTTCCAGTTGCGGTTCGTCGTGTGGTTGCCTTTCGGGCATTTCTCTTTCAACTTATTCTCGCGGCTGGCGTGGCTTGGGGGCAGGATGCTTCCACGGGCGCGCTGCGAGGCGTGGTCTTGGACGCGCAGGGAGCGGCGATCACGAACGCGGACATCGTGGCCATCCGGGTGGAGACGGGGATGCGCTACCACTCGGCCACCGATTCTGCGGGACGATTTGCGGTGGACCTGCTGCCCCCGGGCCAGTACTCGGCGCGGGCGGAGGCGGAAGCGATGTCGCCAGAGATCTCGCCGGTGGTTCGCGTGGAGATAGGAGCGGCAACGCTGTTGACATTCAAGCTGAAGGTGGCGGGGCCAAAGGAGACGATCACCGTGTCAGAGGCGCCGCGGATGCTGGAGATGGATCCGAGTTCGTTATCGGCGCTGGTGGATGAGCATGAGATCAAGGACTTGCCGCTCAACGGGCGCAGGTTCACGGATCTGTTGTTGCTGATGCCGGGGGTGACGCAGGATCCGCGAGGGTTAACCTCGGGATCGAACGGGGATCTTTCTTATGGCGGAATTAGGGGATACAACACAAGCTTTCTGGTGGATGGAGGCGACGACAACAACGGGTTCTTTGCGCAAGCGTCGGGACGATATCGGGCGCCTTACCAGTTTTCGAACGAGGTGGTCCAGGAGTTCCGCGTAACCTCGAGTGGTTACGGGTCGGAGTCGGGGCGCGCTGGCGGCGCGGTGGTGAATGTAGTAACCAAATCGGGCACGAACCACTGGCACGGGAGCACCTTCTATTACTTGCGCGATAGTGCGCTAGGGGGAGCGGCGCCTCCCTTCATGACTTTCAATCCAAGCAATGTGCAGCACCAGTTTGGAGCGACGGCCGGGGGGGCCATCCAGCCCAGCAAGACTTTCTTATTTGCCAGCTACGATCAGCACATTTTCAATGTGCCCAGAGTGGTGCAGTTCGAGAACGGCGCGACGACGGTGGCGCCGCAACTGGGTACCTACCCGAGTATTTTGGACTACGAGGTCTGTCCTGCCGGTGTTTTTGGGCCAGGCTGCGATGAAGCGATCGTGGCAGCGGCAGCGGCGCAGCTTTCGCAAAATGGGGGAACGTTTCCTGCGAAGTTGCTGGGGGAAACGGGGTCTTTGAAGCTGGATCGGGTGCTGACGCCGCATCAGTATCTTTCGGCGCGGCTGAGCACCGCGCGGTCTTATGGGACCAACAACGTCTCTTTTGATGCGGGGAGTCCGATTACAAATTATGCGATGAGCGGGAATGGGGAAGAGGACGTGGCGACGGAAAGCGCGTCGCTGAGTTTGTCGGGCAGCATTGCGCCGCGGCTAACAAGCCATCTGCGGGCGCAGTTCTCGCGCGACCTTGAACAGTCGTTTCCAAACACGACCGGGACGCGGACGAGCATCTACAGTTGGATGGAGGACCTAGGGCAATCGTCGACATTGCCGCGGCAGACGCGTGAACACCGGCTGCACCTGGCGGAGACTTTGAGCCTGAATCGCGGGCGCAACCAGTGGAAGTTCGGGGTCGACGCGATGCGGACCTGGGACTACGACTACTTCCCGTCGTTGTATAGCGGGGAGTATTACTTCGACAACATATCAGTAAATCCGTGGTCCTATCCGGTTCCGTTTGAGCCGATGCAGGGGGGACTGTATCTAACACCGCTGCGGGCGTATGCACACACTATCATGCCGAGTTGGGTCTGTTCGGCAGCTAGCAATAGTGTTTGTGTAGCCGGTAGTTGGACTGGACCGCCCGCCAACGTGCCGCGATACTACATGCAGAATTTCGGGAATCCCGTGTCGCATCCCGACAGCAACGACTACGCGGCATTCGCGCAGGACACGGCACGCCTGACGCCAAAGTTCAGCTTGAGCCTGGGAGTGCGCTACGATCTGCAGACGTTCTCGAAAAAGGGGATGGAGAGCAATCCGCTGTGGCCGCAGGCGGGAAAAATGCCACTGCGAGAAACGAATTTTGCGCCACGGGTGGGAATCGGGTATGCGTTCGGCAACGATCGTCCGCTGATGGTGCGGGCGGGATTCGGAATTTTCTATACTCGTATCCCGGGGATTTATCAGTCGGCGGTAATCAATAACAACGGATTGAGCGACAACTTTCTTTTCCTCGACAATGCAGATTACTACCAGCATCAGGTGTTTCCGGCGTATCCGAACGCGGCGGTGAAGTGTCCTCGGGGGCCGGTCTCGTGCACGATGCCGGCGGCGTGGCAGCAGTATGCGACCAGCGAGTTGTCGGCATTCGCGCCCGACTTCCGGACGCCGCGGGTGCAGCAGGCAAGTCTGAGCTTGGAGCGGGACGTGGGCGGCGGGTTCATGGGGACCGTGTCTTATCTGTTCGTGCATGGCGTGGACATGATCCGGGCGCGAGATGTGAATCTACCGGCGCCAACTTACTACAGCTATCCGATCTATGACTCGACGGGTAATCTCGTTCCAAATGCGCTTTATAACGTGGAGTCGTTTGCGACCTGGCAGACGAGTCAAGCGATTAGTTGTCCCTATCCGCCGTGTATTAACACATTGGATCGTCCGATCTCGACTCTGGGAGCAATCGACCAGTTCGAGAGCGCGGCATCGAGTGTGTATCACGGCATGACGGTGTCGCTGCGCAAGCGCATGTCGGGAAGCCTGGATTTTCGGCTGGTGTATACGTGGGCGCACGCCATCGACAACGGGCAGGATGCGCTGGCGACGGGAGCGCCCACAGTCCAGAACTCGTATTCAACGAAAAGTGAGAAGGCGTCGAGTGTGACGGATCAGCGGCAGCGGTTGTCGATTTCAGCGATTGAGGAGCCGAATCCGTTTGCGGCGCGACAGAAAGCTCTGGCCGCGATGTTCGATCACTGGAAAATCTCGGGGATTATGACCTACGGCAGCGGGCGTCCGGCGAGCGCGATGGTTTCGGGCGATCCGAATCAGGATGGGAACACGAGCAATGACCGCTTGTCGGGGTACGGGCGGAATTCATTCATCGGCCCGGATTACGCGAGCATGGATCTGAGGTTGGCCAGGAAATTGAATCTGGGTGAAAAATGTCATCTGGATCTGACGGCGGAGTCGTTCAACCTTTTCAATCGCGACAATCAGAGGGAGGACTTGAGCGACAATGGCTACTATGATTCCGCCGGCCAGTTCATAAAGTACAACCAGCCCGGAACTAACTATCCGGCTTATTATCAGCAACCTACGAGTTTAATGAAACCGATGAGCGCGTTTGCTCCGCGACAGATGCAGTTTTCGATACGGCTGAATTTCTGAGGCGGCGTGAAGATTTCTGCACATTCCCCTTGACTTAGGGGTGCAATGCTTGCCATAACTAACAAGTCCACTTAGGACAAGTGGGGGGGTGTAGTCCGTTGGCGGAAGTTCGACTTCAAGAGGGTGAATCCCTCGAAAACGCGCTGCGGCGGTTCAAGCGGAAGGTACAAACCGAGGACATCATCAAGGAAGTAAAACGTCACTCGTTCTACCTGAAGCCCGGCGAGAGGAAGCGGGTAAAAGAAGCGCTGGCTCGCAAGCGCAGCCGCAAGAAAGCGCGCAAGGAACAAGACTGAGAAAAAACGGGCTGTTCAGTTTGGAACGGCCCGTTTCTCGCACTCGAAAAGTTCTCGGATCGCACTTGGTTCGAGAGGAAGATGATTCGAGGCGAAGACGGTTGGCAACGACGATAGGTCGAATTTCCCCGGCAAGTGCTCTAATCAGTAACCATGCGGTGCACACTGCATGGCGGGCCGAATCCAGGGGTCAGCACGAGGGGGATGTAAATCTCCTGCCCACGATGTGAACCGGATCCTTCCCTATTCGGGTCTCCCGTGCAGAGCAGGGACGCAAAATGGGAGCGCCTCTCCAATGGAATACCAGGACAAGGTTTTGAAGTGCATCGATTGTGGCACGGATTTCGTGTTCACTGCGGGTGAACAGCTGTTCTTCCACGACAAGCAGTTCAAGAACGAACCCAAGCGCTGCAAAAACTGCAAAGGCAAGCGGGTGGCAGTGCTTGGAGTCACGTCGCAAGGACCGTCGCGCGGGCACTCGTACGCCAAGACGGAGACCCGGACGAACTGCTCACAGTGCGGAAAAGAGACCACGGTGCCGTTCCGGCCGACGCAAGGACGGCCGGTGCTGTGTCGCGAGTGTTTCCAGCACGGGCGGCAGGTCGCAAGCGCCTAACCATTATTGGGACGTTGAAGGAATCGGGGCAGCGGGATCACTTATCCCGCGCGGTGGGTGTCTTGCGCCTCGGCGGCGGAGCTGCGCTGTCGGACTTGCTTGTCGGCGTGGCGGATGAGCAGGGCTTCCAACTGACGCAGGAGATCGCCGGTGCCGAGCGGCTTGATGAGCAGCGAGTCCGAGTTCTCTCCGCTCCAATCTTCCCCGTCCCGCTGTCCGTCCCGCGGTTCGCGGGATGGCGGATAAGCTGTGAGCAGAGCGGTCGCGGGATCGTAAGCCTGCCGATGCGCAGCGCGGATGACTTCCAAGCCAGCCTCTTCGGTTTCCATGCGCAAGTCGCTGATCACCATCTGGTAAACGCCGGACTTCATGCGGACAAAAGCCTCGGCGGAACTGGCCGCAGTGTCGACTTCAAATCCATGAAATTCGAGCACAGCCTTGAGGGTCAGCAACACCGCGAGATCGTCATCGACAATAAGAATGCGGCGTTTCATGTGCCAATCTTACGGGGGACTTGGAGATGCAATGCACTGCGGAATCAGTTCGCAACGGTCATCGGCGGAACGATTGCCGGGGCAGCGATCGCTGGGAGCTTCAGCCGCAGCATCCACTCGATTAGTATAGGAGCGTGGCTTGCTTCTACATAGAGAATTTTGGCTGCCGCGCTACGCAGGCGGATGGGGCGGCACTGGAGCGGCAATTCCTGGAGCGTGGGCTGCAGCGCGCCGGGGCGGCACGCGACGCCGAAATCGTTGTGCTGAACACCTGCACCGTGACTGATGGAGCCGATAAAGATGCGCGCGCAGCGATACGGCGGTTGCAGCGGGTGAATCCGGGTTGCCGCATTCTGGTAACCGGTTGCTACGCGCAGCGCGCGCCCGAAGAGTTGGCGGCGCTGCCCGGTGTGACCTGGGTCGTGGGTAATTCGCACAAGCACCAGGCGGCGGAGATTGCGACTTCCCCTCTGCCTTCGACTCGTTTTTCTTCCTCAAGTACCGGTTTCGTGCCGCTGGCGCAACTCGCTCCAGGGCAACTTTCGAACGCCCAACTTTCTGGGGACCAATCCGCCAATGTGGTCGTGGGCGATATTTTTGCCCACACCGAATTGCTGGCGGCTCCGGTATTTGAAGCGGCCAACGAGCGGACGCGTCCGAACCTGAAGGTGCAGGATGGATGCGACAACCGCTGCTCGTTCTGCGTGATCCCGTACGTGCGGGGACAGAGCCGTTCGTTGCCGGGGGAGCGCGTCATCGCGGAAGTCCAAACGCTGGTGGAGGCTGGCTATCGCGAGGTCGTAATTTCGGGGATTAATCTGGGCCGGTGGGGAAGGGATTTACCCGCTGTTCGCTATTCGTCGTTGGCGGTTCGCGAAACCCCGCCCAAGAATCCTTCGACTTCAAACCTCCCCGGGGCGCAACCGAGTATTGCTAAGCGCGAGGCGAACAGCGAACGACGAATAGCGAACGGCGACCCACGACTCGTCGCCCTGATCCACGCCATCCTCGATCAGACATCTCTTGAGAAATTGCGCATCAGTTCGGTCGAGCCCATGGATTGGAGCGACGAACTGATCGCGCTGGTCGCGGCATCTCCGCGCATTGCCAAACATGCGCATGTGCCAATGCAATCGGGGAGCGACGCCGTGCTGCGGCGTATGCATCGCAAGTACCGGCCCTGGCATTACCGGGAGAAGATCCTGAAGATCCGAGCCGCTATGCCAACGGCTGCCATCGGCGCCGATGTGATGGTGGGATTTCCAGGCGAGACGGAAGCGGATTTTGGCGAGACGCGGCGCATGATCGAAGAGCTGCCGTTTACTTATCTGCACGTGTTTACATATTCGGCGCGTCCGGGAACACCGGCAGCGGAACAACCGGCGCAGGTTCCGGCGGCCGTGGCTCGGGAAAGAAACCGCGTGCTGAGGGAGCTTGCATCTAAGAAGAAAGCGGCGTTTATGTGTTCGCTGGTGGGAACAGTGGTCGAGGCGATCACGCTGCAATCGCCCGGAGTGGAGTTCACTGAAGCGCTGACCGGCAACTATCTAAAGATGAAAATTTTCGTGCATCAGGAGGCGAACCGCTGGATGGATGTGAAAGTGGAAGGGGTGAGCGGCGAGATGCTCCTCGGGAATCTGGTGGCGAAAGTAGCTCCGAGGCCTGTTTTGAGCCGGCCCGGGCGCAACGGTTGCGCCTAACACCCAACCGGCGATGCTGACTCAGGAGTGCACCAAAGGTAACAAAGGCATTGACCTGTAACTGTTTACAGCTTACGATTGAAAAAACCCAGAAATTTGGGAGTGATCAGAACCCATGTCACGTTCAGCGTTCCGGTCTGCCGTGTGCTGTTTGCTGGCGATCCTGTTTCCGGCGCAAATGATGCTGGCAGGAGAGACGGCGTCGGCCATGTTGTACACCAACGGCGCGGCTTGGCTGAACGGGAGCGAGGTGCCGAAATCGGCCGCCATGTTCTCAGGAGACATGTTACAGACCCGGCCCGATTCGACCGCCAGTATTCAATCGAACGGATCGAGCGTGATGGTGCTTTCGGACTCGCTGGTGAAGTTTGAGGAGCCGGCAGTAGAACTTGAACATGGCGCAGTGCGGGTGACGACCTCGCGGGGCATGGCGGCGCGCGCCGGCGACGTGACGGTGAAGCCGGCGGCCAATGCATGGACTGAGTTTCAGGTGACCGACGTAGATGGGCGCGTGCAAATTGCGGCCAATAAGGGCGACGTGACCGTGCAAGACGACAAGGGAACCACGACCGTGACGCAGGGGCAACAGACCACGCGCGACGATACGGCCGATACCGAGAAAAAGAAAAAAAAGCACCGGCGCAGAGCTGGAGCAGCGACCGCGGCAGGTGGTGGAATCATGAGTTCGGCGCCAGTAGTCTACGGCGGATTGGCTGTCGTGGGCGGGGCTGCGGTCTGGATATGGACGCGAGATGAAAGTCCGGTAAGTCCGTCGTGCCCGACGAATCCTTGTCAGTAATTTCACTGCGATTGAGTGGTTGCGATCGGTTCTTGCCAATGAGTTCTGGGGTGGGCGACTGAATCCATGTCGCGCTACGTTTCCTACCGAGATTTCGACTGGGTCCTGATGGGCTTCGTGCTGGCGATCTGCGCGCTGGGCGTGGTGCAGATTCACAGTGCGACCGATCACACGAAATTTGCCGGCGCCCACATCCGGCAAATCTACTGGATTGTGGCCGGCCTGGGCGCGATGTTCCTGGTCAGCCTGCTCAACTATCAAACCGTGCTCGAACAAATCCACTGGATGTACATCGCATCGCTAGCGTCGCTGATCGCTGTGATTCTGTTCGGGCAGAAATACCTGGGCGCGCGCCGCTGGATCAAAATGCCGGGGGGCGGCCATTTTCAGCCGTCGGAGTGGGTGAAGCTGATCCTGATTCTGGCGGTGGCAAAGTATTTTCAGGACTTGCATGAGCGGGAACTGTCGTGGTCGGATTTTCTGAAGGCGGGCGCGATCGTCGGTTTCCCCATGCTGATGGTGTTGGCGCAACCAGACCTGGGGACGGCGCTGACCTATCTGCCCGTGGCGGTCATGGGCCTGTTTCTGGGCGGACTGCGATGGAAGCAGGCGCTGATTGTGCTGATGATCGCGGGGCTGCTGATTCCAGTAGCGTGGATGAAGGTACTCAAGCCATATCAGAAGGAGCGCTTGAGCAGTTTTATGAATCCCGATGCGGATCGGCAGGGCTCGGGATATCAAGTGAATCAATCCCTGATTGCGGTGGGGTCGGGTGGTATTTGGGGGAGCAGCCAGGGGTCACAGACCCATCTGGAGTTTCTGCCGGTGCCGCAGACCGACTTTATTTTTGCCGCGTTCGCCGAGGAACACGGGTTTGTAGGAGCTCTGGCGCTTCTGCTGTTATACTTCATAGTGCTGATGCGCTTGACCCAGAATGCGCAAACGGCGCCCGACCGCGCCGGGGCATTTCTGGTCATGGGTGTGGTGGCTGTGCTTAGCTTTCACATTCTGGTCAACGTTGGCATGGTGGTTGGCTTTATGCCAGTCACGGGAATACCTCTGCCGCTCATGAGTTACGGTGGGTCTTCCGTCCTTTTCATGTTTTTGGCGCTGGGGATGGTCATGAACGTCAGGATGCGCCGTTTCGTGAACTGAAACGGTAGGCCGTGTAGTTAGGGCGCCCTGCTGAACAACGAAAACGGCGCTACGAAACAAGATTCGGCAACGAAACAAGATTACGAAGGCCCTCGCGAAAAAGGAGGGCAGAACGCCGGCAGAAATCGAAGCCGGACAGGATTGAAGCCAGTCAGGCGGGGAACGGCCCCCTCAGCGGAATGCGAGAGAGTGGCCACAGACCTGACGGAAGGCTTAACGCGATCAGTGCAGACGAGTACCAACAGTTCACTGCAGTGTGGGTCCCGGGAAGAATTCCTGGACCGCGCCCGCTCCTACCCGGAGCGGCGCTGAACGCCATCGATCTTCGGTCCGCCTTGCGCTTCTGGTCCGGTGAAGAAAAACCGGAGTAGCGATGAACAAGGAATTGTTTGTATCGACCACCCCCCACGAAACGAAAGTGGGAATCACGGAAGATGATCAACTAGCCGAAATTTACCTCGAAAGAGAAAACGAATACACCTTAGCAGGCTCGATTTACAAGGGCCGAGTCACACGCGTGCTGCCAGGCATGCAATCGGCCTTCGTCGACATTGGACTGGAACGCGACGCCTTCCTTTACGTTTCCGATTTCATGGATCTGGAACAGCAGGACGAGGACCTGGATGAAGCCATCCCGACGAATCGTCCGGTGACCGAGGCGCGTCCGCGCAACGGTTTCGAAGCAGGTGGTCCAGCGCCTAATAACGACGGGCAGTTCGCCGAAGCTGGAAGCGTGGCGGACGGCGAAGACCCGGAAACGGTTTCGCCGGAAGCGCCGGGCAACGTCGCGGGCACGGGCGCAGCCCGCGATTTCCGCGGACGCCGCCGCCGTCGCGGACGTCGTGGAGAGATCGGACGCGGGCCGAGTGCGGACCGTGGCGAGCGTCCGGAGCGTGGCGAAGTTCGCAGTGAACCGCGCAACGAGATTCAAAGCGAGACACGCAACGACGTGCACAGTGAGGCTGGCAGCGAACCGCGGAACGAACCATATCACGAATCAAGAAACGAACGCTTTAGCCGCGGCGACCGTCCCGGACGCAGCGCGTCGGACTCGCGATTCCAGCGCCCAGCGCCGGTCGCCCGCGTCGGTCACGATTACGATTACGGACCGCCTCCGGGATATCAACCCATCATTCTTCCCGGCGAATCGATCTCGAAGTATCAGCGTCAGGCTCAGAGTCAGAATCTGGGCCCGGCTTCGCCGGCGGAGACGGCAGGGGTGGAGCAGCCGGCGTCGGCGGCGATCATAGCGAACTTTCCCGAAGATGAGCCAATCTTCGCAACCCAGGTCGCCGAACCGCTTCACGAACAGCATGAGCATGTGCCGGCCGCGGAAGTTTATGAAGAGGTGCATGGGACCATTTCCAGCGTCGCGCCGGAAATAGCAGAAGCAGGGAACGAGCCGCAAGCAGTGGCGGAGACTCATTCCGCGCCTGAGATAACCTCGTATGAGACCGCGCCCGAAGCGGATTTCGTGGCGGCTCCGCAGGTTGCACACGAGGTTCCGCACGATGTCGCCCACGGCGACGTCGAGGAACAGGAGATTGAGGAAGAGGAAGCCGACCTCGCGTCCTACGGAGAAGAACCGGGAGACGACGAAGGTTTCGAGGAACTGGAAGAAGAGACGCACGCGGCGGGTGGAGAGTTGTTGGGGTCCGCAGTGGGAGAGGTTGCTCCGGAGTTGGCTGCGGCCGGCGAAGCAGCGGTGAACGGCGAGGCAGTTCCCGAAGCCGTACTGGAAGCCGAAGAGCGAGAAGCGGAGGAACTGGAACTCGAAGAGGCGCAAGCGGAAGCCGAGGCACTGCTGGAGGCCGAGGCGATTGGCGACGGCACCGTGGATGCGAGCGCGGAGGTTCGCGGTCCCGCTCCCGAGGCAAGGTTGTTGCAGCGGACGCAGCGTCGCGCGCCCGACCGTGGGTCGGACCGCGGCTCCGATCGAGGGCGCGGACGGCGCGGTGGGCGGCGCTTCCGCAGTCGCGAAAACACCGTGGTGCCGCAGATCAGCGAACTGCTCAAAGAAGGGCAGGAAGTGCTGATCCAGATTGCTAAGGAGCCAATCGGGAAGAAAGGCGCTCGCATCACCAGTCACATTGCGCTTCCGGGACGCTTCCTGGTCTTCATGCCAACCGTGAACCACACTGGCGTGTCGCGCAAGATCTCGTCGGAAGAAGAGCGGCAGCGTCTGAAGCGGATCATCCAGAGCGAGCGCGAAAACGGCGGCGGTGGTTTCATTGTCCGCACTGCGGCGGCAGGCGCTTCGGACGAGGAATTGCGAGCCGACATCCGCTTTCTGAAGAACCTCTGGAACGAGATCAAGTCGCGCTCCGACAGCAGCAAGTCTCCAGCACTGATCTATCACGACCTGAACGTGGTCGAGCGGGTGCTGCGCGATCAGGTGAGCTCCGAGTTTTCCGTCATCTGGGTCGACACCGAGCAGGAATACGAGCGCATCGTGCGCTTCGCGAATCGCTTCCAGCCGGCTCTGGTCAAGCGTGTCAAACTTTATACGAAGGAGACGCCGCTCTACGATCAATTCGGACTGAACGAGGAAATCAACAAGGCGCTGAAGTCGAAAGTCTGGCTGAAGAGCGGTGGCTACATCGTCATCAATCAGACCGAGGCGTTGGTCGCCATCGATGTGAACACCGGCAAGTACGTCGGCAAAACCGCTCGCCTCGAAGATACCATCGTGAAGACGAACGTCGATGCGATCAAGGAAATCGTGCGCCAGGTGCGGTTGCGCGATCTGGGCGGCATCATCATCATCGATTTCATCGACATGGACGAGCGCCGGAACCGCCAGAAAGTAATGCAGGCGCTGGAGGAGGCGTTGCGCCTCGACCGCGCGCCGTCGAAGGTGCTGCAGTTCAACGATTTCGGCCTGGTGGCGATCACCCGCAAACGGGTGAAGCAATCGCTCGAACGCACCATCGGATCGCCGTGTCCGTATTGCCAGGCCACGGGCTTCGTGAAAGCGGTGAACACCATCTGCAACGAGGTCTATGTCGAGATGCGTAAGATCTCAAGCCATCTGGAGCATAGCGACGTGATGTTGCGCGTCAACCCCGAGGTTGCGAAAGCACTGAAGGCAAATAACGCGAAACTGCTGAATGAGATGGAAGAGCTCACGAAGAAGACGATTATCGTGAAGTCCGATCCGGCGCTGCACCAGGAGCAATTCGATATTCACTAAAACTCGATGGAGGGACGGGCGTCCTCGTCCGTCCGGCGCTCCACCGGCAGGCTTGGATCCTCTACGCCGCGGCGATGAGCTTTGCGGCCTCGGCAGTGCGCTCGCGCAGCTTTTCGAGCGAGCTGCCGAGAGGCTCGCTATCTGCCTCCATCTCCGGCTGCTGGCCGATGGTCAAGGAAAGCCGGTCTACAGCTTCCGCGAGGCGCTTGGCAAGGTCGATCAGGATTACCAGGGAATCGGCGTGCAGCTTCCAGATGGAGCGGGAATTCCGCGTGCGCTTGAGTTCCTCCATCTCGGTGGTGATACGCGCAGTTACTGCGACGATGCGGAGCACCATTCGGGCAGCGTCCGCCCGCGGCCCCGCTTGTTCGAGATAGTCGGCGGTGTAGGCCTCAATCTCGGCGGAACTGAGCATGAGGTTGAAATAGCGCATGGGCACGATCTGGCGGAATTTGGGATCGGCGACGCGCACGAAGACACGGATCGATTCTTCCACCCTCCGCAACTTCGCTTCTTCCACCGACAGCGCCTGCGGTGTGATAGCGGCAGGCGCGTACTTGGGAGCGAGTGCCGGAGCCGCCGCCGCGCCGCCAGCACCCACTGCGTGGGCGGAAGGCGTGAGGTCTGGGTTGACTCGCCGGATGGGCGGCCTGCGCTCCAGTTCTTTTTTCAGCCTCGACACGCGACGGAATTTTTCCAGCGCCGTGCTGTAGTCGACTTTTAACAAAGCTTCCTGGTTCAGGGCGTTGACATGCTCGACGGTGACTTCGACGCCGTCGATGGTGCTGAGGATGCTGCCGCCGAGTTCCTCCAGGCGTTTGGCGAAATCCTTGATCTCTTGCGTGGCGGCGGCGAACAAAGCATGGAAGCGATCGCCGAACGCGGCATTGTAAGGCGCGAGAGTGGCCAGCACTCCGGGATGATAAATCGACTCGCCGAGCGCGGCTTTCAATTCCCGAACCCGCTGGATGATGCCGGAGTCCATGAGCGCGCTGAAGTCCTGAAAGCGGTGCGCCTGGTCGAGCAAGGGGCCGAATTCTCGCAGCAGTTGCACATCGGCTTCCGACAGTACGGGCACGTCGGATTCAGACAGGATTTCCAGCAGCGCAATTTCAAACGGAGACAGGGGAATCGAGCCATCGAGACCATAGCCGCGCTTCTCCCACTGGCCGGGCACACGGGGATGGCGAAACAGAAAGGTTGCAACCAGATCGGTCTTGTCGCGGTTGGCGCCGGAATCGTCGCGGTGGCGCGCGAAGTAGCGCAGCAGCGCTTCGGCGACCTCGGGATCAAGGTCGGATTGCACTCCAATCCGCAGCATGGCGGGAGTGATCGCCATGTCGAGCAGCTGGATCCAAAGATGCATTTGTTCGAGGGTGGCGCGTACGTCGTCTGCGTGGCTGATCACGTCTGGGGCGAGGTCGGCGGGCGCGGGCAACTCTCCGCCGAGTTGGTTACTCAGCAGCCGTTGGTAGAAGCTCTGCACCGTGGCCAGCAACGCGAGTTCCCATTTGGGATCCTCAACCAAAGTCCGCTCCTTCGAGGTCGCGCAGTAGTGTGTCTAACTGGTGGCCTCCTTTAGTAAAACCGAAAGGGAACCGCAGCGCAATTGGTTACGTGGTTACGGAAGTGACTGCACTCCTACCCAACCTGTAGAGACTGGGCTTGCCCTGTCTCACTCTGTGCAAGGAAACGACGCAAGCCGAGTCTCTACCGGAATCACGTGCCCTGCGCTATTGGAAGACCATGGTCTTGTTTCCATACAGCAGGATGCGGTTTTCCACGTGCCAGCGGACAGCGCGCGACAGGACGACTTTTTCGATGTCGCGGCCCTTCTGGACCAGGTCGTCAACCGTGTCGCGGTGGTAAATGCGGACGACATCCTGTTCGATGATGGGGCCATCGTCGAGTACTTGGGTAACGTAGTGAGCGGTGGCGCCGATCAGCTTGACGCCCCGCTGAAACGCCTGGTGGTAGGGCTTGGAGCCCACGAACGCCGGCAGGAAAGAGTGGTGAATGTTGATGAGGTTCTCCGAGCCCACGGTGGCAATGAACTCGTTCGAGAGCACCTGCATGTAGCGCGCGAGGACAACGAGACTGCATTCATGTTCGCGAACCAGCGCGATCTGCTTCTCTTCCGCCTCCCGCTTATTTTCTTTCGTGACCGGTACGACGAAATATGGGACGCTGTAGAAATCGGCGATGCGCTGGTTGTCGGGATGGTTGGAAACGATCAGCGGTATATCGCAGTGGAGTTCGCCGCTTTGATGGCGGTAGAGCAGGTCCTGCAAGCAATGATCATACTTCGAGACGAAGATGGCGATGCGGGGGCGATCGCTGGAGCGGGCGAGCCGCCAGTCCATCTGAAAGTCGCGGGCGATGGGAGCGAAGCGCTCGGAGAATTGGGCAACATCAAAATCAAATTCTGCCGCATCGAACTCAACCCGCGTAAGAAAAAGATTGGATGCCTCATCGCCGTGCTCATCGTTAAACACAATATTGCCGCCGTGCCGGAAGATGAATTCGGCAATCGAGGCGACAACGCCCTTGCGGTCGGGGCAGGAGACGAGAAGGATGGCGGAGTTTGGCATAAATAAGTGTAGCGCCGGCGTCCGCGCCGGCGACTCTGGCCGCCGGGACGGCGGCGCTACCTCTTCAGTGCCTTAACAATCTCGCGCGCGGCGTTGGCGCCCGATCCGCCCGTAAGCCCCGTCCCCGGATGTGTTCCATTGCCGCATAAATACAGGCGTTCAATGGGCGTCTGATAGCGCGCCCAATCGAGCAACGGTCGCATGGTGAAGAACTGATCCAGCGCAAGTTCGCCGTGGAAGATATGGCCTCCGGTGAGGCCGTATGTTTCTTCGAGATCCTTGGGCGTGATGATCTGATGGCGCAGGATGATCTGCTGCAGATTCGGCGCGTACTGCGCGATCGTCTTCACCACGGTTTCGCCGAGCGCGGTGCGTTGGCTCTCCCAGTCGCTGTTTATCAGCTTGTACGGCGCGTACTGCATGTAGATGGACATCACGTGCTGGCCGGCCGGAGCGAGCGACGGATCGGAAAGCGACGGAATCGCAATCTCAATGTAGGGCTGACGAGAGAAGTTGCCGTACTTCGATTCGTCGAAGGCGCGCTCCAGGTAATCGATCTCCGGGCTGATCTGGATACGGCCCTGAAGCAAGTTGCCGTTGCCCTTTGCCTTGAGCGCGGTGAATTCCGGGAGCGCAGCAAGCGCGAGATTGACTTTCGCGACTGTGCCCACAGAGCGGTAGTTCTTGATTTTCTGTATGAAGTCTGGCGCGAGGTGCGTGGGATCGACCAGGCGCATAAGCGTGCGCTTGGGGTCGGCGTTCGAGACCACGGCTCGTGCGGGAATCTCTTCACCAGACGTGAGCACGACGCCTGTAGCGACGCCATCTTTCACGAGGATCTGGGCGATGTCAGCGCCGGTGCGAATTTCCGCGCCCGCCTGCTTCGCCGCGGCAGCCATGCCCAGAGTGATGGCGCCCAGGCCACCGGCAGGGAACTGAACACTGCCCGCCGGAGACGCATTGGAAGATGGATCAGCAGCAGCGCGCAGCATCAATACTAGGGCGCTGCCCGCCGACCACGGACCAAGAAATGTTCCGAAGATGCCGCGGGCGGCGATAGTAGCGCGCAGCGGCTCGGTCTCGAAGAACTCAGCCATCAGATCGGCAACGGCCATCGGTCCCCAGCGCAGCACGCGATATAAATCTCTCTTCCCGAGATTTCGTATCGACCGGCCCGTCTTCAGCATCCCCCAGAGATCGCCGGTGCTGGGGCTGTCGATATTCGGCGGTGTGAGTGCGAGCGCTTCGCCGATGACCTTGCCGATCTTGCCGAGCGCCGCGCCGAAGTCCGCGTAGGAGGCAGCGTCTTTCTGCGACCACTGTGCGATTTCCTCGGCGGCTTTCTTGGCGTCGGAGTAGAGAACGAGCGCCCGGCCGTCAGGCAGCAGCGATACGGTGCTCACCTCGGGAGTCGTCAGCTTGAGGCCGTGCTTCTCTAACTGCATCTCGCGCACGATGTCGGCGCGGAGGGGTCCGGTGTTGTGCGCCAGTGTGGAGCAACGGAAGCCGGGATGAAATTCCTCGGTGATGGCCGCGCCGCCCACCTGGGCGCGGCGTTCGAGCACCAGCGGTTTGAACCCCGCTTTGGCGAGATAGAAGGCGGCGACCAGACCGTTGTGTCCGCCACCGACGATGATCACATCGTGAGTCTCTGCCATGCGGCCCTCCGCAGACATCACGCGCCCCCGTCCTTCAGAATTTCGAGCGCCGCCAGACGTCCCGGTGCGCCCATGATGCCGCCACCGGGATGCGTGGCCGATCCGCACATATATAAGTTCTTGATCGGCGAGCGGAATTGCGCCCATCCGGCAACCGGACGCAAGAAAAATAATTGTTCGAGCGAGAGTTCGCCCTGAAAGATGTTGCCCTCGCTCAGCCCCCACTCGCGTTCGAGATCGAGCGGCGTGACCACCTGCCGGTGCAGGATGATGTCTTTGATATTCGGCGCGTATTCGGCAATGGTGTTGACCACGGCGTCGCCAAATTGTTCTTTTTCCGTGTCCCAATCGAGACCGGACGCCAGCTTATAGGGTGCGTATTGCACGAAGCATGAAAGGATGTGTTTGCCCGGCGGCGCAAGCGACGTATCGGTGAGCGTCGGAATCACCATGTCGATATACGGATGCGAAGACCAGTGCCCATATTTCGCTTCGTCGTAAGCCTTCTCCATGTACTCGACAGTGGGCGAAATTGACATGGCGCCGCGCAGGTGAGCGCCAACTCCCGGCATGCACTTGAAATTCGGCAATCCGTCGAGCGCCATGTTCATTTTGCCGGAAGACCCACGGAACTTGTAGCGCCGCACGCCGTCCATGAATTCATCAGGCAGATGGCCGGGCTCGATCATCTTTGTAAACGTGAGCCGCGGGTCGACGCTGGAGGAAACAACGTCGGCATAAATCTCGTCGCCGTTCGCGAGCACAACACCGGTGGCGCGTCCGTTCTTGACCAAGATTTTCGCAATCGCAGCTTCGGTGCGAATTTCAGCTCCAGCCTCGCGAGCGGCGTCGGCAATCGCGTTCGAGATGGCGCCCGTACCGCCGCGCGCGAATCCCCAGGCACGAAACGCGCCGTCAATCTCTCCCATGTAGTGGTGCAGCAGCACGTAGGCTGTGCCGGGCGAGCGCACACCGAGAAACGTTCCAATAATGCCCGACGCCGACATCGTCGCTTTGAGCACATCCGTCTCAAACCACTGATCGAGAAAATCGATGGCGCTCATGGTCATGAGCTGGACCTGGTTATACTTGTCCTCGCTCGACATGCCCTGGAAGCGCCGTCCGATGAAGACGAGCTTCATAAGTTCGCGTGGATTCAGCGTTGCCGGATCAGGCGGGATCATGCTGAGAATGGGCTTCACGAAGCGGCACATCGCCTGCATAGCCTTGCCGAATTCATCGTAGGCTTCCGCATCCACGCGGGAGTGCCGGGCGATTTCACGATGCGTCTTGCCATGATCGTTCACGCGCCATAGATGGTCGCCATTCGGCATGGGAGTGAAAGTGCCGTCGAGCGGCAAAACCTCAAGCCCATGGCGGGGAAGATCGAGGTCGCGAATGATCTCGGGCCGCAGCAGCGAGACGACATAAGAGCAAACGGAAAACTTGAAGCCCGGAAAAACTTCCTCCGTGCAGGCCGCCCCGCCGAGAACGTGACGGCGTTCGAGCACCAGCACTTTCTTCCCCGCTTTCGCCAGATAGGCGGCGTTGGTGAGCCCGTTGTGGCCGCCGCCAATCACGATCACGTCGTACTTCGCACCACTCGAAACGGCAGGCATAAGTTGACCCAGAAAGATTAATCCAGACCGGCCAGAAACGTCAGGAAAAATGACTCGCCATTCTATCGAGAAAGCATCGTTTTGTCTTTACTTACGCGACCTTGCTGACTCATGGTCAAAGTATTTCCGTGCTTGCCGCGGAAGAGGCGCGATGCATATAATCCGGCGTCGGGTTTGTTAACCACGCGAGGCCATCTTGCCCATTGGAACCGCATTTCACGAGAGAACTTTCGCCCTCTGCCAAAGTCTGAATTACCGTGAGTGGTCGGGATACTACACGGTCAGCGTGTACGAAGTGCACCACGAGCACGAGTACAACGCTATCCGCAATGCTTGCGCGCTGATTGATATCTCGCCGCTCTATAAGTATCTGATCACCGGTAAGGATGCGACGAAACTCGTGAACCGCGTGATCACGCGCGACGTCAACAAAGTCGCAGTAGGGCAGGTGATCTACGCCTGCTGGTGCGATGAAGACGGCAAGGTCATCGACGACGGCACAATTACGCGCCTCGAAGAAAACAAGTATCGCTGGACAGCTGCCGATCCAAGCCTGCGCTGGTTTCGGCAGAACGGCTTGAACATGGACGTTCAGATCGAAGACATCTCCGAGCAGACGGCGGCTCTGGCGCTGCAGGGACCGGCCTCCGCCAAACTTTTGAAGACGGCTGCGGAAGCCGACATCACGAATCTGAAGTATTTCCGAAAAACGACGGGCAAGATTGCGGGCGTGCCGGTGGATATTTCGCGCACTGGATACACCGGCGATCTCGGCTACGAAATTTGGATGCCGTGGAATCATGCGATCAAAGTCTGGGACGCGCTGATGGACAAAGGCAAGCAGTTCGATATCCATGCCGCCGGAATGCTGGCGCTGGATGTGGCGCGCGTGGAGGCGGGACTGCTCCTGATTGAAGTCGATTACATCAGCTCGAAGAAGGCGCTGATTCCGTCGCAGAAGTATTCGCCATACGAGCTGGGCTTCGGGAAGATGGTGCATCTCGACAAAGAGAACTTCATCGGCAAGCGCGCGCTAGCCAGAGATCGCAAGCAGGGCGTAGCGCGGCAGTTAGTTGGACTGGAAGTAGATTGGGTAGAAGTCGAAGAGCAGTTCGACAAGTTCGGACTCTCTCCGGCAGCTCCCAGCCAAGCGTCGCGCGTTGCCGTGCCCGTCTATTCCGACTCCAATTCCAACGACAAGCACGTAGGCAAAGCGACGACGACGGCGTTCTCTCCGTTACTGAAGAAGCTGATCGCGCTGGCCAGCGTCGGCGCCGAGTATTCCAAGCCCGGCACCAAGCTGCAAATGGAGTTGACCATCGAAGCGCAACGGAAGACGACGACGGCGACGGTCGTGCCACTACCGTTCTTTAATCCGAAACGGAAGACTGTCGTGCCGGTGTAGAGTCCTATTCACCACGGCATACAGATCGAAAGACGTTTGGGATAACCTTGATGTCGCCGGTGGTCCGGCCGAATTGCTTGTACCGTTGGTTCTCGGATTCGCTGTCGCTGCAGTGCTCTATGCTCTTTCTAGTTTCTACGCGGGAGCACTTGCGCGGAGAAGGGCCGCGTGGAATCTGTTCGTTGCCAAAGTCAGAAGTCAACATAAAGCCGATTGAAGTGTCGGAAGAGGAGAACGACGGCAACGTAATAAGGGAGTCCTACTGTATGTTTTTCTGCGCGAATTGACGAAACTGAAATTCGAACTCTTCCGGCGAGTAAGTTCCCTTCTGCACGAGAAGGGTATTCATGGCGTAAACGGTGGCTCGAAACCGGTCCTCGCGAGACAGTTTGTCCAACGCCTCCTCATAGCTGATGAGCCCTTCACCTTTTTCAGCGCCCTTCGCGGAGTGACCAACTGACACAGTTGCCATGGAAAGAACTCCTGTTTGTTGAACAATATTCTGCCTGAGTTCTGTCGTCAACACAACAACCGATGTCCAGGCCTACATGGCATCAGCACGGCTCCCGCGCTTCCAATACAGATATCCCGGCACTCCAATCAGCACAATCGTAGCGCCCCAGAAGGCCTCAGCGGGCCGCGTGATGATGGTGTTGAGCGTCCAGGCGACCCCGACCAGAACGTAGATCGCGGGTAGCCAAGGGTATCCGGTGCAGCGATAGGGGCGGGGAATATCTGGCTTTTTCCAGCGCAAGACGAACAGACCGATGACGGTCAGCGTGTAGGAGAGCACCATGCCAAAGATGACGTAGGTGTAAAGCTGGTCGTAGCGCCCGCTCATAGTGAGCACCGCGGCCCAGACGCCTTGGCCGATCAGGCTGAAGGCGGGCGTGCGCCACTTGGGATGAATGACGGCCATGCGGCGAAAGAACACGCCGTCCTGTGCCATGGCCAGATAGACGCGCGAACCCGACAGGGTGCAGGCCGCCGCCGCGCTGAAACACGAAATCGCAATCATCGCCGACAGCCAGACTGCGGCAGCGGGCGAAAAAAGTTTTGCCGCGGCGGCGTGGGCAATGGTTTCGTACTTTGCGATTTCATTTAGCGGCAGCGCGTAAACGTAGGTCATATTCATAGCGAGATAAATCGCGCCCACCGCGAGCACGCCTAAAACCATGGCCAGCGGCACATTGCGCCGCGGCTCCTTGACTTCGCCAGCGACCCACGTAATGTAGACCCAGCCGTCGTAAGCCCAGAAGACAGCGATCAAGCCGACGCCGAGAGCGGAGATCAATTGCCCGGGGCTCAATCCCATGCTTAAACCACCCGGCGCCTGCGCGCTGAAGTTCGACCAATGTCCCTTGCCAATGGCAAATCCAAGGACAACGAAGATTGCCATGGCAGTGAACTTGGTCCACGTCGAAACATTCTGCAGAAGTGCGCCCCAGCGCAGTCCGAAAACATTGACGTAGGTGAGGATGGCGATCAGCGCCAGCCCAACCGCATGGGCACGCGTGAACGGCATGCCCGCCAGCGAAAAAATCACATGCTCCTGCGAAATGGCAGGAATGATATTTCCCATGTAGGCAGCGGACGCGACGGAGAGCGCCGCGATGGTGCCTCCATTCGCCACCGCGAACAACATCCAGCCATATAGAAACGCGACCAGGTCGCCGTAAGCTTCACGGAGGTAGATGTATTGTCCGCCGGAGTCCGGAAACATGGAGCCGAGTTCGGCGAAAGCGACGCAGGCGCACAGCGAAATCACTCCACCAAGCACCCACACCAGAAAGAACAAAATCGGATTCGGCAAAGGCCCGGCAATATCCTTCGCCGTAAGAAAAATAGAAGAGCCGATGATGCCGCTCACCAGCAGGAGCACGGAGTCGAGCAAGCTAAGTCCGCGGACGAGACTCGGCTGCTGATTGGATGTTTCGGCTTCGGGAGCTAGGGAAGCGGGAGCGGGGTTCATTAAGTAGTCGGTCAGTTCGTCCTTATTCGTGAGCAGGTCAAATCCTTCGTTGTTCGCTGTTCGTTGTGGGCTGTTCGCAACACCCAGACGCATCTACCCGGCGAGCGGCCGCGAATGGCGATCAGCGAACGGCAAATCGCCAACGACGAACGACCAGCTTTCATCCCATGCCCAGCTCATCGGGAGATTCCAACGGCGTTCCACAGCGGCGGCAGATGACGGCCGAGCAGTCGCCGCAGGTCAGCGGATCGGGAACTTCCACGGCGCAGACCGGGCAGTAGAACAGCACTGCGGGCGGCTTGGCGGCTGGCGCGACTTTCGCATCGATCTCCATGACTATGAGCTATGGTTATAAACCATGGACAAGAACTATGAGCACGAAACTGTAACACAGTTTCCTGGCGCGCAAACGCCCGACTTACTCAGGCGGCTTCCGCAAGATCAGGTCGCCTTCCGTCGGTGGCAGCGAAAAGGGAAATTGCCAGACCTTGTCGTTCATCCCGACGCTGACAATAAAATCTTCGCGGGCCTTCCACGGGCCGATCCACTTGTTGCTGGTTGCAAAAAAAATCCAACCGTGGGTTTCGGGATTGCCCGGAGTCAGCGTCACCCCGGCGGGATCGAGCGTTTGCGTGCTCAGAAACTCGATGAACTCGGCCGCTACCTTTTCGTACTCGCGCAAGAGAGCCGTTTTTTCCTCACTGATTTTGGGATTCTTCTTGATCTGACGCTCGGTTTCGAAGACCTTCGTGTCGATGTCGTTCTGCAATCTATTGGAGAGTTCCGAAGGATCCTCGTAGCCTTCCACGACGTCGTGATGACGAACGAAGTCGATCCGCGCGTTCGCCGGAAACTCAAATTTGTCCCGTCCGGTGTAAGTCACGCTCACGTACAGGCCGAAAAGTTGATAGAAGCGCTGGCGGCTCTTTGCCAGTTCCTGCGAATCCACCAGGAGCGTGACCGTGAGGTCAGGCCCGGTCATCGTCCACAGATACCTTCCGTCATCGCGCCGTTCGAAGGTGCAACCGGGCGCGCCAGCAGTCCAGCGCAAGGCGGGCAACTGTTTTTTTTTCTCCGCGTGGCTTGGCGTCGGCGCCAAAATCGCGCCAACCGTCAACGCAAGTGTTGCCCAGAAGAAGCGGGATCGTGGCATGAAAGCAGAGTGTATCGCTTTTGCCACAGCAACGTCACGAGCCGCTGGGGCGGGATGGAGTCGGCGTCGAGTCGACGAATCCTGACGGCCATGCTTTCTACGAAACGCCGGCCGGGCAAAACGCCAGCACAAAATATGTTAGATTGAAATTGGTGGGGCGCGTAGCTCAGTTGGTAGAGCAACGCCCTTTTAAGGCGTGGGTCGCAGGTTCGATTCCTGCCGCGCTCACCATCGCTTCAACGAATCGCACACCGGACCCAGTGAAAGTCTTTTGCACCCGTCCCAGCCGACTTTGGTTACGAGACGCTGCGCCCGATGTTTATTCTTTCAGGATTCTCTTAGGTGGATTCCATTTTCACCGTGCACTTCGTCGCTGGTCATCGCCGGGCTGGCCCTCTCTTTTAGTTTGAAATCGACAATTAAGTTCCTTCAAGTTCGAAGAGGCGTCTGGTATCCTCACCCCATGGAAAACCGTTCCTTTAGCGATGTGGGTGGCACGCCGGGCGGGCTCGGCCATTTCCTGCTCGGTTTCTTCATGACTTGTATCGGCGGATTTCTCATCACCAATCAAGTGAAGGTAGTTGGTTCCTACTGGAGCTTCTACGGCGCAAATTCCTTTGGCATTACGCTGATCCCTATGCTGTTTGGGGTTGGGATTTTGTTCTGGAACGGTCGCAGCATCATCGGATGGCTGCTCACCGTCGCTGGGGCTCTCTTCATTTTCGCCGGGGTGATTGCGAACATGCACATTTTTTTTGCACCCGCGAGCCTTTTCGAGACCATGGTGATGCTGGTGCTTCTGGTCGGCGGTTTGGGCTTGATCGCTCGTGCCATCCGGCCGCATCAGGAGAAGAGTGCCAACTGATACGCGTTCCTCCTGCGAATTGCCGTCACGCGGAGTGCGCCGAGCTGTTTTTTCCCAGTGAAATTTTGTAAAATCCACTTTGCGATCTGCAATAAAAGCCGCTAAACCAAGCGTTGACATTGGTCTCACCGCGACATAGCATCCTTTGTTACCTTGTTGAACAGGCGCATCCGTGGCCAGTGGATGGCCCATTGATCGACCAGGCACCCGCCCGAACATTGCTGTATCGGGGCAGGTATTTTCAGTAGGATATTGTGAAAACATAGGTTTGCAGGTCGCTCTCGGCGCGCGGCAATGGCTGCGGGGGAGTGTTTTTAGCATTCGTTTCAATTTCGGACGGCATGACGAAGGAGCCGGAAACAGATGAGCAAGATTATAGACACCATCAAGCACGCCATCGTTGAAGACGACCCCGACCCAAAGTCTTCAACGCCGCACCCTGCGCATCCCGAGGCTAAGGCGCCTAGCCCTCCCGCCTCGTCCCGCGAATCGGTGACGGCGGCGAGCGTGGAGAGCGCGTCCTACAATTCATTGGGGGAAGAGACCGATCACGTATACAAGAAGATCCTGGCGAAAACGGATTTCCAATCCACGCCGGTAGCCGCAACCATTCACAAATACCTGGACCCCTTGTCCGCGATTCCTGCCATGGACGAGCGCACGAAATTCAAGACTGCGGTGGTGCAGGCAAGGGCGCAGGAAGGTCTGACTGCAGAGAAGATCTTAGCTACTTTTGACGGCCTGAAAATCGCATTGCAAAACGAGCAAGAATCGTTTGCCGCGACCGCTGAGGCGACCAAAGACCAAGAGATAACGAGCCGCCAGAAGAAAGTGCAAGAGATCTCGGATACGATTGCCGCCAAGCAACAGGAGATCTCCCAACTCCAGCAGCAGTTATCGCAAATGTCGACCGGCTTGGTGGAAGCCCAGGGCAAGATCCAGCGTGCGGAATCGCAGTTCACGATTGCGGCTCAGCGCCGCGCGGTTGAGATCGATCAGGAGAAGGCTAAGTACGTAAGTCTTCTCCAGGGATGAGGAACTATGAGTTTAACGCCTGCCACTCCGACTAACTTGGGCCAGGACATCAAGTCGTTCTGGTCCCGCCCCGAAGGTAAGACGGGCATGATCGCCATTGTGCTTCTTGCTGGGGCGCTGGTCTACGGGTGGGGAATGATTGTGCCCTTCGTCGTTTCGATGCTGGCCGACACTCTCCACATGGTTTTCCTGGCCTTGATACTGGCCGCTGTTTTGTTCGTCTTGTTCAGCAGCCGCACCCACTTGCTGTTCCGTTTGCTGATGCGCGCGATCACCGGGCTGATCATCAACATCGATCCCATCGGAATTCTGAAGGATCACTTGTCGCAAATGCGCAAGCGCCGGGACGTGATGAATCAACAGATCAGCAATGTCAGCGGCCAAATCCGTTATTTGAAAGACATCATCGACAAGAATCACGCCCTCGCGAATGAGAATATGCGCCTGGCCGCGCATGCCAAGAAGATAGCCACCTCGACCGCCGACCAGAATGAGCAGCTGCGCATGGCGTTGCAAATGAAAGCCAAGGCAAATCAGGCGGGCCGGCTGGAAAAGTCGAACCTGAGTTATCAGCAGTTACTGGGAAAGCTGCAGAATATCTATGATCTGCTCAGTAAGTGGGCGGTTCACATCGACTTCTATATCGAAGATACTGACAACGAAGTCAAGCAGCAGGAGGTTGAGTACAAGACCATTAACTCCGCCTATCGGGCTTATCGTACCGCTTTGGCGGTGATTAAGGGTGATGGGGACGAGAAGGAGTTATACAACGACACCATGGAGCACCTGGCCGAAGAGGCGGGACGCAAACTGGGCGAGATGGAAGATTTCCAGCGGCTGGCACAGAACTTCATGGACACCATCGATCTGGAAAATGGAGCGGTCGAGACCGAAGCGCTTCAGAAACTCGATGCCTACGAACAGAAGCTGCTGACTTCGGGCGACTCGGATACGGCATTCTTACTGCCCGGAGCAACCGCCGCGCCCGTGCCGGTTCCTGCGAAGACCCCTGGCGATGTTTCCGCTCCGGCTCGCAGCGCCAGCGACTACGGCGACATGTTTAAGTAATATAACTAATAGTTAAGGGCTGAAATTCCAGCGAAAGCTGAACACGGGAGGATTCGCTCACTATGGCACGTCTAAAGACTGGCCCGAAAGTAGTCCTAATTATCCTCGCAGTAGCGCTCTTTGTATTTGGCCTGCGCAAAGCCGCCGAGCTTGGCTGGATTCCAACTCCGGGGGTGATGAAGGCCCTGGTGCCCGAGAAGGCGATCTTGCCTGACGTAAAAGACGCGATGGTGCAGAACGTTGAGCCGGTTCCGCTGCCGTCATCGACTCCCGCGAATGTTCCCGCTACTCTGATTCGCGGTGAGATTTGGGAATGGAACGCCCAGATTGGACTCATCTACGCCAACGGCGGAGCCGCTACGACCAAAGGTTCGCTGATGGAAAAACATGGCGTCAACCTGTTGCTTGTGCGCCAGGACGATACCGGAAAGATGCAGGAAGACCTCATCGCGTGCGCTCGAGAAATTGCCAACGGTTCGTCGCAGTGCTCTAATGGAGCGAATTTCGTTCTCATCATGGGGGACGGCTCCGGTCAGTTCCTGGCTGCAGTCAATCCGCAGTTGAAGAAGCTCGGACCCGATTTCCAGGCCAAAGTAATCGGTGCGACGGGCTACAGCCGTGGCGAAGATTCTTTTATGGCGCCGCCTGAAGTGAAGCGCGATCCGCAAGCGGCGAAGGGCTTGCTGGTGGAGGGCGTGCTTCGCGACGGTGACTGGAATATCGCCCAGAAGTGGGAAGGCGATAACGGCATTAAGAACAACCCCGACGAGAAGACCTATGATCCCGACGCGGTGAATTGGATCAATGCTTCCGATTACAACGTGGCCGCCGCCGACTACGTTGCCGGAAAGTGCGACGATCGCAAGGTCGTGAAAGACGGCCATCTTACCGGCGAGACCAAGCACGTATGTGTAAATGCTGTCGTGACTTGGACACCCGGCGATGTGACCGTCGCCAAGGGTAAGGGCGGGTTGGTCAAAGTGGTTAGCTCGAAGCAATACCGGTCGCAGATGCCAGACGTAATTGTCGGCCCGAAGAACTTTTTCGAACGAAACCGTCCAGAGATTGAGGGCTTGCTGGCAGCTACCTTCGAAGGCGGCGATCAGGTGAAAGCCTTTGACCAGGTGCTGCACAAAGCATCCGCGATCAGCGCCAAAGTATACAGCGATCAGGATGAGGCATACTGGTACAAGTATTACAAAGGTGTAACTGAAACCGACGCGCAAGGCCTCAAAGTAGACCTCGGCGGCTCGACGGTCAACAACCTGGCTGACAATCTCATTCTCTTCGGCCTGGAGCCGGGCACTAACGACAACTTCCGGTCCACTTACACCGTGTTCGGCAAAATTGCTACGCAGCAGTATCCAGCACTATTCAAGGACACACCCATCCCCGATGTAAAAGACATTGAAGATAAGTCGTTCATCACCGGAGCGCAGGCCCGCATGGGCAGCGGAGGCGCGGAAGGCGAAGCGCCGCAATACGCCGCTAACGAAAGTGGTCCGGTAGTCTCCAAGCGTTCTTACTCCATCAACTTCGATACGGGGAAGGCGACTTTCACGTCTGAAGGTGTGCGCACCATGCAAGAGCTAAAGGACTCTTTGGCGATTACCGGTTTGTTCATTCAAGTCGACGGCTACACGGACAATACCGGCAGCGAACAAGTGAACCAGGCGCTTTCTGATGCACGCGCTAGCGCGGTGAAGGAATGGTTGCAGAAGCACGCCCCCAAGAACTTCCCGGATAATCGGTTCCGCATCGCGGGCCACGGGTCTCAGAATCCGGTTGCAACCAACGAAACCACTGCTGGAAAGGCGGCGAACCGCCGCGTAGAGATTACTCTGCTTGGCAGCTGAGTTTGTCGTAAAAGCTGAGGAGGCTGCGCTGCCCTCCCTCTTTCTTCAAGCGAGCTACCGAGAATGCAGGATGTTTAGACCGCGCGACAATCGTGGACCGGAAAATGGATCGATAAGATGAGTGAGGCGACCGATCTTTTAGCGCCAAATCGAGTTATCTCTAGGAAGACAGTTCGGTGGCTGGTTGCATTTCAGCTGCTGATGTTGCTGTCGATTTGGATCTTCTCGCCCTCGGTCTTCCTGCCTAAGCCCAAAGAAGTCTTTCAGGCGCTGGGCGATTTGTGGCTCGAGGGACTCGGCGGGGAACTGATCACCAGCTTCTTACTGAATCTTGAAGCGATCGGCATCTCGGCCGTCTTATCCCTGTTACTGGCCTATCTGACAGTTATCCCATTCTTTCGCCCGATTGTGGCCTTGATCAGCAAACTGCGCTTCTTATCCATGGTCGGTCTAACCTTCTTCTTCACGCTGATGGCGACTACCGGCCACGAGCTCAAATTATTTCTGCTGGTTTTCTCGGTATCGGTGTTTTTTGTCACGGGCATGGCGGAAGTCGTCGCCAGCATTCCTAAGGAGAGGTTTGATCTGGCGCGAACTCTGCGTATGGGCGAGTGGCGTGTAGTATACGAAGTGATTGTGTTGGGGCAGGCCGATAAGGCTTTTGAAGTCTTGCGCCAGAATGCGGCCATGGGATGGATGATGCTAACGATGGTCGAGGGCATCTCGCGCTCCGAAGGCGGGGTGGGCGCGATGCTGCTCAATCAGAACAAGCACTTCCACCTGAGCGCGGTGTTCGCCATTCAGCTCACAATCTTGCTGCTCGGACTAGGCCAGGATTACGCGATCGGCTTGATGCGAGAAATTGTCTGTCCATATGCCGATCTGACACTGGAAAGAAAATAAGAGGATGATCCGCGGTTCAAGAGAGACAACCAACTCGTAAGACAAGACTATGCCTTCGTACACCTACGGTAAGACTCTGCTGAAGATCGAGAATGTTTCTCTCGAATACGATGGCCGATCGATCCTCAAGAATGTCAGCGCAGAGATCAGGGACATTATTCGGCCCGGTTGCACGCAGGGTCAGGTGGTGGGCTTTCTGGGGCCGAGCGGCATTGGCAAGACGCAGTTGTTCCGCATCATCGCCGGCCTGAATCCGCCGACCTCTGGCCGCGTCACCGTAAACGGTCTTGACCGCCCGGTTAAGGCTGGCGAAGTC
Organism: uncultured Acidobacteriaceae bacterium; assembly: GCA_963722485.1. Classification (GTDB taxonomy): domain Bacteria; phylum Acidobacteriota; class Terriglobia; order Terriglobales; family Acidobacteriaceae; genus Acidiflorens. Next base: position 34,773 of record CAVRNL010000107.1, read on the forward strand.
GGGGTGGTCGCTCAAGATTATCCCTTGTTCGAGCACCGCACCGTGCTCTCCAATCTGCTTCTGGCGGCGAGTCGAAAGGAGAAAGACGACAAGGTCGCTCACGATAAGGTGATCGAATTCCTGAACGAATTCGATCTTATCGACAAAGCCAGGCTCTACCCTGTCCAGTTATCAGGCGGCCAGCGTCAGCGCTGCGCGATCATACAGCAGATTCTCTGTTCCGATCATTTCCTGTTGATGGATGAGCCCTTCAGCGGGTTGGACCTGCTCATGCTGGAAAGAACTTGCGCGCTCATCCAAAAGGTCGCGAATATGGATGACCTGAACACCATCATCGTGGTTACGCACGATGTGACCGCGGCTGCTTCGGTCGCCGACCACTTGTGGCTGATGGGCCGGGACCACGACACGCAGGGCAATACTTTGCCCGGTTCACACATCGTCGAGACCTACGACCTGATTGAACGCGATCTCTGCTGGCACCCCGAGATCATCACCCAGCCGCGCTTCGTCGAATTCGTGCGCGAAGTCAAAGATCGCTTCCGCAGCCTGTGACGAATCGGAAGGAAGCGGACTGGGCACGCCACTCGTTTCCGCCGGGCAATGTAAATTAGATAAATGATTGAAACCCGCTGCAGTGCCCTGCTCTTTGACTTGGATGGCGTGCTGATCGATTCCACTCCGGCAGTCGCGCGCGTGTGGACTCATTGGGCGGTTGAGCATGGCTTCGATCCAGAAACCGTGGTCCATAAGGCGCATGGGCGCCCGAGTCGAATTACAGTCGGAGAGTTTCTGCCGAACTCGGACATTGCCCGTGAAAATCGCGAAGTCGAACGCCGGGAGATCGAAGACCTCGATGGCGTGGTCCTGCTGCCGGGCGCTCGGCAACTCCTGAACTGCTTGCCTCCGGAGCGCTGGACGATTGCGACCTCATGCTCTCGCCCGCTGGCCGAGGTGCGTTTGCGGGCCGCCGGCCTGCCCATCCCCAAGAACATGACTACATCCAGCGACGTGAAGATCGGCAAGCCCGATCCCGAGCCTTTCCTGAAAGCGGCGGCGAAGCTTGGGTTTGCCGCTTCCGATTGCATCGTGGTAGAAGACGCGGCGGCCGGAGTTCGCGCGGGAAAGGCCGCTGGCGCCAGAGTCATTGCAGTTCTCACAACCATGATTCGCCGCGACCTCGAAGAAGCCGGTGCCGATTGGATCGTTCAAAACTGCGCTGACATCACGGTGTCGAGCGATAGCAGCGGCCTCAAATTGAGCCTGTCGCTTTCGTGAACGTCAAGCCATGAAGGTCAAGCCATTTGCGCGCGCTCATCTGCTCAACTAAAATCCCCCAGTTCCTTAGTTCCGTGGAAATTTAGGATTGATGCGAGCCAGGCGGCTCCGAATCTTCTCCGTCGCGATATTGAGAATCGCGGGACAGGCAGGGCCTCGTGATCATTGGTGTGCCGAAAGAAAACTATCCGGGCGAGCGGCGGGTTGCCCTCGTGCCCGCTGTCCTCCCGACGCTGATCAAGGCAGGTTTCGAAGTCCACATACAGTTAGGCGCTGGAATCGACGCCGGCTATCCCGATTCCCAGTATGCCGACAAGGGCGCGAACATAAAGATCGTCGCCGATCGCGCCGCGGTGTTTGCCGCCGCTGACATTGTCGTGCAGATCCTTTGTTACGGTTCCAACGACGTGACGGGGAAACAGGATGTGCCGCTTTATCGCCGCGATCAGATCCTCGTCGGATTTCTGCGTCCCTTTGGTGCGGCGGACGTCGTGCAGGAGATCGCGCACGCTGGCGTCACCACGTTTTCCGTGGAGTTGATGCCCCGTTCCACTCGCGCCCAAAGCATGGATGCGCTTTCCTCGATGGGAACTGTCTGCGGATACAAGGCGGTGCTGATGGCTTCCGACCATCTACCGCGCTTCTTTCCCATGCTCACCACCGCGGCGGGAACCATTACACCCGCCCGCGTGTTCGTCATCGGCTGCGGCGTCGCCGGACTACAGGCGATCGCGACCGCACGCCGCCTGGGTGCAGTGATTTCGGCTTACGATTTAAGGCCCGCCGCGAAAGAGCAGGTGCAGAGTCTGGGCGGACGTTTTGTCGAGCTTCCGATCGAGGCAAAAGACGCGCAGGACGCTCGCGGATACGCCCGCGCGCAGGATGAAGACTTTTACCGCCGTCAGCGCGAGTTGCTCGGAAAAGTGGTGCAGGAAAGCGATGTGGTGATTACAGCGGCCGTGATTCCGGGAAAAAAATCTCCGATCCTGGTGACCGAAGAAATGGTGAAGGGAATGGTGCCGGGCTCGGTCATCCTCGATCTCGCCTCCGAACGCGGCGGCAATTGCGAGATCACCGAAACCGGCAAGACCGTGGTCAAGCATGGTGTGACCATTATCGGAGCGATCAACGTGGCCACCGGTGTTCCCTATCACGCGAGCATGATGTACGCCCGTAACGTCACCGCGTTTCTGACTCACTTGATCAAAGATCAGAAATTGAATCTGAACCTCGAAGACGAAATTGTTCGCGAAACTCTGCTCACCCACGGTGGCGAAATCGTGAACGCTCGCGTCCGCGAGTTTTTCAAGTTGCCCGCGCTGGCGCCGTGATCGTGTGGAGGGCGTGCGTCTCGCCCGTTCAGCCTGGGCGCGGACACACAGCTCTCCCCCAAGAAAATCGGACGGGGAAATCAAATCGGAGGAAAGATGAACAGCAGTTCAACCCTGATCAATGCGCTCTTTATCTTTGTGCTCGCCGGATTCATCGGATTTGAAGTGATTCGGCGAGTCTCGCCGCTGCTGCACACTCCGTTGATGTCGCTCACCAATGCCTTGGATGCAATCGCGGTTGTTGGTGCGATCGTGCTCGTTGGCGAGCACAAGAGCACGCTCGCCACCGTTTTCGGATTCATTGCCGTGGTCGCGGCCACCAGCAACATCGTCGGTGGCTTCTTGATCACGGACCGCATGTTGAAGATGTTCAAATCTAGCCGTCCCGACGCTCAACCGGCGGCCAAATCGGCGGCCAAGTTGGTGGCCAAATAATGACAGCCGAACTCGGTGTAATCCCGGTCATCATCGAGCTCTTATATCTCATCGCGAGCGTGCTCTTCATCCTCTCGCTGAAGTGGATGAGCTCGCCCACCACGGCTCGCCACGGCATCTGGGCGGGCGAAATTGGCATGGTCTTGGCGATCGGTGGCACGCTGCTGAACCGCGGCATGAGCTACCACCTCATTGCCATTGCGCTGGTTCTCGGTACCATCATCGGCGTTCCGCTCGGGCGAGTGGCGATGACAGCCGTTCCGCAGCGGACCGCGCTCAGCCACGCCTTTGGCGCACTCTGCGTCACGCTGGTCGGCTCGGCCGAATTTTACTTGCGCTCACCCGATATCTCGCGCTTCATGATGGCGGTCCTGTCGCTCGAGGTCATTCTCGGCGGTTTGACCGTTACCGGGAGTCTGATGGCGGCCGGCAAGTTGCAGGAAATTCTGCCGCAGCGTCCGCTGACTTACAGAGGGCAGAACCTCGTCAACTTTCTGTTACTCGCCGGAGCCGTGGCCATCGCCGTATCGCTGGTGCTGCATCCGGGAGCCCGGTCGTTGTTTCCGTTCATGATTCTGATCGCGCTGACGTTCGGCGTGTTATTGATCATCCCCATCGGCGGTGCGGACATGCCGACCGTCATCTCATTGTTGAACGGCTACGCAGGCCTGTCGGCGGCGGCCATGGGCTTCGTTCTCAATAGCAAACTCCTCATCATCGCCGGTGCGCTCGATGGATCGTCGGGCCTTATCCTGTCCATCATCATGTCGAAGGCCATGAACCGCTCCTTCACCAACGTTTTGTTCGGAGCCTTCGGTCAGGTGCAAGCTTCGGCCGCCGCCGGAGAAGAAGCCCGGCCCGTGCGCAGCGCGACCCCGGAAGAAGCTGCGGCCATCCTTTCTGCCGCGAACCGGGTCATCGTGGTTCCCGGATACGGCATGGCTGTGGCCCAGGCGCAGCACAAAGTTCGCGAACTTTACGATGCTCTGACCAAGCGCGGCGTGGACGTGCGTTTCGCCATTCACCCCGTTGCCGGACGCATGCCCGGCCACATGAATGTGCTGCTCGCGGAAGCCGATATTCCCTACGACCGCCTGATTGAGATGGACGAGATCAACGGCGATTTCCCGCAGACCGATGTCGCCCTGGTAATTGGCGCCAACGACGTGACCAATCCCGCCGCCCGCACCGATGCTTCCAGTCCCATCTACGGCATGCCTATTCTCGATGTAGACAAAGCCCATACCGTGATGGTCATCAAGCGCAGCATGAATCCTGGCTTCGCGGGCATTGATAACCCGCTCTACTATCTGGATAACACCCTGATGCTATTTGGAGACGCCAAGGCGTTTGTCGGCAGCATCGTGCGCGAACTCAGTGGAGCGCACGGCTAGGTCGATAAGTTGTCCGGAGTTTTCCGGGGTCGGGGCGGACGAACGACCACAAAGCCAAGAGAGGGTCAAGCGAGTAACACCAGTTGCCAGGCAGAAATCCGGCGGGCTTCAGTCTCGCGAGGGGAATTCGCGCAGCCTGCGGCCCGCCCGGCGTTTAGGCGGCTTTTCTTGCCTGTCTGATCTTAGCCCAACGCGCTTTCTGCGCCAGAGAGATTCTCCGGCGCCCTGCTGCGGAGAGCACACGCTTGGCGTGGTGTGACACCACCGTGTGTACTTTTGCGCCCGAGCTTCGGGTAAGCTTTTCGAGAACCGAAATAGCTTCCCCCAGCTTTTGGACTTGGTTCTGAGCCTCACGGCGTTCCTCGCGGAGCCGGTCGATCGCCTTAGCAATATTTGTCATCAAATACCCCCTCGGGTAACTACCGTCGGCAATTGTATTACTAAGTTGCTGTTTCTGTCATGGTTTATTACTGGTCAAGGGGATTACATGGGGGCCCGCATTACAACCCGAGATGCCCCGAGGATGACCATTGGTGCGTCCAGACGGCCCGCCCACAGCCTCATCCGAGGCGTGGTCGAAGTCCCGGCGACCCGAACCGCAAGCAGGCTCCATTATCAAGCTCTAGCTCGCCGGTGATCGTGCAGCACGGATTCTGCGCTGACGGAATCTGCGGCCGCCCGATCGCCAAGCGCCGGATTGCTGTACCGGACTCTCGCTCTCACCTAACTCCAGCGATTTCAGGAAGGTCACCGGCGCGGCCCGTCACGTCGGAAAGTTGCTGCACTGGAAGTGCCAGGCCGTCTAAAATGAAATTAATCCCGCTGGACCGAAAAGCGGCTACGCGGCTACAATGGCGGCAATCCAATCGCAATCGGAGGCAGCTGTGAAGATAAGCCATGCTGGTGGTGTCGTTGCAGTATTGTCTATCGTGCTTTTCGCTCTCGCGACGATCATGTGCGCTCAGGAAACGGCTGCTCCCAGGCACACCGGAGTTCCGCAGGACTGGTCCCAGCGCCATATCGTGTTCAGCCGCGATACCCTCGCCCGGCACCCGGACCTGATTTACCGGGAACCTCGGGTTCTGCATCAGGTGACGCAGCGTTGGCAGGCTCAGAACTCGTACGTCTTCGACGGCGCCGGTCCCGTGCCGGTTTCTGAAGCTACTCCCCGCCACAACCGCGATTGGAGCGTGAATTTGGGAGGCCGCCTTCTTCCAAATGTCTATCCGGCCAAGTTCTCCTTCGATCCTAGCGCTCCGCCCGATTGCAACAACGACTACGTCGTCTTCGGACTGGCATCCGCCGGTGTCACCGGTGGCCGGGCCAATCTTGTCGCCTTCAATAATCTCTATGTCGACAGCGACGGCGGCGGGACCTGTCTTGGCGAGGCTCCGAACGTACTCTTTGCCTATAACATCACCACGTCTCCCGGCGGCCGTATCCTAACTTCTCCGATTCTTTCCCAGGATGGAACGGAGATCGGCTACGTCGAGAGTTTTCACACATACGCCATTTTCCATGTCCTGACTTGGACCGCTGGCCAGGGCACGTCCTCCTCAGACGCCTACGCCCCCACGTCTGTGCTTTCCGTTCCGATACCCGCCGCCGTGACAACCTCATCGCCGTGGATTGATTACAGTTCGGATACTGTCTACTTGTGCGGGGACAATGACGAGGTTTACCAGATCACTGGGGTTTTCAGAGGAGTGCCCACGCTGACCGAATCATCCTTCTGGCCCGTTACCGTTAACACCGAGAACTACCACCTGACCTCTCCGGTTTTCGACTCGGTTCTGGGCTTGCTGATGTTCGGAAGCGCGAACGGCACCCTCTACCAGATCGATACCAATAAGAACCGGCTCTCGTCGCTCCCGGTTGGGCAGATTGGAACCACAAGCCCCGGTATCATGGCTCCGCCGATTGTCGATATCACCAACGGAACCACTTTCGTTGTCAGCGCCGATGACGGCACTTCCGCTGTTCTTGTCGAGGTCGATACCGCCCCGATGACTGTGTTGGCCAGTGCCCCCATCGGCCTAGGCTCCGCCGAACCCGCCGGCGGCGGCACCGCCACCGCGCTCCGCCTTTTCGAGCCCGCCTTCAACAACGCTTACTACAACGACCCCTCGACTGGAGCCATCGATGTTTGCGGCACCGGCGCCGACGATACCACTCCCTGGCAGTATGTCTTCGGGTTCACCGAGCCCGGCAAGCAGCCCATCCTGCAAACGACCCCTTTGTTGTCGCCCCCACCCCAGCAACTTTCTGCTTCCCCCACCGCCCGTTGCACGGGATGGACGGAGTTCTACAATCCCAATGTCAACGGCGGAACCGATTTCTTCTTCTTCGGGCTGACCCAGAACTGTAAATCGACCGTCGGCCCAGCCGACGGTTGCGTGGTGGCGCTCAATGGTGCTGATAACACGTTCACCGAGGTGACCATCGACGGCGGTCCGAGCGGGATTGTCGTCGATAACTACGCCAGCCCCACGATGTACCCCGATGCTTCCAGCATCTATTTCATGGCCGACAAATTAGACACAGCCTATAAATTTACCCAAAGCGGTTTGCAGTAAGAGCAGTCTTCAGAACGCAAGAGCCCGGGCTGCGATGCCGGCGAAGTGTCGGCGATGCGTCTTCGCGCCCATTCATGCAGCGCAAGACTTATATCTCCGTGCGCCTCCGCCGGTCGTGATTCTGTCCGACCCATTTGCAACGGATTGCAGCTCGTCATGGGAGAGTCGGAAGGATGCGCGCCTAAGTCGCTGACAGTGATCATGTTAGTTTCCGCTGAGGCTGGCAGGCGAATTGCCCCCTAAGCCTTAGCATGCAGAGTCTCTGGCCGAGCACGAAGACTGCGATCAGAAAGACGGTGGCCCTGTTGCTGGCTGGACTCGGCGGCCTTCTCGCATGTTGCGCCGTGATGTCCGCAGGGGCGTCCCCATCGCCCGTCATCGTGACGGAACAGATCCCGCTCACCCGATGGGAAAAAAGTCTGCGCCGTATGCCCGCGCACATCTCCGAGTTCTCCCCTGTGTCGGAGCCCCTGGCCCTGCCAAAGTGTGGAAACGTCCGTCCGCCCGAAGCTCTGCTTACTCCGGACCCGCTGCTGAATGTTCAAGATGACGATCTGCGCGTGCGCGTCAGCTTCATTGTGGGATCCGACGGGCACGTGCACAGCGCCTTCGTCCTCGACAGCGGCGGCCCCGGCGAGGACCAGATTGTGCTCCGCGCCGTCCGCTTCTGGCGGTATCGTCCGGCACTCTGCAACGGCGTTCCTACCGATTCTGAAGCTCGGGTAAGATTCAGCATCCGCTAACGCTCGAATTCTCCTACAATGTCAGCGATGACCGCAGACAAACCGAATCCTCCCGATCCTGAAAAGGACCAGCCCGTCGAAGGCAAGGAGATCGAAGAGTTTTTTCAAAGGCTCCCCGGCAACTTCCGCTGGCCGAAGCCGAATGCCGAAGCCGTCGCCGCGGCCGTGGAAGCCATCCAACGCATGTCGGGTGGCAGCGCGGCAGCTGAGGACTTGGCGGCGGCCGGCGACGTGGACGAACCGGCCAACGCCTGCTCAGCCTGCGGAGGTTCGCTGCCGGCAGGCGCTCGCTTTTGTGTCTGGTGTGGAGTTCCCAGTCAGACTGTCGCCGGCGATGGACCTGTTCCATCTCGACCCTCTGCTGCCCAACATCACTATCATCATCACTATCATCATCTGGTCCCCAGCCGCGGAGCGGCATCCGGCGCGCCCGCTGCCGAGTCCGAACCCGCTGCTCCCCGCGGCCGCGCTCCGGGCTCGGCAGGCGTGTCGACCGGTGGCCGCGCCGAAGCCACCGCCCGCCAGGTTGTTCAGGACTGGGCCCAGGCCTGCAACACCAGGCACATCGACGATTTGCTCGAACTCTACGCCGCCGACGCTACTCTCATTCGCTCCAGCGTTCCACCGGTTCGCAGCCTGCCTGCGATCCGCGAGTTTCTCATCTCCCTCCTCGAAGCCGGATTGGGCGACGTGGAGATGGAATCCCTGCGCCTCGAAGTGATGGGCGAAATTGCTCTCGATCTCGGCCGTTGCAAAATGCTGGTGCCCGTCGCCATGGGGAAGCGCCGCGAAGAGCGCGGAAAATATCTGATCGTCCTCGTGCGCCAGCCCGCTGGCACGTGGAAGATCCTCGCCGATTGCTGGTCCGCCGACCTGGCAGTCAGCGTCCCACCGCCAAAACCCTCAAAATAGAGCGGATTCACCCCGCTAGTGTGGGGACGGGGTTGTGTGGGGACGAGCGCCCTCGCTCGTCCAAGCCGAGCGCAGCTCGGCAGCTGCCAAGTGGCTACAACAACTCTGGACTCGCTATAGTGTGGACTACGCCAAAGGGAAGGCCCCTGCCCATCCGCTCAGCGCGAAGCTCAAAATCGTCTCACACCAATAAAAACCCCGATCCTCGCGGATCGGGGTTCGAGTGAGTTCGTTGCATGAATCTACTGCCCGGTGATGCGTGGCGCAAAGAACTGCCGATAGCTGAGGGTGTCCACGTCCTTGAACATCGGCGTTCCGGGCGGCAGACCTGCCGGGACGGAAAAGACCGAATCGAAGATGTAATCTCGCGTTGGAACCCCATACACGACGGTGCAGCACTTAAACGTCCCCGTGTCATAAGTCGCGTAGTAGAGGCTCACCAGCGAGCCCTTGTAATGCACCGTCTGGTTAGCCCAGGTTTCCAGATAGCGCAGGAAGTTGTGCACGCCTCCGTCGGTACCGAAGTCACGCGCATTGTTATTTCCGACATCGAAAGCCGGCAGCTGGAATGTCATGTTCTTCCCGCCTGCGATCGCCACCCGGAAGTAGCCATCGTGAGAGGGATTCCGGTTGTTCAGGGTGGTAACGTTGCCCAGAATGCTGTCGTAGTCGGTCCAATCGACCGAGAGCAGAGTAACCGCGTCGGCGATTACAGAAGCGGACGAGCGCATCCCCACACTCGCTCCGCCCCAGTCGGCCAGGTTGGTGTTGTAGTCGCCCCAGATGTACACCGGATTCTCAGCTGCCACCGTAAATCCGCCATTGTACGTCACACCATTCACGACAGTGGCAACCGGGCTCACCGGCACATTTCCAATCGAACCGTCCACCAGCCTCAAAACGTGGCGTGCCCCGCTGACCCAGTTCTTGCGCCCAGTTGTGCTGCAACTTGCAATCCGGGCGTTGGCCGCCGTACCGAAGGGATCGGGAGGCGCCGTGCTGTTGATTTGCGTATTTAGGTTCGTGGTAGTGCTGGCCTGTGTGCCCCAGAAGCCCAATCCCAGGTTCTGCGCGCCCCAACTGTCGATGACTCCGTTCTCATTCACGTCCTCGGGAGAATAGGTCTTACCGGCTTGAACCGGGTCCAGTCCGTCGGGCGTGCCTGCGGCATTGCGGTAGTTAATTACGTCCTCCAGGCCCGCGTCTCCGCTCTTATAGCCTAAGTTTGGGTTCACTAGCATTCCCCGCCGATCCGAGAAATACAGCACGTATCCATTCTGCGCCGTGTAATCCACGCTCGTGCCGCTGGTTCCGATGCTTCCCAACAGCCATCTCTTCAGGTTGCCCACATCGATTTCGACGGCGTTCATTACCCCGTTGGTCGTGCAGCTGGTGTCCGCCACTGTGTTGTCCCGAACCTCGCCTTCGCGGGCATCGTAGAAGTTGATCGGGTACCAGTTGTACTGGGTGATGCTCTGGGCCGTCGGTGCGGCAGGAGTAAGTCCAAACTCCCAAACCCCCGCTGTCGCCAACGCTTGCGTGTCCGCCGCAACCTCCGGCGGCATGCCCGGGGTCCACGTCGCGCACACGGTAACACCATGAACTGTCGTCGTCGTATTGCACACCGGTGCAGTCCCCAAAATGTTCGGCGAGCCGTCCGCGTTACGATCTGCCGGTTCTTGCAGCAACAGAATCGCGTTCGGATTCACCTGGTTCGTCCCCGCGGCGGGGTAGGTGGTTCCAGGCAGCGTAGGCGGGTTTATGCCGCGCGCGAATCCCAGTTGCAGCCATTCATTGGTGACGGGGTGCCAGTTGCCCGTTGCGTCCTTGTATTCCACCCGCAGGTAGCCATCGATCAGGTTCCACTGTGTCGAAGTCGCCGAGTTGGTGGAGGCCGCTGGGCCGTTGGGCGGAACGTAATACGGATATGCGCCATATAATGACGTGCCACAGCTGGCCGGCACCGCAGGCGTAGGCGTGGAATATACGGCGAGATTAACGTTTGCCGGCGGACAAAGGCTGATCGCCGCGGGCGCGCCAGGACTTACATCGATCGGAGCTTTGCCGAGCGGCTGAAGTGTCTGAACAGCGACTGCCGGCGTGAGCGGAGCATAGGGCCAGTCCGGATTGCAGGCTGTGCCCGCGCAGTTGGCCGCCAGCGGATAGGGAACTTCATTCGACGCCGCCGCGAAGTACTGGTTGTAAGTGTTCCCCGTCCCCGCTGCCGGCAGCCCGTTCGGATACGAACCGGCCGTCAGTTGAATTCCATAGGGATTGCTGACGCTCGCACCCGTTGCTGTCGCCACCGTTTGCGTTATGTTTGCCAGCCGGACGTTATTGGCATCCGTCGCTCCCCCGGGCAACTCCGCCGGATCGTCGTCCAGCAGCACGTGAATCTGCGCCATGTTGTATTCGCGCGATTGGCTCAGCGCCGTCGAGTCGGCCGCCTCTGGCCGGCGAATCAGCTCGTTCGACAACGTTGTCCCGTTGACGAAGGGCATCGACAGTTTCGTGGCGCCCGTCCCCGTAGCGTTGGCTACGTTGCTACCATAGTTCCCGTTGGTGATCTCATAGTTGGAGCTCTGAGAAAAAGGAGTCCAATTGGAGCCGTCATAGGTCGCCGGCGCCTGCGCCGTAGACGACCCCGCTCCCGTCACGCTGCTGTCCCCATAGGGAGAGCCATCGGTGGGCGTCGGCATGAGCAGGCAATTTCCCACCACTGCTGTCCCCGGACTCGTACAATTGCCGTCGGCGGTGGGAATGTACACGTTGCCGGCATAATTGGTGGCTGAGTCATATCCGTTGGGCAACCGGGTCCGGATAATGTTGCCGAATGCCGACACCTTGTAGTGAAAAGTCACTGTGGCGCCAGTCCCCGCGAGCGGGTACAAGTCCCCGTTGGTGTGGACCGGGCCGGCGAAATCAAGATTGGAGCCGGGGAAGAAAGCGAGATCGCTGTCCGAGAACACGCCGAACTGAAACACCGGAATCAGCGCCACCTGCGCGCTCCGCATCATGCTCACTTCCTGCCCGCCCGATAGCGCCGCCGTTGCCAGCATGTTCACCGGAATGATCTGCGCCCATAGATTCTTGTTCTGTCCGTTTCCAATGATCTGGCCCCAGTTCGTGACGAGCGTAGCCGGGCATGCCGCTCCCAGCACCCCCGGCGTCACCTGATACTGTGTCCACGTGACTCCCGGCAGCGTCGGCTCACTGGCGCTCGAGCCGCCGAACGCTGACTGTCCGCCCAGGGCGCAGATTTGCGAGGCACTGGGGGCCTGCACGTTCTGGAACGTATTGGCCAGATCGGAGGACATCTTCTCGATTCCACCCTCGGCCGTGTGATAGGCGATGTTGTTCTGCAGATCGGTCCCCCCCACCTTGCCTTCGGTGGTGACCATCATCATCAACCCGATCGCAATCCCCGACAGCAGCAACAGCAGCAGCAAAGATGCAATCAGCGTGAATCCCTTGGTGTGCAGTCTCGCGCTCTTCATGCCGTAATTCCCCATGGTGTCGGTCCCCATTGTGTCGCTCCCCATTGTCTCGTTCCCCATTTGTCTCACTTCCCTGCGCCCACCCGCCGCTAATGGGAAGGAAGTGGATATTCGTTGTTGTATGTCAAATCCCGCGCGCTTACCGATGTCTCCAAATCCATTCCCTGATAACCCTTCGTGCCATGCAGCGTGCTGTCCATCGCCATGTGCAGAATGTTGATCTTGGTGATCTGGTTGGGCAGAAGTCCAGTCGATGCCCCATCGTTGGCGTCGCCGGAGCCAGGGTTGGGCTGGTTCGTCGCCACCGTCCCAGGGCTGGTGGAGGAGTTGAAAAGGTCATAGCTGAACTTCACGTAAACAATGTTTTCCGCTACCGGCACGGGGGAGTGCCCGCTGATCTGCCGCATCAGCCGCGACGGAGTGATGGTCGCGTCGAGATAGTAAGTGATTACCAGAATCCGCTGTCCCGTTCCGGTTGTGTTCACTGCGGTGTGGGCCAGGCTATTGGTCGCGCTTGCCTGGTTCATTTTGAGCGGATCGTTGACGCCCGGCGCGAAGGGGACGGTGTAGGTAGGTTGGCCTAAAGCGTTGGTGCCGGCCGTGGGAGTGCCCGTGACTTCGGCCACCACGTTGGGGCTGAAGCTGAACAACACCAGATCGCCAGCCGTCAGCCCGTTCGCCGTATTGTTCACCGTTTGCGGCGTGCTTATGCCGCAATTCGCCTCTGAAGCCGGCGTCAGCGTGAAGGTCACGGTCGTCGCATTCGTAACGGTCGCTTGGTAGCAGTTCAAAAAGAAAGTGTTGTCCGTGTACACCACCGTGACCACATCCGTGGATAGGGAGTTGATCGTCGGCCCGGCGTCATATCCCGGGATCAGCCCGTAAAGATAGGGCGTGGTGCCCTGTAAGGGGTACGTCGCCGCGGCGGTGTTGGCGGCGCCGAGGTAGCACGCCAGCGTCTGATCGCAGCCATAGACCGGAATCGTTGCCGACGTCGGCAACTGGATTGCCGCTCCATCGCCCAGCCCCGCCCCGGCCTGACTCAGATCCTTCGTTAATATGTTGGAGGCAGCCCGAAAATCCTGCTGCATCTCCGCCCGCTGCGTAACCGTCCAGGTCGCGGCCACACCCTGGCTGTAAAGCTGCACCGCCGCGCCCAGCACAAGCGTTCCCAGTGCCATGGCGACCGTCATTTCCAGCAGGCTGAATCCACTCTCGCGCTTTGTCGACCGATCGCTCATAAGTCCCTCTTTACCGGTACTCCGAAATGTACGAACTCAGAACGTAGGTTTTCGGCAGCTTCGCCCGGGTCGTCGAGTACTGCACGGTGATGTTGATGAATCGCAGCGAAGCGATCGGGTTGTTGTTCGCGTCCGTCGCCTGGTTGAGCTGAATCGCGCGCGTATACCCGGTCAAAGGAATCTTTACGTCGTCCGAGTCCCCGTAGATCCCGTCGCCTCCCGGCACTTCAAGAGTTTCCTCGCCCGCGGCCGAGTCATCCGCCGTCCCAAAGATTCCGTCCGCTCCCGCGTTGTAGATCGGTTCGAAGGTTGGCGTCGTCGGATTGCCGACGAAAATGCCGCAGGTAGTCGCCAGCGTAATGGGGCAGTTAGTGGAGCCTACGTTCTGGATGTCATCCCAACTGATCTGCGACGTGTTGCGCGCCGTCACCACACTTTCCAGCGCTTCGTTCGCCAATTGCTTCGCGATCATGTCTTGTTGCGAGGTCTGCGTCGCAGCCATGGCCAGCCCGAACACACCCAGCAGGCTCACCAGTCCCACCGTCAGGACGACCATCGAGATCATGACTTCGATCAGCGAAAATCCACCCTCCGCTTGCTTCCGTCCCCGAGAATTCCCGCCGCGCCCAGTTATTGACGTAGCCATTGATACCCTCCTCCCGTCTTGGGGTAGAGCCGCCATCCGTGAATGCGCCCTGTTCCGCCCCACAGCGTCACCGCACGCGAACTCAGAATTTCTCCCGGCCGCCCGATGTACACCACCCCTCCATCCCAACTGCCCGCGCACTGTCCCGTACTGTCATTCTGAGACGAACCGTCTGGACAAAAGTAAATGGTGGTCGCTCCCCCGGCGGAACTGCTCGCCGTGTAGCCAAAGTCAATCGCCGTCGCCCCCGTTCCGTAGTTGTCCGGACCCGGCGAGGGGAACCCCGTTTGCACGTTGAACGTCACGTCCCACGGCAATGTATAGGTCACGCTATTCTGGTCGCCGGTAAATCCCGTCAGCGTCGGGGCCACCGTGATCGTGTTCACGACCGGCGAAAGGCTCGTGTAAAAAGTCACGGAGTATGATGTCCGCTGCGACACCGCGTTGTCGCGCGCCTGCCGCATCGCCCCCAGCGTCGTGTTATACGCATTGGTGATCCGCTGCTGCTTCATCACCGGCCCCATGCTGATGAACGTAATCGCCGTGGCGATAATGCCGATCGCCGCCACTATCATCATTTCGACCAAGCTGAAGCCGCTTTCCCCATGCCTGCCATACCCCGCATTTCTCTTCAGGCTTCTCATAAGCATTTGCCGTACCCGCGGCCCGCTCCGTGTAACCAGATCGTCAAACAAAGTCACCGAACCGGAGTTCCAATACCAACTGTCTCCCGCGACCCTTTGCGGATCGCCGTCCCCGAGACATGTCTGACTAACTTGATGTTAGGAACTGTCCCCTGGTACGTCAAAGTACCGGGGTACACCGGCCCCTCGTACAGTGTCCTTTCGTAAGGTAATTCAAGGGAAGTTACGATCGTGTGCGCGGCGCTCGTTGCGCAAGCATCCCGCTTCCCGTCCCATGCCCCGGAACCAGGTTAACTACCGCCTGCGCTTGGAGCAGTCACAGCAATCGTTCAGTCATCCTATCCTCTGCCAACAAAGTGCGAAAGATAACCGAAGTTATGGTCTGTCCGTGGGTTGTAAGAGCCGGAAGAAAACTCAGGAATGACGGAAACAGCAAGTAAAGACAACAAATCAAGATCCATACTGCATTGCCTTCGTGACATAGGTAACTTGTCGTCGCCAGCGACCCTCTCTTACCATACGGTCACTATGGATCTACGCGCCCTCGTGGTGTGCCCCGACCAGGACTCCGCCAGTCTGCTCATGCTCATCTTGTCCGAGATGGGAATGGCGGCCGAGCATACCCCCTCGATTTCCCGCGGAGTGGAACTGCTCGACAGCCAGCGCTTCGACGCCATCGTCCTCGATTATCGCGCCGACCAGAGTTCGGAGGAATTTCTGGCGCACATGCGCCAGTCCGCCAAAAACCGCGCGAGCATGCTGATTGCCGTTGTGGATAGCGAGTTCAACGCCCGCCCTGTATTCGGGCTCGGCGCCAACTTTGTTCTCTATCGTCCGCTTTCTTCGGAGCGTACCCGCATCAGTTTGCGCGCTGCCCGCGGCCTCATGCGCCGCGAACGCCGTCGCACTCCCCGCACGCCGCTCAGTTCCACTGCCAACGTTGCCTATCCCGGAGCTCCCGAACTGAACGCCCTTTTAACCGACCTCAGCGACGGCGGCACATCGCTCCAAAGCGCCAATCGGATTCCGCCCGCCTGCAAGGTTTATTTTGAGTTCGCGCTTCCCGGCCAGCAGCAACTAGTCCGCTTGTCGGGCGAGGTTGCCTGGCAGGACGCCAGCGGCCGTACCGGAATTCGTTTCCTCGACGTGCCCCAGTCTTCGCGCCGCCTGATGCAGACCTGGCTCCAGCAGAATACCGTCCACCCGGCCGCCGGAAAGGCTGAGCAGACGCCGCCAAGCCGCTCCTCTGCGGATCCGTCGTCCACAACCCAGTCGTCCGCTGCCCCGTCTCAATCCAGTCGCGAGTTGGAGGCCGAGCCCAAAGATTCCACTCTTGTCTCCAATGCCGGCAACCGCCGCGGAGAGTTTCGTTTGGCCTGCAAACTCGGAGCGGAAGTCTACAGCCTGGGCACCACTGTCCCCAATCGCTGCACCCTCTCCGATATCAGCGAAGGCGGTTGCTACGTCGAAATGCCGTCCCCACTCACCGGGCAGTCGGGCGTGGAGATTATTGTCCGCACGGTCGACACGAAACTGAGAATCAGAGGCCAGGTGCTGACCACCCATCCCGGTTTTGGCATGGGCGTACGCTTCATGTTCCGCGATTCCCATGAGCGTGAAGAAATTTTGCGTCTGCTCGCCGTGCTCGCTGCCGGCCCTTCGGTCGACGAACAAATTCGCTAGACGAACGCCCGTTCGCTAAAAACTCCGAAGCGCAGTTTTGTCCCGGATCGAACCCTGGCGTCGGCAAGGGAGCCTCTTTCTGGATATGTTCCGAAGTGATCTGGGCGACCGCCCTGGATGTCACTACCCTATGTTTGCAAGTCCTTCAAACACTCGAGAGATCCCAATGGACAGCGCATTTCAATGGAGCGCCAGCTACAGCGTGAAGGTCGAAGCCATGGACGCGCAGCACAAACGGCTGTTCGAAATCATACGCGAACTCTATAGCGGCATGCGTTCAGGCCATGGCAAGGATGTCGTCGGAGAAGTACTTCACCGGCTGATTGAGTACACCGTCCAGCACTTCGCGGCAGAAGAAAAACTGATGGAGAAAAGCGGCTATCAGCTCCTAACAGCGCACCGAGTCGAGCATAAGGCTTTGACCGATAAGGTGGTGGCCTTCGAGAAAGACTTTGAAGCCGGCTCCGCCACCGTTACTCTGGAAGTAATGACGTTCCTGCAGGACTGGCTCACGCACCACATCCAGGACGTCGATCAGAAGTACGGTGCCTTCCTCAACTCCAAGGGCGTGCACTAAGTACCGGGAGCCTGACCGCCAAACTCGACTGCCTGATGGCGCAGCCTGAAGATGTGGTGGCTACGCCTGTCGCCATTTCGGCCCCGCTTCGACCGCCGGCTGTTCTTTCTCCGCCACCGCTCGCCGAAAATATTCCAGCGAGAGCTTCAGCCCGCTCTCCAACTCCACTTTCGGTTCCCATCCCAGGAGCCGCTTCGCTTTCGAAATATCCGGACGCCGCTGCTTCGGATCGTCCTGCGGCAGCGCTTCAAACTTGATCTGGCTCGCCGACCCCGTCGTCGCAATCACTCTCCGCGCGCACTCCAGAATCGTGAACTCCGTCGGATTTCCGATATTCACCGGCTCATGTTCGGATGATCGCGCCAGCCGCAGAATCCCGTCCACCTCGTCGCTCACATAGCAGAAGCTGCGCGTCTGGCTGCCGTCGCCATACACCGTAAGATCTTTCCCCCGCAGCGCCTGCCACATGAAATTCGGAATCACCCGTCCGTCGTTGACCTGCATCCGCGGCCCGTAGGTATTAAAGATGCGAAGAATGCGCGTGTCGACCTGGTGATAGCGGTGATACGCCATCGTCACCGCTTCGGAGAACCGTTTCGCCTCGTCGTACACCGACCGCGGCCCGATCGGATTCACATTCCCCCAGTACGTCTCCTTCTGCGGATGCGCCATCGGATCTCCATAGCACTCCGACGTCGATGCCATCATGAATTTCGCGCCGCATCGCCGCGCCGCTTCGAGCGCTTCAAACGTCCCATACGATCCCACCCGCAGCGTCTCAATTCCGTGTGCGGCATAATCCACCGGGCTTGCCGGACTCGCAAAGTGAAACACATAATCCAATGCGCCCCACGCGCCCGGCTGGCAAACATCTTTCTCCACAAACTCAAACCGCGAATCGTTCCGCAAATGCTCAATGTTCGCCAGCCGTCCCGTCAGCAGATTGTCCGCCGCCACCACGCGATAGCCCTCGCCCAGCAGCCCGTCGCACAAATGCGATCCCAAAAAACCTGCCCCTCCCGTCACCAGCGCTCGTTGTGTGTTCACGGCTCGCGTGTTCACGGATTGTGTGTTCATGAATTCAGGCACGCTCCCTTTTTTGTGGCAACATCCTCGCCGGCGACTCTTCCGCTAACGCCGCCGGACGCCCCACGCTGTAATAAGAAAACCCGTGTTCCACCATCACT
Organism: uncultured Acidobacteriaceae bacterium; assembly: GCA_963722485.1. Taxonomy (GTDB): domain Bacteria; phylum Acidobacteriota; class Terriglobia; order Terriglobales; family Acidobacteriaceae; genus Acidiflorens. Next base: position 52,917 of record CAVRNL010000107.1, read on the forward strand.
GCCGGATCATACAGATTGCGCCCATCCAGCACTATCGGGTACTTCACCAGAGTGCGCAGACGCTCCAAATCGAGCGCCGCAAACTCTTCCCACTCCGTCAGGATCAGCAGCGCATCCGCGCCGGCCGCAGCTTGATACGCATCCGATGCGAATTCGACGCCCGATTTCAGCACTTCCTTCGCGCGTTCCATCGCCGCCGGATCGTAGGCCCGAATGTGACAGCCCTCGCGCAGCAGTTCCTGCACCAGCAGCAGCGCCGGAGACTCCCGAATATCGTCGGTCCCGCCCTTGAACGCCAGCCCCAGCACGCCCAGCCGCTTGCCCCGGAACGTCCACAGCACGCCCCGCACCTTGCGCAAGAACCGGTGCCGCTGATCTTCGTTAATGCGAATCACTTCTTCCAGCAGCCGGAAGTCGTATCCATTCTCCTTCGCGACCGCGCGAAACGCCATCAAGTCTTTCGGAAAGCACGACCCTCCATACCCGATGCCCGGATTCATAAATCCCGTCCCGATCCGCGAATCCGTGCCGATCCCGTCGCACACCTGCTGCACATTCGCTCCTACCGATTCGCAAATTGACGCCACGGCATTGATGAAAGAAATCTTCATCGCCAGAAATGCGTTGGAAGCGTGCTTGATCAGTTCCGCGCTCGACGTGCTGGTGACGATCAACCGCGGCGCCGTTTTCGATGCGGCCGCTTCGGGACGCGGAATCGCATCCCCGCGCCCGTAATACCAGCCGCTGGTGAGCGGTCCGTAGAGTTGGCGCATCACCTCCGCGGCCCGCTCACTCTCCACTCCCACCACGATGCGGTCGGGATAGAGAAAATCGGTAACCGCCGTCCCTTCCCGCAGAAATTCCGGATTCGAAGCCACATCGAACAGCGCCGGATCGGCCCCGTTCCGCATGATGATGGTCCGGATCCACTGACTCGTATACACCGGAACCGTGCTCTTCTCCACCACCACTTTGTATTCGTCCACGCCCCCGGAAATTTCGCGCGCCACCGACTCCACATACGACAGATCCGCGTCCCCGGTTTCGGTCGGCGGAGTCCCGACCGCGATAAACACGACCTCGCTCTCCTGCGTCGCCGCCTGCAAGTCGCCGGAGAACTTGATGCGCTCTCCCCGGTGCCGCTCCAGCAACTCGGGCAGAAATCGTTCATGAATCGGCACCTCTCCGTTTCTGAGTGCCGCGATCTTCTTCTCGTCGTTATCGACCAGAACCACCTCATGTCCCAGATCCGCAAAACACGCGCCTGTCACCAACCCGACATACCCCGAACCGACCACCGCGATGCGCATAGCGAGCCTTCTCTCCTTGAATTTTCATCTGCACCTCCGGCTCGTCGGCGTGCACTTTCCTACTGTAGCAGCCTTTTCGGCGGCCGCAGCTTCTCTATCGACACCGCCGCGGCGGCCGCACCCAGAATTGGGAATTCGAATCTCACAAGAAACGGTGACTGCTATCACTGTGTCCAAGGTCATGGCCCCGCCGGGGACGCCGAGTTTGCTGCGTGAACGGGCGAATCGCGTATCAAAGAAGAAAAACGTGAGATATATGCAAGACTTTGCGCCTACCCAAAAAGTGGCATTGTGATTCCGTCGGTTCAAGCGTATAAAGCGTAATGATCGTTGTGGTTCATAAGAGTTCTAGCTTCCCACTGTAAGAGCCTTTTCCGGCGTTCTAACTACTATCCAACAGAGTGAAACCCCTGGCCGTTGTATTTGGAGGGAATTAGGCGATGCGCTGCTTTCTGTCACACGACTTGTCACCCGACGTCACGAAAATCCACTCCGTTGCATTTTCCCGCTCCACCAATTATTCGACCCCGACCGCGACACGCGCCCGCAATCTGTGCCTGATTCTCCTCATCGTCGGCGTAGCTTTGCTGTCGTCTTCAGTCGCGCAGCTGCCCTTTACAACCAGTCGCGGTGACAACGCCCGCGACGGCGCTAACACCGATGAAACTCTGCTCACCCCCGCCAACGTCAACGAATCCGGATTCGGCCGCCTCTTCAGTGTTCCCGTCGACTATGTCGTGATGGCCCAGCCTCTCTACATGCCCAACGTGAACATTCCCGGTCAGGGCGCCCACAACGTCATCTACATCGTTACCCAGGCGGATTCTGTTTACGCCATTGACGCCGACACCGGCGCCCAGCTCTGGTACGCCAGCATGCTCGACGGTGGCACCACTGCCAGCGGCGACAATCTCCCCTGCGGTGCCGGTGCCGGTTTCTTCCAGGAAGGCATCGTCTCAACTCCCGTCATCGATCCCAACACCAACACCATCTACCTGGTGGCCAAAACCGTTCGGAACAACGCCGTCCGTCATGACCTCCACGCTCTCGACATCACCACCGGTAATGAGCAAGCGGGCAGCCCCGTTCAAATCCAGGCCCAAAGCACCAGCAGTAAGGGACACGTCACGGTCTTCAACAGCAAGTGGCAGAAAAACCGCCCCGGCCTCTTGTTGCTCAACGGCATCCTCTATCTGGGCTTCGGCTCGAATTACTGCAACGGCCCAAACAGCGGCTGGGTCCTTTCCTACGACGAGACCACGCTTGCGCCAGTCGGCATCTTCAACACTTCGCCCGACTACGGATTGACTTCCATCTGGCAGGCCGGCAACGGTCTCGCCGCCGATGAAGCCGGCAACATTTTCTTTGAGACCGCCGAAACCGGCCCCCACGGCTACGATGTCCCAACCGGTGGCCAGACCTACTGCAACAGTGTCGTGGAGCTTTCCCCGACTCTCATCGGTGAACAAAACCAATATGAAGTTGCCGATTATTTCACCCCTTGGACTGTGGCCTTCCTCAATGAAAACGATCTTGACTTGAGTTCCACCGGAGCTCTCATCCTCCCCGATCAGGACGGACCCTATCCCCATGAACTCGTCGCCTCCGGCAAGCAGGGCTTCGTCTATGTTCTGAATCGCGACAGCCTGGGAATGTACTCCGCCAACGATAGTCAGGTTGTTCAGGAGTTTCCGCTCATTCCGGGAGAGACCAACAACCAGGTGAAGGACGTTCAGTTCGGTTCCCCTGCCTATTGGAACAACACCGTCTACTTCTCCCCCGATGCCTCACCGGTCCTGGCTTTTCCGGTGTCCGGCGGATTGCTTGGCACTCCCCTCAAAACCGCGGAGTACCCTGGCAGTCACTCGCCATCCATTTCCGCCAATGGCAACACCAACGGCATTTTGTGGGACATCGCCGGTCCTGAACTCCTCGCCTTTAACGCCACTACTCTCCAAGTGCTTTATTCCACGAACCAGAACCCCACGCGCGATAAGTTGCCGCCTGTCGGCCATTTTTCGGTTCAGACCGTGGCCAACGGCAAGCTCTATGTCGGAACCCAAAAGAGTCTCGAAGTCTACGGCCTGTTCAATGTAGCCACCATTACCGGAGGCAATGCACAGACCGCGACCGTCGGCACCGCTCTGCCCGCGCCCATCCAGTTCCAGGTCGCCAACCCATATAACGGACAACTCGATGTCGGTGCCACCCTCAATTTCAGCGATGGCTGCGTCAAGGCCGGCGCCAGCACCTGCGGCTCATTCAGTCCCGCTTCCGCCGTGACCGACGCCAACGGCAACGCCTCCACCGCCTACACCGTCCCCACAAAAGCTGGCGCCTACACACTGACCATCTCCGGGACCGGCGTCGGCACGATCACCACCACTGCGACCGCTACCGTTGGCGCAGCCGTAAAGATCATTCAATACAGCGGTGCAAAGCAGACCGGTGCTGCCGGTTCAATCCTTGCCAAGCCCGTCATCGCCGAGGTCCAGGACGTCTACAAGAACGGCGTCCCCGGTGTCACCGTCAATTTCAGCGCCAACAAGGGCGCCATTCCCAGTCCGTCTTCCGCAGTCACTGGCGTCAATGGCTTGGCGAGTACCACTCTGCAGTTGCCCACCACCGCAGCCACCGTGACTCTGACCGCCAGTTCCGCCGGTCTGAAGAACATGACCTTTGCCGAGTACTCCGTTGCCGGACCCGCCGCCAACCTCGCCATCACCGGCGGTAATCATCAGTCGGCACCTGCCGGAACGCAATTGCCCCAGGCTCTCACCGTGCTCGTGGCCGACCAGTACGCCAATCCCGTTTCCGGGGCCAGCGTCGTGTTTTCCGACAGCGGTGCTGGAGGCACTTTCTCCAACTCCAATCCTGTAGTCACCGGCGCCAATGGAACCGCAGCCCAGTTGTATACGCTCCCTTCGGTCGCCGAAACTGTGACCATCAACGCCACCGTGACCGGAATGTCCAACCCCGCCGTCTTCACCGAAACCGGCCATTAGCTTCCAAAAGTGTGGACGTGGGAGGATCGTGTGGCGCGGGCGCCCCGCCCGCGTACACATGCACTCAATCTGTGGTGGTTAGTTGCGAAATTACCAAATTACAAAATTACCAAATCCCCACCAATTGACTTCCCCGCTATTTCGCGGCAAACTCCCCTCTGAGCCTGCTTTCCACCGCATCACCGCAGGCTGCCGGAACAGAACATGTTCCCGTGACCTATGTCGAGGCCCGAGTTCCGCCCTGACGATTCGCCCTCCGACCCCACCATTATTCTCGAGCACCATCTCCTCGCCGGTTTTCCGCCCGACCTCGCTCTCGATCTAGTTCTCAACGAAATCGTAGTCCGCGCCGCCGAAGCCACCCGCGCCAGCTCCGCCGCCCTAGCCCTGGCCCGAGGCGATGAAATGCTCTGCCGCGCCGCCACCGGACACCTTGCCCCCGATCTCGGCGTTCCTCTCAACACGCGCGACGGTCTCTCCGGCGCCTGTCTGCAAACTCGCCAACCTCAGCTTTCCGTCGATACCGAGTTCGATCCTCGCGTCGATCCCGCTATTTCCCGCCGCCGCGGCATCCGCTCCATCCTCATCGTTCCCGTCTTCGACATGAACCATGCGCAGTTCACCGGAATCCTCGAAGTCTTCTCGCCTTCGCCCGCCGCCTTCTCCCAAAGCGACCAGAAGCTGCTGGAAGGTTTCGCCGAGGAGTGTGCCCGCGTTCGCCACGCCGCCATCGAACTGGGCCAGCGCACGATGAGTCAGGCGAAGTCCGCCGCTACCGGCATCCTGCCCGACCTGGTTCCGCCGAAGTCCATACCGCCCGAACCGATCCCGAACGGCCTCGTTGCAGCCAGCCCTCTGCCCGCTCAGCGGCCTCCCTACGAAGCCTGGACCCTGGTCCTGGGATCTCTAGCCATTCTCGCCACCATCGCCGTCAGCTTCCTGATCGGCTCTCGCATCGGATGGCTTCACCCCGCGGCATTCCATCCCCAAATTTCTCAGCCCGTGCCTGCCAACTCGATCCCTGCCGAGCCGTCAAAATCCGCCGTGACGAAATCCTCTGCGACGACCGGAGCGTCCGCCCAATCCACCGCTGCCGCTGAAAACGCCAGAGACGAATTAGTTGTTTACGAAAAAGGAAAAGTAATCTTCCGCATGAAGCCCGCTCCCACTAGTCCCGACCAGGCAAAGCGCCACCAGATCAACCCAAATCTGGCCAAGCAAGCCGGCGACGCCATCGTAGAAGCATCGTCCACAACAAAGCTGGCCGCATCTCCAAGCATCTGGCTCTCTCCCACTCAAGCCGAAACCCGCCTGCTCAGCCGCACCGAGCCCCAATATCCTCCCGAAGCCGTAGCCGCCCACCGTTCCGGTAACGTAGTCCTTGAAGTCCAAGTAGGAGAAGACGGCTCCGTCTCCAGCATCCGCACTCTAAGCGGAGACCCCGTCCTGGCCGCCGCCGCCACCGAAGCCGTCCGCAATTGGCGCTACCAGCCCTACCGCCAACACGACCACCCCGCCCCGTTCCAGACCGATGTATCCCTAAGCTTCACCCTTCCGAACTGACAATTCGTCGAACAGATAGAATAGAACCGCGGGTGCCCCACTCATTCGCGTTCTTTGCGAATGAGTGGGCGATCTCCGCTGCCTACGAGAACGCCAACTCCTTAGCCCGCTGCACCGCCTTGACCACCGCCTTGATCAACGTTACGCGCAGCTTGCCTTCTTCCAATTCCATGATGCCGTCAATCGTGCATCCCGCCGGAGTAGTCACCGCATCCTTCAGCAACGCCGGATGATCCCCCGTCTCCAGCACCACCCGCGCCGCGCCCATGGTTGTTTGCGCCGCCAGCAACGTCGCCACATCGCGCGGCAGTCCCACCTTCACGCCCGCCTCCGCCAGCGATTCCAGAATGATGTAGATATACGCCGGTCCGCTCGCCGACAATCCCGTGACCGCGTCCATATGTTTTTCGTCCACCACCACGGTCCGCCCCACCGATCGAAAAACTTCGTCGCCAGTTCGAGATGCTGCCGGGTCGCGAACTTTCCCTTGCACAGCGCCGTCATGCCCGCGCCCAGCACGCAAGGAGTATTCGGCATTGCCCGCACCACCGGCACTTCCTTCTCCAGCGCCCGCTCAATCATTTCCGTGGGGACCGACGCCGCTATCGAAATCACCAGCTGTTTCGCGTTCAAGTGCGAGCGAATCTCCCGCGCCACGTCCGCCACCACCTGCGGCTTCACGCAAAGAAAAATAATGTCCGCGTCCTTCACCGCCTCGGAGTTGTCGGTCCCGGCATGCACCTTCAACTTTTCCTTCAGCATCCGCGCCCGCTCCGGATGCGCCACTGTCGCCCAGGTCTGTCCCGGCGAAAGCGATCCATCGCGCAACAGCGACTGCAGCAGAATCGATCCCATCTTCCCCGCGCCCAAAACCGCAACCTTCTTCTTGGAACTCAAACTCTGTGCCATCCGAATTCTCCAGAAACAATTTTCCCAAAGCTCTGCAATCAGGAAGCCCCACAAGATTACACGATGCCGGAATAAAAGGTCTCAAGGTTTGAGAGTCTGAAGGTTTCAAGGTGAACCTCCACGACCCACGCTTCTTCCTTGAAACTATGAAACCTTGAAACCTTGAAGCATTTCCCTTGGCACCATCTTCAAGATCTCCCGCCCAATCGGCAACGAAGCCGTCGCCGCCGGAGACGGCACATTCAGCACATGCAAAAACCGTTCCCGCCCCACAAACCGGAAATCATCCACCAGCGCGCCATCCGGTGCCACCGCCTGCGCCCGCACTCCCGACCCACCCGGAGTCATATCCTCCATCCGCACCTCAGGCACCAGGCGCTGGCAAGACTGCACAAACTCCCGCTTCCGCAGCGATCGCCGAAACTCCGCCAGCCCATTTTTCCAGTGCCGCCGCGCCATCGCCCGAAATCCCGCATCCCCGATCACTTCCATGGTCTCGCCCAAATCAAAGTCCGAGAACCGGTATCCCTCGCGCCGGAATGCCAGCACCGCATTCGGCCCCGCATCCACATTCCCATGAATCCGCCGCGTGAAGTGCACTCCCAGAAACGGATACCGCGGATCCGGCACCGGATAAATCAGTCCCCGCACCCACTCCTGCCGCTCCGCCGCCAGATCGTAATACTCCCCGCGAAACGGAATGAGAATCATCCCCGGATCGTCTCCCGCCATCCGCGCCACCCGGTCGCTATACAGCCCCGCGCAATTCACCACATACCGCGCCGAAAATTCTCCCGCGCGCGTCTTGACCACCACCGCACTCTGCGAACGATCGAAGCCCACAACTCCGGCGTTCGTCTTGACCTCCGCCCCGCAACCCGCCGCGATCTCCGCATACTTCGCCGTCACCATCGCATAATCCGTGATCCCCGTCGAAGGCACGTGCAGCGCTCGTACCCCGCCGACGTGCGGCTCGATCTCGAGCATCGCCTCGCGCGAGAGCAACCGCAACCCCTCCAACCCATTCGCCACGCCCCGCGCGAGTAATTCGTCCAATCGCGCCGCTTCCTCCGAGTTAACCGCCACAATCAACTTCCCGCACACCTCATGCGGGATCCCATGCCGCGAGCAGAATTCCACCATCTCCCGCGCCCCCGCCACACAAAGCCGCGCCTTCAGCGATCCCTCCTTGTAATAAACCCCGCTGTGGATCACCCCGCTATTGTGTCCCGTCTGGTGCCGAGCCACGCCCGCTTCCTTCTCCAGAATCACCACCCGAAGCCGCGGAAATTTCTCCGTCACCTGCATGGCCAACGAAAGCCCAACAATCCCCCCGCCAATCACCGCAATGTCATAAGTCATAAGTTTGTATGTCGAGTGGCGGGACAGCCGCCCTCGCACGTCCAAGCCGTGCGCAGCACGGCAGCCTCACCGAAGATGATCCTACCTCACGGTCGAGTCTCATCGCCGTGACGTAAGAACAAGGAAGTGTGACGCAAGAAAAAAGGCGCAGACATGAGTCCGCGCCTCATAAGATCAGCAAGTCGCTTCTCGGCGCCCTCTGCGTCTCGGCGGTAGATTGCCAGCGGTAGATTTACTGTACAGTCAGCGCCACCACATCCCCGTGCGCCGCTCCACCCATAGCGGTAGCCGTAACCGTAATCTGCGAAGCGCCCACTAACGTCGGCGCCATCACGGTCAGAAAAGCCGATCCTGGAGCTGCCCCTGTCGACGGCGTAGCGGTCACCGTCACCGCGACTTGGCTTGCCTGGTTCGGCACTACCGCCGGGGACGTATACAGCCCCGTCCCGCTTATCGCGCCACTCGCACTCCCGCCCGTGACCGCCCAGGTCACGCTCTGGTTAGCGGTGAATTGTTGCTGATTGCCCCCCTGCGGCCACGAGTTCGGCCAGGAGTCGCCTGGCTCGTCCGTAAACAACACAGTACCCGTTGGCGGATTCACCGTCACCGGCGGTGCCGTGCTGCCGCTGCCGGCAACCCCGCCGCAAGAAATCAGCGCCATCAATCCCAGCCCCAGGCAAATTCCCGCCATCCCGCCGTAAAGACGCGGCTCGCAAACTCGCTTTCGCCCCATTCCCACAATCCCTATCGCCACCACCCAAGCAAGTGTGAACAATGGCAAAGTGCGGGAGCGTGTGCTCGCATGGGGACGGCCGACCTCGACCGTCCCGCTTGCGCCCGTGGAGCGACGGGCGTCCCCGCCTGTCACTGGCGGACAAAGCGTCAGATTACTCGGCGAGTTCGGCCCACACGTCCAAATTGTCAGAGTAACGTTAGTGGCGGACGCCCCCGCCGCAATCGTCGCCGGACTAAACCCGCAACTAGCACCGGGACCCTCGCTAGTCAACAATGGCAAGCCCGAGCACGCAAAAGTCACTCCCGTGCTAAACGTTCCGCCACCCACCGGAGCCGCCGAAAACGTATAGCTAGCGCTCTGCCCCGCCAGCACCGTCGCCGTGGCGCTGCCAGTGTCGGTCCACGTAAAGTCCGCAGCCGGCCCAGTCACTGTCAGAGTTTCCGTCGGTGTGGCGTTCGTCAGCGTCCCGTCCGTTCCCTGAAGCGTAAAGTTAAACGTTCCCGCTGTCGTGTTGCCCACTGTCACCGTAAACGCAGCTCCCCCAGCCGTCGGTGTCAGCGTCGAAGGCGCAATCGCGCACGTCCCCGGAGCTCCTGCCGTACAAGTTAGCGTCACGCTCCCGCTGTATCCGCTCACCGCCGTCAGCGTCCCGCTCCAGGTTACATTCTGATTCACCGCCGTCGTATTCGGAGTCGCCGTCACCGCAATCGTAAAGTCCGGAGTCGGCTTCGTCACCGTCAGCCCGAACGTCTGCGTCTTGGCCGAAGGCGCCCCCGCCGCCGTCGCCGCGAGCGTCACAATCAGCGGACCACCCAGCGGTGTCCCTGCCCCAGCCGTCACCGTCAATGTAACCGTAACCGGCGAAAAAGAAGTCGGGCTCACCGAACTCGATGGCGAGAACACGCATGAAGCTCCTGTAGGCAGCCCCGCCGGGCAGCCGAGCGCAACCGTCCCCGCAAAACTTCCCGAAGCCGTCACCTGGAACGTGGTTGCCGCCGACGTGTCGCCCTGCCCCACGCTCAGCGAATTCGGACTGGGCGCCGTCAAATTAAAGTCCACCACATGCAGCGTGACCGTCGCGTTGACTGTAATCGCGTTTGAATCCGTTCCCACCGCGTGTGCATTGAAGATGTAGTCGCCCACACTGCCAGCCGCCGTCAAGGTATAGGCTGCCGTCGGCGTCGTCTGCTTCGGATTCAGCGTACAGGCCGCCGGCACCGCGCCCGTGCAACTCAAATTCACCGGGCTCGAGTATCCATCCTGCGCCGTCAGCGTGCCGTCGAACGTGGCCGTTTGCGCCGGAAACACCGTCTGCGGCGAGTTGGAAATCACATTCGTGTAGCCTGGCAACACTAACAGCGAGTAACTCCAAATACCGCGCCCATAGGTCGATGCCACCAGCGTCTTCGTGCCGCCGGAATTAAAAAGTTGCAGCGCCGTCACCGGCGCGTCCGGTAGAAATCCCGATACCCCCGGCCCCGGCGCGGGACCAACTTCCGTCCAACTCGGCGCACTTGTCGAACTCACAAAAACTCCCACGTCGGTTCCCGCATAAATCTGAGAGGGAGTGACCGTGGAATCCACCAGCAGCGCGTTCACCGGAGCGTCCGGCAACTCCGTCGCTCCCGCTCCGCTCCAGTCCGTCCAGGTCGCGCCCGCGTTCGTTGTTTTCCACACATGCGAGGTGGGGTACGCCGGAGTGCTGAATCCCATGATCCCGACATACGCCGTCTTGCCGGTCGCATCGGACGAATCCATCGCGACCGATGAAATCGCGTATCCGTTCGGATTCACATTCCCCGTCACATTCGTCATCAAGCTGACGCCAGCGTTAGTCGTAACCCAAACTTTCCCTCCCGGAGCCCCGCTCAGCGGCCCATATCCGTCCGTGACCGCATATACCACCGCGGAGTAGCCGTTCGGCGCAGCACCGCCCGCCGCTAGCGCCGTCACCAGGTTGGTTTCACCGCCTGTGCACACGCCCGTCCCCAAAGTGTCGAAATCATTACTAAGCTGCAGCGGAGCCGTTCCACCGGTGCCGATCTGCCACACCCGGCACGTGCCCACCAGCATTTCGCTGGCGTTCTGCGGATCGAGAATGTACGGAGTGTTAAAAGCTCCCTGATCCCCGCCCAGATCGCTGGAGTCGACGACCTGAGAAAATGAAGTGTCGTTACAAGCCGTTCCCGACTCGCACTTCAAAATCGTGACGTAAGGATTCGCCGCAAACCACTCGCTAGGATTCACAGGATTGATGGCAGTGAATCCGCCATCCCCGCCCAGCGCATTCTGCCAGGTACTGCTCTCGCTCGCGGTGCTGGTCTTAGGCGAGCCGTTGCCCTGCGTTCCTCCCAGCAGAATATCCGCGTCCGTCGGGTCCGCCGAGATCGAGACGAATTCTGTCATCGATCCCAGCGTCTGGCTCAGGCTGTCAAACTGATTTGTCCCCGAGCAACTCCCCGTCTCCAGCCCCGCATAGCCATCGAGCGTCCGGCTGATCCCGCCGTCATGCGCAAAATAGCCGGGCGTTGTCGTCCCCGCAACCGTAAACGCAATTCCGTGCTGGTTCGGGTGCACATGCGCCGGCGCCGCGAGCGGGCTGCATCCATAGACGTGAGTTAAATTGATCCAGTCGTTATTCGTTTGCGTGCAAGCAGCGCTCCCAGATGCAAGCGTGCACTTATAAAGATTGACCGCACCCGCGTAAACATCCGTCCCCGTCGTTCCATCGGGGATCGCCGCCAGCGCCAGATTGTACCAACCCTGTTCCACCCCGCAGCCGCCCGCGACGTCGCCGCAGTTCGTGATGCCGTTATCGGGAATCTGCGTCCAGCTAGCTCCTCCGTTCAACGACTGCCAGATGCCGTCGTCAACCGGCGTTGGAATCCCGTTGAAGTCGTACTGCACATCGACCACCCACGCATACATCTCGTTGCGTCCCGGAACCACGGCTAGTTCGCCGCGATAAATCGGGCAAGTCGTCGCGTTCGAACTGACCGGGCAATTCGTAGGCGTAAGGCCCGCCGTCGGCTGTGTTGCCAATGCGAAGTTTATTCCATCGGTCGAGGAATACAGCCCGTGACGCCGGATGAAAGCGTAGAACGTCCCATTCGTTCCCTGGCTCGGGTTGTAAATCACCGAAGTAGCCGAAGCCGCGATTGAGCCGTCCGTGAGGGTTGCGCGGTTCCACGTCACGCCCACGTTCGTCGAGTAGTAAAGTCCGCGCGTGGGTGAATTCCCATCCTCTTGCGGGCCCAGACAGGGGCCGCTGTTTCCCGCTGTCGCCGCTTCCTCGCCGAGGCATAAGCCGTTGTCTCCCGCCGTCGCCGCCACCACCAGGTTCGGATTCGCCGTGCCCCCGAAAGCGATCTTGCTGAATCCGATTCCCATAAGAGACCGGTCTGGAGTTTGCCCGATCCCCGTGATCTGCGTCCAAGTAGAGCCTCCGTCCGCCGATCGCAGGATTCCCAACCCGTAATAAGAATCACCCGAACTGTTCGTCTCCCCGGTTCCCACCAGAATCACGTTGCTGTCACCCGGCTGCAAAGCAATCGCCCCCACCGCCAGCGTAGCCTGATCGTCAATCAGAGCCTGCCAGGTAACCGAAGCGGGACTGGAACTCTGATTGCCCGCGTTCGTGGATTTCCAAAGCCCCCCATATGCGCCGCCCAATAGCACCGTGTTTCCGCTAGAGTCCGCCGGATCGATCAGCACCGAAGTAGCCCGCCCAGAAACCCAGCTGTAATCCTGCCCTCCATCTCCCGTAGCATCGGAGGCCAGCGGAGCCGGTCCCACTGCCGTCCACACCGTGGACCCAGCAGCGGAGAACGAAAATGCGGGTGCCCCACTCATCGCGTTCTTTGCGATGAGTGGGTGTCGGGATAACGAAGCACGGGACAGTGTTGAATTTGCATTAGCAGCCGCCCGCCAGGCCCGCATCGCCATTTTCTGCCGGTAGGCTCGAAGCCGCAGTCCCGCCGCCGATCGCCCAGGCACAGTCCGCCCCCGCTGATTCCAGTTCCAGTCCGCTCGCTCTCGCAGATGTAGATAAGGACGATTCCCGAGGCGCTCTTCAGCAAATGAGTGATTTGTTTTCCTATCAGACTCCTGACCAAAGGCGACGCCCAAAGACCCGCCGCTGAAATCTCCGCCGCAAAAAAAAGTGAAAGCCGCAAACCAGTTAACGAAGAAAATAAGACGAGAAGGACGCAAACCACGGCAGGCCATAGATAGAAACGCTATCGGGCGCCGGCACAACCCAGCGCACAAATAGAGTCTCAACGATTAAGAGAGGATTTCCATGTCCTCGAAAGTCCCGCAGTCCTTGGTACCCAGTTCTTGAAAAGCGAAAAGCAAACAACTGAGAACTGAAAGCTGAGAGCTGACGGCTGATGGCTGCCTCCCCGTCCAACATCCGTTATAATGACCAAGCATGTCCGTGATCAACAACATCGGAGCCATAGCTCAGGGAATGACCATCACCTTGAAGGAAATGTTCCAGCCCACCATCGTCGAAAACTATCCCGACGGCGATGGCCCCCTGAAAGGCGCGAAGTTTCAGGAACGTTTTCGCGGCATGCACGTCCTGCAGCGCGACGAAAACGGCTTGGAAAAGTGCGTAGCTTGTTTCCTCTGCGCCGCCGCTTGCCCCGCGAATTGCATCTACATAGAGGCTGCGGAAAACACCGCGGAGGCGCGAGTCTCCGGCGCCGAACGCTACGCCCGCGTCTACAACATCGATTACAATAGATGTATATTTTGCGGGTATTGTGTAGAAGCTTGTCCGACCGATGCCATTACGCACGGACATGGATTCGAGCTGGCCAGTTTCAATGCCAGCAATCTGATTTACCGGAAAGAGCAGATGCTGGCGCCGGCTCCAGCGCACATGGGAGCCAATCAGGTATTCGCGCAATCGGAAACGGATGCAGGCGTGACGGGGGATTAGCGAACTTCGAGATTCTTCACCAAACGCCGGTCCCGCAGGGACCGGCGTTGCTGTATGGAGAGGCAGTCGTTGGTCGCTAGTCGTTGGTCGTTCGCGCTTTTGCGAATGGCCGGCGATTTGATGTACTAAGAGAACCCCCGATTTCCCGTAGAGACGCGGCTTGCCGCGTCTCCTGCCGGACGGCGCAGGGCAGACGGGGCAAGCCCCGTCTCTACACGAGTTGCGAACGACCAACGACCAACGACTATCGACCAATGACAAACTTTCTCCAAACTGTAGCGGACCGCGTCGTAGTTTACGACGGCGCCATGGGCACCAACATCCAAAAGCGCAATCCTACCCTGGACGATTACTGGGGCAAGGAGAACTGCAGCGAAGTTCTGGTGCTAAGCCGTCCCGATATCATTCGCGACATTCACGCCGATTTTTTCCGCGTAGGCTGCGATATCGTCGAGACCAACACCTTCGGCGGCACAAGCCTGGTCCTGGGCGAGTTCGATCTGCGCGACAGAGTGCGCGAGATCAACCTGAAGGCGGCGCAACTCGCAAGGGAAGTAGCGCAGCAATTTTCGACCAAAGATAAACCGCGCTTCGTAGCCGGATCGATGGGCCCGACGACCAAGCTGCCTTCGCTAGGACACATCGGTTGGGACGCGATGCTGGCGTCCTATGAAGAGCAGGCGTCAGCGCTGATCGAAGGCGGCGTCGATGTGCTGCTGATCGAGACCTGCCAGGATCTGCTGCAGGCAAAGATTGCCACCGTAGCCGTGATCGAGGCCATGCGCAAGGCAGGGAAGCGGCTACCGGTGCAAGTTCAAGTAACGCTGCAGGAATCCGGAACCATGCTGCTCGGCACCGAGATTGGCGCGGCTCTGACGACGCTTGAGCCTTACGACATCGACATCATCGGCCTGAACTGCGCAACCGGGCCGGCGGAGATGAACGAGTCAGTCCGATACCTGGGGCTGAACTCGACAAAGTACATTTCGGTTTTGCCCAATGCCGGTCTGCCGCAGAACGTCGGCGGACACGCGGTGTACAAGCTCACCCCGAAAGACTTGGCCGACTATCACAAACACTTCGTTGAGGATTACGGCGTAAGAATCGTAGGCGGATGCTGCGGCACCACTCCCGAACATCTGAAAGCCGTGGTCGATGCCGTGACCGGCGGTGAGCGGGCGAAGCGTGACGTGAAGCCCGTAGGCGCGGCGTCGAGCGCCTACACCTCCGTTCCGCTAGATCTGGAGCCCAAGCCCCTAATCGTAGCCGAGGAAATGAATACGACCACACGCGTCGATCATTTCCGCAAGCTGGTGCAGGCGAAAAAGTACGACGACATTCTGACGCTGGCGAAAAAGTTGGCCAACGAAGGCTCCCACATGCTCGACCTGTGCTGCGCCATCGTGGGCGAGGACGAGAAGGGTTACATTTCCGCCGTCCTCGAAAAAATCGCGACCCGCGTGCCCGCGCCCATCCTGATCGACAGCACCGAAGCCGACGTGGTCGAAGAGGCGCTCAAGCGCATCCCCGGCAAAGCCATCATCAACTCGATCAATCTAGAAGACGGCGAAAAGCGCACTTCGAAAGTGCTGCCGATGGCGAAGCGCTATGGCGCGGGAGTAATCGCGCTGACCATCGATGAAGAAGGCATGGCGCTAACCGCGGATAGAAAAGTTGCGATAGCGCATCGCATCTTCGATCTAGCGACACAAAAGTACGGCATCCGCCCGGTGGACCTGCTCTTCGACACGCTGACCCTCCCCATTTCCACGGGACAGGAAGAATACCGTTCGGCAGGCATCGAGACCCTGAAGGCAGTGAAGCGCATACACGACGAGTTACCAGAAGTAAAGACGGTGCTAGGAGTAAGCAACATCAGCTTCGGCCTCGATGCCTACCCACGCCGCGTCCTGAACTCGGTCTTTCTGCACGAAGCGGTAGAAAACGGCCTAGACGTAGCCATCGTCAATTACACCAAGATCTATCCTCTCTACAAGATTCCATCCGAAGAAGTGGAACTGGCCCGCAAGTTGATTTACCAGGACCGCTCCAATGGCGATCCGCTGCAAGTTTACATGCAGCATTTCACCGGCCTGAAAGGCAAAGCGCAAGCGCAGACCACCGCCCACATCGATACCCTCTCGATCGAGGACAAGCTGAAGTACGCCATCATCAACGGCGAAAAATCGGTTGGCGAGGGTAAGACCAAGCGCAGTCTGGAAGAGTTACTGGAAGAAGCATTAGTCCCATACACTCCGCTGGACCTGATCAACACCGTGTTACTAGACGGCATGAAGACGGTAGGCGACTTATTCGGCGCGCGTAAGATGCAGTTGCCGTCGGTGCTGGATTCCGCCGGAGTAATGAAAGCCGCCGTAGCCTATCTAGAGCCAAAGATGGAAAAGAGAACCGGCTCGCAACAAAAAGGCACCATCGTGTTAGCTACGGTGAAAGGTGACGTCCACGACATAGGAAAGAACTTAGTCGACATCATCTTGTCCAACAACGGATACAAAGTGGTGAACCTGGGAATCAAGCAACCGGGCGACACGATCATCCGCTCCGCGCAGGAGCACAGCGCCGATGCCATCGGCCTGAGCGGCCTGCTGGTGAAATCGACGCTCGAGATGAAGTATGTGATCCAGGAACTGGAACGCCAGAAGCTCGCCTACCCCGTGATCTGCGGAGGCGCGGCCCTGACCCGCAAGTATGTGGAAGACGACCTGCGCCGCGAGTATTCGAATGCCGTGTTCTACGGAGAAGACGCCTTCGCCGGCCTGCACGTAATGGAAGACCTGGCGTCCGAAGAACCCAAGCGCGAGGCGCGTCTGCAAGACGGCCGAACCGTAAAAGAATATGCGAATGCCGCAGCGGTCGATGAAGAGACCGGTCCGGTATTCTCCGAGCGCAGCGCGGTCGTGACCGATGCGCCCGACATTCCCGAGCCTCCATTCTGGGGCGTCCGCGTGGTGAAGGATTACGATCTACGCGAGATTTTCAATTACATCAACGACACAGCTCTATTCAAGAACCAGTGGCAGCTAAAGACCGCGTCGCAGGAAGACTACGCAAGACTGGTGGAAGAGAAATACCGTCCGATCAAGAAGAAGTTGGAAGAAGAAGTAATAGCGGCCGGCTGGTTCGAGCCAAAAGTAGTGTACGGATATTTTCCCGCCCAAGGCGATGGCAACGACGTAGTAGTCTACGACCCCAGCACTTGTAGGGACGGACGCATTCGTCCGTCCCGGCCGAGCGAAGCTCGGCAGCAGCCAGCAGAGCGTGGGCGGACGAATGCGTCCGCCCCTACACCACCAAAAGAAATCCTCCGCTTCACTTTCCCGCGCCAGAAAGAAGGCCGCCGCCTCTGTATCTCTGACTTCTTCGCCGCCCCGTCCTCCGGCAAGATGGATGTCTTAGGCCTGTCGCTAGTAACCATAGGTC
>CAVRNL010000108.1:0-10801 GCA_963722485.1 uncultured Acidobacteriaceae bacterium
GACGCATTGCTGGCGCGTGAAGAAAAGATGCGGGCCCGCGACAAGAAGGCCGAGAACAACAAGGTAAAGAACGACGCCGCCTACGACGCGCGCATGGCGCAGCTTTATCGGGAAGTTGTCCTGAAAGAGAAGCCGGCAACGTCGAACGAAGGTGGATTCATTCCGCTGGGTGCAATTACCTCGGCAATCGCTCCGGCCAATGGCAATGGCAACGGCCACGGCGCCGCGAAAGAGAAAGAGACTGAGGAAATTGGCGAGCCGGTAGCTGGAGACTAGCGTTCGGCTCTTGGCGGTTAGCTCTTAGCTCAAGAAATACAAAGGGTCGCAGTTTCAGGCGGCCCTTTTCTTTCTCATCTCTACAGTCTCACGCAAACAGAAATTCCTTAGTCCGCAACTCCTTGATCGTATCCCGCAGCTTAGCGGCCTTTTCAAATTCAAACCGCTTGGCGGCTTCCCGCATATCGCTCTCTAACTTTCCAATGTAGGCTTCTAACTCTTCCTGCGATTTGAATTCCGGGATGCCTTCGGCTTCAGGGCCAGTCAGGTCGGTGTAGTCCGCGCCGACGATGGCTACGAGCGTCATGTCCAGCGGGCGAATGATCGATTCGGGGGTGATTCCGTTTTCTTCGTTATAGGCCTGCTGGATGGCGCGGCGCCGGTTGGTTTCGTCGAGCGCCTTTTTCATGGAGTCGGTCATGCGGTCCGCATAGAGAATCGCGCGGCCGTTCAGGTTGCGGGCGCACCGTCCTATGGTCTGAATCAGCGAACCGGCGGAGCGCAGGAAGCCTTCTTTGTCGGCGTCGAGAATCGCCACCAGCGATACTTCCGGCAGATCGAGCCCCTCGCGCAGAAGATTGATGCCGATCAATACATCGAATTCGCCTTTGCGCAGGTCGCGCAGGATCTTCACCCGCTCCAGCGTCTCGATTTCGGAGTGCATGTAACGGCATTTCACGCCGACTTCGCTGTAATACTCGGCCAGGTCTTCGGACATGCGCTTGGTGAGCGTAGTCACCAGCACGCGCTCGTTGCGGGCGACGCGGTCGCGGATCATGTGCAGCAAATCGTCGATCTGTCCTTTGACCGGACGTATTTCGACCGGCGGGTCGATCAGTCCAGTGGGGCGGATGATCTGCTCAACGACGACGCCAGCCGACTTAGTAAGTTCATAGGGGCCGGGCGTGGCGGAGACATAGACGATCTGATTGGTCCGATGCTCGAACTCCTCGAAAGTCAGCGGACGGTTATCGAGCGCCGAGGGCATGCGGAATCCGTATTCGACTAGCGTCTGCTTGCGCGAGCGGTCGCCGTGATACATGCCGTGGAGCTGCGGCACGGTCTGGTGCGACTCGTCGATGAACATGAGAAAGTCGCGCGGAAAATAGTCGAGCAGCGTGGGCGGTGGCTCGCCGGGAAGACGTCCGGTGAAATGGCGCGAGTAGTTCTCAATACCATGGCAATAGCCCATGGCCTTGATCATTTCGAGGTCATACATCACGCGCTGATGGATGCGCTGCGACTCCACCAGCCGCCCTTGCTTTTCAAGTTCGACTTCCCACCACGCCAGTTCCGTCTTTATGGAAGCCACGGCGTTGGCGCGAGTCTCTTCTTTCATGACGTAGTGCGTCTTGGGATAAATCGGCAGCCGCATGTAACGCTGCTTGATGGTGCCGAAAAGAGGATCGATCTGCGAGAGCGACTCGATCTCGTCGCCAAACATTTCGACGCGGTAGGCGTTGTCGTCGTAAGTGGGATAAATCTCGATCACATCCCCGCGCACGCGAAACGTCCCGCGCCGAAAATCGCCTTCCGTCCGCTCGTAAAGAATCTCGACCAGCTTGTGCGTGATATCGGCGCGCTTGATCTTCTGTCCCTTTTCCAGGAACAGCAACATGCCGTAGTAGGCTTCGGGCGAGCCCAATCCATAGATGCAACTGACCGAGGCGACGATCAAACAATCCCGGCGCTCGAACAGCGACCGCGTTGCCGAGAGCCGCAGTTTGTCGAGTTCGTCGTTGATGGTCGATTCCTTCTCAATATAAAGGTCCGCCGCCGGCACATAGGCCTCCGGCTGGTAGTAGTCGTAGTAGGAGACGAAGTACTCGACGGCATTGTGGGGGAAGAAGCTCTTGAACTCGTGGTAGAGCTGGGCGGCCAGGGTCTTGTTGTGAGCCATGACCAGGGCCGGCCGGTTGGCGGCCTCGATCACCTTGGCGGCGGTGTAGGTCTTGCCCGATCCGGTAACTCCTAGCAGGACCTGATGCTGCTCGCGATCGAAGACGCCGCGGGTGAGGGCTTCGATGGCTTGTGCCTGGTCGCCTTGGGGTTTGTAGTTGCTTACCAGCTTGAAGTCCACAGCTCATTATAGGGGAACGTGAAGGGCGGGTTGGAGGGATGTACTTCCGTGTAAACATGCTTTGGAGGGCAGAATGTCGGAATATTGTACTAAGTGGTTCACCCTAGATTGTGAGCAAAACTGGCGTCGACTTTCGCTGCGCGGAATCTCCATGCCATGACCGTCGTAACCGCGATTTTAGCGGCGAAAAGACGCGAAGCGGAGTTTTTACAGTTAGTTAACACCGAAACCCGATTTGGCCGCGTGAATGCAGGTAGAACGCTAAAGACCCGAATCCAGATGTGCCGAGGGGGCATGATTTCAGCGCCACTTGCAGCTGCCAGGCGTCGCATCGGTGAGGTGAAGTGTTATGGAAGAGAAGTTTGACCAAGTGGGGCCCCGGGACCGGCAAGTCATCGATCTGCTTCTCCAGGGATGTGACAACTCGGAAATCGCTCGCGATCTGAACATCGCCGAGCGCACCGTCAAAGCGCATTTCAACCGGCTGTTCCTGCGTTACGGAATTAAGGGCGGCATCAAACGGGTTAAGCTCGCGACTTTACTTTATAGGAGGCAATTATGGAAAGAGAGACAGCAACCCCCCGCGGGCCCAGCGAACGAGAACAGCTCATCATTCAACGCGTAGCCGAGGGCTGCAAGAATCGGGAGATCGCCCATTCGCTCGGCACCACCGAGCACGTGGTGAAAAATTATCTGCGCCTGATCTACGACAAACTGGGATTGTGGAACCGAGTCGAGCTGGCCCTGTGGTACGAAGCCCGCCGCCACGAGCAGGCTTATCACGCCTGAGGGGCGGCCACAAAATTAGAAAAGATCGCCTGATATTCTCGCGGCCGGATGCCCCATCCTTGCCCGTCTTTTTGCGCAAGGGGGGGATTCCACGAACTCCGGGAAAAAGCGGAGCCGCCTTATGACGACGGTGGCTTCACTCAGTGACGCTTCACGACCAACTCTACCGTCCTGCCGGCCGGAACGGACATAGCCGCAACTAACTGATCCTTCTGCGCCCGCAGCTGTACAATCTGCCCATCCGCTGCGTGGGCGGGCAAGATGAAATTGCCCATTTCGTCTGTCACCGCTACATCTGGATAGCCAGGAATCGACACGCGTGCTCCGGCGACCGATCTTCCGTGATCGTCGATCACATCTCCCCTAACCATCGCCGAGGTATCGTGCTCCAACTGAATCTCGACTGCGGGAAAATAATCTTTGTCCAAAACGAGCGTGGAGCTACCGGCGAGAAAAGAGCTCGTCTCCGACGCAAGTAACTTCAGCTTGCCATCTGCCGGTCGCGATTGGGGTGGAATGTCGAACTCCCATCCACCCTGAATCTTTTTTGCTTCTCCACCATTTGATGAGGTCACGCGGGCATCATCAACAGGTTCTTTATCAATCCCGAGTACGAAAACTCGAACGATGTACAACCCCCTCGACTGCAGGTAGGTAGACGAAACCAAAGGAGCGATCCCAAGGATCAAGACCACGGCTACCAAAGACCCCGTGACAAGTGGCTGTTTTTTCTTGATAGCCAGGCTGAATAGGTATGCGGCAACGATAAGCGCGACCGCTGCTATCGATATAGGGTGAGTTATGTGGCTTGCCATCTCAAGAGCTTTTTCCCACATGGTTCACTTCTCCGCCGGTTCGCTGGATTTTTCGTCGATGAGCGCCTGCAAGGAGCGCCTGATCCTCTCAGTCGTCGGATGATCGGGACCCAGCGCCTTCTCGTCGATGGACAACGCCCGCCGTAACAGGGATTTTGCCCTGGCGAGGTCTCCCTGGGCATGGAGTAGCCCCGCGAAGACGGTCAGTGTTATAGCCACAAGGGGGTGATCGGGACCCAGCGCGTTCTCCTCGATCGCCAGCGCGCGCCGGAGGAGCGGCTCGGCCGACGAGAGGTCACCTTTGGCCAGTAATAATCCTGCAAGGTTGCTCATGCTTATGGCTAAGGATGGATTGCCAGGTTGCAGCGCCCTCTCGTTGATCGCCAAGGCACGCCGCAGAATCGGCTCCGCATCGTCAACGTCGTGCCTTTCTAGCAACAATACTCCGAGGTTGCCCAGAGCTTTGGCCACGATTGGGTCATCAGGCCCCAACGCGCGCTCGTTGATCGCGAGCGCACGGCGCAAGAGGGGCTCGGCATGGGCTCCGTCGCCCGCGTCTCGCATTAGTTCCCCGAGGTTGTTTAGGCTCTGCGCCACGTCGGGATGCCAGGGCCCCAGCGTTTTCTCCCGGATCGCCAGTGCGCGCTGGTACAGGGGCTCGGCAGCCGCGTAGTCACCCGCGGCCTCCAAGCTCACGGCCAAATTGTTCAGGATCATTCCATCACTTGGTCGCAATTGAAGACAACGTTTGTATGCATTGGCTGACTCTCGGTATTTTCCCTCTTCGTAGAGTGACTGCCCAAGGAAGAAGGCGGCATCCGTCACATTTTTCTGGTCCGTTGCGAGCTTTGTCTCGCGATTCTGCAGAGACTCCTTCAACTGCGTCGAAGCTGCGGGGTAGTTCCTCTGGTATAGGGCAGCCAATCCCGCTTGGTATGGGTCAGTCGCGCTCTCTCCCCAGGTTCGGATCGCCTTGTCCAATTCATCTGGGTCTAGACCGTACCGCCTTGCAACTGCAGCGAGGCTTGCTTTCGGGTCTTCTCGCGGGGCCTGCCTGCCTGCGGTCTTCTGAGCATTCGCCTCATCGATCTGCGCAGTCGCGGCGCCCAAGAAATTGCCACTTACCAATGCTGTGCGATCCCCACGTCGCATTACCGTGATCGGGATGAAATTCTCCGACTCGTTTTCGAACGAAGGAACAAGAACTCGGGAGTCCCAAGGCGAATTCATCACGAAGTCTTTGCCCGGTGGGGACTTCAGAATCTGGAGAGAGACCCAACTCCCTGCTTTTGTCTGTTTGGCCAGCCGAATCCGTGCCTTGCCATCATCCCCGGTGAATGCCGTTCCGCCGTCCCCTTTTGTTCCAATCTGCACGCCGCTAATTGGATGCCCTTGTACGTCCTCCACATGGACCACCAGCACGCCTGATTCTGCCCACAGCGCGCCACTTGCCGCGCACAGCAGAGCGCCAAGCAGCAGGGCGAGATCGTGCCGGCAAACGCTACGCATAACGGAGAATGGGGCCACGGTACGATTTTACTCGTCCACGACGCGGGGAATGATTGCTACTGTTTCTGAGTTACTGATTTCAGATAGGCGACCACGGCTTCGGCGTCGCTGCGGTCCATGCGGAATTGCGGCATCGGAAGACGAAGAGAATTGCCGTTGGTCCAGATGCCCGTGGTCAGTAGCTTGATCATGTCGGCGTCGCTGGCCGGAGGAGTGCCTCCAATGCGAGGCGCGCTGATCGGCCAGTTGGAGTCGGGCTTCGCCGGCAGGTAAGGAACGGAACCGCCTTGCAGCCAGCGCGTGTGGTCGAGATTTCCATTGCTGTCGCGCGGAGTATGGCACTGTCCGCACACAGCCACGCTTTCGACCAGATACTTTCCGCGAGCAACGTCAGGCGCAGCGCCGACTGCCTTGCTCTGCCGCGGCGGATTGCTGCTCTGCGGTTTATTGTTCTGGGCAAGAGCAGGAGCGGCCGCACTCAAGATCAGGACGAGAGCGATAGCGGTGGAGAAGATTGTTCGTGCGGGCATTGATGGTGCGGGCGTTGTTCGTCCGAGCATTGTTCGTCCGAGCATTGTTCGTCCGACCATTGTTCGTATGAGCATCAATTTTCCTTTCCGTAACTCTTACTCGCAGGCGCTGCGGCTGGCGGGCTCGAAGCGATCCATTTGCGCTTCGCGCTGGTTGCTGATGCGGCCGTCGGCGGTCTTTCCGTATTGCTCTTCGCCGGGACAGTAGTAGAGAGCGGTGTGCGGATCGACCCATACCTGGATGCCGGGGTCTCCTTGAAGATGGACGGCGGGAGCCGGCGCCTCGGCGATTCCCAAGGTCACGAGCGCTCTTTCCCAGGGGCCGAGGGCGGCGCGTCGTGGCGAGTTGGCTACTGGCCACAGCAGGGCCAGCGCGGCTACGAAGATGGCTGTGCCTAGATAGAGGTCGGCGCGATTAAAGCGCAGATGCACGCGCCAGTCCTGAAAGAGCTGAGGCATGGAGCTAGTGGCGGCGCGGGCTGCGGTGTTTGGTCCGGACGTTGCGTCGGCCACTCCGTCGGCCGTTTCATCGACGGCTGAATCGATCGGGAAGGAATCTCCGGTCGCCGATAACTGGAAGCGCGGGATGGCCAGGCCTGAGTTTTCGGGCGCGAAGGCTTCTTCGGAGTCTTCCGTAGGAAAGTGTTCGATCATTTCGTTTTCGGGCGCTGACGCGGTCCATTTGCTCTCCGCTGCTGATTTGCGGGGGACTGGTTTACCGGGAATTGATCCGCCAGCCGTTCTAAGGTGAATGGCCGCAGTCTCTTCCTGCGAGATGGTTTCCCCTGCAGCTTCCTTTCTTGCAACCGGTAACGCGAGGCAGTTAGAGGCGACAAAATCGTGCGCTGTCTGCGCCCGCGGCTGGCGCTTGGCCTCTAGCGGTGGGGCATCCTCTTGCGCACCTTCGCGTGATGAAACTTCGCGAAGCGCGGGGGAACGCTCCGGCCACAAGCCCTGCTCCTGGCTCATCAGCCACATCGAGGCCCAGTTGCGCTGCAGGCGTTCACCGGGACGAAGCTCGTCGGGGCCGCAGCTCTGGCAGCTTGGTGCGTCGGCTGGCTTCGGAGCGCCACATTGGGGGCAAACGGGGTTCGCTTCCGGTTCGCTGTTGGCTTCCGGTTCGACATGGGCTTCGGGTTCGTCCGGAGTTTGTCGAGCTTGTTGCAGACGGTCGTTATGTTCCTGAATCGTGAAGGCCGCGGACAGCAAGCCCTGAAAGGACTGCTCATCCAGCGTCAGGTTGGGCGAGTTCGAGGGCATGGTATCGCGGGGGAGAAAAACAGTCCAAGCTAGGGACATTGTAGTGCAAGTCTGGGCAGAGTGAAAACGAAAGAAAGCAGGGGCTATTTTGGGATGGATTCCTGACTTGGGATGCCAAAGTGGAAGGGATTCATGAAAACGGTTTAAGAGAGGGCGGGGGGAAGTGGAGGGTGGAGGTGTAACTTCATGGTTTTAAACGGGATTGCATGATGGCGAAGAATTGGCGAACAAGTTGCTTCTGCTTTAGGTGGGTCGCGACCCCAAGACTGAACTGAAGGAGCCGACGAAAAGCCGATGATTAACCTAAATGATATTAAGATCACGCCCCGCGACCAGCAGGTGTTACGGCTGCTCGTGCAGGGATGCAGCAACAAAGAAATCGCGAGCCAGTTGAACATCAGCCCGCGAACCGTCAAACAGCACCTGCGCACGCTGTTTCTGCGCGCAGGCATCAAAGAAGGCCGGAAGCGGGTCAAACTCGCGACCGCGATGTTCATCAAGGAGCAGGTGCAATCATGCAACCCCGTGATCGGCTAACCGCCAAAGAGATTCAGGTCGCGACCTTGGTCTGGCAGGGTCTGACTAACAAAGATATTGCCAAGGTGCTGATAACCAGCGAGCAGGTGGTGAAGAACTACCTGCGCACCGCCTTCGACAAGCTGGGAGTGTGGACGCGGCTCGAACTTGCGCTCTACGTCGCCAGCCACGGCGGAGCAAACTGGCATGTGCGACTGGGCAATGGGCTGCTGCCCACGGTGGCGGGGTGGAGCGTTGGCGTGGGCGAGGAAGGTGCTGCTTACGCGGATGCGAAAGCCAAAGCATCTGCGGCGGCTGGAGGGACTTCCTAGAGGTTCTGTATCCGGCGACTCGCACGTGCTCGTCAGACAAGCCCGCCCCATAATCACGGCGCAAGCTGCGCGAACCAACTCTAAAACGAGAGCTTGTTTCATCAAAGGCTCATTGAAGGGGCGCGGCTTCCGCCGCGCCGTTTCACCGGGAACTTCTGTCCGCTTGTCATCGCTATCCTCCACGGAAGGTTCTCGCAGCGGTCGGCGGGGAATTGTTCCTGTCCTATGCTCGGGGACGGCAACAGATTTCACACTGGTTCGGACGACGCGGAGTTTTCGCACCACGTTCGCTACTCAGAACTCCAGGCTCAAGTCACGTGTTTTCAGAGGAATAACGCATGAGCTCGGGTCCGAAGCAGCCACCCGGGAAGGCACACTGGCCGCCGCAATCCCGGTAATCAAATTGCTCGGTTACTTAGTGGACTCGTTTGCTCTGCTGGGTCCGTTCAAGGTTTAATTCGCTCCGCGCTTGATCGGATCAGAGCTTCGTCATTCAGCCCCAGACCGAGGTAGGCATGGCTTACAAAGACATTTTCTGGATGGCCTGCGATTCGACCGAGCAATTGCGGGCCGAATACGGGCCGTTCCACACCCGCGAAGAAGCGGAAGTTGAGGCTCGCAAACTTGGCTTTGGATACCTGCTCCGCTACGAGCACATACTGGGCCCGGACGAAGAGATCGAAGAAGTGCGCTGCGTTTTTCTCGAACTGCAGGATGTGCCGGCTTCTCCCAAGGCTGGCGTCACCTTTCATACCCGTTGTGCCAGTTGCGGCGAGACTGCGGCTCACGAGACGTCGTTGCAGGCGGAAGTCTGGGCTGACATCCACGAATTCGAACACACCCGCCACAAAGTCAGACTCTTCGAGCATGTACGCGGAGAAGGTCTGAAGGAAATCGCCGACTGGCGCGGTTTTGCGGCCTAGGGGAAGTTCTGATTAAGTCCCTGGGGTCCTCTGTGCATCCCCGTGTACCCTGTGGTTCATGCTTTCTGCTGACACTTGATCAGCAGTTCGCGACGGCGGCTGCGAGTTTACTCAACCCAGCGCCCAACTGCACGATTGTTTTCTCCTTTCGAGTGGATTCACCCCGCCGTTTTCGAGTCTTGCACCGTTAAGAAAAACGAGCCGAAGAAAATTCTCTCCGGCTCGTGAAAGTGCGTTGCCTGCGCCGAATGCCTACTGTGCACCCGCGACTACCGCGTCGATGAAGGCGAGGCCGTAAGGAGTGCCCCACCCGGTAGCGTTGTCCCAGCCCTTCCGGACCGTGAATGAAGAGTCCAGCCCGAACCCGTACACCGCCGCCGTGCCCGGAATGCTATACATTGCGCTGGTGAAGCCCTTGTTGCCGTAGAGCGCTCCGGTAAAGATCTCGGACGCCGTGTAGTCAGTGACGCCATTCTCGTCCGTGATCGCCCCCGTCACATTGTTCGGTGTTTGGTCGTTGCTGGGGAGCACGTCCTGAACGCCACCGTAGGGCAGAGCCGCAATCGCCGGCGCTGCCTGACCGAGGGACCAGCCAGCCTTCTCATTGGCGAGGGCCCAGAAACCGGTGAAGATCGGGCTGGCCAGACTGGTGCCGCCAACGCCGAACTCGATGTACTGCGTCTTGCCATAGGTGAAGATGATGGGAACGCCGCTGAAAGGGTCAGCCAGCGCCGAGACATCCGGCGTTTGCCGCCCTTTGCCGGGCAGCGACGCCTGCCAGGATGGCTTGGGCCAGAAGATGCTCTCGCCCCCGCCTCCTCCACCAAAAAAGCCGGCATATAGCGGGGGATCCCAGACGGTCAAAGCAGCGGTGGGGGGATTACTAAGGACGATCAGGAAGTCCTCCAAGACGACGAATTGGTCGCCCCAGGCGGTGGTGATTGTGGAACCCGGGTTGTTGATGTCGTTCAGGATGGAAGTACCGCCGACCGCTGTCGCATGGGGAGAGACCGAAGGCACGCCAGGCGCGCCCACCGGAGTTCCCAGCCCTTCGTCGCCACTATCGCCCGTGGAGAAATTGACCGAAATGCCTTTGGCGCTTGCGACCTCTAGAGTTTCGTCCCAGGAAGTCTGTTCGAGGCTGCCGGCGATTACGTCGACATCCTCTTCGTAGCTATTGGAAAGTTGGTTGCCGAGATTGTTATTTGCCACGTAAGCAATGGCGTCCTGCATGTCTTCGCTGTCCTGGCCGCTGGCGAACACCTCAACGATCTTGGCCCCAGGAGCGACGGTGTGCGCCCACTGCACGTCGAGAGCGATCTCGGTATACCAGCCGTCGAGCACTCCTGCGTTAGGATCGGCAGGCTTGCCCTCGGGATAAACAATGCTGAAGTTGGACGCGTTGAGCCGGGGCAGACCCGCCATCTTGAAGAATGCGTTGGCATCCTTCTCGACGGTGGGATAGCCAAAGGCTTCGACCAGAACGATGGTTTGGCCCTTGCCGGTCAATCCTGCAGCGTAAACATCGGTAAGGCCCAGGGCGCTCTGTAGCTGCGAGGGCAAATAGTCGCAGCTGAGGTTGGTGATCGATGGAGCATATATGGTGCCGGTGTAGACGGCGGTCGGAAGAGCGGTCGCGCCCTGCAAGGAGAAGGTCTGCGGTGCCGCGAGGCACTCTGTGGAGCTATAAGGCGGGAACCCGGTACCTGTGGCGAGCTTGTTGAGCGCCACTGGAGGGTATGGCTTATTGGTGCTGGGGTCAAGAGCGCGC
>CAVRNL010000109.1:0-20390 GCA_963722485.1 uncultured Acidobacteriaceae bacterium
CAAAGCACTTCATTGCGCCGCGTTTCGGGGCGGACGAAATCGGGCTGCTCGGTGTAGAGGCGGATCAACTGGTCCTGGAATGCCGAGAGCTTGAAGTAGTAGTTTTCTTCGTGGACGGTCTCGGTCGGGCGGCCACAATCGGGGCAGAGAGCGCCGGGGCCGACGGCGTCGACGTAAAGCTCATCGGAAACGCAGTATTGGCCGGTGTAGGTGCCCTTGTAGATGTATCCGTTATCGCGAATCTTGCGCCACAATGCCTGCACTCCCCGCTTGTGCCGATCGGAGGTGGTGCGGACGAAGTCGTCGTAGGTGAGGCCCATGCGATCCCAGAGGGCGCGGAATTCGGCGGAGATTTCGTCGGTGAACAGCTGCGGCGTTTTGCCCGCGGCCTGGGCGGCGCGCTCGATTTTTTGACCGTGCTCGTCGGTGCCGGTCAGGAACCAGGTGTCGTCGCGCAACATGCGATGGCGGCGAGCGACGGTGTCGCAGGCGATGGTGGTGTAAGCGTGTCCAATGTGGGGATGCGCGTTGACGTAGTAGATCGGGGTCGTGATGTAAAACTTTTTGGCCATTCCTGTGCCTTGGAGTCGAATTTTACCTCAGCGGCTAAAGCCGGCTCTAACAACAAGCCCGTTATCGCAGCGGTTAACCGCTGCGCCACCCAAAATCAAGTTTAGCGCCGACTCTTTCCGCAGACTCGCGAGAGAAAACTAAACTGGATCTGCGGGGTTAAGCTGCGTCGGTTGCATTCGATGTGATGTCGTCGACTTCGATTCCGATGTGCCGCAAGTGGTGCAACATGTGCACGACGTAGTCGTCGAATACGAACTGAAGGGTCAGCGGTTCAGACCCGGCTACGGTCAGCATCCTTGACCACTCAGAGTCGGGCACCGCTTCGGCAGCGGCCAGCAACTGCCGGTTGAGCGCCTGCCACAATTCGATCAGTTCTGCCCAGTCGCGGCGTTGGTAGGCGTGTATAGCTACCCAGCGATTCTGCTGGTAGCCGGGCATGGCCGGATTATCTTCCAACTGCGCGCGAACGATCCGCTGATGATTGTTGGCGGCTGAATCGAGCAGATGCCCAAGTTCTTCCTTCGGAGACCAATTTGACGATGTTGGCTTGGTTGCGACTGTGTCCTCGGAAAGCCTTTGCAGGCGGCCCGGCACGCGCTCCAAAAGGTCGCGCAACGAATTGAGCTCTGGCATGGATCCTCCTGATGACGATTGTGAATTTGAAACCTGAATCATCCGTCTTTCTTGCCACCGGCGTAGGCTCTCACCGCCTCTTCCATCACTTGCTTCAGCGGTACGTGATGTGCTTCCGCCAGCGCCCGGCAGTCTTCGTATTCCGGCGCGTAGTTCGTGACACTGCCCGAAATGCTGCCGTTCATACTGGCAATCTTGATTCGCACGGGACCCCACATTGTGTCGACATTTTCCCACCGTCTTGAGAGCGTCTGCCGCTGTTCTTCGCGGCGGCGCACGCCCAGAGTTGTGGTCTCGGCGAAGATCAACTTTGTCAGGCGATTCGCGTCTTCCATTTTCGCCAGCACGGTTAGGAGCGCGCCGGGGCGGCTCTTCTTCATTTGCACTGGGACGCTGAATACATCCAGAGCTCCTTCGGCTAGCAATCGCTCCATGGCGTAGGCCAGCACTTGCGGACTCAGGTCATCGAGATTCGCTTCGAGGACCGTGATCCTCTCATTCGATGCGCTTGGCGATGCGCTTGCCGATATGCTCGGCGATTTAGTCGCATCCGCCGGCAGAGCATCTCCAATCGTCAGGCGCAATAAGTTCGGGTGTTCGGGGAAATCTCGCGTGCCCGCGCCGTATCCTGCCTTCTCGATCTTCATCGCCGGAAACGATGCAAAGCGGCTGCTCAGCGTCTTCACTATGGCCGCGCCTGTCGGCGTCACCAGTTCAAGCTGCGGTCCCGATGAGTAGACCGGCGCGTCTTGCAGCAACTTCAGCGTGGCTGGCGCGGGTACGGGGAGAGTTCCGTGGGCGCACTTGACGGTTCCACCGCCAACGTTCAGCGGTGAGCATACCCATTCTTCTACCGCCAGAGATTCCGCTCCCACGGCGGCACAGACAATATCGACCATGGCATCGACGGCGCCGACTTCGTGAAAGTGAACTTGCTCGATGGGCATGTTGTGAATCTCGGCTTCGGCTTGGCCGAGCGCTTCGAAGATTTTGATCGCAGTTCTCTTGGCGTTGCTGTTGATGGCCGCTTTCTGAATAATCTGGCGAATCTCGTTCAGGCCACGAGCGTGCTCGTGGTCATGTTCATGCGAATGCGCAAGACCGCTGTCGTGTGAGTGTCCGTGAGCGTGATTGTGTTCGCGCTGCGCCTGGAAAACTTCCCGCGGGAGATCTTTTTCGCCATTGGAGTACACGTCCACTTTGGTTGCCGAAATTCCGCCGCGCACGACCCGCTTAATCTCCAATCGCGCACCAATATCGAGTGCCGCTACCGTGTCTTCGAGAAGCTTTGGAGACACTCCGGCATCTGCCAGAGCGCCCAGAAACATGTCGCCGCTGATGCCGGAAAAACAGTCGAGGTAGGCTATGCGCATGGAAGAACCGTCGTTGGTCGTTAGTCGTTCGTCGTTGGCAAAACCAGATTTTGCGAACTTTGGAGGCTAACTGGCTTGGCTCGCTAACGACCGACGACTAACGACCAACGACCAACGACCAACGACCGATCTTTCATCATAGGGAACCTCGCCACCTCCGTCAAACCCGCCGCGCTGCGCGAGTTTGTTAGAATCACTGTTTCTCAATAGGTTAGAGGGACATCCTTGTATCGACACCTGGAACGCCGGTTGGTTGAGCATCTGCGCGAGTTTCTGCGCCGTGCTTACGGCTTGGAAATCGCCAACATGGTGGTTGAGCAGCCGCCGAAAATCGAATTTGGCGAGTACGCGCTGCCTCTCGCTTTCGAACTGGCGAAGAAACTTCGCAAGGCTCCGCGCAAGATTGCCGAAGACATCGTCGCCGGAGTCGGAGCCATTCCGGGTTTTGAGAAATTCGAGGTCGCTGGCGGCGGATACATCAACGTCCGCGTAAACCGCGCCGAGTTGGCGGCGGCGCTCGTGGCCGACGAATCTCCTGTTGCGGATGTTCCCGCCGGCAAAGTTCTGGTTGAGCATTCCAGCATCAATCCCAACAAGGCGGCGCATATTGGGCACCTGCGCAATGCCATTCTTGGCGATACTTTCGTCCGCCTGCTGCGGTTTGCGGGCAGGGAAGTGGACGTGCAGAACTACATCGACAACACCGGAGTGCAGGTCGCCGACGTGGTAGTGGGATTTATGCACATCGAGCAGAAGTCCCGCGCTCAGATCGAAGCGCTCGCTGCCGCGCCGCGGTTCGATTACGTATGCTGGGATCTCTATGCCCGCGTTTCGCAATGGTACGAAGAGGACAAGTCAAACCTGCTGGCGCGCGCTGCGACGCTGCGCTCGATTGAGGAAGGGAACAATGAGACGGCGGCGATTGCGGACTTGATTTCGGTGGCCGTGCTTAAGCGCCATCTCGAAACCATGGACCGGCTCGACATTGAGTACGACTTCCTGCCGCGCGAGAGCGAAATACTTCACCTTCATTTTTGGGATGCCGCTTTTACCAAGCTCAAGGAAGCTGGCGTGCTCACTTACGAGGCTGAGGGCAAGAATAAAGGTTGCTGGATGATGCGGCGCGCGGGAACGTCGCAAAAGCTGAAACCGCAGAGGAACGCTGAGGGCGCGGAGAGAACAGCACGAGATCAAAGAGGAAGACCAGAAAGTGATTGTCCGCTCCAATGGTACGGTCGGCTACGTCGGCAAAGACATCGCTTATCACATGTGGAAGTTTGGCTTGCTGGGGCGCGACTTCGGCTATCGGAAGTTCTATCGATATCCGAATGGCCACGATTGCTGGATCTCAACCACCGACGGCGAGAAGGATCATCCCCACTTCGGCGACGTGGCGTGAGATTTACAACGTCATCGATGCACGGCAGTCCGAGGCGCAGAACACGGTGATCGAAGCTTTACGCGGGCTCGGCCACGACGAAGCGGCCGATCGCTACACGCATTTCTCCTATGAGATGGTGGCGCTCACTCCGCGCTGCGCGGCCGAACTTGGCTACACACTCAGCGAAGAAGATAAGGCCCGGCCGTGGATCGAGGTCTCCGGCCGCAAGGGTTTCGGCGTGAAGGCGGACGATCTGCTGGATGCGCTCATTGCCTCAGCGGGTAAAGAAGTGGATGGGCGCCATCCCGCGTTGAGCGCAGCGGAGCGCGCCAGCATTGCTACGCAGATTGCCATCGGGGCGCTGCGTTTCTTCATGCTGAAGTTCACCAAGCCTTCGGTGATTGCGTTCGACTTCAACGACGCGCTCAGCTTTGAAGGCGAGACCGGACCGTACGTGCAGTACGCGGCGGTGCGCGCTACTAACATCTTCCGCAAAGGCGGATTGGATCCGGAGAGGTTCTGCCGGGACTCGGCTGGCCGCGTTTCTATGGCCTCGGGCCATGGCGACGCTCGCGGAGACGAGGCAAGCCTCGTCTCTACTGGGGATTTCTCTCGCTTTCTCAGGGGCGAATCCGGTGACGAGATCTGGGAGCTCTGGCTCTCGGCCGCTAAGACTTCTTATATCGTTCGTCAGTGCATTGCTACCACTGAACCTGCTTATCTGGCCAAACATGCCTTCCAACTGGCACAGCTCTTCAATACCTTCTATCACCGCTATCCCATCCTGAGCGAAGCGGATGAAGGGCGGAGAAAGTTTCTGCTGGCAACGGCGGCCGTGGTTCGGCGCGAGCTGATTCGCGTTCTTGCGGCCATGGGAATCGGCGTTCCGCCGGTAATGTGAGCATTGGTTACGGCCGGATTACACCAGACCTGACAACTCCGGCGCTCCCGTTGGCATCCGTCTTAGTAGGTTTAGTAGGTTGCGGAAAATCCCTGGGAAGCTTTGATTGAGTGTCAGCAAAAGGCCTAAACCACGGGGTACACAGGGTGCACGGAGCCCCAGGGACTTAATCAAAACAATTCTAGCCTGTTAGCGGGGGTCATCCTCTGCAGGAATCGTCAATGGGATCGCCTCTTATGAAAAAGAATATTTTTGTCATGCTGTTGCTGAGTTTGGCTTGGTTGAGCAGTGCCCACGCCGCGTCGAACGCAGCGCCTATGCCAGGCATTCTGGCCAACGCTCGCTTCGTGTATGTGACCGCCTACGATGGCGATCAATTTGATCCGCGGCTGTTGCCCGAGGACCGCGCTGCTATTGGGCGCGTCGAGGATGCGATCCAGAAGTGGGGCAAACTCAGTCTGGTTTACCGGCAACAGGATGCCGATGTTGTGCTGGCGGTCGAGTCTCGTCCGTCAGAGGACGTGCTGGCTGTCTATGCCGCGCACAGCGGGCCATCGCAGAACTATCTGTGGCGCGTGATGGGGCGCGGAGGATTGCAGAAGAGCGAGATGCCGTTGTTTTCGCAGTTTGAGAAAGCCTGGGACAAGATCGCGCGTTGAGGCTGGCAGAGCGCTTTGCGGGCGGCTTGCCCAGGTACCTAAGTAGTCGTTAGCGCAGTCGGTTGCCACCGCCTATAATCCGGAGGCGGATCGCCAACCGTATAAAATTTCTACGGTTGGTATCGCGATTGCCTAGGTGCTGGGAACGTGCGTTTCCCACAACCACCCTTCAAGGCATTGATATAAAACGATTTAATTGTTTTGTTTGCGAACGCGATATGGCATCCCCCGTGCATTGATACAGAGCGGGTTCAGTTCGCAGACTTTACCGGGATCTGAAACCACTCTTAAGGACAGAGCAATATTTGGGCAAGGAGCCCCTCACGCTTATGAATCGCACCTCGTTCGACTTGAAATGGAAAATGACCCTAGTGCTGGCGGCGACACTGATCGCAACCGTCGGATGCACAAGCAAGAATTACGTGCGTGAACAGACCACGCCGTTGATCAATAAGACCAATGAGCTCGACGACCTGACCGCGAAGAATTCGAAAGACATCAAGGACGTCGATCAGCGGGCCCAAGCCGGAATTCAGAACGTGCAGGCGGCGGCAGCGGCGGCCGACCAGAAGGCGCTGGCGGCGGGTAGCGAGGCCGATAAGGCGCAATTGTCGGCGAACGGCGCGTCCCAGCGTGTGGATATCCTGACCAACGCGGTCATCAACCTCGATAACTATCGTCCAGTGGTGGAGACGGCGGTGCATTTCGGCTTCAACCGGGACAATCTGACGAAGGAAGCCAAGGAAGCTATCGATCAACTAGCCGCCAGCGTCGCCACTACCAAGGGATACATCATCACGGTCGAGGGTGCGACGGACTCGGTAGGCAGCGCGGAGTACAACTACGATCTGAGCCAACGGCGCGCCAATGCTGTGATTCAGTACCTGGCGGCGGAGAAGAGCGTCCCGGCCTACAAGATTTATCTGATCGGGCTGGGCAAGGATAAGCCGGTCGAGAGCAATGCCACTCGCGATGGGCGCGCCAAGAACCGCCGCGTGGATATACGCCTGATGACCAATACTGGCGCCGGAACCACGACGCCGGCGCCGGCGCCCACGAATCAGACTCCGACGGCGAGTGCGAATCCGCCGTCGCTGTAAGTACAAGTTTATCCTCCTCCCCGGAGGACTTTGCCAAACCAGGCCGTCCCGTTGTGGGCGGCCTGGTTTTTTCTGGTCTTTGGTCTCGGGTTCCGCTCATCGGCCTTTGACCGCGACGGACCGGCCGTTAACTCTCTGCTATGTACTCGACCGCGCCCGTATCCCCGTCAAGGATCTCGTCGTACGGGAACCAGTAGATTTCTTCGTTCCCGTCATCGTCGATGTAGGCATACCCTATGTACACCGTGCCCATATCTTCCATCTGCGCTAACCCGAAAGAGGCGTACACGATGTGGCCACGCGCGGCTTGCGCCAGTTTCTTGTGCGTCTTGTACTTCTTGACGGGAATGTTTCCCTTTTCGGAATGCTTGACGTGCAGGGCAGCGATCTTCCCGTTTTTTACTTCCACCGAGGTGGTGTATTTTCCTTTGTGGTCGATGTCATGGTGACCGTCGTGTTTGAGGTTGTCGCCGAGCAGTTGTTTCCCGTCATGGTGGTTATGGCGCTTTGCAGTGGGGGCTGCAGCCGCGGCATTCCCAAGCGCGAACAGCCCGAAAATGACAACCATGGCAGTGAAAAGACGCTGTATACGATTCCTGTTCATGCTTAATTTCCAATTTTGCCAGAATTCCTATTTTCAATTTCCAAGTCCCTGAAAAAGGTAGGGTAATGCTGGAACCAGCAGCCATGGTTTGACTGTTCAAGCGTGCTCACTTTCGCAAATGAAATATGGAGGACGATCGGAAGATTGCAGGTATGGGCCTGCTCTGACGTTGCCGCTCATCGGGCTGTTCCGACCTCGCGCTAAAGCGATACAATAATGCGGTGCGCATTCGATTCCTGATTGTGTTTTTGGTGCTGCTGACGGCGGTTTTGCTGGCGCAGGATTCGCCGGACAAGACTGCCTCAGACAAAACGGATGCGGACAAGGCGGCCGACCGCAATCGCGAGGCGGCGGAGAGCTCCAGTCGCGATACGAGAATCGATATCAGCCCGCCCAAGGACGACGCCAAGAACCATCCCGGCAGCAAGGATGCCATTGAGGGTCTCGATCTCCCCGAGGCCTCGGACGCCCCGGACAACTCGGGAGTCCAGGAGTTCCATCCCTGGAACCCGATGAAGGCGCGGAAAGATATTGAGGTCGGCGATTTTTACTTCAAGCGCAAGAATTATCACGCCGCCCTGGAGCGCTACAAGGAAGCTCTCTACTACAAGGATGGCGATGCCGTGGCCAGCTTCCGTCTTGCGGTGTGCCAGGAAAAGCTTGGAGATAAAGCGGAAGCGAAAAAATTCTACGAGCAGTACTTGAAGATTCTGCCCGAGGGACCGCTCGCTAAAGATGCGCACGCTTCGTTGGACCGGCTTGCGAAGGCGCAGTAAGCCGCTTCGCGCTACGAGCCGCGAGCTTCGAGCAATCGGTTCCTGTTCGCTCGCAGCCCGAGCGACCTACTTCTCCACTCGCGAAAAGTCCCCGGTGGATGCGTTGACGGCCACTCGCAGTTCGGCGTTGTCGGGGTCGGCTCCATAGATCACATGCCACGTGAGTTGGCTGGTCTGCCGGTTCCAGTCCAACACATAAAAGACAGACGTGCTGGGTTCCTTCTCCAGCAGTTTGTCTCCGCCGTGCTGCTGGGCGACGGCGAAAGCCTTATCGGTATCGACTTTTAGAAACTGGACGTTGAAAACCTGAGTGCTGGAATTCGTCGGGTTGTAGGTATCGTCGGCGGTGTGAGAAATATCATCGTTGGCCCAGGTATAGAACCTGGTCGAGTGCAGCGACGGGGAGGCGAATCCGACGCGCCATTCTCCTGCCTTGCCGTCCTGGCCCTTGGAGTCCGCCGTGGCGTGCGATTCCACATGATACGGTTGCGCGTCCTGCGCCCAGAGGCGGGCGGAGATGTAGCACTTGTAGAATGCGCCGCTACCGGTGAGGGCTTCGGGAGCCTTCGGTTGGGGCGTCTCTGTCGCTGCCGGCTTGCTCGGTCCCGAAGAGCAGGCGGCCATCAATCCGGCTGTTAGAATCGCAACGAATAGTTTTGTCATCAACGATTTCCTGACCAGGCTTTTTGTCGTGTGTCCGCCGATTCGCGATTGCCTAATCGTGAATCATCGTGCAGCGAATCATTGTCTAAGGAAGGTCTGATTAAGTGTTCGATGGAGAGTTGGGCGGCTCTGGAACGCTGGCCCTCAGCGGCTAAAGCCGCGTAATTGGGGAGGTCTAGTAGCACGGCTGAAGCCGTGCCCTACCCAAGGCTATCCAAGAACGAACTTAATCGGAGATTTCCTAACGAATCCTTGTCTTGCAAATCATTGTACTGAATTTACGCCATGGATTCCTATCTCGAACGCTTGCGGCGGGAACTCGAAGATGCACTAGGAGACGCCGGCCCGAGCCTGCTGGCGCAGGCTCCTGCCGGAAAATGGAGTGCCGCTCAGATTCTGGAGCACCTCTTCCTTACCTACAAGAACACCAACCGCGGAATATCAAAATGCCTGGAAAAGGACGCTCCGTTGGCTACGCGCGCCACGCTGAAGGATCGCATGGCCACGCTGGTGGTGGTGAATTTCGGGTATTTCCCGAGCGGCCGCGAGGCCCCGGAACGTACGATTCCGCGCGGAATGCCGGCGCTAGAGGCGCAGCAAGGCGTCGTGCTTGAGTTGCAGAAGATGGGGTCAGGTCTGGATGCCTGCGAGCGCCGGTTCGGCGTCCGGACGAAAATCATGGACCACCCGGTTCTGGGACCTCTGACGGCCAACGAGTGGCGCAAATTCCACTGGATTCACGGGCGGCACCACGCGCGGCAGATCCGGCAGCGGATGGGGAGATCCTGACGGTCCGGGACAGCGCAGAAGATCTACGGAGGGTCTGATTAAGTGTCCGATGGCGGGTTGGGCCGCTTTGAAGCGTCGGCCCTCAGCGGCTAAAGCCGGTACTGAAAATACGCCAGTTATCGCAGCGGTAAACCGCTGCGCCACCCAAAATCAAGTGCAACGCCGAGTTTTTCCGCAAACTGTAAGGCCGGGCCCTACCCAAGGCTATCCAAGAACGAACTTAATCAGAGATCCTCTAGGTATTTATTTTTTGTCGCTGTTGTTGCTGTTGTCGCTGTCCTTTTCCTTCTCCACAACGCCGGCCTTTTGCGCCTGCTCCTGCAGTTCGCTGAGTTGCTGCTTGGCGTCATCAATCGCTTTCTGCTTGCCCTCGACGTCGGATTTGTACTGCGCATCGTCCTTGTCAAACTGGGTGGCATTGCGCAGGCGGGTGCCGGCATCGCCATAAAAGGCGGCGGCGCGCAGACGATACTCGCGCTGCTCGAGATCGAGCTCGTGGCTCAGGGAATCGATTTTTTCCTTCTGCTCGTCGATCTTTTTCTTCCACTCGTCCGCCGCCTTCTGGTGTTCGGCGGCGTCGGCGGCGGTCTTGGGAGCCGGCGTGGCATTCGCAGTTGCTGGCGCAGCGCTGGCAGTGCTGGCGGGCGGTGGTCCGACCACGCTCAGAGTGCCGTCGGCGGGCAGATTGTCGTTGTCGTAGTGGCGGGTGGCCGCGCTCGGTTCGGGCTTGTTCTTGCGAACCGCCCGCGCGTAATCCCCGAGTGACTGGGCGCTGACGCCGCTAACCGCTAACAGCAGCAGAGTGCCAATGGCGATGTGTTTCATGCCCTTCATGTGATCATCCTTTCGCATTGATAGTACCCAGTACTCAGTGCCCAGCACCCAACACGCTGAGACTGACAAACTCAAGAGCTTGTGGTGGCGGCCCTCGCGCCTCCCAGGAAGCTGCCAATCGTCCGATCCAATTGCGCGGCTTCGTGGGCGATGCTGTCGGCCAACTGATGCGCCAATTCCGGGTCCCGGCTGCACGCCAGTTGCTGCGCGCATCCGGCGATCGAAGCCAGGGAATCGCGCAACCCCAGCGCGAGTTCCGAAGAGACTTCCTGGTGCATTTTTTGATCGTGCCGGATGCGCTCAATATCGGTTTTGTCGGTAAGGACAAGGGTCGTGCCCATGAGAGTCGCGTCGTCCGCCATCACCGG
The DNA here is from genome assembly GCA_963722485.1 of uncultured Acidobacteriaceae bacterium. Taxonomy (GTDB): domain Bacteria; phylum Acidobacteriota; class Terriglobia; order Terriglobales; family Acidobacteriaceae; genus Acidiflorens. The sequence continues at coordinate 10,655 of CAVRNL010000109.1, forward strand.
TGAGGCCGTCACTTCGAGAACGTGACTGGCTCCATCGCGCGTGAAGTAATTCACCACCAGCTCTCGAACCGCGGCCTTCCCCGTGAGGGCGGGAGCAAGAGCCTGCTCGACGCTCGCCTCCGAGCCGGAGCCATTGGCTTCTGGGCGCAGGGTCGCGTTGCGAAAAAGGTCCTCGGCACGCAGTCCCACGGGCGAGGCGAATCCCAGAAGTGTCCGTGCCGCCGCGTTGGCTTGGCGCACCAGACCGCTGGGATTGAAAAACAGGACGCCGCAGGAAAGGTTCGAAAGTATGGTGGAGCTGAGCGTGTCGGACGCCTTGGCTTTCCTGCGCTCGGCGAGTTGCAGCGTGGAGAGCTCGTGTTTTTGCTGTTTCAGTTGCTGAATGACGGCGTGATAGGCGTGCACCGGCAATCCCTCGGCGGCCAGGGGGGAGTAATTCAGCGAATCGGGCTCGGATACGAGATCCTTTCGCAGCCGCCGAATGGCGAACAGGCCCAACCCGAACGATGCGAGGGCAGCGAAGAGAAGCAGGCCCATGCGCAACATCATCGGATTTGTCAGCAGCCTCACAGCGCCCTCCAGTACCAGTGCAGGAGGCGGTTTCCAAACACGAAGGACAAAAGGGCCATGCCGCCTAGAAAGACGCCAAACGGCATTTCGTAATAGCGGAGCGCGAGACGTGCCGAGTGCCAGGCGCGCCGCCGGGCCTCGTGTAAGGAAATGTTCGAGGAAGTGGGCGAAGCAGTGGCGCGCGCCTCGATGCGGCGCAGGCGTTTGATCCAGACCGCGAGCACCGTCCACAGCCCAAAGAGCGAGCCGGTCAGGGACGCGGCAAAAATGGTTAAGACGGTGAGCTTGGTTCCGAGGAACGCGCCGATCATGGCCATCAGCTTGACGTCGCCGAATCCCATGCCTTCGACGCCACGCGCTCGCAAGTAGATGGCGGCCGCGCCGTAGAGAAACGAAGCGCCGACCGCGGCTCCCAGCAACGAGTCTGACAGGGACCACAGCCGCCAGGAAATCTCGCTCCGCATCGCCGGCGATACCATGCCCGGTATGATTCGCGATGCCAGATCATTCACCGGTACGACCAAACTGAACAGAATTCCCAGAGCCAGTCCGGGCAGAGTCATGGCGTCGGGAAGGAGCTTAGTTTCGGCATCGGTGAAGATCAATCCCAGCAGCAGGTAGCCGAGGACGATGCACTTCAAGGTCGCCAGCGTCAAACCAAAATGCATGTAGCAGCCGAGAAAGAGCAAGCCGGTGAGAAGTTCGATCGCCAGGTAACGTGGCGATATGGGCTGCTTGCAGGCGCGGCATTTTCCGCGAAGAATCAACCAGCTTAGTACAGGCAGGTTGTGGTAGAGCGGGATCGGATCTCCGCAGTGCGGGCAGGCGGAGCGCGGCGTTACGACGGATTTGCCACGCGGCAACCGGTAGATACACACGTTCAGGAAGCTGCCAAAACACAGCCCATAAACGAAGATCGCAACTTTGAGAAAAAGCTCCACGTCGGCTAAATGCCCAGTCTGCTTGGATTTCTCATGATTATAAGGCGTTGCGGCGGGGCCTTCTAAGTACGAAGGTCACTGTACCACCGACGCCCGCAAGTTATTGGGAGGAAAGAAGAAACGACTGCTCACGCCACCCGGCTAATTTCGTGCTGCTGGGGCAGGAAGATGGAAAACACCGTGCCGGTGGAGCGCCCACCGGCACGGCTTCGCACCCGAATGGATCCGCCGTGCTTCTGGACAATGCCGCGCGAGACCCACAATCCCAGCCCGGTTCCGGTGTCCTTCTTGGTGGTGTAAAAAGGCTCGAAGATTTGCCGCAGATGATCGCGAGGGATACCGCTGCCGTTGTCGGCCACGATGATGCGAACTCCCTCCCTGCCGCTCGACCAGTCGCGGCCCGTGGCCACGCGGACTTGCAGGGAACCTCCGTCCGGCATGGCGTCCAACGCGTTCACCAGAAGATTGGCCAGTAACTGACGCAGCTCGCCCGAATAGCCACTGACCTGGCAGCTGCCGCGGTAACGGCGGGTCACGCGGATTCGCCGGCTATCCAGTTTGCGGGAATATAACTGCAGAATCTCGTCCATGATGGCGGCCGGATCCATTGAACTCGGAGCACTGGCATCGCGAACGAATCCCAAAGCCTGCTGCGCTAAGCGGGCTACGCGGCCCACTTCTTGCTCCGCCTGAGTGAGATAGTCCGCCGCATGGCGGGAGTCGTGGCGCGCCAGGTAAAGCAGGTTGAGGACGGCCTCCAGCGGATTATTGATCTCATGCGCGATGGAAGCGGCGAGGCGTCCGGCAGTGGCGAGCTTTTCGCTGCGGCGCATGGCTTCTTCGGTTTGTTTCTCGGCGGAAATATCGCGCGCGATGGCCGAGGTTCCCACGATTTCGCCGCGCGCGTTTCGCAGCGCCGACACCGACAGCAGCGCCGGCCAGCGGGTGCCGTCCTTGCGCATGCGCTCGGTGCGATAGGAAGCCACGCGTCCGCCGTGTTTGAGTATCTTGAGGTTGCGGTCCACCTCGGCCTGGCGTTCCGGCGGGGCCAGTCGCGCTACTGACAATCCGACTGCCTCCTCGGGCGTGTAGCCATAGAGCTGCTCGGCGGCGCGATTCCAACTGGTGATGGTGCCGTCCGGACTGGTGCTGTAAATTGCGTCGGCGGAGTATTCCACGATGGCCGCCATCTCGCGGGTGGTGCGCTCGGCGCGCGATTCCGCCAATGTTTTCTGGCGGGCCATGCTTCCGGCAAACACGGAAATGGCGAGGAAAACCGTCAGGCGCTCCGCGTCGGCGCCGGTGTGGATGCCGAAGCGGAAGTAGGGTGGAACGGCGAAGAAATCCAGGCAAGCGGTGGAGACGAGCGAGCAGAAAACCGCGGGACCGAAGCCGAGAAAACGGGCGGTGAAAAGAACGGCCGCCAGCAGAAGCACAAAGAGATGGCGGTGGAGCACGGGGGAAAAAGTCCAGAGGCTGAGCGCGACCCACACCGCGAGCGCGGCTCCTACGTATTGCGCGAGCGATGAATAGCGATTCTGCGCGACCCAACTTTTCAGATTGGCTCCGATTCCAGACATTTTCCCCAACATCGCCGGGCCCAGCTCGCGGTGTCAGACCATGAGCAAGATCTCGATGTCCCGACAAACTCTAGCAGCAGGCGGGGGCGCGCGGCAACCGCCGAACGCAAGTTGGCTTAGATGCAGGCGGTGACGGTTGACAGGGAAAATTGGAAACGGGAAGCCGGCACGGCTAGCGTGGCGCAGCTTATTCAATCGAGGCGGGGTCAGTCCTTGAGAAACTTGTAGTCGAGGATGGAGGCCACTAAGCCGAAAGCACCCTCGGCATCATCGCCGGCTGCGGCCTTGGCACGAACGAGCCTGCCCTGGCAAAGTACACTGCTGTTCTTTTGTCCGGAGATTTCTTCGGGCATTTCGAAAATCAGCTCCACCAGCGCATTCGCGGGCAAGTGCTGCGGGCCGTGAAACAGTACGCCCGACTGGCTGATGTTCTGGATCACTCCCTCGTACCATGTGTGGAGATTTTTTCCGCGGTATCGAACCGGAAGCTTCGACCGCAAGCGCCGTGCGCGAGGCATCCAGGTCGGTTGCTTTTTGGTGGAGCGGCGGCGGGCGGACGTGGTATCGGCCATCGGCTCGTCGACCCGATTGCCGCGGCGCATCGTCTTCCAGTCGTACTGGTAAGCGGAGGCGCACACCATGCAGACCTGGTAGTACTCGCCATTCGGCGCGCGGCGCGGCCAGGAGAACTCGTGTGAACAGCGTCCCAGCATGAGAACATCCATAAGTCTTTGCGGCATGACGATGAGTTACCCGTACGAATCGGACAGATCCATCTTGCGACGGGTTGGCGGTTCTGAACAGGTTACTTTTGTGTATTGCGGCGTAGGCCTTATGCTTTTCCATATGGCACGGGCCGAATCATCGCGCATGGGCTTCGTTCTCGCGGGAGGCAAGAGTTCCCGCATGGGCGCGAATATCGACAAAGCCTTTTTGGACTTTCGCGGCCAAACACTGCTTGATCGCGCGCTCGCCGTGATGAGCACGGTCTGCGGTCGGGTCACGATCGTCGGAGATCCCGCGAAGTTTGCGCAATACAGATCGTCGGAATGGGAACCAGTTGTGGGCGACATTTTTCCCGGATGCGGTCCCCTGGCTGGCATTCATGCCGCGCTCGTGCATTCACGCGCCGATTTCAACCTGATGCTCGCCGTGGACATGCCCTTCGTCTCCAGCGAACTTCTGGCGTTTCTTTTCGCGACGACGCAAGACGAAGACAATGACGCCATCATTACCGTGCCTCGCACTCGCGGAGGATTTCAGCCGCTCTGCGCCATTTACCGGCGCGATTTCTCGCTCGCCGCCGAACAGGCGCTGCGGGCAGGGAAGTACAAGGTCGATGCGGCGTTTTCCGGCGTGGCCGTGCGGGTGATCGAAGAGGACGAACTGGCAGCCGCCGGCTTTTCCGAGCGGAGTTTCTTTAACGTCAACACACCGCAGGACCGCTTGGCAGCCGAGGGGCGGGATCTCGATTCCCCATCCTAGACAGGTAGTGGTCGGTTTCCCATTTGCCCGTGAGACGACGTGAAATCCGGACCCATCCTCGCCGTAAGCGCTATCGCTGATTTCATCAGAGAGGAATATAGTCTTTCAATGGGCAGGTTCCGTGAAGCGTTCGATGCTGGCCGTAACGCAGTAATGGAACGTTCTTCTGCGGCAGGAGCATCGTCGTATGATCCTGCTGGACAGCAGCACGATCAGGGCCGACTTCGTGGCATGGGGAAGTGGCGATTCATTCTCGCCCGGGGCATCATCGGATGGGGCGGCCCGATGTTTGTTTTGGGCTTGGTTTGGCTTGTGCTCCATTCACTTCACGAATCGGGCTTTCAATACCTTCTCGGCCACTGGGTCATTGCTCTTTGCGTAAGCGTGTGTGTAAGCGCGTCGAATGGGTTTGTGATCGGCTTCCTTGCGTGGCGGCGCGTTACCTCAGACGTGTGGCCGGGTGCCAAACCTGATCCAGAATCCTCCACTACGACGTTGGGGCCGCTGAGCCTCCGATAGGATGAGGTGTTCCAAAGCGGGGAAGCCTCAGGCGGGTCGTTGTCTTAACATCGCCATAGTACTCACAACCCCGGAATCGGCTTGTCACTCGCGGTTTGCCGACTACTCGGAAACCGGCTTACTACCACTGGATACGTTTCGCTTGAGCCGCACTGGCATCTCATGCCATGCTGATAGCCATGGCTGCTGCGGACACACTGTCTCCCTACATCGAGTTTAAGGACGTCTCCAAGGCATTTGGCGATCGCGTCGTTCTGCAGGACGTCAGCTTCGAGGTGTTGCCGGGCGAGATGGTCTGCATTCTTGGCCGCAGCGGGGTGGGGAAATCGGTGGCGCTCCACAACATCATGGGCTTCCTCAAGCCGGATTCAGGCCGGGTCATTGTCGCCTGTCAGGACATCACCGATTACAACGAGCGACAGCTCGAAGATATCCGCAAGAAAGTCACCATGGTGTTTCAGAACGGCGCCCTCTTCGATTCCTTGAGCGTTGGTGAGAACGTCGCCTTCCCCTTGCGCGAAAAGAGGGAACTTTCCGAAGAACAGATTCTTCAGGTCGTCGATGGCTTGCTCGAAATGGTTGGCGTCAAGGAGATGCGCGACCTGTTGCCTTCCGATCTTTCGACCGGGATGAAACGTTCCGTGGCCATCGCGCGAGCGCTCGCCGCTCAACCCGAGTGCGTGCTCTACGACGAGCCGACTACGATGGTCGATCCGATGATGGGAAATCTGCTTGGCGATCTCATTGCCCGGCTCAAGCTGCAATTGCACCTGACTTCGGTCGTGGTTACGCACGACATGCGCCTGGCCAAGAAGCTGGCCGACCGCGTTGTCTTCCTGTATGAAGCCCGCGCGATTTTCTTCGGGCCGTATAAGGATATGGAGAAGTCGACCGAGCCCATCATTCAGGAGTTTCTGGAACTGGACGAGTTGAAGCTGGAAGCGTAAGGGCAGTCGCCAGTTGCCAGTGGTCAGTTGCCAGTGAACGGTGACAAGTTTGGCCTCCGGCATTCGCTGGCCACCGAGCATTGACCACTGCTCCTAGAACCCTTGCTGAACCAATTGCTCAACCGTAAGCGAACTCGGCGCGGGCTCGGCTTTCATCATCTTCTCTACGTACTTTGCGATCACGTCGGCTTCGAGGTTCACGGGGTCTCCCGGCTTGAGCGATCCGAGGTTGGTCAGTTCGACCGTGTGCGGAATGATGGCGATGGTGCAGCGGTTCCGTTCGAGCTTGGCGACGGTCAGGCTGATGCCTTCAATGCAAATCGATCCCTTGTAGACGGTGTACTTCTCGACCTCTGCCGGGATTTCAACATGCAGCCACCAGTTCTCGGATTCCCGGCCGTCCGAGTCGATGATGCGCTCTAACTCAATCAGCTTGCCTACGCCGTCGACGTGTCCCTGAACGATGTGGCCGCCGAAGCGGCCGTCGGCCTTCATTGGCAATTCCAGGTTCACCATTGCGCCTTCGTGCATCCGGGAGAACGAAGTTCGCACCCAGGTTTCGGGCGCCAGGTCGGCGCAAAACGATTCTGGCTGGATGTCAAGCGCCGTCAGGCAAACGCCGCTCACGGCGATGCTGTGGCCGGTTCCCAATTCTTTCGGGGCATTCGTAGCCGCGATGGTGATACGGCGGTTTTCGCCGCGCTGCTCGATCTTTGCGACTTTGCCTACTTCTTCGATTATTCCGGTAAACATATAGGACGTATCTCCTCAGTCTTTCTTTCAATAAACTCAAGGCTTCGCGCGACGACGCGAGACCGCACCAACTACAATGAGTCCAATAAAGGCCAACGCGATAATAGTACCGAACCCGCATGCGCGAAACAGCTGTGTATCCGAATTGTTGGGCCAACCACGTTGGATGTAGTAAAAAAGCAGCAGCGTTGTTAGTGACGACCAAACAATCACCACCACAGCGCGACGGACCGTTCGGCCACTTGGGTTCTGGCGTGTAGCGCGAGCGGAGAATAGCCAGGGTGTGACTGCGAATTGCACAGCGCAACAGATACCTGTAGAAACCGCTATCCTAGCGATTGGAAATCCCAACAACAGGTGGAAGATAGGAATAAATAAAAGCAACAGGAATGCCGTCCAGCTAAGTACAACGCCAGCAAGCCAATGGGAAAGACGATCATTGTTAAGCAGCACTCTTCCCCCAATCACGCTTATACATTTTCAAAGTGCTAAAAACAGATAGCGTTCAATAAACGCTCACGCCTGTCACGAGTACGGGTCGCGGAGATAGCCTTCCAGCGCGAAGTCTTCGCCGAAGCGGTGTAACTCGAAACGCTGCACGGACTGCGCCTTGCCGCGCAAACCGTCGCCGCCGATAAAAGGCACCGCGCCCTCGCCCAGAATCTTCGGGGCGTAGTAGAGGAACACCTTGTCCACTTCGCCCGACGCCAGGGCCGCGCCGTTCACGAGCGCTCCACCTTCGATGAGCAGGCTGGTGATTTCCAGTTCTCCCAGGCTCTGGATGATCGCCGCGAAGTCGGGACGCCCCTCCGCCGTCGCCGCTATCTGTTGCACGCGAATCCCCTTTGCTTCGAGCGCCTGACGGGTTGGTTCCTCCGCCGTCGAACACAGCACCAGAACATCGTTTTCGGCGGTCTGGATCACTCGTGACGCAGGTGGAATGCGCAAGTAAGAATCCAGGATCACGCGCAGTAGTTTGCGCCGCCGCGGCTGGCCGCTGCGGTCGGTGAGCAGCGGATCGTCCGCCATCACCGTCCCAACTCCCGCCATGATCGCGTCACTCTGATGGCGCAGTTGCTGTACATGCGCTCGCGCTAGTGCGCCGGTGATCCAGTGGTATCCGCTGCGCGCGCCTTCGGTCGCGGACGTGGCGGAACTAAATCCCGAACCTAATCCCGAACTAGGCTCCGCGCCAGGTTTCGTGGCGTCGGCAATTTTCCCATCGAGGGTCATCGCCGATTTCAACGTAACCAGCGGCTTGCCCAGCCGGATGTACTTGGCAAAACCTTCATTCAGCTTCCTGGCTTCGGTCGCGCATAAGCCAACATCCACTTTAATCCCCGCCGCGCGGAGCTTCTCAAGTCCCTGTCCTGCCACGCGCGGATTGGGATCTTGCATGGAGCAGACCACGCGGCTGATTCCGGCCGCGATCACGGCGTCGGCACACGGTGCGGTGCGGGCCTGGTGCGAGCATGGTTCCAGATTCAGATAGAGAGTTCCGCCGCGCGCTTTATCGCCCGCTTGCTCCAGCGCGATCACTTCGGCGTGCTTCACGCCGTCATAGGTGTGCGTGCCGGCGCCAACTTCGCGGCCCGCGGCGTCCAGCACAACCGCGCCTACCGCGGGATTCGGCGACACGAGGCCAACGCCCGCTCGCGCCAGCTCTAGCGCCTTGCGCATGAATTGTTCGTCTAAGGACGGCGCTTCCTTCATTCTTCTTCATCCAGTTCCGCCACCGCCGATCCGCTCTTTCCCTGCGGAGGACGGCGCAAGGGAGCGGCGCGATAGGCATAGGGATCTTCCGGTTCGGGTTTCCGGCGGAACAGCAATTTTAGCCGCTCCAGCAGTTTTCGCCAGTATGAAGGCGATGGGGGCGTTTTCGGTTGCATGGGCGGCCTTCCTCGTGATCCTCGCTTCTTCTGTCGATCCAGCGCCTGAAGGCGGATTTATTCTAAAAGCGTTCTCGGCACACTTGAAGGTGTGCCCTGATACGAACCGTACCGGCATCACGCTGTGCTAAGTAAACAACGATTCCACAAACTCCCTGGCATCGAACGGCAGCAGATCGCCCGCCTTTTCGCCGACGCCCACATACCGCACCGGCAGGCCCAACTCGCGCGAAATTGCGACCACGACGCCACCTTTGGCTGTGCCGTCGAGCTTGGTCAGCACGATTCCCGTGACTCCGGCCGATTGCGTGAACTGCCGCGCCTGTTGCAATCCATTCTGGCCGGTGGTGGCATCCATCACCAGCAGAGTTTCGTGCGGCGCGCCGGGAACGATGCGTTGCGCGGTGCGCTTCATTTTCTCCAGTTCGAGCATCAGATTTTGTTTGGTGTGCAGCCGGCCGGCGGTATCGACGATCACGTAATCGGTTTTGCGTGCGGTCGCCGCCTGCAGCGCGTCGAAGAGCACGGCCGAGGGATCGCCTCCGGCCTTCGTCTTGATCACTTCGGTTCCCGTGCGCTGTCCCCAGATTTCGAGTTGCTCGATCGCGGCCGCGCGGAACGTATCCGCCGCGCATAGCAGCACCGTTTTGCCCTGGCCGCGAAACACCTGGGCTAATTTTCCGATGGTCGTGGTCTTGCCCGTGCCATTTACTCCCACCACGATGATCACTTCCGGCGCGCCCTCCACCTTGGTGACGGGCCGCGCGCCGCTGGACGTCAGAATCGCCAGCAGTTCCTCTTTCAGCAGCCGTTTGAGCTCATTCACATCCTTGATCTGCTTGCGGTCGGCTTTGTCGCGCAGTTTTTCCAGAACCTCATGCGTAGTCGTGGTGCCGAGGTCGGCGCCGATCAGCGTGGCTTCGAGATCGTCGAGCGTGGAGCGGTCGATCTCTTTACCGATGGAGACGACATCTTCGATGCGCTCGGCCAGGTTCTCGCGCGTGCGCGAAACGGCCTCCTTAGCAATACGCTGAACGAAGGAACCAGATAAC
>CAVRNL010000110.1:0-12500 GCA_963722485.1 uncultured Acidobacteriaceae bacterium
CCTGCTACAACGTCAGCGGCGAATACGCGATGGTCAAGGCGGCCGCCGCTAACGGCTGGATCGACGAGGACCGGGTCGTCGACGAGATGCTGGTCGGCTTCGTTCGTGCCGGCGCGGACATCATCATCACGTACTTCGCCAAGTCCTACGCCCGGCGGCACCGGAGCGCTTGAGCGCGAGGTGCCGCGCCTCTCGGAGATCGGCGTGCTGATCCTCGGCGGCGGTGAGGCGACCCGGCTCCCGGGGAAGCTCGAGCTGGAGGCCGGCGACCTGCCGCTGCTGGCGCGGGTCGCGCGCAACACCGCCGGCGGGCGTGAGACCTTCGTCGCCTGCAAAGGCAGCTTTCCCCCGGCGCTCGACGCGCTCGTGCCGGGGACGGCCGTCGTCGACCGCTGGAGCCGGCGGGGACCGCTCGCCGGACTGCTGACGACGATGTCCCGCATGCACGCGCGCTTCGTTTTCGCCGTGGCCGGGGACGCCCCGTTGATCGACGCCCGCTTCATCGAAGCGCTGGCGGGCTCGCTGCGCGAAGGCGACGAAGCGATCGTCCCGAGACACTCGCGCGATGGGAAAGCGCAGCTCGAGCCGCTGGCGGCGCTCTACGACCGGCTCGCCTTCCTGCGCGAAGGCTTGCCCGTTCTGCGCAGCGGCCGCGGCCGGCTGGACCTCGTCATCGCGCGTCTGCGCGCGCGTTTCGTCGAGGTCGCCGACGCCCGCATCTTCGCCAACGTCAACACCCCCGCCGACTACGCTGCGCTGCGCGCGCAGCTCGGAGAGCCCGCATGACCTTCGAACGAAGCATCTCGGCGTTCGAGCGCGCCAAAGACGTCATCCCCGGCGGCGTCAACTCGCCGGTCCGCGCCTTCAAGAGCGTCGGCGGCGCGCCCATTTTCGTGAAGTCGGCGCGCGGCTGCAGCTTCACGGACCTCGACGGGAACGAGTACGTCGATTACGTCATGTCGTGGGGGCCGCTGATCCTGGGCCACGCCCACCCCGCCGTCATCCACGCGGTCCAGCACGCCGCCGCGCACGGGACGTCGTACGGCGCGCCGACCGAGGCCGAGACGCAGCTCGCCGAGCTGGTCATCGCGATGGTCCCTTCGGTCGAGAAGGTGCGCTTCTGCTCCAGCGGGACCGAGGCCACGATGAGTGCCCTGCGTCTCGCACGCGGATACACCAAGCGCGAGAAGCTTGTCAAGTTCGCGGGCTGCTACCACGGCCACGGCGACTCGTTCCTGATCTCGGCCGGCAGCGGCGCGCTGACGCTCGGCACGCCGGACTCGCCCGGCGTCACCGCGGGGACGGTCCGCGACACGATCGTCCTGCCCTACAACGATCTCGACGCGGTCCGCGCCGCCTTCGCGGCCGAGCCCGGAGCGATCGCCTGCGTCATCGTCGAGCCGTACGTCGGAAACATGGGGCTGATACTGCCCGCCCCCGGCTACCTCGCCGGGCTGCGCGAGCTTTGCACGCAGCACGGCGCGCTGCTGATCTTCGACGAGGTGATGACCGGCTTCCGGGTCGGTCCGGGCGGCGTCCAGCAGCGCGAAGGGATCGCTCCCGACCTGACGACGCTCGGCAAGATCATCGGCGGAGGGCTCCCGGTCGGCGCCTTCGGGGGGCGCGCCGAGATCATGGACCAGCTGTCGCCGCAGGGGCCGGTCTACCAGGCCGGGACCCTTTCGGGCAACCCGCTGGCGATGGCGGCCGGGATCGCCACGCTGCGCGCCCTGCGCGAGCCGGGCGTCTACGAGCGGCTCGAAGCGGCCGGGGCCCGTTTCGTCGAGGGCCTCGAGGGCGTCTTCGAGCGGCACCGGATTCCGCACCAGGTGAACCATCGCGGCTCGATGGTCGGCTTCTTCTTCACCGGGACGCCGGTCATCGATCTGGCCAGCGCCAAGACGAGCGACACGGCCTTCTACGCCCGCTTTTTCCGGGCGATGCTGGAGCGCGGCGTCTACTTGGCACCCTCGCAGTTCGAGGCAGGCTTCCTGGTGGCGGAATAATTCCTAGGTACTTGCCTTAATCTGCGTCGACGCCCAGCTGCGTATAAATCTTCGAGCTCGGAGTAGTCTGGTGCCGGCCGCACCCCGGTCTGGAGCATGACCGCTTCCCGGACCATTATCGTAATCGCGCAGCGCGACGAGGGCCTCGGACATCCGCGAGGGCGGGAAAGCGTGCCGTTCCTCTCGCTTCGACGGGAGCGGTGCGGTACGAAAGTCCAAGGCAGACAGCGGCATGAACCCTCCAAGTCCCGAAGACAAGCCCGGCCAAACCGTCGAGTACGAGTCGGTAAGGCCAAGCTTGTCATAAATTCTCCGGCACCGGCGTGCGCCCGGTCACCGGACTTCAGCGCTGAACTGTTTTTCAGTGTACGCAGCTCCCGGTGGGACGTGCTACGGCAATAACGACAGTAAGGCAATATTCCGCCCGCCGTCCTCAGACGGCCGCCAGGACGGAGGCCGCCGCTTCGTCGGCTGCGGCGATCGTTTGGTCGATCGCCGAGTCGCTGTGGGCCGTGCTCAGGAAGCCTGCCTCGAACTGCGAGGGTGCCAAGTAGACGCCGCGCTCCAGCATCGCCCGGAAAAAGCGGGCGTAGAAGGCCGTGTCGCTCGTCTTGGCGCTGGCCAGATCGAGACCGGCGTCCCGGTGAAGAAGAAGCCGACCATCGAGCCGCGATGGTTCACCTGGTGCGGAATCCGGTGCCGCTCGAAGACGCCCTCGAGGCCCTCGACGAAACGGGCCCCGGCCGCTTCGAGCCACGCGGAACGCCCGGCTCGCGCAGGGCGCGCAGCGTGGCGATCCCGGCCGCCATCGCCAGCGGGTTGCCCGAAAGGGTCCCGGCCTGGTAGACCGGCCCCTGCGGCGACAGCGCCCGGAAAAAGCGGGCGTAGAAGGCCGTGTCGCTCGTCTTGGCGCTGGCCAGATCGATGACCGGCGTCCCGGTGAAGAAGAAGCCGACCATCGAGCCGCGATGGTTCACCTGGTGCGGAATCCGGTGCCGCTCGAAGACGCCCTCGAGGCCCTCGACGAAACGGGCCCCGGCCGCTTCGAGCCGCTCGTAGACGCCCGGCTCGCGCAGGGCGCGCAGCGTGGCGATCCCGGCCGCCATCGCCAGCGGGTTGCCCGAAAGGGTCCCGGCCTGGTAGACCGGCCCCTGCGGCGACAGCTGGTCCATGATCTCGGCGCGCCCCCCGAAGGCGCCGACCGGGAGCCCTCCGCCGATGATCTTGCCGAGCGTCCGTCCAGGCTGGCGTAGCCTTCGGTGGACCGATCAAGAAAAACAAGACTTACTATTTCTTTTCCTATGAAGTGACCCGGCGCCATGAGACGGGGTTCTCCAGCATTGGCCAGGGCGGCTTCGGTTTGGTGAACAATGTGGATATTTCGCCAGCCTTCGGATTAAATCCCGGTAGCATCCCCCTGGTTTCAGGAACTCCCGACCAGCAAGCGTATTTCGCTAATCTCCCGGCCGCGTTGAACCAGATTGCTACAACGCTCGGTCCTGGGGCGGCCACCGCCTACGCCCAGGAAGCGGCGGGCTATGGCACTTGGGTAGGAGGTTCCTCCGGCATCGCAGTCAACGGCACTTATCCCGTGCAGGCATTTGGCGCGCTAGCCTCTTTCGGGGCCATCCCAACGCCAGGCACCGGCACCTTCACGCAGTTCCCGTCGTCGTGTACGTTCGTGACCGGTAACACCCTGTGCAACGGCCTACCCACGAGTTTTCTAAGTCTGCAGTCGCAGTCGGGCAACTTCCCCGTCTTTGAGGGCACCAGCTTGTATTCGCTGCGCCTGGACCACAACCTCACCAATAACAATCGCATCACGCTGCGCGCGAATGTCAGTCCCAGCACGATGACTGGGATCGAAGTCAACGGCCAGGACCAGCCTTTCGGTCAGAACGCCTACTCCCGCACCTCGCAGCAAACGTACCGCGACGCGGCCGGCGTCTTTCAGGACACCTGGACCCTCGGTAATAGCAAGGTAAACGAGTTTCGCTTCCAGTACGCGCGCCGGGGTTTGGCATATTTCTACAACAAGTCCATCGCAGCCGGATTTGACCCAGGCGTCAACATCATTGGATATGCCTACACCGGTCGCGAACCCTACTCGTTCATCCAGCGTGTCGAAGATCGCTACCAGTTCACCGACAATTTCTCCTGGAGCATTGGCCGCCACAACACCAAGTTCGGAGTTGACTTCAACTACCTGCCACTCCAGGCCACCTTCACTGTCAACTACGGCGGCGTCTTTAACTTCAGCAGCATTTCCGGGTTGTTCCCGAATGAATGCTCCCCCGTGTGCCCGAGCTTTCCCGACTTCTCGTCGGTGCAAGCCTATGGCCTGGGAATTCCGTCTTACATAGTGCAGGGCATCGGCAACCCCAGCGACTCGTTCTCCAACAAACCGCTCGGCCTCTTTTGGCAGGACTCATGGCGTGTCCGATCCAACCTCACTTTGAACCTGGGCGTTCGCTATGATGTCGAGTTTCCACCAACGTTCACGCCCCCGGATGCTCTTGCTCAGGCCGGATATAAGTTCCTGGGAGTGCAAAAGGGCATCAAGACCGACACCAATAACATCCAGCCTCGCATAGGAATCGCCTGGGACCCGAAAGGCGATGGTAAAACTGTTGTTCGCGGCTCCTACGGAATTTTCTACGATCACCCGCTGCTCGGATTGTACTTTCTGGGAGACGCCTCGGATGGCTCCAAGACCGGCCAGTTGCTCTTCTTCGGCGCCAATCCCTGCGACGGAACCAGCCCCAGCCCGCTCAACCTGAACGCCAGCAACATATTCCAAGGCATTCTCGGAGCACCCGGTTGCCTGCCTCCGGGACTCGCAGCCGGACTGGGCTACCAGAACAGTTCTGCGCAAGGATCTTCTTGTGGAGCAGGTCCGAACCCGCAGCGCTTTGATCCTTGTTTTCCAAATTCGCCGTTTCTCAACCAACAGTACCTTACCGGTGCGAATCCCTTTCCTCTCGTCTCACAGCCGTTTGGTTATCCGCAGGGCAAGAATTTCGTCTACGCCTACTCGCAACAAATAAACTTCAGCATCGAAAAGGATCTCGGTAGCGGCTTCGCTCTGAATCTCGCATACAACTTCAACGGTGGCCGCCATCTCAACCATCCTATCAACGCCAATGCAGCGCGCGGCGATTTGCTGGTCAAGAACTGGCAGGCAGCAGCGGCCGATCCCAGCGCCGCGGGCGGGCCTCTGCAAGTTGGTACCGGAGCCGCACCTTGCGGCGCCAATCCCACGACCGGCGCACCTTGGGTCTCGGCTGCGCTGGTGAGCTTCTTCCGTCCCAGCGGCCTGAACCCTTCGCTCGCCAATGCCCTTATCGCCGCAGGCGCCGGCGGTTGCGTGGACCTGGCACAGGAGATACTTTCGACCGCCGGTCTCAACGCCTCCTGCGATCCCGCGACTCTCTCCGGCTGCGTTCCTTTCACCGATATGGACGCCAACTACTCCAGCGGCAGTTCTGTTTATCACGGGCTGACAGCCAATCTTCGCAAGCGCTTCAGCAGCCACTACGAACTCCTGGCCTCCTACACCTGGTCGCACGCAATCGACGATTCCACCGATTTGCAAGCCACGCTCACCCCGCAGGACAGCTATTTCCCAAGCGCCGACCGCTCCTCGTCGACCTTCGATCAGCGCCATCGCTTCGTCTTCAGCGGCGTCTACCAGACGGGCAAGCTCAGCGGCACCCGCTTCGCCCGCAAGTTCTTCAGCGATTGGACGTTCTCCCCCTTGATCGAATTTAGCTCCGGCCGGCCTTTCAACATTGTCACTGGCAATGGAGACAACTTGCAGTTCTCTTCCGAAACCGGACGCCCCAACACCTTCGAAACTCCCGCGTGTACGGCGCTAGGAAATGCCGTCGTCAAGTCCAAGTACTCTCCGACCGGTATTTTCCAGGAGCCCTGCATCTTGGGCTTCACCGGTACGCTCGCCTCGCTCGACGGCAACCTCGGCCGCAACGCCGGCATTACGCCATGGACCGTTTTCAACGACATGCGCGTCGCCAAGAAAATCTACTTTGGCGAGCGTTTCAACCTGGATCTCATCGCCGACATGTTCAATATCGCCAACGTCTACAACGTGGCCGCCGTGAGTCCGCTCTTCACCAATGCCGGCCAGGCCACCGCCGCTTACGACCCGCGCCAGTTTCAATTTGCGTTGAAGTTGAATTGGTAAGATCGGACTGTGGAGCGATCCACTGTTTAGCGCAGTTATCGAGTCGCTGTAGAGGGAGTTATAAACGGGAAGGAAACGGCTGCACACTTTCCGGGAAAAGTAGGTGTTGCACTTGATTTCGGCTGGCGCAGCGGTTCACCGCTGCGTTTTCTCCGGCCATTTTCGTTTCGCTCCCAATGCAAAAGAAAAGCCGCAGCAAGCGTGCGGCTGTCCTCTCGATTCACTTTTGTGCTGTCGCCGGATTACTTATTGGCTTGCTTGTCTTTCGCAATGCTCTTGCTGATCCGGTTCTGCTGACGATTGATCCCTTTCTGCTCGGCCTTGGTCAGATGGCCGTTGTTCTTCGCCATATCCTTCTGTTCACGGTTCTGCACGCTGGTTTCGCGCTTCTCGAGATTGGCCGTTTGTCGCGAATTCAACGTCCCGTTCTTGACGCCGTTGCCGATGCGCTGCTGCTGGTTTTCTTCACGGCCGTTCACTTGATTGACGCGCGGATGGCCGGGATCGACAACGCCAGGACCCGCACCCGAAGTAGTAGTTGAGGTTTGAGCAGAGGCGGAACCAGCAAGCATGAGTCCCCCGACTGCCAGGACTAACAGTGATTTGGTGAATATGCTGTTCATGTAGACAGAAACCCTCCGACGAAAGATTAGTTGCGGAGAGCAAAAATGACGAGGTTACCTAAGTGATGGCTCGCAAGTTACCAAGTCGGTCGGGCCGAGTGGCACCTAATCGAAGTCAATCTTGTCAAATCCCAATCCCTGCAGCAGACTGCGGATCGTCGAAGCCGCATTCTGCTGTGCCGTTAGCAAAATGCCATCGGCCAGCGCGGCCTCTTGCATCTGGCGTTCCGCCTCCTGGCGCACTTGCGTTTCCAGATTCGGGTCAGTCGGCACCAGCAACCCTGTTTGCCGCGAATACACTCGCGTCTTCGCGCTATCGAGTCGCGTGCTGAACACCTGCGCCGCCGGAAGATGCAAGTGAATTTGCTTGCCATCGACTTTAACGTCGTCCGGTTTCAGATTCGAAAAGTCAATTCCGGCGACAACTTCGCCATGCACCATCATCAAGAGCCGGTCTCCGGTAAGAAAGTCGGGAAGGAGAGGATTTTCTTTAGCTCCAGTCACCAGCTTGTCTATGGTGTAAACCACGGTCTCCAGCCGCTGCAGCCGCTGAATGCGATCGACCACCGTGGGCTGGCTGACATCGATGCTGACCGTTCTGCCGGTCACCACCGACAACAGATGGCTCAACAGAGCGCGCCCCGAATGTTGGGACAGCATCAACCATCCAACCGAACCAAGACACAGAACTCCAAGGATCAGCCCGACAACGATGCTGAGAGCGATCGCAACCGTCGCTTTCGATCGACGAGGTCTGAGTCCAAGAGCCTGAAAACCCGCATCAGGATCGTGAGGCATGAAGTGGTATGGGAGGGGGGTACCCCCCTCCCCCCTCCCTTGTGGAATCATGGGGTTAGGAGGAAATTCCCGCTAGATCTTTGGGTTTAAAGGACTTGCGGGTAAATTCTTCCAGAATCAATGAGTTACGTTGTCAAAGAGCGCTGAAAATGGTTTTGGGGCAGCTTCGAGATGCGTCTTGGTGGACGGACACATCTCGAAACTGCCCCAATCAGATTTCTATTGTCGCGTGCGGCGGGTTGTAAGTCAATACTTTTCGGTGGCGGTACCTTTCGGTGGCGGAGGAGTCTGCGATGGAAAAGGTCGGGGCGATGGGGGTGCCGCTCGCTCGAACCCTTGATAAAATGCCGGGGTGCCGACGGTGCTGCGATCCGGTCCGTATCGCTTCTTCTTCTACAGTCACGAGCCCAACGAGCCGCCGCATGTTCATGTTGACCGCGACGATCTGTCGGCCAAGTTCTGGCTTAATCCTGTCCAATTGGCGGGCAACTTTGGATTTCGCGCCCACGAACTGCGCGAGATACAATCGATGGTAACGGATTCGCGTCAGCGGTTTTTGGAGGCATGGAATGAGTTTTTCGGCGTCGTCGGCGCATAGCATTTCGGATGAGCGCGTGCTGGACGTCCAATTCTCGGACGACGCACTCAGCGTGAGCCTGCGCGACGGCCGCGTCATCAGCGTGCCGCTCGTCTGGTATCCGCGGCTGCTCGACGCCACCGCCTCGCAGCGCAAGAACTGGAAAATTGCCGGCGGCGGCTACGGAATTCATTGGCCCGACATCGACGAGGATCTGAGCACCGAAGGATTGCTGCGAGGCGCGCCCGCGCCGAAGGCGTCGGTTCCCGCGAAGTAAACCCGCCCAGCGGATCGCGGCCATTCGGATCCCAGCATCCGATTTGGATTCGGCTAGAACGGGAGCAGTGGCCTGTCTGGGCCTTCGATTTCTTCTTTCACCTCGAGGAATTCCTCACTCCAAGGTTTGCCTGTGCACTCGGGGCACTCATCAATCGTGTTCCCAATTGCGAAACAGTGATAGCAGGTTCCTTGGGAGCTGGCCCGGGGGAACTTCTTGCATCTCTTGCAGGTTTTGAAGAACTCGCGTTCGAGCGCCCGGTGCTCGTCCCACAGTTCGTGTTCACAGACAATGCACATGCTCTCCTCCTGACTACCCAGTTCTTGTCTCCGGGGCAGTTCTGGGCCGTGTGATTCATACCAGCTACTTGAAGACGACCGTATTACCTCTGCGCTTTCCGACAATCATAGCGACCTGCGGAACTCCCCCGCAGTGAGCTGGAACACAGTTCGATGGTGATGAAACGCGGATAGAGTTTCTCTGATGCAAAAAGGAAAGGGCCAATCTGATTTCTCAGACTGGCCTTTATTTATGCCAGCAACTACCTACTCTCCCACCCACTTTCGCGTGCAGTACCATCGGCCCAGCGGGGCTTGGTGCGACAGGTCTAGAACCCATCGTAAAATAGATGACAACCATGGAATACGTTAAGAGGGCTGGAAGCGTGGAGGAATTCTTGGTGTGCAGCGAGCTACTGCCAGCTCTACGTAAACGCTACGGCACCACTTTTGTGTTGCTGGAGATTCCCGAGGTCCTTCGCTCCGAAAGGAATGTCGGACCGCACGGTACAGTTTATTTCCGAGACTACGACGGCGAAAAATACAACGGTAGGTGGAATGAGGGGAACGGCGGCGGCTCTCTGGGCACCGAACTATCCTTCGAGATGGTTCAGATGCTCCGTGACCTTCAAACGATCGACGTTGATTGGCTGCTATCCGTACACCCCGTTGGAGAAAAAGTGCGGCAATCTGCGTTTGCTCTTCAGGGCTGGCTGTCATCGTTCCAGGAGCGGAAAACTCTAGCCCTCAGTATGGGCATCTCGGACATTGAATTCGCGCAGGCGGAAGAGGCTATTAGCGGTGGGTTCCAGTTGAAATGCCGTATTGTTAGCAACGGTGATTTTTATCCGCGAAATCTGATCAAATTGCCAAACAGGGTGGTTTTGGTTGATTGGGGTTATTGGACGGGGTATAGGGCTTGTTTTGTGGATTACCTGGTGAATGTCGCGGCATTTGGCTTCATACATATGTGGGGTAATGGCTTGTGGCAAAAGGAATTTGTTCGTCACCTAAATGGGACCGTTGACGTTAGTTCGGACGATCTCCGAAAGGCCGTTTTGATTAAGTCCTTTGAGCAAGCGGCATTTTGGCAGCGGTGTGCGCCTCAATTGGTGCCGTCCCAAGTTCATCTTTTCAAGATGGCTTTGAAGAATGAAGGTTTTGGCTGACTTGCCCCTCTAGATCCCCAGGTCCCGGTGGCCACTCGCATATGTTCTTTGGGGATCGTTGCCCAAGCGGAAAAGGCCACGCTCATTTCTGAACGTGGCCTTTATTTATGCCGGCAACTACCTACTCTCCCACACACTTTCGCGTGCAGTACCATCGGCCCAGCGGGGCTTAACTTCCGTGTTCGGGATGGGAACGGGTGGAACCCCCGCGGTAAGATCACCGACAACTTGCAGCCGTCAGCCATCAGCCGTCAGCCGTCAGCTAAACCTTGTTTGCTGGGGCCGCTTACTCCGCCGATGGGCGGCAAACTTTTAAAAGAGCCTAAGGACGAAGCCTCACAACTGAATAGATTGGGTGAGACGGGGCAAGCCCCGTCTCTACTACAAGACGTTTTCGTCGGCGCCAGTCGTCAGTACTGATTGTCAGTCGCGTACAGTTTCTTACGCTTCTGAGAACGCCATCGCTTTCGAACAAGTTCGAACTGAAAGCTGATGGCTGAGTGCTGACGGCTGTTTCTGCACCGAGTAAATTTTATGGTCAAGCCGAACGGGCGATTAGTACAGGTAAGCTACACGCATTACTGCGCTTCAACATCCTGCCTATCAACCAGGTAGTCTACCTGGGCCCTTCATTACCCTTAAGGGTTGGGAGATCTCATCTTGAGGAGTGCTTCCCGCTTATATGCATTCAGCGGTTATCACAACCGAACTTCGCTACCCAGCGATGCCATTGGCATGACAGCTGGATCACAAGAGGTTCGTCCATCCCGGTCCTCTCGTACTAAGGACAGGCCCTCTCAAATCTCCTGCGCCCACAACAGATAGGGACCGAACTGTCTCGCGACGTTCTGAACCCAGCTCACGTACCGCTTTAATAGGCGAACAGCCTAACCCTTGGAACCTTCTACAGCTCCAGGATGCGATGAGCCGACATCGAGGTGCCAAACCGGAGCGTCGATATGAACTCTTGGCTCCGATCAGCCTGTTATCCCCGGCGTACCTTTTATCCGTTGAGCGATGGCCATTCCATACAGAACCACCGGATCACTAAAGCCTACTTTCGTACCTGCTCGACTTGTAGGTCTCGCAGTCAACCACGCTTATACTTTTGCATTCGACGGCTGATTTCCAAACAGCCTGAGCGTAGCTTCGCGCGCCTCCGTTACAATTTAGGAGGCGACCGCCCCAGTCAAACTACCCGCCTTACTATGTCCTTCTCCCGGATTACGGGAGTAAGTTAGAACCACAGAACTCGCAGGGTGGTATCTCACCGTTGGCTCCTCCAAGTCCGAGAACCTGAAATCAAAGCCTCCCACCTATCCTGCGCAGCAAGTGCCATAGTTCATAGTAAAGGTATAGTAAAGGTGCACGGGGTCTTTCCGTCTAGTTGCGGGCAACCGGCATCTTCACCGGCACTACAAGTTCGCCGTGCCAGTTGGCAAGACAGTCGCACTTTCGTTACGCCATTCGTGCAGGTCGGAACTTACCCGACAAGGAATTTCGCTACCTTAGGACCGTTATAGTTACGGCCGCCGTTCACTGGGGCTTCAGTTCAAAGCTTCGCCTTGCGGCTAACCTCTCCCTTTAACCTTCCAGCACCGGGCAGGCGTCAGCCCCTATACGTCGTTTTCGACTTAGCAGAGACCTGTGTTTTTGTTAAACAGTCGCAATGCGCATTTCTCTGCGGCCTCTTCGGACTTGCATCCTAGTGAGGCACCCCTTTTCCCGAAGTTACGGGGTTAATTTGCCGAGTTCCTTACCAACTGTTCTCACGAGCGCCTTAGAATATTCATCTCGTCTACCTGTGTCGGTTTGAGGTACGGATCCCATATGTTCTCCTTAGAGGATTTTCTCGGCAGTGTGGAATCAACAGCTTTCCCCCATACGGGGTACTGTTTTGCGTCTCAGTGATAACTTCCTCGCGGATTTGCCTACGAGAAACACCTTGCACGCATCAACCGTCATAGCCATAGGACGGCCTGTTTATCCTTCTGCGTCTCCCCATCGTGATAACGACCACACGGGAGGTCCGGAATATTAACCGGATGTCCATCAGTTACGCCTTTCGGCCTCACCTTAGGAACCGCCTGACCCTGAGCGGATTAACCTTTCTCAGGAAACCTTAGACTTTCGGCGCGGAGGGTTCTCACCTCCGTTATCGCTACTTATGCCGGCAGGGTCTCTTCTCAACAATCCACCAGTCTTTTCAGTCTGGCTTCAAATCGTTGGGAATGCTCTCCTACCACGCACCGCTGTAAAGCGATGCATTCGCTGCTTCGGTAACAAGCTTAAGCCCCGTTAAATTGTCGGCACCGGACCGCTTGACCAGTGAGCTATTACGCTTTCTTTAAAGGATGGCTGCTTCTAAGCCAACCTCCTGGCTGTCTGGGCGTTCCGACTTCCTTTCCCACTTAGCTTGTATTTTGGGACCTTAGCAGGCGATCTGGACTGTTTTCCTCTCGACAACGAAGCTTAGCCCCCGCTGTCTGACTCCCGTACTGGTTGTTCCATGGCATTCGAAGTTTGATTGGATTCTGTAAGCTGGAAAGCCCCATAGTCCATTCAGAT
>CAVRNL010000110.1:17500-69020 GCA_963722485.1 uncultured Acidobacteriaceae bacterium
AACCCTCGGATGCAGGAGCGGATGCTCCGCCGCCGCGGCGCAAGACCCTCGGCGCGGTCGATTACGTTCGGCGGCTGGAGGAAGTTCTGATTCGTACCTGCGCCGATTTCGGCGTCGCAACCGAGCGTGTCACAGGCCTGACCGGGGTATGGACTGCGGCTGACAACAGCGATGCCCGTGTAGGAACGGGCGCCCTCGCCCGTCCAAGCGAGTCGAAGACTCGCCCCGCCGCCGAATCAAAGATCGCTGCCATCGGCGTGCACATTTCGCGTTCGGTTACGTCGCATGGCTTCGCGCTGAATGTGAATACGGACCTCAGCTGCTTCGACCTCATCGTTCCTTGTGGAATCACAGCGAAGCAGGTGACTTCCATGCAGAAAGAACTGGGTCGTGAACTCGATTTGAACGAGGTAGCACAGTCGGTGTCGCGAAACTTCGGCGGCGTTTTCGGGAGTCAGATGTTGTGGGTCGAAACCATCGATTCTTTGCTGGGGAACAGCGTCGGCGTTCCGATGAGAGCGCCGGACGAGTTGCGGCGGCTGCGTAGCGAAGTTCACGGCGAAGACGATCTGTTTTTTGGCTGATTCCGTTTCTTGCCTGACATCGCGACGATCATCCTCGCTGAAAACTGAATCGCAGCGATAAAACATTTTCATTGGACTTGAGAACGGGCGCCCCCTAGAGTCGTTTGCGTGCCGCACACGCATACTCGAACCCGGAGTTTCTTAAGACCGGTGCCCGCGCCGGAATCCGCCCGCTCCCTGTTTCGGCCTCCCTTCCGGAATTATCAGTTCGACACAGCCTATGACGAGATGTTCGAGGCTCCCGGAGTGCCGCGCCCGCACTATCAGGCGCTTTTCCAGACGCTGCTGGAGTTGCCGCCCGAAGAAATGCGCAAGAGCCAGCAAGCGGCGGACCTGTCGTTTCTGCACCAGGGAATCACGTTCACGGTGTACGGCAACGATGAGGGCACGGAGCGCGTCTTTCCCAACGACCTGCTGCCGCGGATCATTCCCCACCACGAGTGGCGGAAGATCGAAAGTGGACTCACGCAAAGAATCGCGGCGCTAAATCTGTTCCTGGAGGACGTTTACCACCGTGGAAGAATTCTGGCGGATGGCATCGTGCCGCGGGAGCTGGTTTACAGTTGCCGCCACTTCCGGCGCGAGATGCGCAATCTGACGGTGCCGCGCGGAATTTATGTCAGCGTCTGCGGCACCGACCTGGTGCGGCTTCCGGACGGGAGCTTTGCCGTGCTGGAAGATAATCTTCGGGTGCCGAGCGGCGTCTCCTACATGCTGGCGAATCGCAAGGTGCTGAAGAAGGTTTTCCCCACCCTGTTTCGCGATTACGGCGTTTGCCCCGTCGATCATTACGCGCAAGCGCTGCTCGCCACGCTGCGGGCGCTGAGCCCGGAATCTTCCGGCCGTCACGAGCCGGCGGTGGTGCTGCTGACCCCCGGAGTTTTTAATTCGGCATACTTCGAACACACCTTCCTGGCGCAGCAGATGGGCATTGAGCTGGTCGAGGGCCGCGATCTGCTCGTGCACGATAACGTGGTGTACATGCGCACCACTGCCGGGTTAAAGCGCGTGGACGTCATCTACCGGCGAGTGGACGACGATTTTCTCGATCCACTCTGCTTCCGGCGAGATTCCAGTCTGGGCGTGCCGGGATTGTTCAACGCGTATCGTGCCGGCAACGTGGCGCTGGCGAACGCGGTGGGAACGGGCATTGCCGACGATAAGGCGCTTTACGCCTACGTGCCGGCGATCATCCGCTACTACCTGAGCGAAGAGCCGGTCCTGCCTAATGTTGAGACTTATCTGCTGACGGATCGCCTACAACGGAGATACGTGCTGGACCATCTGGACGAGTTAGTCGTGAAAGCCGTGGGTGAGTCGGGTGGTTATGGAATGTTAATCGGTCCACATAGCACGGCGGAGCAAAGGGAAGAATTTCGCGCGCGGATCCAGGCCGAGCCCAGGAATTACATCGCGCAGCCGACGTTGAGTCTTTCGCGGGCACCCTGTTTTCTCGACGGAGAAGCGCAGGCCCGTCACGTCGATCTCCGTCCTTACATCCTCTATGGCGAGAACGTCACGCTGGTGCCGGGCGGGCTCACGCGTGTGGCGCTGCGTAGAGGGTCGCTGGTGGTCAACTCTTCACAGGGCGGAGGCAGCAAGGATACCTGGGTGTTGCGCGCATGAATGAACGCAGGGGAACGACCATGCTCTCTCGAGTCGCGGACAGTTTGTATTGGATGAGCCGCTACCTGGAACGGGCCGAGCACACCGCACGCTTGATCGATGTGGATTTTCAGTTGCGCCTCGATCAATCTCCGGAGGCAGAATCTCCGGAGGCAGGTTCGGACCGCTGGCGGCGTCTGCTCGACGCTCTGCAGTCGCCCGCTCCCGAGGAAGGCAAGCTTGACGCAGCCACTCTCACTCACATTCTGACGCTCGACAAGACAAATTCGTCGTCCATTATTTCGTGTGTGGCGGCGGCGCGAGAAAATCTGCGGCAAGTCCGCGAGCAGTGCAGCTCGGAAATGTGGGAGCAGCTCAATCGTCTTTATCTGCAGGTAAACAGCACGACTTCCAGCGAAGCGTGGCTGCTGCACTCCTACGTATTTTTTCGCGCGGTGCAGGAGGGAGCGCATCTGTTTCAAGGCGTAACCGACTCCACAATGTCGCACGGCGAGGGTTGGCAATACATCCAGTTAGGGAGATTCGTGGAGCGCACCGACGCCTTGGCGAGGCTGATTGGCACGCACTTACTCCGCTTGCCCTATTCGCCCGATCAGGCGGTGGAAAGCGAAGAGTACCTGGAGTGGGTGGGATTGCTGAAGTCCTGCGCGGCGTTTGAAGCCTATTGCAAGAAGTACACGGCGGAAGTGCGGCCGCTGCGGGTGGCTGAGTTTCTGCTGTTGAACGCGGAGTTCCCGCACTCGGTGCGCTTCTCCGTCGACAAGGTGCATGACGCACTGCGCTCCATTGCCGAACTGACGGAACGCAAGGAGGAGCAGCCAGTTCGTCTGGCGGGAAGGCTGCGCGCCACGCTCAGCTTCAGCCAGATCGACGAGGTTATGGCCTCGGGAGCAACCGCCTACGTAGGCAACGTCCGCCAACAATGTGCGCAAGCCCACAACGCGATTCACCAAATTTACTTTGACTATCCGATAGAAGAGGCGCTGACTCGTTGAATCAGAAAAATGTCTAAATGATTCAATGTCTAAATGATTCAACGTCTAAATGACCAAATGATCCCATGATCTATTCCATTCGACATACGACGATTTTTCGCTACACTCCCGCGGTGCGCGAGAGCGTGATGGAAGTGCGCATGCAGCCGCGTAGCGAAGCAACCCAGCGCTGCCTCAGCTTCCATCTCGACGTGAACCCTCCGGCCTATATCACGCAATACCGCGATTTCACCGGAAACACGGTGCATCACTTCGACATTGCCGGATCGCACGCGGAAGTCAAAGTCACGGCCCAATCGACGGTTCAAGTCCAGGCTGCGCCGCCTCCGCGTCCGTCCGAAGCGGGAGACTGGGCAGACCTCGATGCCTTGACCGCCGGCGACGATTACTGGGAAATGTTGTTGCCCAGCCAGTTTGCCCATTCCAATGAAGCACTGGAACAACTGGCGAAGGAGCTTAGGTGCGAGCGTCGCGGCAGTCCGCTCGAGTTACTAACCGAACTGAATGAAGGCATCTATAGACTCTTCGCCTACGTGCCCAATAGCACCAAGGTGGATTCGCCGATTGAAGATGCGCTTCAGACTCGCCGGGGCGTTTGCCAGGATTTCGCCCACATCATGATCGCGCTGGCGCGCCCGCTCCGTGTCCCTTGCCGCTACGTCAGCGGCTACTTGTTTCACCGCGAAGCCGAGGACGGACCGCGGGATCGCTCGCTCGAAGGAGCCTCGCATGCGTGGGTCGAGGCGCTGGTGCCTCGCTTGGGCTGGCTCGCGTTCGATCCGACCAACAACCTGATCGGCGGAGATCGCCACATTCGCGTAGCCATCGGCCGCGACTATGCGGACGTCCCGCCCACACGCGGCGTATACAAGGGCGAAGCCCACAGCGAATTGAGCGTCGCCGTGACCGTCAGCCCGTCGGATGCTCCGCCGCCGGAACAAACCGCTCCCAGCATCGTTATCCAATCCCGCCCGGTGTTTGCCCGAGTCAACTCGCGCAGCGAACAGGAACAGCAACAACAACAGTAGGACGCAGGTTTCGCGCTCCCACGTATGGGAGGCGCAAGCTGGTTGCGGCCTCTTCAAGTTCACTGCATACTGGGAACCATGGGAACTGAAAGTCCAGTGCTGTCAGGCACGCACGTTCGTCTTGAACCGCTTGACCGCTGCCATATCGACGGCTTGGTAGCCGCTTCGGCCACCGATCCTTCGCTCTACCAGTGGAGCCCGGTTCCGCAGGGCAGGGCCGAGGCCACGCGTTATGTTGACACCGCTTTGGCTTGGCGGGACGCCGGCACCGCGCTGGCGTTCGCGACCGTGCGCGTCGATGATGGCGTCGTTATCGGATCTACACGTTTTTTTGATCTCGAGCGGTGGGCATGGCCGCCGGGCCATTCGCGCTACGCTCGCCACGCTCCCGACGCCTGCGAGATCGGCTACACCTGGGTGACCCGGCCGGCAATCCGGACCAAGGCTAACACTGAGGCCAAACTGCTGATGCTGACCCATGCTTTTGAAACCTGGGAGGTGCTCCGTGTCTGCCTTCACACCGACGTGCGTAACCAGCGTTCGCGGGCTGCGATCGAACGCATCGGCGGGAAGTTCGAAGGGATTCTCCGAGCCCATCGGATGGCTGCAGACTTCATCGCTCGCGACTCGGCGCGCTACTCGATCGTAGCGACGGAGTGGCCGGATGTGAAGCGGCGGCTGGCTCAATTGTTGGCTTAACCCCTGGCCCACACTTGCGACATTCTACGCAATCTACAAGTTCTTTGTATCTGCGTGGTCGAGTTCGATATCGGGGACGCGTTTGCACCGGAAGGCACTGAAGTCGTCCACGTTGTTCAGCGCAAACGTCGGGACTCCGGTTGATTGGGGTGTGCGGATGCGGAAGAACTCCGCACCCCGGACGTCCTCGAGAACGAAGGCGGGACGGGCATCTGGCTCTAGAGAGCTGATCTCCACATTGCTCAGCGAAATGTTTTTCGCGTGACGCAAGAAGAAGCCGTGGGAAGGCATTCCCCCAAACATATTGGGCTCGGGGTACTTGTTCTCCGCTTCCGGCGGTTGGATGGCGGCAGCTTCCGCAGTCCCGCCGCCCTGGTGCTGGATGTAGATGTCGTTAAGCTGGATGTCTTCAACCGCGTGGCCGGGAATGCCGCTCAGGATCGATCCGAGACTCGCGTTGGAGTTGGAGCAAACAACGTTGCTGATCAGAATGCGGCGCAGCTTTCCCACCGGCACTCCGGCGGGTCCGCGCATGCGGCTGCCAAGACGCAGGAAGATGGGAGCCGAAACAATGTCGCGCATGGTGATGTTGGTGATGGAAATGTCTTCAAGCAGCCCCCCATCCACGGTTTCGAGCGCCAGTCCTTGACAACTTTCGAAGACGCAGTTGGATATCGCGATGTTTTTGAAGCCCCCGTTCGACTCGGTGCCGAACTTGATGCGTCCCGTACCGGGGATTTTAGAAGCGGGATCGAAGCGCTTGAAGGTGCCATCGAGCAGAGTGCCAAGCTGATAAGCGCCGGTCACGTAGCAATTTGTGATGGTGACGTTTTCGGTGGCTCGCGCATAACCGAGCGCATAGGAACTCTTAGGGCAAATGGCATCGTCCCAGGGCGAATTCACCGAACAGTTGGAGATGCGGACGTTGCGGCAACAGTCAATATCGACGCCATCGCGATCGGTGTCGATCTTCAAATTGTCGATCGTCAGGTTGTCAACACCGGTGGCGAGGATGCCGAAGTGTCCGCCCTTAAGAATGGAGAAATCGCGCAGCGTGACGTTGCGGCAATTCTTCAGGCTGATGGTTTTATTGGCAACGCCGGAGTGCTCGGCAACGGGGCCCGCACCCCCGCCTCGGCTGAGCCCTCGACCCCAGATCAGCCCAGGGCCAAGTATGGAGAAATTCTCGATGCCCTCTCCCCAGAGCAGACTGTTGTGCCAGTGGTTGTGGCCGAAGTCCTGGTAGGCGTCCCAAGCAGTGTTGGCCTCGGCAAGGTCATAGCCAGCGGAAGTCGAGGACGCTGGGTCGGCCGCAATGATCACCGCGTTCTGATCGAGGTAGAGGGCCACGTTGCTCTTCAGGCGAATGGAATAGCAGAGGTAGTTCCCCGCCGGGACGCGCGCCGTGCCTCCTCCGGCAGCGGCGGCGGCTTCGATGGCGCGGTTGATGGCGGGAGTGTCGATCGCGTTGCCATCGCCAGTGGCGCCGAAGGTCTTTACGTCGAGGATTCTTGCGCTGCTGGAGCCGGGAACAGCCGGAATCGTTCGCGCTTCGGACGGGCGAGATGGCAGCGCCGCTCCCGCAATGCCAACGCCAGAGAGACGCAGGAAGTCGCGCCGTGGGGTTTTGTCCTTCGACATGAAACGCCTCCCGAATAGGCCATCCGCATTTTACATTTCTGTTGTGTTTTCCGTGGAGACGGAACTCGCCG
Organism: uncultured Acidobacteriaceae bacterium; assembly: GCA_963722485.1. Taxonomy (GTDB): domain Bacteria; phylum Acidobacteriota; class Terriglobia; order Terriglobales; family Acidobacteriaceae; genus Acidiflorens. The sequence goes on from CAVRNL010000110.1 coordinate 24,145, forward strand.
CGTCGTTTTCGGTGCAGGGAGACGGGGCACGCCCCGGCCAAGCCCTGTCTCTACTGGTAAAATGTAGGTTGATGTCCGCGTCTTCCCAGCTTGTCCAGATTGACCTCGGCCCCGCCGTCCGCAGCCCGAAGCCCTCGTGGCTTAAGGCGAAGGCTCCGGTGGGCGACAACTTTCACAGCCTGAAAAAGTTGGCGCGCGGATTAGGGCTGCATACGGTGTGCGAGTCGGCGCAGTGTCCGAACATTGGAGAATGCTGGCACCATCACACGGCGACCTTCATGCTGCTGGGCGATATCTGCACCCGGCGCTGCGGCTTTTGCGCGGTGCCCAAGGGGCGTCCGAAGGCGATTGACTGGGACGAACCGCTGCGCGTGGCGGAAGCCGTCGCGACGCTAGGCCTGCGTCATGCGGTCGTGACCAGCGTGAACCGGGACGACGATAACGTCGGCGGCGCCAGGATCTTTGCCGAGACTATCCGCCAGATTCGCGAACTCGTGCCGCAATGCCGGGTCGAGGTGCTGATTCCCGACTTTCAGGGATTGGAAGAACCGCTACGCATCGTGCTCGAAGCGAAGCCCAACGTGCTCAACCACAATACCGAAACCGTCCCGCGGCTCTACCGCGCAGTGCGCTCGGGGGCGCGCTATAAGCGCACACTCGACCTGCTGGCGAATGCCAAGAAGTGGGATCCCGCGACGGTGACTAAGAGCGGCGTGATGGTTGGAATCGGCGAGAAGACCGGTGAACTGATCGAGGTCTTTCGCGACCTGGGCGAGCGCGGCGTGGATATTCTGACGATCGGCCAGTATCTGCGTCCGTCAAAAAATCACCTGCCAATGACGCGCTATTACACACCCGCCGAGTTCGTCTCGCTCAAAGAGGAAGCGCTGAAATTTGGATTCAAGCACGTGGAATCGGGCCCGCTGGTGCGGTCGAGTTATCACGCGCACGAGCAGGCGGACGTGGCGGCGGGATAAGTGGAGCGAACGACGAACAGCGAATAGCGAACTGCTGCGAACGACGGCGCACTTGCCAACGACTAAGGACCAGCGACCGACGACGCTTTGCGTCAGAATATTTTCACGTGGATCGTCAGATACTTCTTGGGGTCTTGCCGCATCGCCTTCACCAATTCCCGCGCCTCCACCAGCAGCTGGTTGCTGTTGTTGTAAAGCGCGGGATCCTTGAACAGCATTCCCGCCGTGCCCTCGCCTTTTTCCACGCGCTCGGAGAGTGCCGCCAGGTTGTTCACCAATGTCTGCAGGCGGTCGGCGAATTCCTGATCGTGCGTCATCTTGCCCATCGCGCCCTTGCCCGCATTGATGTCGTCGGTCAACTGGCGCACGTTCGCGATCGTCTTGTTCGCATTGTTATACAGCTCGGGATCCTTGAGCAACTTGCCGGCCGTGCCTTTCCCCTGCTGCAACTCGTCCACCAGCGTGTTCACCTTGTCGATGGCGGCAATCGCTTTCTTGTATGCCTCATCGCTCGTGAGCAGTGGGCCGAGCGAGCCCTTCCCGCTCTGGATCTCATCCATCAGTCCCTTGAATTCGACCACCGTGGCGTTGAGCTGGTCGTACAGGGCCGGACTGTAAATGACCTTGCCGATGGAACCCTGGCCGCTTTCGATAAAGGCCACGATACGATCCACCCGCTTCAGCAGCGCATCCATGTTTTGCAATGTGCCCTGGCTGGCGCGCACCACGTCCTCGATCTGCGGCTGGTCGTGGGCGGGCAGCGTGTCTCCATCCTTTGCCTCCGGCCCCTTTGCCGCCGAACTGTCAACATCGACGTAGGTTTCGCCGAGGACCCCGGCGGTGCTCAACAATGTGACCGAGTCTTCGCGCAAACTATGCTTGTACTTAGTGTTGACCCTCATCGTGACTTCGACCGGCGTCATCGGCTTGCCGTCAACGATCCGGACAGCTTCCACGTTGCCGATGTCCACTCCGTGCAAACGCACCGGCGCACCGTCGCGCAGGCCGCCGGCATTATCGAAGTACGATCGCAGAATAATCTTGTGGGTGAACCATCCGCCGGTGCCGCTCATTACAAAAATCAGAACGCCGAGCGTGACGCTCGCGAACAGGACGGTGAGTCCCACGCGGAGCTGCGACCATTTCAGCTGCTTCTGGCTAGGCAAGGTGGTCAGTGAACGACAGAAGCATCATAACAAACACCGTGGGATTTCAGATTCAAGATTTCTTGAGATCGGGAAAAGGCTGCCGCTGGGGCAAAAAAGAAAGCTCCCACTCCTTCGCGCGTCCGGTGCAAAGGGTGGGAGCCTTTTTTCTATGCGGGCATTGCCGGTTTACATTGCCGGTTAACGCCCCTTCTGCTTCCGCTCAGCTTTCGCCTGTTTATCCGCTTTCTTCTGAGCTTGCTTCTCTTGCTTGCTCGGCTTGGAGTTGGGCTTTTTGTCGCCGGCTGACGTTTGCTTTCCTGCATCGTTGTTCCCTGGACGTGCCGTCATGCGATCGTTGGAGTTGCCGCCAGCCCTGGCCGGCGTCTCAGACCCGCGATTCCCCGCGGACGGACCGCGTGCCTCCTGCGGCGACATCTTTGGAGCATGATACGGTTCCCCCGCCGCGCTGGCTCGCTGCACGTGTGGTCCGCTGAACTCGCCCGGCTTGCCAGTCGCCGCAATCGCCGGACGCCCGTGATTCTCGGATGCGAACAACTGCCGGTTCTGGCTGGCGGCATGTTCGTGCTCGGTTTGCGCCGCCAGCGCCGCGGTGTGCGGCTCGCGCCCATACGCTTCCTCTTGCGGAGTCGGCCGCGCCACGACGCCGCCGGGGCCGTTGAAGCTGGTGTGCGTGTTGTTCACGATGACGGTTCGGTTATAGACATTCGTGACGTTGGTCACGTTCACGTTCATCACGGAGCGGTTGTAGAAGAAAGTGCCGCCTCTCCACTCGCCGCCCGCGAAGCCGACACCGCCGTATCCGAAGCCGTAGTTAATCCCGCCATAGAAGCCGACGTGCGGTCCCCAATAGCCAGCGTGCCAGCCGTAGAAGCCGCCTGCGAAGCCCCAATAGCCCGGGGTCCAAAGCATACCGACCGGCGCCACCACCCATGTGCCGGGGACCCAGTAGTAGCCGTTGTCGTCACTCCACGCCCAATAACCTGGGATCCAGTGATAGCCCGCCCCAGGGCAGATCGGCTGTGCGTACACCGGCAGAGCCGGCGGACCGATCCGCACCGAAATTCCAATCCCGATTCCGATCTCTGCAGACGATGCTGTGGATAGCGACAACACCGAAACTGTCGACATCAAAATTCCCAATACCACCCCGCGAACTGAGCGTTTCATCTTCATTCTCTCCTCATGAACCTAGCTATTTTGGCCCAAAACCGGTAACCCGGGCTCATTACGTTCCGCCCATATAAACCCTGAACCTTGGTGCATGTTGCGTTGGCGAAGAAAACTTATTTTGAATGAGCAGGTTGCCCTCGTCCGAAATCACGTAGGGGCGGACGCCCTCGTCCGCCCAGCCGAGCGAAGCTCGGCAGACACCTCGGAAACAGACTTCACCGGAAAACTGAGAGCTGATGGCTGAAAGCTAATTCTCCAGAATGACGTGGGCCAGAGCCTGCTCAGCAGTGTGGGTGAGTGAGAGCGCGATATTTTTCGTGCCCAGTTTGGCCGCGATGGCGGCCGCCTCGCCGTGAAATTGAATGGTCGGACGCTGCCCTTTCGGGCGCACCACTTCAATATCGCGCCACCGCACGCCGCGGCTCCATCCCGTGCCCAGAGCCTTCATTCCGGCTTCCTTGGCGGCGAAGCGCGCGGCGTAGCTTTCACAGCGGCTGGCTTTCCCCTCGCAATACCCTATTTCGCCGTCGGTGAAGATGCGATGAAGAAAGCGGTCGCCGAAGCGCTCGATGCTTTCGCGAATGCGATGAACTTCCGCGATGTCCACCCCGGTACCGAGAATCATACGAGCATTGTGAATGGGTAATTCGTAATTGGCAATTTGGAATTTCGCGCACGCCATGCTCGTGTAGGGACGGGGCTTCGCCCCGATCCAAGGTTGTGTAGGGACGGGCGCCCTCGCCCGTCCAAGCCGAGCATCGCTCGGCAGCTGCCTGCGCTCACGGCAACTTTGGGGCCGCTATAGGAAACTCAGCGCCTCCGCGAGAGCGTCGTCCTGCTCGGGAAAAACAGTGCGCAGGTCGATCAGCACACGGCCCTCTTCGACCCTTGCGATGATGGGCAGCGTGTTGGCGCGCAAGCGCGCGCTGACTTCGTCGGCGCTCAGATCGGCGTGGGTGAGTGCGATCAGGCGCGTGGGCAAGACCGCCGATGGCGCCGCTCCGCCGCCGATTACGGATTCGCCATCGATGAGTTCCAGCTTGAGGTACATGGACTCTGCGTGAGCCGATGCGACCGTCGACACGATCTTTTCTGCACGGCGCGCGATCTCGTCTTTCGACAGGCGCATCATACGCAGCACGGGCACGGCGTCGTAGTCGCGTTTGACGTAGGCGAGCAGCGTGGCTTCGAGTGCGGCATAGGTGAGCTTGTCCACGCGCAGCGCGCGGAACAGCGAGTTCGAGCGCATGCGCGCAACCAGATCGGCACGGCCGCTGATCAGCCCCGCCTGCGGACCTCCAAGAAGTTTATCGCCGCTGTAGGTCACGATGTCGACGCCGGCGCGCAGGCTGTCGACGACGCCCGGTTCGTCATTGATTCCGACCGAATGCAGATCGAACAGCGCGCCGCTGCCCAGATCTTCCATGAGCGGAAGATTGCGGCGACGGGCGAGAGTGACCAATTCGTCGAGCGTAGGCTGTTCGGTAAATCCGGTAATTTCGAAGTTGGAACGATGCACGCGCAGCAGGAGTCGCGTGTGTTCGTTAATGGCGCTTTCGTAATCGCCGGCGCGCGTGCGGTTGGTCGTTCCCACTTCGCGCAGCGTCGCATTCGACTTCGACATCACGTCAGGAATGCGGAACGAGCCGCCAATTTCGACCAACTCTCCGCGCGAGACGATGACTTCGCCGCCCTCGGCCAGCGAGTTCAGAGCGAGTAGAACCGCGGCGGCGTTGTTGTTCACCACAATGGTAGAGATGGCGGTCGAGGTAGCCTGTTCCGATCCACGCAGGGACAAACGAGCGCCGCTCGGCAGCGTATCGTCGAGAAGCTTGCCGAACAGCCGATCCACATGAACGTCGCGCTTCCCACGCTCGCCCGTTGCCAGATCGAATTCGAGATTGGAATGCGCGCCCGCAGTGGCATGGACGTGATCAAGCGCGGCGGCAGCCAGCGGTGCGCGTCCGAGATTAGTGTGAAGAATGACGCCGGTGGCGTTAACCAGCGGCAACAGCGAGTAACTCAGCGACTGGCGGAGTTGACCTTCGACTGCTGCGAACAGTCCGCCGAGCGCGAGGTCCAGCGCCTTCTCGTTGAGTTGCCCGTCGCCAATTTCCTGGCGAAGGCGCGCGAGCACGACGCGGATGCTTTCGGCGACCGCCGAATGGCCCTCGCGCTCGACCAGCTCCTGCATGTCGGACTGGCGGAGAAGTTCGTCCGTAGAAAGCAGTTTCTGAAAGAGCGCGGATTTGTTGGCAGCGGGCACTGGGGGCGATTATGCCACAAGAGCAGTTGCCAGTAACCAGTTGCCAGTTGCCAGAAAAATCCGCAATGGATCTTGGCGTCCAGGACGGCGGGTTTTCTGCCGGCGTTTGGGCACTGGCAACTGGTTACTGACAACTGGCTACTGCCTACAGTGTGTGCAGATACGCCAGCAAGTCCTTAATCTGCTGGTCGTTCATGACCTGGCTGAAGCCTTCCATCTTGGCGCGGCCATATTTGACGATGTCGGTCATGCGATCGTCGTTGGCTGGCAATCCACTTAGCGACAGGTACGGCCGCTTGAAAACGCCTTTCAGGCTCGGCCCCTGCTTGCCGCGCGACGCGTACGGTTCATGGCAGCGGACGCAATAGTTGTCATAGAGTTTTCTGCCTTCGGCTTGCTGCGGGGTGAGGCCAAGTTCGGCGTCGGACTTGCGCCGCTCGACATCGCAGCTGGCAATCGCGAGGAGCGCGAGAGTCACCACGGAGACACGGAGGCGCCAAGAAATCGAACTCAGGACATTCATGATTATTGTCGCAGAAGTAGGATAATACCGAAAGCATGGCCGTTGTCGTCAAACGCGTTTACGAGGCTGCTTCTCCATCGGACGGAGTGCGCGTGCTGGTGGATCGTTTGTGGCCGCGCGGGTTGAAGAAAGAAGACGCGGCAGTCAAGTTCTGGCTGCGCGATCTCGCACCATCGGACGAGTTGCGGCAGTGGTTCCATGCGAATCCCAATCCCGAAGCCTGGCGCATGTTCCGGAAACGCTATCTCAAAGAACTGGTGGGCGAAAAGAGTTCCGCAGCCGTCGAGAAGCTGCATCAGCTTGCGGAAGGCAAGCGGAACGTAACCCTGGTGTATGCGTCGCGAAACGAGGAGCATAACAACGCGACTGTGCTGAAAGAATTGCTGGAGGGGATGCCCAAGCCTCCGTCAAGCGTAGGCCGAGCCGCGCTCGGTCGCGGACGGATTCGAAAGGCAAAGAGAAACTAGCTGCGTTGCCGTATGACGACAGTACGGTCTCCATTCAAGGAGGAGCCTTATGCTTCATTCAGCGCTACAGATAGCCGGGGGCTGTGTCTTCTTATTCTGGGGTGCATCTCTTTACGTCCAACGTGGTGGTGTCGGCCCTCTGCTGATGCTCGTGATCGGGGCGATTCTCATCACGGTTGGCGTCGTGGTGATGAATGTCAGACAAGCGCTTCGCGATGAGTCGAAACGCCGGGACGCGGAGAGCAAGCCCGTTCTGAACATCTGAGATCGTTGCTGTCACACCCCTTCGCACTATAATTCCCCAGTCATGTCCAGTCCCGACCCCGAGAAGAAGATCGAGAAGAAGATCGAAGCCCTGCGCGAGAAGATCCGGCATCACGAGTATCGCTATTACGTGCTCGACGATCCGGAGATTTCGGATGCCGAGTTCGACGCACTGATGAACGAGCTTAAGCGGCTTGAGGCTGAGCATCCGCAACTCGTCACGCCAGATTCGCCGACGCAACGCGTGGGCGGTAAGCCGCGCGAGGGGTTCGTCAAGGCGAAGCACTCCTCGCCGATGCTCTCGCTCGACAACGCTTACAGCGAAGACGAACTGCGCGACTGGGAGCGCCGCGTGCATGAACTGAGCGGGCAGACCGGCCTCGAGTACATGTGCGAATTGAAGCTGGATGGAATGTCCTTGGCGCTCGTCTACAGCGACGGGCGTCTGGAACGCGGCATCACGCGCGGCGATGGCAACGTCGGCGAAGACGTGACCTTGAATGTGCGGACAGTTGGATCGATCAAGCTCTCGATTAAACCGGACAAGCTCAGGAAGGCAGCCATGCCCGCGGATTTCGAAGTGCGCGGCGAGATGCTGATGCCTCTTAAGGACTTCCGCCGCATGAATGAGGAGAGAGAGCTACAGGGACTTTCGAGGTTTGCGAATCCGCGAAATGCGACTGCGGGGACGATACGGCAACTGGATCCAAGAATCACGGCGGGGCGGCGAATGGATTTTTTTGCCTACATGCTTCTAAAGGACGGGCGTCCCTACTTTGACCGACAATCGAAGGCCATGGAAGCGCTGCACGCAGCTGGTTTTAAGGTTAATGAGAATCGTGTTTTGGCGAAGAATCTGAATGAAGTCTGGGGATTCATTCAGGATTCGGAAGCGAGACGCGACTCGCTGAAGTACGAGATTGATGGAGTCGTGATTAAGGTAGATCGGACGGCACTACAAGACGAATTGGGATTTACCGGAAAGGCTCCGCGGTGGGCGATTGCATACAAGTACGCGGCACGCGGGGGCGTGACGCAGATTGAGAACATCGTTCCCCAAGTCGGCCGCACCGGCAAGCTGACACCGGTGGCATGGCTGAAGCCGATTCCGATTGGCGGGACGACCGTCTCGCGCGCCACGCTGCACAATCTGGATGAGATCGAGCGCCTGGGCGTAAAGATCGGCGACTGGGTTGAGGTGGAACGTGGCGGCGATGTGATTCCGAAAGTGGTGAACGTGGTCTACGATAAAGAGCACCCGCGCGGCCACAAGCAGTTCGAAATGCCCGAGCATTGTCCGGTGTGCGGCGGCAATGTTGTGCGAACGCCGGGCGAGGCGGACCATCGCTGCGTGAATGCGAATTGTCCGGCCAAGCTGCAGGGGACGATTCTGCATTTTGCTTCGCGTCACGTGATGGATATCGACGGACTGGGCGAGGTCCTGGTCAATCAGCTTAACGAGCGCGGCCTGGTAAAGAATGTCGCCGATCTGTACAAGCTGACGAAAAACGATTTGTTGCAACTCGAGCGCATGGGCGAGAAGTCGGCGGAAAACGTGCTCGCGGAGATCGAGGCCTCAAAGAAGCTTCCACTCGAGCGCGTGATCTACGGACTCGGAATACGGTTTGTGGGCGAGCGCACAGCGCAGTTTTTGGCGGAGCACTTCGGATCGCTGGACGCGATCATGAACGCGAACGCGGAAGAACTGGAGGAAGTGAATGAAGTGGGACCAAGGATCGCGGAGAGCATCGTGGAATTTTTCGCCGATGAACACAATCGCAAGCTGGTAAGCGATCTGCGCAAGGCGGGGCTGACGTTTTCCGGACAGAAGAAAGAAAAAGGCACGAAGCTGGCGGGAAAAACTTTTGTGCTGACGGGCACGCTGGCCCGCCACACGCGCGACGAAGCGAAAAAGACGATTGAAGATGCCGGCGGACGCGTTTCCGGCTCGGTGAGTAAGAAGACAGACTATGTGGTTGCGGGGAGCGATGCGGGATCGAAGCTGGACAAGGCTCGGGAACTGGGCGTTAGCGTGATTGGGGAAGACGAATTAGAAGGGCTGCTCTAGGATCAGGTCAGACGTGTCAGACGTGAAATTCAAGTTTGATTGCGTGGCGTACTATGTCTCCGACATGGAACGGGCAATCCGTTTCTATCGGGACGTACTTGGATTCAGGTTCGTCTCGCGAGACGATGTCGCTCGCTTCGATATCGATGGTGTTCTCTTCGAACTTGTTCCTGCGCCTGACGCGAGCGCTCTGCGGGGCACTGGAAACGCGCGCCTCTGCCTCCGAGTCGATGATGTCGAGCACGCGCTGAAAGTATTGAAGGACAAAGGCGCGCGTACGGAACAGGGTCAACGAAAAGCAACCGGTGTGCTCGGGTGCGTCGAGGATCCCGATGGAAACGAAATCTGCCTCTGGCAATATCTCTAGGCGAGGTCGCGTAGCGGCCCGAAAATGGCGCTCATGATCGGCCGTTCGCGCGTTTCTGAATTACTCGCCCGACACCCGCCTTAGATAGAACCGGAAAAACTCGTCGGGCTTTGACTCCAGGCACACGTCCGCATTGGGCGCGCCCGCCTCCACACGAGTAAAACCCTTCTCATCCACTCGAATCCGCATCGGCTGCACCGGGCACAGTCCCGGATTCACGGCGTAGGCAATCGTCATGGGATCGAACAGGGTCGGCGTTTGCTGTCCCCACAGATGGTAAAGCACCGTCAGCGCGTCCGTAATCGGAGTTCCCTGACTGAACAGGAACGCGCGTTTCACTTCGTCCAGTTTCAACTGGGTCGAGTCCAGGGGCATCACCGCCAGCGGAACTCCAGCGGCAAACAGCTTCTGCGCCGATGGAATGTCGCTGATGATGTTCCATTCCGCATCCGGCCCGCGCGGAGCCGAGTATCCGAGGTCGTCATACCCGCGCTTGATCGATCCGCCCATCAGCACCACGCGCTTCAGTTTCCGGAAGGTGGCCGCATCTTTGTCGATCGCGGCCCCCACATTCATCAAGGGCCCAATCGCGATCAGCGTGATCTGTCCTGGGTAACGCCGAATCTGCTCCAATAGAAAATCCACCGCGGGCGGATGAGGAACCTTCGTCGAGTGCCCGCGTTCGGCGTAGCGCCGCTGGCTCATCGGATTCTCAGTCACCGTAGGCGCTCCCGCCGCCACCGGGATGTCCGGCCGGGCCGCCTCTCTCAGGAACCGGTCCACGATCTTCGCTCTCGTCTCGGTGTCCCCGAAAGTCGTGGTCACGCCGAGAATTTCGATTTCCGGGCTTCGCAAAGCCAGCGCCAGCGCGAACGCGTCGTCGATGTCGTCGCCAATGTCTGTATCGATGATCACCTTCTGCCGCGCCACCGGCGTTGCAGTCTCCTGGCTGCAGGCAGAAATGCAACCGGCACTTACGATTCCGCATAGGACTAACCAGAAAATCCAAGCCGCCTTCATCGTCTCTCTTCCTTCTCGCATAGTCTACTTCCTGGCAGCTGGCGGTGTCGAACCGTTTTAGGCGCGGATGCATTGAGGCTCTGCCATAGTGGACGGCCTTAGTGCTGGCGAAGACGAGGACGGTGCCGCCGAAGCCTTCCGCAGTTTCGGCTACTTAGTTAGTCGATCCGCCCACGAAAAACGCGGGCCATGAAGCCCGCGTTGCATTCCATCGTAAGTAGATTTTTGTCTCACGCCGATTCCCGCAGCGGCTCGGCCTCGACCAGCGGCGCATTCACCAGGTGTTCGCTCAGGAACCAAGCCTGCAGTTCGCTGGGGCGAAGCACATTGCTCACCACCAGATCGTTGGTGCCGGGGTCGCCCAGTTTGTCGGAAAGTTCCGCCAGTTCACGGCAATAGGTGATGATGAGCTCGTGCGCGTCTAGCAGGCGCGACAGTTGCACGGGAACCTCTTCGCGGCCCTTGGGCGGGCGCGGGATGCGGGTCAACTCGGCGACGTCGGGCGCCATGGCGATACTGACTCCACCCAGGAGCTGGATGCGTTCCGCGATCGCGTCGACAATCTCGTTCTGTTCTCCGTAGTGCTTGTCGAAGAGAAGATGGAGCTGATAGAAAGTCGCTCCCGACACCTGCCAATGCGACTTCTTGTAGAGATCCCGAAGCGTGATGGTGTCGGCCAACAGTTGATTGAGATGCTCGGTCATTTCCAGCCGGATCGGTTCTTCCAATTGCATCGGCAACACACTGGTCACCGTGCCGAATGCCTGGAGTTCGCGGGCTGACTGGTGGTAGCGGGGTTGAGCTGAAGCCTGGTTCGAATTACTGGAGCTTGGTTTCTTAGGCATGGGGTTCTCCTGAAGATATAAAAGATCTGGAGGGGCAAGCCAGAAGAGGAGGAAATTGCCAGCAGTATCTGCTTCCGGTCTGGTTTGCCGGTCAGCCCCATTGGATGCCAACCGGCAGAAATGGATTCCGAGCCTTCCCCACCGGGAACTATGCCTCAGGATAGGGCGATCATTGTAGCGCGATCATCGATGTGCCGACTCGATGCGCCGAGTCGCTCGTCTGCCGGTCGTTGGTGGACACCGGTGTCAGCCCTGCACGCTCAGTCAGCAGCGCTGCGCCGTACGCTGTGCACCTCGGTGAGGAGTTCGACTCGGGGCGGATTCTTGACACCCGCGCTCGCCATTTTCGCTTTGAGTTCCTCGGAAGCTATGAATGTGCGCGCCTTTTCCGGACTCTCCCATTCGAAGAAAAGTGTAACGCCGTTGGGGTTTCCAGCGCTGCGGAAAATACGGCAATTGAGCTCGCCATGTTTGCGCCGCCAGTCGAAGGCGGAATCAAACGCCGCCTTCCAAGCCGTATAGTCGGCAACTTCGTGGTGGATCAGAACGTTGATCATGATATCGGGCAACACTCCTTTCACTCTGAAGACGTTGCTCCAAACCCAGGAGAAATGCAAGGGCGTGGATCACAAACAAAGGGACTTGCGGGCCGGGGCACTTTAGCTTTCAGCAATTGAACCGAGCCGGACCAAGAAGCCGGACACCGTGGAGAGAATTGGTCGGGACGGCGAGATTTGAACTCGCGACCCCTTGCACCCCAAGCAAGTGCGCTACCAGGCTGCGCTACGTCCCGATGGATCCGCTGCCGGAGATTGACAGCGTGGGGTTCAACCTACAAATTCTACACCAGTCGGGAAGCGCAGGATAGGACGCCAGCCCCTCCCGTTTCTCCATTCTCATTCCTCCACCGATGAAATCCATTCGATGAGATCCATTGCAGTCGCCGCCACGCTTCGGTCAAACGCCACGACCGGTGCGGGAAGTCGCAGAAAACAGCTTTTCCAGATGAGTAAAATGCGCTTGACGCGCTGCCCGCGTCCGACTAGAATTCGGCAACTCATTTTGAGCGGAAAGCGCCTAGAAAATGGATTTTGTAGCACTTCGAGTCCGTTCCCTCTCCAAGCAGATTTATCGGACAATTCCGCGTCCGATGAGTCGAGACTGACCCGGCACAACATTTCTCTGACACTGGAGGATTGCGCTTTCAGGAGCGCAGTTCGCCCCGGCGGTCAAGACTTCTTCGGCGCCCGACGGCCGGCGAAGCTGATTGCGCAACTTCAACCATAACGGGAGCCGAATCCATGCTCCAGAAAGGAAATTCATAATGCACTCCCAGGAAAATCGAGCCATTGCGCGGGCCGCTGCCATCGTTATCGCGGTTCTTCTATTGACGGTTGGCGCGTGGGCGCAAACCGGCACTGTGCTGTACAGCTTTACCGGCCAACCGGACGGAGCCAATCCCCATTCCAGTCTGCTGCTCGATCCAAAAGGCAATCTATTCGGCACCACCAACTCAGGCGGTGCCTATGGACAGGGCTCGGTCTATGAACTTACGCCGAATTCAAGCGGGGGCTGGACGGAGAGCGTGATCTACAGTTTTAACTACGGCGCGGGCGGATATCTGCCCGCTTCCGGCGTGATCCGCGACTCGAAGGGCAACCTCTACGGAACGGTTTACTACGGCGGCGCTAACGGGGCCGGTGCGGTTTTCGAGTTGACTCGTAACAAGAAAACTGATGTTTGGACCGAACAAGTACTCTATAGCTTCGCCGGGTTTCCCACCGACGGCGGAGAACCCGTGGGCGCCCTGATCTTCGACAAAGCCGGCAATCTTTACGGAACTACTCCTGTGGATGGAGCCTATGGACAGGGCGTGGTCTATGAGTTGAGTCCCAACGGAAGCGGTGGCTGGACGGAAACGGTGTTACATAATTTCATCAGCGAAGACCCGCAAGACGGGGAAGGCCCCTCTGGTGCGTTGATCTTTGACGAAGCCGGCAACCTTTACGGTACGACCATTCAGGGCGGTTCTGGGGACCTGGGTACCGTCTTTGAGGTCTCGCCCGATGGCAACGGCGGCTGGACCGAAAGCCTCCTGTACAGCTTCCGCGGTGGGAACGATGGAGCGAACCCCTCGGCGACTTCCGCCTTGCTTTTGAAAGGCAATACTCTCTATGGCGCCACCTATAGCGGCGGATCCGCCAACGATGGCACTATCTTCAAGCTGACCTACTCGAAGACAAAGGCGCAGTGGCAGGAATCGGTGATCTACACCTTCCCGGGAGGAGCGAACGGCGCAGCTCCCTACGCCGGTCTGGTCGACGATCCGAAGGGAAATCTCTACGGCACCACGACCACCGGTGTCTATGGTGAGGGCGGGCCCGTTTTCGAATTGGTGAAGGGTCCCAAGAATACCTGGACCGAACAAGTGCTCTATTCGGACTTTCGAGGGTCTTATGCCGGCTTAGTGCGCGACAAGGCAGGCAATTTGTACGGGACGTCCGAGTTTTACGGCCCTGACTTCTATGGAGCCGTCTTCGAAGTCACGCCGTAGGGAAGCTAAGCCGCGAAACTGCGGCGTAACCGGCTGTCCTGAAAATCAAACTAGGTGTGAAACAAGGCCGCGTTCACAAATTGAGCGCGGCCTTTTCTTTTCTCGAGTCGTCAACGCCCGCCCGATTTCACGTACTCTGCCGCGCATGATCGCCAATTTCAAATGCGTTCCTGATCCTCTCCCACGTCACCTCCAGCGCCTCCGGCAGCACCCTGGTTTCGCCGATGACGCTGGCGAAATTCGCGTCCGCGACCCAGCGCGGCAAAATGTGCATGTGGATGTGTCCCGCCACGCCGGCACCGGCGGCCTTTCCGATATTCATGCCAAGATTGATGCCGTCGGGCCGATACAGAGACCGCAGAACCGTCTCCATCCGCTGGCTCAGAACCATCATCTCGTGGGCAGCCTCGGCGGGGAGCTTCTGCAACTCGTCCAGGTGCGCATAAGGCACGACCATAACATGTCCGTTCGTATACGGATAAGTATTGAGAATGACGTAACAATGCTCCCCGCGGTGGACGATGCGGGCTTGTTGGTCGCTTTCTTTGGGAGCGTTGCAGAAGATACAGCCCGATTCTTGGCCGGCGCCGGTAACATACGCGTAACGCCACGGGGTCCAGAGATGATCCATGGGGGCAGGGTAGCAGAAATACGCTTCCGGCTGCGAGCTACGAGCTAAAATCACCGGGGCAGTGATTCGCTCGAAGCTCGCGGCTCGTAACTCGTAGCCCGGCGCCAGTGTGACAAGTCTGTAAATTCTTAGGCCATTGGCCGGAATCGTGTTTGACACTGTTCCAAAGCGGTTGCTATAGTCGAAGAGTCCCTATTGGACGCGGTTTTCGAACCAGCTGGAATTGTCCCAGGGCCGTCCGCCAGGTCGGCCTCAACGCAACCTAAAGACCACGCCAGCAGTCCGCTACGCCACGTCCCGCATGAGTCGCGCACGAACGCGCGTCACACAGAGGCTATGACCTTGTTGGACGACAGTACCGCCCGCAATCTTGAATCCAGTCTTGAAACCATGACACCTGCACACGACACCCAAACCGGCGCCTCGGCCGTACTAGACGCTCCCGAGCCCGCACAACCCTCGCCTGCGGAACCACTGGCTTCCGCCCCCGAATCTCGTGAAAACGACGCTTCTCAAAATAACGCTCCTGCAAACGATGCTCCGGCAGGTGGCGCTGCTGTAAATGCCGCTCCTGAAGCCTCCGCCCAGGAGAATGCAGCGGTTGCCAACGACGATTTCGCTGCCGCCCTGCACAACTTCGAGAACCAAACCGAAGAAGCAGTCAGCGACGACCATGTCATCAAAGGCACCGTGGTGAAACTGACCGCGACCCACGTCGTCGTCGATATCGGCGCAAAATCCGAAGGCATGGTGCCGATTGCCGAGATTCTCGACCACGAGGGCAAGCCCAAGTTCGAGCCTGGCGCTGAGATCGACGTGATGCGGGAAAAGGGTGAGACCGAAGAGGGCTACGTCAACCTCTCGCACCTGAAGGCACAGCGGCTGCGATCGTGGGACGAGATTGAGCGCGCCTATAACGAGAAGAAGCCCATCAAGGGCATCGTCGTGGAACGCATCAAAGGGGGCCTGACCCTGGACATTCAGGGTGCGCGCGCCTTCCTGCCCGGCTCGCAAGTGGACCTGCGTCCGATCCGCAATTTGGATGGCATGAAGGGCCAGACCATGGAAGTCGCCATCATCAAGCTCAACAAGAAGCGCGGCAACATCGTGGTCTCGCGCAAACAGCTTCTGGAGGAAGAGCAGAACCAAAAGCGCGGCAAGACTCTCGAGCATCTGGAAGAGGGCAGCGTCCTCACCGGCATCGTCAAGAATCTGACCGAATATGGGGCGTTTGTCGACATGGGCGGAATCGACGGCCTGTTGCACATCACCGACATGTCGTGGGGACGTCTGACGCACCCGCGCGACCTCGTCAACGTCGGCGATCAGATTCAGGTGAAGGTCCTGAAGTACGACAAAGACAAGCAGCGCGTCTCGCTCGGATTCAAGCAGCTCACGCCCGATCCATGGCTGGATGCGGAGCACCGCTACCCTGTGGGCGCGCACGTCCACGGCCGCGTGATCAGCGTCACCGATTACGGCGCATTTGTTGAACTCGAGCAGGGCATTGAAGGCCTTGTCCACGTGAGCGAAATGACCTGGTCGAAACGGATGAAGCATCCGTCGAAACTGGTCAACGTAAACGATGAAGTGGATTGCGTGGTCCTGAGCGTCAACCCGACCGAGCGCCGCATTTCGCTCGGCATGAGGCAGCTGGCGTCCAACCCCTGGGACACACTGCATGACAAGTACCCCGTGGGAGCGACGGTTGAGGGCCGCGTGCGCAACCTGACCGAGTTCGGCGCTTTCATTGAAATCGAAGACGGAATTGACGGCTTGGTGCACGTCAGCAACTTGAGTTGGACCACCCGCGTGAAGCATCCTTCCGAGGTGCTGAAGAAGGGCGACAAGGTCAAGGCCGTCATTCTGGCCATTGAACCGGACAAGCGGCGCCTTTCGCTCGGCGTGAAGCAGATGCAGCCCGACGTTTGGGATTCATTCTTCGCGCAGCATCGCATCGGCGACATCGTGCATGGCAAGATTCTGCGCGTGGCGAACTTCGGCGCGTTTGTCGAGATTGCCGAAGGCATCGAAGGTCTGTGTCACAACTCCGAGGCCGTCGATCCGAACGGACAGCCGATGCATCTCGAACCCGGCGCTGAGTTCGAGTTCAAGATCATCAAGATGAATCAGGAAGAGAAAAAAGTCGGCCTGAGCATCAAGGCGGTCGGTGAAGAAGCGTCGCGCCAGGAAGTCGAGTCCTACAAGCACCCGGCGTCCAGTTCCTCAAACAGCACCACCATTGGAGACTTGATCTCATGGAAGCGCGCCGGCGGCGACAGCAACTAACTTCTACGTATTAACTCGGGAAACACAAGGCTGGGTGTCCTAGCAGGCTGCGGAAAAACTCGATTTTGCACTTGATCTTGGGTGGCGCAGCGGTTTACCGCTGCGATGACTGCATTGTTTTGAATGCGGCTTCAAGCCGCTGAGGGTACAATCTCTGCCCGGGAACTGGTTTTTCCGCAGTCTGCTAATGTAATGCGTCAAACAGATCGCCGCTTATGATTGGCTGACTTCCCCCGTGTTCCTCTGTGCCCCCCGTGGTTAAAGACTTTGACTTCCTCAGCAAACACCAAACTTCGTATCGATCAAGACGAAACATAACCATAGCTATCTTCAACGGACTACACTGGGGCTCGAGCCTTTCGAGACGTGGGATGCAACCGGCCACCAAACAAAGCGGTCTGTAATAATTACAGCGTAACAAATACACGCTTGTGTCTCTTTAACCACACCAGACCCTGAGCGTTATCACGGACTTGCAAGCCCGCCGCCTGTCCAAGTGTGGCACTTTTCAACACTTCGTCGTATATTCGCCTGTTTCCCCCTGAATTGTATGTACAAATGAGCACGTACAGTGTTTCACGTGAAACACTTTGACGTTTTGCGAATCCGACAGGAGAAGCGAAGGGCTTATTTGCTCTCGGCCTTGGCGTTGATTTTCAAACTGATGTAAACCTGCGAGCGATCGTCGAATTGGCTGACCGTCTTGGTGCCGCTCTTGCGGTTGTTGTACTGCGCATACACCTCGTAGTCGATGCTGGGCTGGAGCGCCGGGAAACGGTAAGCGCCGTCCTCGCCAACGATATAGGTTTTCACGGCGCGGGTGTGAGTGTTGGTCAGATAAACGACTGCGTTCGGCAAAGGATTGTCGCTTGCGTCCAGCACTTTACCCGTGAGCAGACGGGTTTTATCTTCCTTCGAATCGCGGCCAAACAACTGCGCCGGAGCGGCCAAAACCGGCGTCGGCTTGTAGCAGACCGACGCCGACCACGTAAGCAGCGGCAACATGACCAGCAGCGAAGCCGCGATAATCGTCTTCTTCATAGATTTCTCGTTGCCGCCGATTCCCAACCTCGCAGCGGCTACTCCCAGTCTAAATGAAGACCGATGTCGGCACGCTCATCATCGTCGATGTGCACAGTTACTTCGGAGCCCGGCTTCAACTTCTTGCCCGAGGGCAGCTTATAGCCTTTCACGTCCGCCCACACGATGTAGTCGGCTTTGCCGACCGGCACGCGCTGGGCGAACTCGCCGGTGTGATCGGAATAAAGCTCCCAGCGGACTTTCTTCTCATCGGCTCGACGGATCTTCACCTTGACCGCGTAGAGCGGGCGCCCGTCAGGGTCCCAAACCGTTCCAAAGATCAAAGCGTAAGGCTGCGGCTTCTCGCGGCCGCTACTCTGCGCTCTCGCAGGGACTATCGGGAACACCAGAAACAACACCGACGCACCCACCGCGACCAAGCGCCGCCACGTCCGGATCTGTGCGGAGTTCCTCAGGAATCCTCGTCCTCCGACTCTTCTTCGTCGGCGTCTTCGTCGTCCTCATCTTCGTCGATCTCATCTTCGCCCACGATCTTCAGTTCAATGGGATTGACGGTAACCACCTCGAAGTCCGTGCCGCACTCCGGGCAGGAGACGACCGCGCCTTCATCGACCTCATCTTCATCGATGTCGAGATCCGTCTCGCATTCGGGACAGTACACCATGATTTCCTCCACGTTCGGGGTACCCTGTTATATTTAGTTTCTTCGTGAGGAAAAGGTCAAGTGGCTTACCGAAAAAATTCCACAATTGCCGAGTCTTGTAGTTCCGGTTATCCCACCACAAGTCTGGTTGCGACCGTGCTGGTTGCCCTGGCGCTCGCGTTTTGCAGCCCACTGTGCCTAGCTCAAGAAATGGCGCGGGGACATGGTCCCGTCCCGCGCCTGGCCGAGGACCCGCACACCGACCCGCACATCGCCGAAGCGATCCGGCAAGTCTCGGCGGACCACATCCGGCAGACGATCGAAAAGCTGGTCAGCTTCAACAACCGATCCACGATTTCCGCGCAGGACGACGAATCCATCAAAGCGGGCAAGGGAATTGGAGCGGCGCGGGAGTGGATCAAAGCCGAGTTTGAGCGCTACTCCAAAGACTGCGGCGGCTGCCTGGACGTGAAGACCGACGCTTTCATCGAACAGCCCGCCGACCGCATCCCGCAACCGACCGAAATCACCAATGTTTATGCGGTCCTGCGCGGAGCCGACCCGCAGCAGGCGAATCGCATCGTGCTGGTGACCGGCCATTACGACTCGCGCAACAGCGATCCTCTCAACGGTACCGACCCCGCTCCCGGCGCAAACGACGACGGCAGCGGCACGGCCGTGAGCCTGGAGTGCGCCCGCGTTTTGAGCGAAGTTCGTGGCGAACTTAAGTTTCCGGCGACCATCGTTTTTCTGACCGTCGCCGGAGAAGAGCAGGGGCTGAACGGCAGCAAGCACTTCGCCGAGATGGCCAAAAACCAGGGCTGGAAGCTCGAGGCTGTCTTGAACAACGACATTGTGGGAGGCGACCGCGGCCCGGAACAGGACGCGAGCGTGGTGCGAGTGTTTTCCGAAGGACTGCCAGCGGCCGCAAGCGAGTCTGAAATCCGGCGAATTCGGATGCTCGGCGGAGAGAGCGACTCAAGTTCGCGCGAGCTCGCCCGCTACATCGCCGACGTCGGGCGCTCCTACGATGCCGGAGTCAAGCCGCTTTTGATCTTCCGGCTGGACCGCTTCCTGCGTGGAGGCGACCACTACTCTTTCAACCAGCAGGGCTTCGCCGCCGTGCGGCTCACCGAATTCCGCGAAGATTTCAACCATCAGCATCAGAACGTTCGAAGGGACGACGCTAGCGGCATCGAATTCGGAGACTTGCCAAAGTTTGTGAACTTCGACTATGTGGCGCACGTCGCGCGGTTGAACGCGGCGACCCTGGCCTCGCTGGCCTCGGCTCCAGCGCCGCCGGCATCCGTAAGAATATTGACCAAGAACCTGGAAAACGACACGACTTTAACGTGGGAACGTTCGGCCGGCGCGGCCGCCTACGAGGTGCTCTGGCGATCGACGAACGCGGCCGATTGGGAGTACGTCCAGGCGGTGAGCAGCGGTACGCGTGCAACCCTGAAGGTTTCGAAGGATAATGAGATATTCGGTGTGCGCGCCCTAGATCAAGCGGGACATCGCAGTCTGCCGGTTGTACCGGAGCCAGAAAGATAAATCCAGTGCCTCGCGGACAAACCATCTCGTTCAGCTTCCCTCCATTTGCAGGATGGGTGAAGCGCATCATCCTGACTTGCACGGGGATCTATCTGGTCCAAAAGATCCTCGAAGTGGCGTTCAACATCCCGTTTAGGCGCTCCGAGGATTGGTTTGCATTGGTGCCCGTCGACGTGCTGCATGGCGAGATTTGGCAGTTGGTCACATATTCCCTGGCGCACGCCAGCTTTGGCCACCTGTTCTTCAATATGCTCACGCTCTGGTTTATCGGCGCGTACCTCGAGCGCGACTGGGGGGCCCGACGGTTCATCGAGTGCTATACGTTCTGCGTGGTGGGCGCGGCGCTGGTAACGATTGCGATCGCCTATACACATTTCTTGGGGGCGAGTCCGGCAACCGGAACGGTGGGCGCATCGGGTGGAATTTTTGGACTGCTGATGGCCTTTGGGATTCTCTACGCCGATCAGGAGATGTTTCTGTTTCCGCTGCCCTTCTCGATCAAGGCCAAATACCTGGTCGGCATTTGGGTCGTGGTCGCGATTGTTGCGGTGTTTGAGCCAGCCAACGGTGTCGCCGTTTTCGCTCATCTCGGCGGATTGCTCTTCGGCTTCCTATGGGTGAAGTTCCTGCCTTCTCGCGGCCTTAGTTATGCGGCGTCCGAACGCTATTTCAGCGTGCGCAACTCCTACTATCGCTGGAAGCGGCGGCGCGCGGCCAGAAAATTCCAAGTCTACATGCGGGATCACGACCGCAAAGTCACCTTCGACGAGCACGGAAACTACGTGCCCCCCGACGATAATGACAAGCCAAATGGCGGATCGAAATCGGGCTGGGTGAATTAGTCGTCAGCCGTCAGCTATCAGCCCTCAGTAAAATCTCGAATCTGGCTAAGATGCTTGCCGGAAGTTCCACCGCTCGTTGCTTCCCTTTGAAGCCCAAATCGTGACCCGCGCCTTCCACTGTCATTAAATCGGTTTTGGCGGGAACTAGCTGTAAGGCGTTCGTCATCTCTTCAATGCTTCCGAAGGGGTCGCGGGTCCCGTGTACGAACAGGCTGGGCGTGCGCAAGTTGGGAAGATGCTGAATGCGAAGCTTCTCGGGTTTGCGTGGCGGATGCAACGGATAGGAGAGCAGCAGCAGGCCCGCGACCAGATCTGGCTCGGCGACGCAGAGCATCGTCGCCTGGCGTCCACCATAGGAGTGCCCGCCGAGAAAGATCCGGCCGGCATTCTTACGCAAAGCTGCAATCGCGTTGCCGAGACCCGCGCGATCGCGCGCCGCATTGCCCGGAAACGGCGGTCCCGTCCGCCGCTCCTGACGAAAAGGCAGATCGCAGCGCAGAACGACGTAGCCATGTCCGGCAAAAGTTTCGCCGAGCGCCACCAGCAGGGGAGCGGTGCAATCCGAGCCCGCGCCGTGAGTCAGAATCAGCGCGTTGCCGTTTGGATTCGCGGGGGAGTGCAGAAAGCCGCGGACAGCTGGATCCATCGTGTCATCGGAGAACGAGGTTGTGGATTCCATTGCAGACCGCTATTTCTTCCGCCGCCGCGTCGATCGCGCCCGATCGTTTTCCTCCACCGTGTGCAACCGCATGAAGTTCGTGGCGCCCGAAGTGAGCTTCGTTCCGGCCACCAAGCCGAGCACGTCCCCGGGATGAAGAAGTCCTTTCGGCAGCAATTCCTCCACGGCGGTCCTGAGCATCGCCTCTGCCGACTCCCATTTTTGTTTGTGAATCGGATGCACGCCCCAAAGCACATTCATGCGATTGCAGACTTCCAGCTTAGGGCTGAAGGCATAAATGCAGACCTTGGGACGATGTTTCGAGAGCATGCGTGCCGTGTTGCCGCTTTCCGTGAAGACGGCGATCGCTCCCATGGGCAAATCTTCGGCGGCGTGCGCGATCGACTCGCAGATGGTTTCGGCAACCGAATAACGGTGCTTCTCACGGCGGCGGCGCGGCGTCAGTTGTAGTTGCGCGAGACTCGCCTCCGCTTCCAGGATGATGCGGGCCATCATGGCCACGGTCTCGCGTGGATAGCGGCCTTTGGCGGTTTCTCCCGAGAGCATGACAACGTCCGTGCCGTCAAAAATCGCGTTCGCAACATCACTGGCCTCCGCCCGCGTGGGGCGCGGGTTCTCGGTCATGGACTCGAGCATCTGGGTGGCCGTGATCACCGGTCTGCGCCATGCACTCGCCCGCTGAATCACCAGCTTCTGGATGATCGGGACCCGCTCGGGTGGCAGTTCCACGCCCAGATCGCCACGCGCAATCATGACGCCGTTGGCCACTTCCAGAATCTCTTCCAGATGATCGATGGCCTGCGGCTTTTCCAGCTTGGCGACGATGGGCACGGATTTCCCGAACTCATCCATCAGGCTCTGCGCCAGGCGAATGTCATCGGCCGATCGAACGAACGACAGCGCGACCGCATCCACTCCATGCTTCAATCCGAACTCGAGGTCCCGCTTGTCTTTGGCAGTCAGTGCGGGGATTGCCACAGCCGCGCCGGGCAGATTGATCCCCTGCTGCTCTCCGAGCGTGTCCCCGTTCAGGACTTCGCATTCCACATCCTCGCCGTGAATCGCGCGCACTTTGAGTTCAATCCGCCCGTCGGACAAAAGCACCCGCGCGCCGGGCTCGACTTCGCGCGCCAGTCCGGCAAAATCGGTGGCAATCAGATCGGCGGTCCCGGCCACCTTGCGCGGCGTGATCGTTAGTATCGCGCCCGCCTGCAGCAGCACGCGCTTTCCGTCCTTCAGGAGGCCGGTACGAATCTTCGGACCTTGAAGATCCTGCAGAATGCAGACTGTCCGCTTCAATTGATGGGCAACGCGGCGCAGCCGCCGGATTCGCCGGGCGTGGTCGGAGTGTGTTCCGTGGGAGAAATTCAGGCGCGCAACATCCATGCCCAAGCGCATCAGATCGCGAATCATTTCCTCGGAATCGCACGCCGGACCGATGGTGCAGATGATCTTTGCGCGGCGCACGCGTCCGGCCACATCTTCCAGTGCAGGAGCGGAAGCCGGCAAATCACCTTCAACCAGATCCAGTTTGCGTTCTTTCAAGTCGCGAATCCTCTCTCCGGAAAACGCCCTCGATTATATTTTACAGGCGGGACGATCCGGGGGGCTGACTTCCGATTCCACAGTCAGTGAGCTTCGGTGTTTACCCGCGGAGGTGGAACTTTCGTGAGACAGCGAGGAAAAAGCATGGCATTGAATTCGGCGCCGATCAGCACCACCAGCGAGATGATGTACATCCAAAGCAGCAGCGCAATCCCCACGCCGAGCGAACCGTAGATGACGCTGTAGTCGACATAGTGCTGCAAATAAAATCCAAATAATGCGGTGGAAATCAGCCACATGGCGGTCGCAAGAGCAGCGCCCGGCAAAACGCTGTGCCAGGGCTGGGTGCGGGGCACTGCGTTGTGATAGATGAGCTGGATCACGGCGATGCTGGTCAGGATGGCAATGACCCAGCGTATCGCGCCCCACAACAACAGAATCAGCGGCCCGAACTCATGCCCGATGTGAAACAAGATCCGCATTTCAATGCGGCTACCGAAGGCAACCAGAATGGTGGAGAAGGTCATGGGCAGACCCGCCATCAAAACCAGCGAAATCGCAATCACGCGCTCCTTGATGATCCCCCAAGTCTTGGGCAGTTGGTAGGCGCGGCGAAAACCATCCATCCAGGAAATGATGACGCCGGAGGCGCTCCAGACTGTCAACAGCGAAGTGGAAATGAGCAGGCCAACCGGCCGGTCCGTGCTGCTTCTCAGGTAGGAAAGCGCGGCTGAGGTGCCCGCAGGCAAGATGGTACCCAGGGCGTAGGAGATCTCGCGAGCGTAGACTTTACCCCGGTTCAGGGCAGCGAGAACCGAGCCCAGCACCAGTAAGGCCGGGAAAAAGGTGAAGATGGCCGAATAGGCCGACGCTTTGGCGGTCCCGAAAGCATCGTGTTCGAAGGCACGCCAGATCGACAAGCGGAAGAGTCGCCAGAAGCGGCCCAGTGCCGGGGCTAACACCAGCCCGCCAGGAATCGGCTCCGGCTTGGAGTTGCGATCCTGAGGTTGCTCGGTCAGGCGCTCTGGTTCCAGTGCTAGAGACATTGGTTTAAGAAAACGTCGTCCAAAAAACGCCGCCAAGAAAACGAGGGGCGACGCTAGTCGCCCCTCTGGATTCGTCCTGTCATTACTCCGCGGCGAGTTCTTCGGTCTCGCCTTCGTGGCGCATGAGCTCGAGCGCGCGCTCGGCATCTTCGTAGGCTTGCGACACTTCTTCTTGCACCTTGGTGGCAGCCTCTTCCATTTCCGGAGAGAGACGAACGTTGCGGTAATACTCCATGCCGGTGCCGGCGGGAATCAAGCGGCCCACGATCACGTTCTCTTTCAAGCCGCGCAGATGGTCGACCGCTCCCTGAATTGAGGCTTCGGTCAGGACGCGCGTGGTCTCCTGGAAGGAAGCCGCGGAGATAAACGAATCGGTCGAGAGTGACGCCTTGGTGATACCGAGCAGCAACGGACGCCCGGTGGCCGGTTTGCCGCCCTGCGCGATGGCCCGCTCGTTCTCCTCGTGGAAGCGGAACTTATCCACTTGCTGTTCGAGCAGGAATTGGGTGTCGCCTACATCCTCGACCTTCACCCACCGCATCATCTGGCGGACGATCACTTCGATGTGCTTATCCGAAATGTTCACGCCCTGCAAGCGGTAGACTTCCTGGATTTCATTCACCAGGTAAGCCTGCAGCTCCTTCTCGCCGAGCACAGCCAGAATGTCGTGCGGGTTGAGCGGCCCGTCCATCAGCGGTTCACCCGCCTTGACGCGCTCGCCTTCCTGCACGTTGATGTGTACGCCGCGCGGAACGGAATATTCCTTCTCCGTGCCGTTATCGGCTGCCACATAGAGTTTGCGCTGTCCCTTGGCCACTTCGCCGAAGCGCACCACGCCATCGATTTCGCTGATGACGGCGGTCTCGCGCGGCTTGCGCGCCTCGAATAATTCCACCACGCGCGGCAGACCGCCCGTGATGTCCTTGGTCTTGGTGGTTTCGCGCGGGATCTTGGCCAGCACGTCGCCCGGAAACACCGTGTCTCCATCCTGCACCATGAGGTGAGCGTGCGAAGGCATCAGATACCGCTTGCTCGCCTTGCCCTTGACTACGATGGCCGGCTGCCGCTTCTCGTCGGGCGAATCCGTTACTACGTGGCGCGACAGGCCGGTGACTTCATCCACTTCCTCGTTCAGCGTGATGCCTTCCTGCAGATCCTTGAACTGTGCTGTGCCGCCAATTTCCGTGAGGATGGCAAACGTGTAAGGATCCCACTCGACCAGAGCCTGGCCGAGCAGCACCGGGCCCCCTTCGGTTACTTTGACCTTGGCGCCATACACCACCGCATAGCGTTCGCGTTCGCGGCCCTTTTCATCCACGATTGCGATCGAGCCCTGGCGATTCATCACCACCAGGTCGCCAGTCTTCGACTTCACCGTCTGCAGGTTGATAAAGCGCACGATGCCGTTGCTCTTGGCATCGAGGCGCGACTGTTCCGAAACTCGCGATGCCGTGCCTCCGATGTGGAAGGTACGCATGGTGAGCTGCGTTCCAGGTTCGCCAATCGACTGAGCCGCGATCACGCCCGTGGCCTCGCCGAGTTCGACCAGGCGCCCCGAAGCCAGATTGCGTCCATAGCACATCACGCAAACGCCGCGCCTCGACTCGCAGGTGAGCACCGAGCGAATCTTCACCCGCTCGATACCGGCAGCCTGAATCGCACCCGCCAGATCTTCGGTGATCTCCTGGTTGATATCGACCACGACCTGGCCTTCATAGTCCTTGATCTTCTCTAGCGACACGCGGCCCACGATGCGGTCGCGCAGCGGCTCGATAATTTCGCCGGCCTCGACGATACCGGAAACGAAGATTCCGTCCACCGTGCCGCAGTCGTATTCACTGATGATCACGTCCTGCGCTACGTCAACCAGACGGCGCGTCAGGTAACCCGAGTCGGCGGTCTTCAGCGCCGTATCGGCCAAGCCCTTGCGGGCGCCGTGCGTCGAGATGAAGTATTCCAGCACCGTCAACCCCTCACGGAAGTTCGCCGTGATCGGAGTCTCGATGATTTCGCCGGTCGGCTTCGCCATCAGTCCGCGCATTCCGGAGAGCTGACGGATCTGCTGTTTCGATCCGCGAGCGCCGGAATCGGCCATGACATAAATCGGGTTGAGCTGGCCCTCTTTATCCCGTCGCTGCATCTGGTTGAACATTTCATCGGCGACTTTTTCCGTGATCGCCGACCAGATTTCGATGACCTTGTTGTAGCGTTCGCCGTTGGTGATCGCGCCGTCCAGGTACTGCTGCTGCACGTTGATCACCTGTTTGTCGGCGTCTTTCACCAGCGTCTTCTTGTTGTCCGGGATCACCATATCGTCAATGCCGATCGAGAGGCCGGCGCGCGTGGCGTACTTGAAGCCCAGCGACTTGATCTCGTCCAGCATCTTGACCGTGACTTCGAGCCCGAACCGCAGATAGCAGTAATTGACCAGCTGGCCGACGCCCTTCTTCTTAAGCAGCCCGTTGATGTACGGCATGCTCAGGTTGACCCCGGGCACTGCCTTGGGCAAATGGTCGTTCAGAATGGCGCGGCCGACGGTGGTGTTCAGATACTCGCGCTTCACCTGCACAGGCTCCGTATGGTTCACGTCCTGATCGTCGTAAGCTTGCGTCAGGTCGATGAGCTCGCCGGTGTAGCGCAGGCGAATCGGCGAGAGCGTTTCCACCTCGCCCATTTCGAGCGCGATCACCACTTCGTCAATATTGGCGAACGAACGGCCTTCGCCCTTCGCGCCCGGTTTCGCTTTCGTCAGATAGTAGAGGCCGAGCACCATGTCCTGCGTCGGCACGGTGATCGGCTGTCCCGACGCCGGCGACAGGATGTTGTGCGAAGACAGCATCAGAACGCTGGCTTCCACCTGCGCCTCGGGCGATAGCGGAATGTGCACAGCCATCTGGTCGCCGTCGAAGTCGGCGTTGAACGCCGTGCAAACCAGCGGGTGGATCTTGATCGCCTTGCCCTCCACCAGCACCGGCTCAAAGGCCTGAATGCCCAGGCGATGGAGCGTGGGCGCGCGGTTCAGCATGACAGGATGGTCTTTGATGACCTCTTCCAGAATGTCCCAGACGATCGGTTCCTGCTGCTCCACCATTTCCTTTGCTTGTTTAATGGTGGTGCAGTTTCCCGTCTGCTCCAGCCGGTGATAGATGAACGGCTTGAATAGTTCGAGCGCCATCTTCTTCGGCAATCCGCACTGGTGCAGCTTGAGCTCGGGGCCGACGACGATAACCGAACGTCCGGAGTAGTCCACGCGCTTGCCGAGCAGGTTCTGGCGGAAGCGTCCTTGCTTGCCCTTCAGTGTGTCGGAGAGCGACTTCAGTGGCCGGTTGTTGGCGCCACGCAGAACGCGCCCACGCCGTCCGTTGTCGAACAGGGCATCGACCGCTTCCTGCAGCATGCGCTTCTCGTTGCGCACGATGACTTCGGGAGCATGCAGGTCCATCAGCTTCTTCAGCCGGTTGTTGCGGTTGATGACGCGCCGGTAAAGATCGTTCAGATCGGAAGTGGCGAACCGTCCGCCATCCAGAGGAACCAGTGGACGCAGCTCCGGTGGAATCACCGGCAGCACGTCCAGGATCATCCACTGCGGCTTGTTGCCGCTCTTGCGGAAGGCCTCGACCACTTTCAGCCGCTTGGCATACTTCAGGCGCTTCTGCAGCGAGGTTTCGTTCTTCATCTTCTCGCGCAGTTCGGCAGCCAGCGAATCGACTTCAATGCGCTTCAGAAGTTCCTTGATCGCTTCCGCGCCCATCATGGCCTTGAAGCCGGCCGGACGATATTGCTGATCGAGTTCGCGGTACTTCGCTTCGTCCTTGATGACTTCGCGCTCTTTTACCGGGGAGTCGCCGGGATCGACGACCACGTAAGCCTCGAAGTACAGGATCGCTTCCAGGTCGCGCAGCGAAATATCGAGCAGATGCCCGATGCGGCTGGGCAGTCCCTTGAAAAACCACACATGCGAACAGGGCGAAGCCAGTTCGATGTGCCCCAGGCGCTCGCGGCGGACTTTCGACAACGTGACTTCCACGCCGCACTTGTCGCAGATCACTCCGCGATGCTTCATGCGCTTGTACTTGCCGCAGAGACATTCCCAATCGGTGACCGGGCCGAAAATGCGCGCGCAGAATAAGCCATCGCGCTCCGGCTTGAAGGTGCGGTAGTTGATGGTCTCCGGCTTGGTCACTTCCCCATGCGACCAGCTCCGGATTTTTTCGGGGGACGCCAGGCTGATGCGAATGGCATCGAAATCAGCCACGGGATTTGCCATATCGAACGGGCTCGAACGAAACATGTTCCTCCGCTTTCCTGCTCTCAAGGCAGTAGCCAGTTGCCAGCGGCCAGTTGCCAGTTTTTATGTCCCGCAGCGACCGAGAGCGAAGCCCCGCGAAACGTTTTCTTAAATCCTCAAAAAGTCTTGTGCGCTGTCAGGACCTGCGGTCGGGCCAGCCGGTTTCCACTGGCAACTGGCCGCTGGCAACTGGCAACTAGTCCGCTGCTATGGCCACCGGCTTCTTCTCGGTAGCCTTGATCAACTCGACATCCAGGCAGAGCGCTTGCAATTCGCGAATCAGCACGTTGAACGATTCCGGCACGCCCGGCTCCATCGCGGCCTCGCCTTTGACGATGGCCTCGTAGATTTTGGTGCGCCCGTACACATCGTCCGACTTCGCGGTCAGCAATTCTTGCAGGATGAACGCCGCGCCGTACGCTTCGAGAGCCCACACTTCCATTTCTCCGAAGCGCTGGCCTCCGAACTGCGCCTTGCCACCCAGCGGTTGCTGCGTGATCAGCGAGTACGGCCCGATGGAACGCGCGTGAATCTTGTCGTCCACCAAGTGCGACAGTTTCAACATGTAGATGTAGCCCACCGTAATCGGCTGTTCGAACTTCTCGCCCGTCATGCCGTCGCGCAGGCTGGTCTTGCCCGAACTGGGCAGGCCGGCGCTCGCCAGCAGCGCCTTGATTTCCGGCTCACGGGCGCCGTCGAATACGGCCGATCCCATGAACACGCCATTTTTGAGGGTCGGGGCCACCGCTTCGAGCTCATCCTCACTCATATCGCCGATGGTGTCGGCCAGCACCGTGTCCTTGAACAACGCTTTGAGATCGCGGCGGATCGCCTCGGCGCGAGTATTCTGCTTCAGCAACTCGGCAATCTTCAAACCCAGTTCATGGCCCGCCCATCCCAAGTGGGTTTCAAGAATCTGTCCCACGTTCATACGGCTGGGCACTCCGAGCGGGTTCAGGACAATCTCGACCGGCGTTCCATCCTCGAGATACGGCATATCCTCTTCCGGCAGAATGCGCGCGATCACGCCCTTGTTCCCGTGCCGTCCGGCCATCTTGTCGCCGACGCTCAGTTTGCGCTTCATGGCGATGTAGACCTTCACCAGCTTGATCACGCCCGGCGGCAACTCATCGCCCTTGGTCAGCTTGTCTTTCTTTTCGTTGAGGATCTTCTTGAGCACGTCGATCTGGCGCGAGGTCATTTCCTCGATCTCGTCGATCTGCTCGTTCACCCGCGGATCCTTGTCGGCGTACTTGATCCGCTTCAGGTTGCGAGTCGAGATGCGCTCGATCGTGTCGCGGTCCAGAATCGTGTCCTTGGTCAGCAAACGCTTGTTAGTGCGCTCGTCGTGCAGATCGGCTTGCACTTCCTTGCCGCCCAGCAGGCCTTCCAAACGCTTCAGACGCTCGTCGGTCAGAATGCGTATCTCGTCC
This sequence comes from uncultured Acidobacteriaceae bacterium, assembly GCA_963722485.1. GTDB lineage: Bacteria > Acidobacteriota > Terriglobia > Terriglobales > Acidobacteriaceae > Acidiflorens. The sequence goes on from CAVRNL010000110.1 coordinate 53,826, forward strand.
GAAAGGTTCTTTTCGAGCTTCGCGATCTGGTTGCCTTCAATTGTCTTGGCGCGCTCGTCCTTCTCCTGCCCTTTGCGCGAGAAAATCTTCACATCCACCACGATGCCTTCGATTCCCGGCGGACAGTAGAGCGAAGCGTCGCGCACATCGCCGGCTTTTTCACCGAAGATGGCGCGCAGCAGTTTTTCTTCCGGCGTCAGTTGCGTCTCACCTTTCGGCGTAACTTTGCCGACGATGATGTCGCCCTGCTTGATGCCGGCGCCGATACGGATCACGCCCGCTTCGTCCAGATTTCGCAGCGTGGATTCACTGACGTTCGGAATGTCGCGCGTCACTTCCTCGGGACCAAGTTTCGTATCGCGAGCTTCGAGTTCGAACTCTTCGATGTGAACCGAGGTGTAGTAATCCTCTTTCACCATCTTTTCCGAAACCAGGATCGCGTCTTCGAAGTTGTAGCCGCGCCATGGCATGAACGCGACCAGCACATTGCGTCCCAGCGCCAACTCGCCAAAGTCGGTGCACGGGCCGTCGGCAATCACTTGTCCCTTCACCACCCGCTGGCCTTTCTTCACGATCGGCTTCTGGTTGATGCAGGTGTTCTGGTTCGAGCGCTTGAACTTGGTGAGCTGATAAATGTCGCTGCCCACTTCGCGCGAAAGCTGCATCGGATGATGTTCGCCCTCGACCCGAACGATAATGCGTTCGGAATCGACCGAATCGATGATTCCGTTGCGGCGCGCCAGCACCACCGCGCCTGAATCGCGCGCGGTCACGCCTTCCATCCCCGTCCCCACAATCGGAGCCTGCGCCCGCAGCAGTGGCACCGACTGACGCTGCATGTTCGCGCCCATCAGCGCGCGGTTGGCGTCGTCGTGCTCCAGGAACGGCACCAGCGAGGCCGCGACTGAAACCAGCTGCTTCGGGCTGACGTCCACGTAATCCACTTCGTCGCGGTTCACCAGCACGAAGTTGCCCGCCTTGCGCGCGTTGACCAGTTCGCCAGCGATGCGGCCCTTGTCGTCCAGCTCAATGTTCGCCTGAGCAATAGTGTGACGGTCTTCCTCCCACGCCGACAGATAGAACGAAAACGGCTCGACTTCGACCGGCTTCTTGCGCCGTTCCTTGAGATCGGCGTTCACCTTCTCCATCTCGCTTTTCTCGGCGTAGTCGCCGACTTTGAAGTTACTGTCCCCGGCGTTGACCACGATGACGTAGTCCACCACCCGCGAGTTCTTCACCTTGCGGTAGGGCGACTCGATGAAGCCGTAGTCGTTGATGCGCGCAAAGCAGCTCAACGACGAGATCAGTCCGATGTTCGGGCCTTCCGGCGTTTCAATCGGGCAGATGCGCCCGTAGTGCGTCGGATGGACGTCGCGAACTTCAAATCCAGCGCGTTCGCGCGACAACCCGCCCGGCCCCAGCGCCGACAGACGCCGCTTGTGCGTGATTTCCGACAGCGGATTCGTCTGATCCATGAACTGCGAGAGCTGCGACGATCCGAAGAACTCGCGAATCGCGGCCATCACCGGTTTCGCGTTGACCAGGTCGTGCGGCATGGCCGTCGACATTTCCTGGTACACGCTCATTTTTTCCTTGATGGCGCGTTCCATACGGACCAAGCCGATCCGGAACTGGTTTTCCAGCAACTCGCCGACCGCTCGCACGCGGCGATTGCCCAGGTGATCGATGTCGTCGACCGCGCCAATATTCTTGCGCAGCTTGAGCAGATACTTGATGGTCGCGTAAAAGTCGTTGGGATCGAGGGTGCGCTGATCGAGACTCGTCGCTTCTTGATTCTCAAAGAGCTTGATGTTGAACTTGAGCCGGCCCACACGCGAGAAGTCGTACTTCCGCGGATCGAAGAACATGCCCTGGAACAACGCCGTCGCCGTGTCCAGCGTCGGCGGATCACCCGGACGCAGCTTGCGATAAATCTCGATCAGAGCTTCCGAGGGACTGGTGATCGAATCGCGCCGCAGAGTCTGGCTGATCACCGTGCCCACGTCGTCGCGCTCCGGGAAGAAAACGCTCATCTCGATCACGCCCGATTCCAGAATCTTTGCCACTTTGTCGGCCGTGATTTCCGAGTTGGCTTCCAGCAGCACTTCACCGGTCGTGGTGTCGACAATGTCGCTCGCCGCCCACGCGCCTTCGAGATCGGTCGTGTCCACTTCGATTTCAGTAATCTTTGCCTTCTGAATTTCCCTCAGAATCGCAGGAGTAATCTTGCGGCCAGAGTGGGCAACTTCGTCACCCGACTTCGACTTGACGCTGTGCGCCAGCTTCATCCCCAGCAGATTCGTGGGCTTTTCGCTTGCCGGATCCAGCGTCCAGAACAGCTTCTTGTCGCGCACCACGAGGCGGTCCGTGGTGTAGAAAGTCTTCAGAATGTCTTCGCCCGAACGCAGTCCGAGAGCGCGCAGGAAAATCGTGCCCAGGAACTTGCGCTTCCGGTCGATGCGCACGTAGAGAACGTTCTTCTGGTCGTATTCAAACTCAACCCACGATCCGCGGTAGGGAATGATCTTTCCCAAGAAATAAGTGCGGTTGGCCGCCGTCTCGAAGAACACGCCCGGCGAGCGGTGCAACTGGCTGACGATGACGCGCTCGGTTCCGTTGATGATGAAGGTTCCGTTCTGCGTCATCAGCGGAACGTCGCCAAAGAAGACTTCCTGCTCCTTGATGTCGCGAATGGAGCGGTTGCCCGCTTCATCCTTGTCCCAGATGGTAAGCCGCATCGTGACTTTGAGCGGCGCCGAATAAGTCATGCCGCGCTCTTCGCATTCCGGCACGTCGTATTTCAGCTGCAAGCCAACCGGATCGCCGCACTTGTTGCAGAAGTCCGGAGTATTCGCGTTGTAGGTGCCGCACTTGTGGCAAAGAACTTCGCCGGGATGAAACGGGTCCGTGATCACCGTCGATCCGCAATTCTTACAAGTCGTGCGCAAGTGATGCAGCCCCTTCAGATGGCCGCACTTGCACTCCCAGTTGCCGATCGCGAAGTCCACAAACTCCAACTGGGAGACGTTGCGGAAGTCGGTAATCGGAAACACCGACTGAAACACCGCCTGCAGCCCGCCGTCTTCGCGCTCGCTGGGCAGTTTGTCCATCTGCAGGAAGCGGTCATAGGAGCGCTTCTGAACTTCGATCAAGTTCGGGATCTGGATGGTTGCTGGAATTTTTGAAAAATCGAAACGCTTGCGGTGTATATTGTGCTTTGTCATTCTCAGGAACTCCTGCTTTCAGGCAGCCTGGGGCTGCAGTACAAGCGGAATGAGGGCGCAAAAAGTCGCGCCAAAATACTGCTACGGTTTAAGGAGCGGTGTACGCGGAAAAAAGACAGCAGCCCCCGCTAGGACATGCTTGTCCGCAGGCGCCGCTTGCGACGCTTACTCTTGAATAACTTGTAAAATTCCGCGCCAGTTCAAAAGGCCTGTTCCGTCCCGCCGCCCGCGGGACCGGCTGCCATACTTTTATTCCAGCGACCCTTTTCCGTTCCGCTTCCTGGGTCTATTTGGAGGATGCGGGTCGCCGTCGCCTCGCAGTGAAGCCAGGGTAAGCGGGTTATTTATTAGATATTAACACCACTCCCCAGGATTCAGCTACTGTTCGGTCAAATAATTGCAGGCGGGAGGACTCCCCTAGCCCTGGCTACTCGCCTGGATTTGGAAGATCGCCCCGCGCTGCGAAAGCTATTTGACTTCGACAGTTGCGCCCGCTTCGGTGAACTTCTTCCGGATGGTCTCGGCTTCGTCCTTCGAAACGCCCTCTTTTATGCTCTTGGGAGCACCATCCACCAGGTCTTTCGCCTCTTTCAAACCGAGGCTGGTGACCTCGCGTACCGCCTTGATTACGTTGATCTTATTGGCTCCCACTTCTTTCAGAACGACCGTGAATTCGGTCTTCTCTTCAACCGGAGCCGCCGCGCCCGCCGCTGCCCCACCGGCAACCGCCACCGGAGCCGCTGCCGCCGCCGAAACGCCTAGACGCGATTCCAGTTTCTTCACCAACTCTGCCGCTTCCAGCAACGACAGGCCAACGATCGACTCTTCCAACTGCTGTAGATCCGCCATGTGAATCTCTCCGCCTTATGTAAGATTTGCGATTTCGCCATCGCTTAGCCAGGTTTCCAGTGCGACCAGGTCAGTCAACTCCGGCGCCAGACAACACCAAAGTTTCAGACCGCGCCACCCCGAGCTTTGCGACAGCTAAATCTTTTTTCGAGCAGCATCGCTGCCCCGAAAATTTTGTAATCTTGGCAATCGGGTAATTTGGTAATTTGGAAACCCGCACTGCCGGCTTTCAAATTACAAAATTTCAAAGTTACCCAATTACCAAATCGACCTCTACGCTTCTTTGAATTTCTTTTCCTGCACTCCCTGGTCGATGACCACCGCCAGGTTCCGCCCAACCGCACTCATCGCCGTGACCAGACGCTGCGCTGGAGCGTTCAACAGGAACAGCAGCTTCGAGTAAAGTTCGCTCTTCGACGGCATGGTCGCCAGCGATTCGATCTCCTTGACCGTAATCACGCGGCCTTCGACCACTCCGGCCTTGAAGCTAAACTCCGGATGCTCCTTGGCATACTTCGCCAGCGCCTTCGCCAGCGCCACCGGATCGCCTTCGGTGTAAGCGATCGAGGTCACACCCTGAAGGTTCTTCAGCGCTCCCTCAACCTTGGTGCCTTTGCCGGCGCGCTCGGCCAACGTGTTCTTAACCACGCGATACTTCGCTCCCGTCGGCCGCAGTGCCTTGCGCAATTCGAAGTCCTGCGTCACCGTCAGCTTGGAGTAGGTAGCCACAATCATGCTCGAAGCGTGCTTCAGTTCCCCACCCAGTTTCTCAACCTGCGCGACTTTCTTAGCCCGAGTAACCGCCATATATGAACCCTTTCAGAACTCACGTAGGGACAGCCGCCCTCGGCTGTCCAGCCGGGTGAAGCCCGGCGTCTTTCTTTCTAACTATGCCTTCGCCGCAACCTCGATCGGAGTCGTGTCCAGCGCGATCCCCGGCCCCATGCTCGAACTCAGGTAGCAAGCCTTGATGTACTTGCCCTTCGCCACGGAAGGCTTCGCCTTGATCACACTCGAGATCAGCACGGTCGCGTTCTCGACCAGCTTGTCGGGGGTAAAGGAAATCTTTCCCACCGGAACGTGCACCAGCGCCGTCTTGTCGGTGCGGAACTCGACCTTGCCGGCCTTGACTTCCTGCACCGCGCGCGCCACATCCATAGTGACTGTGCCCGTTTTCGGATTCGGCATCAGACCCTTCGGTCCGAGAATCTTGCCCAAACGGCCAACCGATTTCATCATGTCGGGCGTGGCAATCAGCGCGTCGAAGTCGGTCCAGTTTTCTTTTGTGATCTTCTCGACCATATCCTCGCCGCCGACGAAATCCGCGCCCGCCGCCTCGGCCTCGCGAACCTTCTCACCGCTCGCAATCACCAGAACTTTTTTCGACTTGCCCAGTCCATGCGGAAGCACGACCGTGCCCCGCACCATCTGATCGGCATGTTTCGGATCGACGCCCAGCCGCAACGTCACTTCGACCGTCTCATCGAACTTTGCGTATTTCACTTTCTGCAGGAGTGGAACCGCTTCCTGCAGCGTATAAGACCGCGGCTCAACTGCCTTCCGCGACTTCTCGATATTCTTTCCTGACTTCTTCATGTTTCCCTCAGTCTCCCACCGCCGCTTCATTGTCCCGAAGAGCCGTGGTAGTTTCGACTAATTTTGTAATTTTGTAATCGGGTAATTTGGTAATTTGAAAAACCAAGACTTCAATTACACAATTACCAAATTATTCAATTACCCAATGACTTCAATCCCCATCGACCGCGCCGTGCCGCGCACGCTCTTGATCGCCGCATCGACCGACGCTGCGTTCAAATCCGGCATCTTCTGCTTAGCAATATCCTCGACCTGCTTCAGCGTCACCTTGCCGACCTTATCCTTATTGGGAGTGCCTGATCCCTTGGCGATGCCCGCTGCGCGCTTGAGCAACACCGATGCCGGCGGCGTCTTGGTGATAAACGTGAACGTGCGGTCGCTGTACACCGTGATCACGACCGGAACAATCAACCCTTCGAGTTCCTTCTGCCCGGTGCGCGCATTGAACTGTTTGCAGAACTCCATGATGTTGACTTGCGCTTGCCCGAGCGCCGGTCCCACCGGAGGCGCTGGCGTCGCCTTGCCCGCCGCAATTTGCAACTTTACCGACCCTGTGACTTTCTTAGCCATGATGCCTTTCCCGTACCTTGTACTAATCTCCAGCCCCGAGTCTAGGATTTTCGGCTCGGCGCATAACCCGATTAGGGTTTCCCCTGTGTTCCTTGTGTCCTCTGTGGTTCAAGCTCTTTCTGTTACGCGACCTTCTCCACCTGCCCAAATTCCAACTCCACCGGAGTCGAGCGCCCGAAAATCGTTACCATCACTTTCAAGGTCTCGCGATCTTCGTTCACATCGTCGACGATGCCCGTAAAGGTCGCGAAAGGCCCCTCGCCGATGCGCACCGTCTCGCCTTTCTCGAATTTGACCTTGAGCTTCGGCTTCTCCCGGCTGTCGGCCACTTTGTAAACGATGTGGTTGACTTCTTCATCCGACAGCGGAGTCGGCTGCTGCCCCGTGCCCACAAATCCCGTAACCCGCGGCGTCGACTTCACGACGTGCCACACATGATCGTCCATGTCCATTTCCACCAGCACGTAGCCGGGATAGAACATGCGCTCCGAGGTGTACTTCTTGCCGCCGCGAACTTCGGTGACCGACTCGGTCGGAATCAGCACCTTGCCAATCTTGCCCTGCAATCCGAAAGCCTGCACCCGCGATTCAAGCGACTCCCTCACCTTGCGCTCAAATCCCGAATAGGCGTGGATGATGTACCACTTCATATTCGGATTGCGCGCGGGCTCGCCGCCCGGAACTGCTTCCGCAGGCGGAGGCGGTGCTTGCTGGCCTGCACCTTCTGAGCCAGCGCCAACCTCAGCGCTTTCGTCCTTCTCTTTATTCGAATCCGTATCCGGCATTCAATCGCTTCTTTCGCCCGCGCCTAATGGCGCGAGAAATAATGCAGCATCCGCTCCAGGCTGTTGCTGATCGCCAGATCGACCAGGAAAAAATACAGCCCAAAAAGAAACACGGTAATGATCACCACCGTCGTCGTTCCTTGGACTTCCTTGCGCGTGGGAGACGTGACTTTCTTCATCTCCGTGCGCACGTCGTGATAAAAAGTCCTGATCCGCTCCGGCCAGGATCTCAACGTGGTGGCAATCGCGTTCTGTTCTACTGCTGTCGCCATACCTTCCCGCTTTCCTCGACTGCTCCCTCTCGGGCCCGAATTCTGGCAGGGGCGGAGGGATTCGAACCCCCAAGTTCGGTTTTGGAGACCGACAGTTTAACCGTTGAGCTTACGCCCCTAAAAACAGTTCCCAGTTGCCGGTTCCCAGTTCTCAGTAAGACCAAACCACTGGCAACTGGCTACTGGCTACTTCACCTCTTTATGCGTCGTGTGCTTGCGGCACCGGCTGCAGAACTTCTTTAATTCCAGACGGTCCGGTGTCGTTTTGCGGTTCTTGGTCGTCGAGTAGTTCCGCTCTTTGCAATCGCCGCACTGCAACGTAATAATCTCTCGGGGCATAAAATAGCTCCTGGCTCTTTGTTTCTTAAAATCCAACCACAGCGTAGGCGCGCTGCCAACGCCGCAATCACATAACGTCTTTCCTGCGTTTCGAGTTAACGTCTTTCCTAATCAAGTCCCACTGCGCTCCTAGGAACTCCAGGATGGACCCAAGCAATTCCCAAAGTGCGTCCAGCCATCCCACAGCTCCACCCCGCTAGGTGCCACGACAGCCGTTGGTTTTCCTGACGGCTGATGGCTGACGGCTGCAAGCTTACGTAATAATCTCCGCGATCGTGCCCGCTCCCACCGTGTGGCCGCCTTCGCGGATCGCGAACCGCAAGCCCTTTTCCATCGCTACCGGCGTGATCAGCTCGATCACCAGGCTCACGTTGTCTCCCGGCATCACCATCTCCGTGCCCGCCGGCAACTCCGCGATCCCCGTCACGTCCGTCGTCCGCAAATAAAACTGTGGTCGATAGCCCTTGAAGAATGGCGTGTGCCGCCCGCCTTCTTCTTTCGTGAGGATGTACACCTCAGCTTTGAACTTCGTGTGCGGAGTAATCGATCCCGGCTTCGCCAGCACCATCCCGCGCTCCACGTCTTCCTTCGCGACTCCGCGCAGCAACAGACCGGCATTGTCGCCCGCCATGCCTTCGTCCAGTTGCTTCTTGAACATTTCCACGCCCGTGACTACCGTCTTACGCGTCTCGCGGAAGCCGACGATCTCCACTTCCTCGCCGACTTTCACCTTGCCGCGCTCGATGCGGCCCGTCACCACCGTGCCTCGCCCCTGAATCGAAAAAATATCTTCGATCGGCATCAGGAACGGCTTGTCCAGTTCGCGTGCCGGCTGCGGCACGCTCTTGTCCACCGCCTCCATCAGCGCGTCAATCTGCTTCTCCCACTTCTCGTCGCCGTTCAACGCTAGCAGCGCCGACAATCGAATTACCGGCACGTCGTCGCCCGGAAACTGATAACTCTTCAGTAACTCACGCACTTCGAGTTCGACTAAGTCGAGTAACTCGGGATCGTCCACCGCATCGCACTTATTCAAAGCAACGACAATGTACGGAACGCCCACCTGCCGCGCCAGCAGCACGTGCTCGCGCGTCTGCGGCATCGGACCATCCGTCGCCGCCACGACTAAGATCGCGCCATCCATCTGCGCCGCGCCCGTGATCATGTTCTTGATGTAATCGGCGTGGCCCGGGCAGTCGACGTGTGCGTAATGCCGGTTCGGCGTCTCGTATTCAACGTGCGCCGTGGCGATCGTGATGCCGCGCGCCTTTTCTTCCGGAGCGTTGTCGATCGAATCGAACGACCGGAACACGATCTTCGGGTTGTGCTTCTGCAACACTTTCGTGATCGCCGCCGTCAACGTCGTCTTGCCATGGTCAATGTGGCCAATCGTCCCTACGTTGCAGTGCGGCTTTGTCCGTTCAAATTTTTCTTTCGCCATTGCTCTTAGCTCCGTGTGGCGCGGGCGCCCTCGCCCGCGTCCGAATGTGCCGTCCCTACGGGACTCGCATCTCTGGTCTCAACTTCCCAGGGCTTACGCCCCGGGCTAACCTATTCCGCCCCTTCGGGCCTATCTCGGTGCCGTCTTCCCCTGCGTCTTGGCGATAATCTCGTCCGCCACGTGACGCGGGGCTTCTTCATAGCGCGCAAAATGCATCGAGTACTCGGCGCGTCCCTGGGTCGACGACCGCATATGCGTCGCGTAGCCAAACATCTCCGCCAAGGGAACAATCGCCTTGATCACCTGCGAACCGGCGCGATGCTCCATGCCTTCGATGCGTCCGCGACGCGAACTCAGATCGCCCATAATCGTTCCCGCGTAATCTTCGGGCGTGACGACTTCCACCGCCATCACCGGCTCCAGAATCACCGGACTCGCCTTGCGCGCCGCTTCTTTAAAAGCCATCGAACCGGCGATCTTGAACGCCATTTCGTTGGAATCGACATCGTGGTAGCTGCCGTCGTAGAGCGTCGCCTTGATATCGACCATCGGATAGCCGGCCAGAACGCCGCCTTCCATGGCTTCCTGCATGCCCTGGTCGATCGGCTTGATGTATTCCTTTGGCACCGTTCCGCCCACGATTTCGTTGATGAATTCGTAGCCCTTGCCCGGCTCGTTCGGATCGAGATAAATCTTCGCGTGTCCGTACTGGCCGCGGCCGCCGGTCTGGCGAATGTACTTGCCTTCCGCTTCGGCATGTCGGCGAATGGTCTCGCGATACGCCACCTGCGGCTTGCCGACGTTGGCTTCGACTTTATATTCGCGCATCATGCGGTCGACGATGATTTCCAGATGCAACTCGCCCATGCCGCTGATGATCGTCTGCCCGCTGTCGGGATCGGTGTGAACCTTGAAAGTCGGATCTTCCTGCGCCAGCCGCGCCAGCGCCATGCCCATCTTTTCCTGGTCGGCTTTGGTCTTCGGCTCGACGGCCACCGAAATCACCGGCACCGCAAACACGATCGACTCCAGCGTGATCGGATGCTTTTCGTTGCAGATAGTGTCGCCCGTACCGACGTTTCTGAGGCCCACCACGGCGCAGATGTCGCCCGCAAGAATTTCTTGGATGTCCTCGCGCTTATTGGCGTGCATCTTGAGCAGGCGCCCAATGCGCTCGTGCTTCTGCGTGCGCGAGTTCATCACCGACTCGCCTGAGTTCAACTGTCCGGAGTACACACGGATAAACGTTAACTGGCCGACATACGGATCGGCCATGATCTTGAAGGCCAGCGCCGAAAAAGGCTCATTGTCGTCGGCCTTGCGCGTGATCGTTTTCCCCGTATCGGGATCGAGGCCATGCGTCTCTTTCGTGTCGAGCGGCGAAGGCAGGTAATCGACCACCGCATCCAGCAACGGCTGGATACCCTTATTCTTAAACGCCGTTCCCACCACCACCGGAAACAGTTTCAGCCCGATCGTGGATTTGCGCAGCGACGCCTTCAGTTCGTCCGCCGAAATCGCTTCGCCTTCCAGAAACTTGTGCAGAATTTCGTCGTCATTCTCGGCGACGGTTTCGACCAACTGCGTATGGAACGCCTCGGCCTTCTTCTGGAGGTCCGGGGGAATATCGCCGACCGCGAACTCCGCGCCGATGGTCTCATCTGCCCAAATGATGGAGTTCATGGCGATCAGGTCCACCACGCCGCGAAACTTGTCTTCTTGTCCGATAGGAATTTGAATCGCCACCGGCTTCGCGCTGAGGCGCTTGCGGAGAGTATCGACAGCATGTTCGAAATCCGCGCCCATCTTATCGATCTTGTTGATGAAACAAATTCGCGGAACGCCGTACTTATCCGCCTGCCGCCAAACTTTTTCCGACTGCGGCTGGACCCCGTGCACCGCGTCGAATACAGCGACGGCGCCGTCGAGCACGCGCAGCGAGCGCTCCACCTCGGCGGTAAAGTCGACGTGGCCGGGCGTATCGATAATGTTGATCCGAATGTCGTGCCAGGTGCAGGTCGTCGCCGCCGACGTAATGGTGATGCCGCGCTCCTGCTCCTGCTCCATCCAGTCCATGGTGGCCGTGCCCTCGTGCACCTCGCCGATACGGTGCGTCTTTCCCGTATAAAACAGGATGCGCTCCGTCGTCGTGGTCTTCCCGGCATCGATGTGGGCCATGATGCCGATGTTCCTGCAACGTTCTAATGGGACTGTTCTAGGCACGGCTTCTAGTTCTTTCTGGGGCTCCGAAATTGATGTTTCGTCGTTCGCTATTCGCTTTTCGCTCTTCGCTCTTCGCAAATCGACGCCGTTCTTAGCGAACAGCGAACGACGAACAGCGTCTTTACCATCTGTAATGTGCGAATGCCTTGTTCGCTTCCGCCATGCGATGCACGTCTTCTTTTTTCTTGATGGCGGCGCCTTTGCCGTTCGAGGCATCGAGCAACTCGTTGGTCAACTTCTCGATCATTCCCTTTTCGCCGCGTCCGCGCGCATAGCTCACGATCCAACGGATAGCCAGCGACGTCCTGCGGTCGGGAGCGACTTCGATCGGCACCTGGTAGTTCGCGCCGCCCACGCGCCGCGTCTTCACTTCCAGCAGTGGCTTGGCGTTCTCGACCGCCTTAGTGAACAGCTTCAGGGCTTCGTCGCCGCCTTTTTCCTGCAACTTCTCGAGCGACTTATAAAAAATGCCCTCGGCAGTCGACTTCTTTCCCTGCCACATCATCGAGTTGATGAATTTCGTCACTAGGTCCGATCCATACACCGGATCGGCCTCCGTCGTCCGCTTCGCGATATGTCCTTTTCTTGGCATGTTTCTTCAGCTCTCAGCTTTCATCAGCAGTGCTTCACTGGCAACTGGCCATTGACCACTGGCAACTGTCTTACGCTTTCTTCTGTCTCTTCGTGCCGTACTTCGAGCGCCCCTGGTTGCGGCCTGCTACCCCAGTCGCGTCCAGCGTTCCGCGCACCACGTGATAGCGCACGCCGGGCAGGTCCTTCACGCGGCCCCCGCGGATCAGCACAATCGAGTGCTCCTGCAGGTTATGGCCAACGCCCGGGATATACGTCGTCACTTCGATTCCATTGGTCAGGCGGACGCGGGCCACTTTGCGCAGCGCCGAGTTCGGCTTCTTCGGCGTCTGGGTATACACGCGCGTGCACACGCCGCGCTTCTGCGGACACGATTGCAGAGCCGGACTCGCCGTCTTGTATTTGGTCCGCTCGCGGCCGAATTTCACCAGCTGATTAAAAGTAGGCACTCTCGAAACTCCTCAAAGTCGCTGGTCGTTAGTCTTTAGTCGTTAGCAAAATCCTGTTAGCAACACCGTGACCGCGAGCGACCAGCGACTAACGACCAACGACGCACCGCGGTTATCCCGTGAGGCGGGAACTGCCCCGTCTCCAGTTCTGGCACAGGCCTGCCGCGCCCAGCCATGCTCTCCCCGCGCAGCATTGCTATTGCCGGTGAGAATTCGTTCAGTTTCCCGCTCAGACTAATCGCCGACGACGGTGACGCCACGCCTCGCCACACTCGGGTTCGGAGGCGTTCCGTTTCGTCTGCTTCCCCTGCATAGCCCCGCGTGACTCCCGGACTCCAATTCATACGCCCGGGCGCGAAGGTTTTCGCAGGACGTTTCAGCGAGGGCGTCCCCGGTCCGATTTCCAACCGGGCACGTATTTCTTCAAAGCTCAGCCAAGATTTTCCCGGAGCCTGTCGCCAGCGCAGGTTGCGCATCCTACAGGACTGCCGTCTACAGGCAAGCCAGACTTAACTCGCGGAACCGTTTGATAATAACAACTCCATTGCGCATCGTCAACCACTCTTCGGCGCATCGAAGAAAGTGCCAGGTTTCAAAGTTTCAAGGTTTCAGAAGCCCAGGCCGCCTGTGAGCGTTCATCATCGGCCCTGTCTTTGAAACCTTGAAACCCTGAAACCTTGAATCCTGGCACTTTGCAACCTTGAAACTTTGAAACCTTGCATCTACACTGACAGTTTTCCGCCCAACAACTTTATGCTCGCGCCTGGCAAACGGACGCGAGGAGGGTTCATGCATCGTTGCGGTTCGGTTTTTCTTCTTACGCTGGCCATCATCTTCGTCGCCGCCCTTGCCGGGTGCCTTGGCAAGAGCACCCCTGGTTCCGGCAGCGGAGGAGTGCAGAGTGTCACGCTGAGCCCCGGCAGCAACGTCTCCCTCGACGTCGGCGCCACTCGGGTCTTCAGCGCCACCGGCAAGGATGCCAACGGCCGCGTCGTCCTCGGCGTCAACATTCAGTACCTGGTTGGAGTTCCGCAAGGCACGACCTCCGCCGCGCCCCTTTCGATCGCCAATAACGGGAACGCTTGCGCCGGCACCTGGGACGCCAGCGTCGCGATTTGCAGTCCCGGCACTCCCGGAATCGCCCTCGTAACTGCGGTCATCAACGGCATCAGCAGTCCGCCCACAACCGTCTACGTCCACCAGCATGTCGCCAGCATTCAGATTGCCAACGCTGAGAGCCAGGAGCCCAACTACGACTGCTTCTCCCAAGGACAGACTTGGCTGTACAAGGGGATCGCGTACAACGCCATTGGACAGGACATCACCAATAGCGTAGGCCCCATGAATTGGTCGTCGAGCAACGCTGGTGTGGTCACCACAACTCCCTACGTGCCCCCAGCTCAGCCCAGCGTGCTCAACCAGGTTCAGACCACTGCCAAGGCTCCCGGCATCACCCAGCTTTTTGCCAGCGTCGCCAATACCTACAGCAGCCCCGTGCCGTACACCACTTGCCTGATCCAAGCTATCTACCTCCAAATCGGGGGCCAGGCCCGGCAGGAAACTCGATCACCGTCAGCGGCGGCGGCAGCATATCGATCAACGCCGCAGCCATCGATACCTTGTTCAACAAAGTCGATTTCGCTCGCCCTGCCCACCCCGCCCCTCACCTGGAGCACGACCAATCCAGAAGTTGCGACCTTCGGCAGCACCACTAACACCGCCGGAACCAACAGTGCTACCGCCCGCAACAACTTTGGCGGCGCCACCCTTTCAGCTTCCTGCACTCCCCCATCCTGCAATATCGGAGTTCTACCCGGACTCCCCATTTATTCCAGCAACGGAGTGCTGCCCAACGGAACGAACGGATATGGCACAATCGCTGTTGATGTAACTCTCTCCACGAATTCCAAGACACCCACCTACACCGCCTGGGCCGCAACCACCGATTGCCAGGACGCTCCCGGCTGCTCTAGCGCGCTGTTCTCGGTCACCCCTGGAACCTCCCCCATCGGCAGCATCGTGAGCGTATCCCGCACTCCCAATTCCCTGATGTTCAATCACGTGGCGTCGGCGCGCATCTACATCGGCAGCGATGAGGGCCTGATGTACCTAGGTACCAGCAGCGGCGGCCCCACTGTGATCCCGATCTCCAACTCCTCAACCCCCTGTAACGTTGCCCTGTGCGGCAAAATACTCACCATCTCCAACGACGGCAACCAGGTGGTCGTTTCCGACACCGTTTCCACCCCCAGTCAGGTTTACATCTACAACGCCGGCAGCGGCGGCAGTGCCCCCGTCGACCTCATCCTCACCGTCCCCGGCGAGAAGGCCACGGCCGCCGCCTTCTCTCCCGATCAGTTGAAACTCTTCATCTTCACCGACGCCGGCAATATGTATGTCTACTCCACGGTCGACGCGCTCACCGAGCTTTCGCTGGCAGCGCCGGCGACCGATGTTAGTTTCTCGGCAGATGGCAGCTTTGCCTATGTCGCGGGAACGCCCGCAGGTTCAGTGTCGGCCTACTCGACCTGTTCCCTGCCTACGACTCCAAGTGTGAACATCGGAACCGTCGCGGCATCGAGCACGCCGGTGAAGATCTTTCCGTCGCCCGTGATTCCACTACCGGTCGCGCAGAACGGCCTCCTGCTAACGGAGCAGAGTATCCTCGCTCTCGAACCACCGAACATTGAGTTCTTGACGGCGGAATTCACCCAGGATCCGATAGTGGTCGACAATCAGTTCACGTGTAATCCTCCGGTGATCCCACCCGGCACTTTCACCAAGGGCCCGTCCTTCAACCTCGGCCAGGGCAACTTCACGCCGCTCTACTCTCAGCTCGTAGCCGACGGCACCGAG
>CAVRNL010000111.1:0-13804 GCA_963722485.1 uncultured Acidobacteriaceae bacterium
CCAGCGTGAGGTCCTCGAGCCGACTTTTGAGGGTCAGGCGCGGCGCGGGCGGGGTTGAGTCTAATAATGGGTTGGTTGCGTGCATAGTGGCCGCTTGCACCCATAGCTAGTGCAGTGTCTCAGAAATTCGTTAACGCATGCGGACATTCCGAAATCAGGTCCTTCGACTCCGTTTGCCGCAAGAAACGCGGCAAACTCCGCTCAGGATGACCATCGATGAAGGCTCGCTCAGGATGACCAGCGCTTGCGTAGCCATCGAAGAGACTCCATGCCAGCTTAGCCGAGCAGGGCAATGGCGGCATCCAGATCGTGGCAGACCGGGATCAGGGTGTCGATACCGGCGGTCTTGAGTACCGACGCCACCATTTCGTTGGGCGCAAACAGGACGACCTTGCCACCGCGGCCGTTGACGGCGCACGCGGGGATGACGATGGAGCGCAGACCCATCGAACCAAGGAATTCGACCTTCTGGAGGTCGATGAGAAGTTTTTTTGCGCTGCCCGCGTGACCCCGCCCGCCGCGACCACACCGGCTGCGGGTCCATCCACTACCGGTACAACGACAGCACCACCTGTGATCGCCGTTCCGTCGAAGGTTTCAGCTCCTCCTGCAGCGCCGGTCGGAAGCGCTCCGCCAACGGCGCCTCCTCCGGCGAACGATAATGTTACGCAGATGCAGGCTGCGGCGCCTTCGAGACCAGCGGCTCCGGGTCCGCCGCCGCCGCGCATGATCATGCCGCAGACCGGCCCGCGCCCGGTGTACAAGGCGCCCGTGCCTGCGCCGGGAGCGGCTCCGCGTCCGGTACCGGGACGGCCGGTGCCGGGACAACCAATTTTTCAGCGTACGGCAAGGCCGCAAGCGCCGGGATCACCGCGCCCACCGCTTCGTCCGGGAGAACGGCGGCCGATGCATCCTACGCGAGTGGCGCCCGCAGGATCGCGTCCGCTGGGCGTAGGTCCGGGAGCGGGAATGGCCCCGCCTGGACCCGTTCGTCCGGGAGCCCGTCCGGGAGCTCCGTCCCGCCGCCCAGGACAGAGATATGTGCCGCGAGGTGTGAAGGAAGGCCCGATGAAGGGCTACACTCCGCCGCCGCGCATGATCATCAGCAACGAGCCCGCGCCAATCACGCGCAACATCACCATTACCGAAGGAATCTCGGTGAAAGACCTGGCCGAGAAGCTGGGCATTCGGGCCAAGGATGTGATTGCGCGCCTGGTGGTGCGCGGAGTATTCGCCACCATCAATCAGACCCTCGACGCGGAGTTAGCCAGTGAAATGGCGCGCTTCTTCGGAGCGGAAACGGAAGTCATCACCTTCGAACAACAAGCCGCGAAAGATACGGACGCAGCCATCGAGAGCAGCGAGGAAGGCGTGGAAGCGGTGCCGCGTCCGCCGGTAGTGACCATCATGGGCCACGTCGATCACGGCAAGACGACCCTGCTCGATTCCATACGCTCCACCAATGTGGCCGGAGGCGAGGCGGGCGGCATCACGCAGCACATCGGCGCCTACAAGGTTCGCATCACGGATGAGGCTTCTCCCGCCTACGGCCGCGAGATCGTGTTCCTGGATACGCCGGGTCACGAAGCGTTCACCCGCATGCGTTCGCGCGGAGCCAAGGCGACCGACATTGTGGTGCTGGTTACCGCGGCCGACGACGGCGTTATGCCGCAGACGATTGAAGCCATCGATCACGCGCACGCCGCCGAAGTTCCCATCATTGTTGCGGTCAACAAAATCGATAAGCCAGGCGCGCTGCCCGAGCGGGTCAAGAAGCAGTTGGCGGATCGCGGACTGGTGCCCGAAGAGTGGGGCGGCAAGACGGTATTCGTCGACGTTTCCGCCAAGCAGAAAACGAATCTGAATCTGCTGATGGAAATGATTTGCCTCACCGCCGACTTGCAGGAATTGAAAGCGACTCCGGGACGCGCGGCGAGCGGCGTAGTGCTCGAAGCGAAATTGGATCGCGGCCGCGGTCCGGTGGGAACGATCCTGGTGCAGAACGGCACACTCCACGCGGGCGACAACTTCGTGGTGGGGAACGTGTACGGAAAAGTACGTGCCATGTTCGACGATCGCAGCAAGCCGCTGAAAGAAGCGCCGCCCTCGACGCCGGTGGAAATCATCGGATTGGAAGGACTGCCGCAGGCGGGCGATCAGTTCGTCGTCGTCACCGACCGCGAGAAGGCGCGCGACATCTCGGAATACCGCGAGCAAAAAGCGCGCGAAGCTCAGCTCGCCAAGAGTTCGCGAGTCTCGCTCGAAGGCCTGGCCGAGCAGTTGAAGACGGCGGGCATGAAGGAACTGAACATCATTCTGAAAGCCGACGTGCAGGGATCGGTCGAAGTGCTGGGCGATTTGCTGGGCCGGCTGTCGAACGACAAAGTACGGCTGAAGTTGCTGCGGTCGGGCATTGGCGCGATCACGGAGACGGATGTGCTGCTGGCGTCGGCGTCGAATGCCATCATCATCGGATTCAACGTGCGCCCGGAGCGCAAGGCGCAAGAACTGGCCGATCAGGAAAAAGTCGACATCCGCTTGCACTCGATCATTTACGAGTTGCAGGACGAGATCAAGCGCGCCATGACCGGCCTGCTCGAACCGACCATCAAAGAAACCTACCAGGGACGCGCCGATGTGCTGGAGACCTTCCGCATTCCGAAGGTGGGGACGATTGCCGGTTGCCGCGTGACCGATGGGCTGATCAAGCGCGATTCCGAAGTGCGCCTGCTGCGCGATAACGTAGTCGTGTTCAAGGGAAAAGTGGCGTCGCTGCGGCGCTTTAAGGACGATGCGTCCCAGGTGACCAGCGGCATGGAGTGCGGTATCTCCATCTCGAACTACGGCGATATTAAGGCTGGCGACGTGATCGAAGCGTTTGTTACGGAACGGATCGCGGCGGAGGCAATCAAGTAGGTAGTAGATAGTGGGGCGCCGGGCGAGGACGCCCGGCGCTCCATTGTATGTTGCTAAAAAAGGGCGAGGCCTTGAGGCCGCGCCCTTGTTCATTTGCGCGATCTGCCAGAGTCTACTTGCGCTGCAAGGCCGCGTGCGGTCGAACCATCGGTCGAACCATGGGGACGGCCGCCGCAGATGAGGAAGAACTCTGCGCCTCGAACGTCCCCACCGCAACCTGGGCAGCACCGCCATCGAGCGCAGTCGAGTCTACGTCGATAAAGACAACGGTTGAGCTGTCAACCACGTAATACTGCAGGGTGAACCCACCGAGGAGCGTTTTGAACGTCCCGGTTGTGGGTGCGGTTATGGAGCCGCGACCGTCCCCGTTTGTGTCAGGAGTGTACGTGCCGTTCAAGGACGAAGTGGGCGCCAGATCGCCGATGTCATTTTCGTCCAATGTACCGGTCATGTTGACTGCCGGGGAGGCGGTGCTGCCGGCATTGAACTGGGCAATGTCGTCGACCTCGCCCCACGCACCGGCCTCTAAATTGGGGTTGAGATTATTTACGCCGGTGAGGTTGAGTCCGTAGCCTCCCGAGGGAGTGAATGCTGTAGCGGATTGTGAGTAGGAAGCGCCCTGCAGCAGTCCGAAACTATCGATTTCCAGCGCCAGTCCCCCGCCGCCGCTGGAGGGATAAACGGCAAATGTGAACGGTTCCGAGGTGCCATTGCTGAAGCCGTTCAAGGTCAGTTGGCACCGTCCCGTAGAAGCGACGCAAGTAGCAGCTGAGGTAGAAAAAGGCTTCCCTAAACCGACGGTGCCATTATCGTTGTAATCCTCGACGCCGTTGGAGAGATCGCCATTGGCGTCGGTCACGGTTGCGTAACCGCCGGCGACGACGGGTTCCTGCGTGCCGTCCATGCCGCTAAGCACGAAGACCAGTTGTCCGGCGGAAAGAGAGGTCATTTGCGTGAAAGCATCGCCAGAGAGGTAGGGTCCCGCCGTGTCAGTCTCGATGAACTTCAGGTGGGTGGAGTCGATCACCCAGACATCAAAGTTAAGCGAGTCAAGACTAGTGCTGACGACGGGGGTATTGAACTGAGCCGTCCCTGGACCCGATGTGCTTGCAACCAGTTGCCCAGTGAGAGTCAGACCCGTATATCCGGGGCCGGAAGTGGCGTCGTCGTTGAAATCCTCGGTGCCCGCGATGCTGGTGGAGTTGATGGTGAACGCTCCCACTGTGCCGAGGGAATTCCCGCCCGAGTCAACGCCGGAAAGAGAGAATGCAAAGGACCCAGTTGGGGTTGGGGTTGGGCTGGTTTGCATATCAATGGTGCCGCTGCCGGTCCCGATGTCGTTTCCGTTGTCGTCGAAACGGCTGATCAGTCCGTGATTGCTCGAGGTCAGAACGAAATCAAGGTTGAAGTTTCCCACCGGAGTCACAAGCGTGCCGGTG
Organism: uncultured Acidobacteriaceae bacterium; assembly: GCA_963722485.1. GTDB lineage: Bacteria > Acidobacteriota > Terriglobia > Terriglobales > Acidobacteriaceae > Acidiflorens. The sequence goes on from CAVRNL010000111.1 coordinate 4,356, forward strand.
CCCCGACCGTCTTGGCCGACTTGGTATCCGCTGCTCGAACTGACGGACTGGCCGAGTTTCACGCCAATGTTATAGGGGTCGTTGATGTCAATTGTGCCTGTTAACCCGCCTTTGCCATCGGCCGTAATCGTCCCCACGATTGCAAAAGGGACCACCTCGTTCGTAGTGGTGTTGACGTCCGTGCCCGAGATGGAAATAACGTAGGTGCCAGTCAGGCTGCTGTCGCTGAAGCCGCCAGGGTTAGTGGTGGACGTCGAACTGCTGCTGCCGCAGCCGGCTGCAAAAATGATTCCTGATATCGCCGCCAGAGCCATGAGCACACGGCTGGCACACTTGGGGGATGCGAGGGGATTCATAGGACACTCCTGTCTGTAGTTCTTTGGATGCCAAACCCGGATTCCAGAGGAAAGTTTCGGCGAAAAATATTGTCCCGAGAGCAGGCTGACCTCAACGGCTAAAGGCGATACTGAAATAAGCCAGTGATCGCAGCGGTAAACCGCTGCGCCACCCAAAAGCAAGCACAACATCGAGTTTTTCGCAGCCTGTTTAGAGCGCGGGGGACAGAAAAAGTTACAACGGTCAGTGCGAGGTCAGTTCGAAGCGGATGTCGCAAGCGACTTGGGAGCGGGCTTGGAGCGCAGGACTTCCCGGACCTTCTTGGCGAGGTTCTGCAGCGTAAACGGCTTCTGCAGGAAGGCAGCGCCGGGGCCGAGCGCGCCAGGGGCGACGACGGCATCTTCGGTGTAGCCCGAAAGAAAGAGCACGCAGATGCCGGGACGCAGCAGGACCAGCTTCTTGGCCAGTTCGCGACCGCCGATGCCGGGCATGACCACGTCGGTGATCAGAATATCGATGTGCTCTTTAAAGGCCTCGGCGACGCGCAGTCCGCAATCACCATTTTCGGCTTCCAGCACGCGGTAGCCGCGAGAGGCAAGGGTTACACGCACCAGTTCGCGCACCGATTCTTCGTCTTCCACCAGCAGGACGGTTTCGCAGCCACTGGCTTCGGTGGGCTGCGCCTTGACCGGGATGGGCTCTTCGGCGGGATCTTCCACCCGCGGCAAATAAACGTAGAAAGTTGTGCCCGCTCCGGGCTTGCTTCGGGCGAACACGTATCCATTGCTCTGCTTGACGATGCCGTAGACGGTCGAAAGTCCGAGGCCGGTGCCTTTTCCTTTTTCCTTGGTGGTAAAGAACGGCTCGAAGATGCGGGACTGGGTTTCCTCGTCCATACCGTGGCCGGTATCGGAAACCGAGATCACGGCATAGCGGCCGGGCTGGATAAAATGGTGTTCGCTGAAGCTTTGGCGCACCGTGACGTCGGAGCTTTGCAAGGTGAGCTTGCCGCCTCCGGCCATGGCGTCTTTGGCATTGACGACCAGGTTCATGATGACTTGCTCGAGTTGGCTGGCATCGGCCCGGGTGTGTCCGGTTTGAGTGGAGAGCCGCGTGACCAATTCGATGTCTTCGCCGATCAGCGGCCGCAGCAGGCGCTCCATGTCGCCGATGACGGTGTTGACATCCACCACCTTGAGTTCGAGGTGCTGCTTGCGGCTGAACGCCAGCAATTGCCGCGTGAGGATCGCGGCGCGGTCGGCTGCCTGCTGGATGGACTGCACTTTGTGGTGCAGGGGGCTGCCTTTATCCAACTGCTCCAGCAATACCTCGGTGTATCCGTTAATCACCATCAGCAGGTTGTTGAAGTCATGGGCGACGCCGCCCGCGAGCCGCCCGACAGCGTCCATTTTTTGCGCCTGGCGAAGTTGCTCTTCGAGCTGGCGCCGGTCGGTGATATCTTCGGCGATCAGCTCCAACAATTCTTCGGGTTCATCGGTGATGGTGGCGGCGCTGCCACTGAGCCGCACGATGATCACGCGGCCGTCTTTGCGTTTCCACTGCACTTCCACGCCATTCAGACGCCCGGTCCGGCGATAGTCCTCGGCCAGCCGGTCCAACTCCTCGGGATCAGCGAAAACCTCGCGCCGCGCATTGAGTTGGAGAAGATCTTCGACCGATTCATACCCGAGCATGGTGATGAGCGCCGGATTGACGTCCAGGAATCGTCCGCCGAGTGTGCAGCGGAAAATGCCGAAGGCTGCGCTTAAGATCAGCGAACGGGAGCGGGCTTCGGAGCGGCGGAGCGCCTCTTCGTAGCGTTTGTGCTCGATGGTCGCGGCCAATTGCTGCGACACGAATTTCAGAATCTCGCGGTCACGCTCGCCAAAGCGGATGTTCTCGCTGTAGGTCTGGACCACCAGAACCCCAATGCAGGCCGTGCCGCTTTTCAGGGGAACGCCCAGCCAGTCCAGCGACGGAGTGCCGATCGATTCCACTTCGCCGCGCCGCATCAGTTCCTCAAAGACTGCCGGTGTTGCCAGCAAGGGCTCTCCCGATCGCAGGACGTATTCCGTCAGGCCACGGCCCAGAGGCTTGGGGGCAGGCGTAGGATCCTCTTCATCGACAAAGTAGGGAAAGGTCAATAACTGAGCCTGCGGATCGTAGAGGGCGATGTAGAAGTTGCGCGCATTCATCAACTGGCCGACGATGTTGTGAATGGCGGCGAAAAACTGTTGCAGATCCTCGGCCGACTGGCTGCGCGCCGCGATGGCGTACAAGGCCGCATTCAACTCCTCGGTGCGCTTCTGCTCGGTGATGTCGCGATAGGAGGCATACGCCGCAACTTTTTTGCCGTTCACCATCACCGGCGCGGCGCAGACCAGCACCTCGACCAGCGAGCCATCTTTTCGCTGGCGGCGGGTCTCCAGCGAAAGTTTGTCTTCGGTCTGGATGCGCTCGGCGATCCACGCGGTTTCCGCATAGCGATCGGGTGGCACAATAAGCTGGTTGATCCGTCTTCCCGCAGCCTCCTCCGCGGTATAGCCAAAGAGGCGGGTGAACTCCCCGTTGATACGCAAAATCCCCAGCTCCGAGTCGATAATACTGATTGCTTCCGGGGCGTTCTCGATGATTTGTTCCAGGTAGGCTTTGTCCACTGGCAGCCTGACTCCAGCGCCATCGCCGTTCGTGGGCGAAGTGGACGGGCCTGGGTCGGAGAGCTCAACGATGGGAGTAAGGATCGGCGGCGCAGTGTGCTCAAGAGCATCCCGCAGCGCATCTACCCACGGCAGTTCGGTCGAACTTGATGCCGGGGCGATTTTCTCACCCATACGGTCCTTTCCCGGCGCGCTCTCGCAATAGTCCGATGGTAAGCGGGCTCGGATATTCGCCGTTAGTTACCACGGTAATGAGGGGTGAAAGGCAAAAACAGGAAGGATCAGGAGGCGTTCGCCAGCACTACGCAGACCTGGTGCAGCATCAGCTTCTGCTCGTCGGTCACCACCAGAAACTCGAATCCGCAACGCAGGCCGTCGCTATAACGCACCACCGCTCGCACTTTCATGACGTGAGGCGGCAGCGGGATCGGGAACTCCAGGGAAACAACTTCCCCCGCTTTTAATTCGCCGCTGAGAGTCGCTCCAATGCCATCCTGGCCGAGTTCGCTGGTGCGGCCCCAGCATGCGGTGGTCAGGCCTTCCCGAAACACCGACACCTGAATGCGCACGTCAAAACGATGACGGGCAAAACGCCGCGGATTCCGTTGAGCCTTGGCTGCCGATTGTGCGTGCTCGCTCAATCCCGATTCTCCATTTCAGATCCAATTTTCAAGTTTTTGGCTCGGCCGCTTTTCCCAAGCTCCGGAAACACGAGAATCAAATTCCCCGACTCTGCCATTGTGCTTGAGCCGTAGCATTGGCCTCAACGGCATCAAAGTGCATGTACCAAGGAAATGAGCCGCTAGGGAAACTCCGATCAAGTGTCGGCAGAAAGCATAAACCACAGGGTACACAGGGGTGCACGGAGGACCCCAGGGACTTAATCAGAACTTCCTTGGAGCGGATTCACCGTTGCTGTATCAGATCGTGTGGCCTTGGGGCCACAGCAACTCTGGGATCGCTATCGACGGACAAGAGTGCCCGCCGCATTGCCGTCATTGTGCATTCTTTTTCAGTCGCCGGGGACGGTATTGGGCGCAAGTTCACGTCATAGAGGCGCGTGTCGTAAAGCTGAGTAAACACGCGTGACAGACGCTTACTGCGCGTCTAACATTAATGGGAGCTTTCTTTGGGATGGCCCGGAAGATCGTGCAGCCCAAGCCGCATCGGGGTAATCTAAATTCTTATGTCTTACCGCTCAAACGCCGCCGAAGCCTGGTATCCCGACCCGCAGTCCACGACGGCACAGCCCGAGATTCCGCTCGATCTGCTTCCGCCGCCGAGCCTGACGCAGCCGCTCTGGCGGTCGCTGGCCGGCAATCTGCGCGATACCTTCGCGCCGGAGAAACTGCCGCCGCTCGAACTCACGGCCCGGCCCGTGTATGTCGGACTGGCGCTTGGCGAGCGTCTGCGCCTGCCTTGGTTTCGCACCGTGTTCACCAACATCGGCGACGTGATCTCGCCGGAAACACTGCCGCCACTCGAATTAGAATCGCAGCCCGTCGATGTGGGTGAACTCATCACCGATCAGCTCAGCCACTTCTGGTGGGGATCGCTGCTGCGAAATCTCGCCGACCGCGTCGCGCCGGAAGCTCAGCCCGCCCTCCATCTCACTTCCAAGCCGATTCTGGACGTCATTCCGAAGTCATGGATCCTGCTGCCGATGTGGTCGGAAGTAGTGGACACGCCGAAGGTGTTTTATCCCGACAAGCCGAAGTCAGCCGATGCCCTGAGGCCGGTCAATCTGCAACCGCTGCCGTTGCCGCCGGAAAAGCGGGAAGCTCTAATCGAAGCTCTAGTCAAGGAACCCACCGCCGCCGACCTGTTGCGCGACATACGCCGCTCGCGCATTCGGCAGCGCATCTGGGTCGGCCTGGCCGCCGTACAGATTCTCTACATGGTTGCGCTGGCGTTAGGAAAACTCTGATTATAAGGGCAGAGGTCGGATTGCAGAAGTGAACAGATTTAACGGTAGTGGGCTACGCGGCATGATGCAGATTCCCGTTCTAATGCGTGACCCAATCGTGACGCTGGTGATTTCCATTGGCGCCGCGGTTGCCGGGGTGCTTATCGCTTGGAAACTACTGCGGGGCAAATCAAAGTAGCCCGCTACCGATTTAACCTCTGCAATCTGACCTCTGCCCTCTGACCTGTAATCTGTGCCGCCATAGTGAATGTGTTCTTTCGCGGCTTCACTGCCTCAGCCCCATCCAGCCTTCGGCAATCACCATGGAGTTTCCCGGGTTGCGGGAATCGTACTTCACCGAGGTTGGCAGTCCGAGCCGGCAGGAATGCAGATTGATCCACTGCCGAAGATAGGTGACATCTTGTGAGGCCTCATAGGAAACGCCGGCCACGTCGTACTGGTAGATCAGCATGGTGGCGGGGCGGTTCGTGGCCATGGTGATTTCCTGAACATCGATCACTGTGCCATCGGTGATGCGGCCGACCGTATTCAGCCAAGTGCGCCGTTCCAACTCGACGTCGTTCGCGTTCTTGGGTTTGCGGCGCAGCAGGGCATAGCTGGCGACGGCCACGCCAATCGCGCCCAGCACCACTATATAGAAACGAAGGGAAATCATCGGCAAGCGGACCCTGGACCTCTCAATCTATATTCAGCATAAGCCGTAACCTCGCTGAGCGCCAAGGGCACCAAGGTGCGCAAGCATGTACCCGGGCTGTGGATAAATCTTGCAACTCATGAACTGCGAAGTCCGTATGGTTGGGAAAGTAAACCAGACAGACCGCTGCACACCCGCCTTCACTTCTGTCACAATATTCCCGGAGGTTCTTATGCCGCAGAAAAAACTTCTCATCATAGTCGGCGATTACGTCGAAGATTACGAAGTCATGGTGCCGTTCCAGGCCCTGCAGATGGTCGGACACCGCGTCGATGCCGTGTGTCCGGGCAAGAAGACGGGCGAGCCGGTGCGCACCGCGATCCACGATTTCGAAGGCGACCAGACCTACAGCGAAAAGCGCGGACACAACTTCACTCTCAACGCGAACTTCGATGAAGTGCGTCCCGAGAGCTACGACGCGCTGGTCGTCCCCGGAGGCCGCGCGCCCGAATATCTGCGCCTGAACCCGCGCGTGCTCGAAATCGTCCGCGACTTTGCGGAGGCCGACAAGCCGATCGCCGCCATCTGCCACGCCGCGCAAGTGCTGGCCGCCGCCGGAGTGCTCAAAGGCCGCCGCTGCAGTTGCTATCCCGCCGTAGCTCCCGAGGTGGTGGCCGCCGGCGGAACGTATGCCGATGTCGCCATCGACCAAGCGTGTGTGGATGGAAACCTGGTCACTGCTCCCGCATGGCCGGCGCATCCGGCGTGGCTGGCCGCGTTTCTGGAAGTGCTGGAGAAGGCAGGCAATCATCCGAAAGAGAGCGCAGCATAAGAGCCCTCAACTGCGGCCGAGATTCGGTCGTCAAGATTCGGTGAAAAAGCGCAATCGCGATTTTGCACCAGTGACATCTTGCCGTGTATACTCTCGCGATCCAGGAGTCCATTCTCATGAGACCCTTCGCTCGTCCCCTTTCTGTATTGCTACTTCTTGCGGCCAGCGTGTTGCGGGCTGATATGCAATTGGTCAAAATGCCTAGCGAGATCGGGGTTCCCTGTCGCAAGCACAAGCCTTTTTCGGCCATCGCTAAAACGACGCTTGCGAGAATTTTCCCGAGCGGAACTCAGCGCACCGTGACCACAGAAGACCGCATCGCACGGGACGGAGAAGGGCGGGTACTTCGCGAACAACATTTACCGTGGACGGAAGATCCAGCGCAGCCCGTTTATTACGTCAACATTCTTGACCCCAAGAAAATGGAAAACATCCATCTCGACCCTCAGAAGCACGTGGCAACCACCCGTGCCGTGGATCAGAGATACGCCTGGGACTATGTTCCGTACGACGGAACCCAATATCGACTCACCGCTAAGCCGGGGGTCACGGTTCGCACTGAGCTTTTAGGAGATCAGCAGATCAACGGCCTGAAGTGCTGGGGACAGCGTACGACTTATCTTTTCTCACCTGGCACTTTTCAAGGGAATCAGCAACCCGTCACGCGCACCTTGGAAGTTTGGTATGCCAAGGATCTCGGGTCTGATGTCCGCATTGTGGCTCACGATCCTGACCCGAAAGCTGGCGACCAACAAACTGACCTAATCGGCATTGTATATGGCGAGCCTGATCCGTCGATCTTTGTCCCACCTGCCGAATATTCCATTCAAGCAGCACATCAATAAGAGGCTCCGAGCGTCGCTGCGAGCTGATTTGTTCTACCGTTTTCCTCCCAGCCGTCACGACTGCAAGGCCTTTGCACTCAGAACCCGCGGTCAAGGAACGCAATCGCGATTTTGCGACAACAAACGCCGGCCCGTGGCGGCGGAATCCCAGGAGCCGCTAATCGCGGCCGTCGCTGTTCATTGTTCATTCACGGACACCCGGCGGTGAAACCGGACACCCAATTCACTTCCCGCACCCCTGCGAGATCCCGCAAGCCGCTTCGTTCTCATAAGGTTGCATTTGCGGCATTTTGGCTTGAGAATTGCCCTTCTTTCCCTGTTGCCGGATTGTCGCCCAGAGGCCGACTATGAACACACTGCTGCAGGACCTGCGCTTCGCCCTACGCCAGTTGCGCAAGTCTCCCGGATTCGCCTTCGCCGCGGTTTTGACGCTGGCCTTAGCCATCGGCGCCAACGCCGTGGTTTTTGCCGTATTGAATGCGCTGATCCTGCACCCGCAGAATGTGCCTCGGGCCGAGAGTCTCTACGCCATCGAGCGCCGGAGCGATCAGACCACATGGCAGTCGTATCCCGACTATCTCGATCTGCGCGATCGCAACCGCAGCTTTGACGGTCTGGCAGCTTTTAGCCCCACTCAGGTAGGGCTGGATACGGGCCAAGATCCATCCAAGGCTTGGGGCTATGAAGTGAGCGGGAACTATTTCGACGCCTTGGGCATTCAGCCCTATCTGGGCCGTTTCTTCCACCTCTCCGATGAGCATGGCGCGAGCAGCGCGCCGTATATTGTGCTCGCCTACGCGTATTGGCACAGCCACTTTCAGGATGATCGCGGCGTGGTGGGCCGTGTCGTTCAACTGAACAAGCATCCTTTTACCATCCTCGGCGTGGCGCCGCCTGAGTTCCAGGGGACTTTGTTGTTTTTCTCTCCCGATATATGGGCGCCGATGGTTGAGCAGCAGCAGGTGGAAGAGTTGAATGTTCTGAACGCGCGCGGAAAACGTGGCATTTTGATGGTATTGGGACATCTGAAGGCGGGAGTCACTCCGGCACAGGCTGTCGCGGATTTGAACTCCGTTGGCTCCTATCTGGAAAAGAGCTATCCCAAAGACGATAGCCAAATGACCTTTACCTTAGCGCGTCCAGGTCTTCTCGGCGACTTCTTTGGCCGTCCAGCACGAGAGTTTTTAGCCGGGTTATTGTTGTTGGCGGGGTTGATTCTGCTGGCCGCGTGCGCCAACCTCGGCAGCCTGTTTGCCGCGCGCGCCGCCGACCGTTCCCGGGAAGTTGCTCTGCGGCTTGCGCTGGGATCGAGCCGCACGCGCATTCTGCGGCAGGTATTTACCGAAGCCGTGCTGATTTCACTCGTTGGAGGCGCTGCCGGACTCCTGGGCAGCGTAGCGCTGTTGCGCGAACTGAGCGCGTGGCGGCCACTTCCCCAATTTCCCTCTATCCAGATCCCTGTTAATCCGGACGCCTATGTTTATTGGGTCGCCTTGCTGTTGGCTTTGGCCAGCGGCTTCCTCTTTGGTGCGGTCCCGGTGCGGCAGATTCTCCGCACCAATCCCTATGAGGTCGTCAAGTCGGCATCGACCGGCAGGGCTGGGCGGCGGATGACAGTCCGCGACCTGTTGCTGGTCGTCCAGATTGCCATCTGCGCACTGCTGGTCACTTCTTCGTTGGTCGCTGTGCGAGGCATGGCGCGCTCGCTGCGCGGCAATTTCGGCTTTGAACCGCGAAATACAATGCTGGTCAATACCGTTCTGAGCATGGCCGGTTATAGCGGCAATACATTGCCCGTTATGCAAAGGCGCATGATCGATGCTCTGGAGACGATTCCCGGCGTACAGTCTGTGGGATTGGTGAATTACCCGCCGTTAAGTACGGCCATGGGAAGCTCGAATGTATTTACCGACCAGACAACGGATCTGAGCCCATCGAATGTCGCTGCCACTTCCATCCTGTACACCATATCTCCCGAATACTTCCACGCGGCGGGCACCGTCTTGCTGTCGGGAAGGACCGCCACCTGGCATGACGATAAAGATGCGCCGCGCGTGGCAGTGATCAACCGGGAGTTCGCACGCAAAATCTTCGGCTCCGTAAGCAACGCGATGGGCCGGTATTACAAGCTGCCGGATGGAGCGCGCATACAAGTGGTGGGGATCGTCGAGGACGGAAAATACCTGAGCCTGACCGAGAATCCACAGCCGGCGATGTT
>CAVRNL010000112.1:0-17235 GCA_963722485.1 uncultured Acidobacteriaceae bacterium
GGGGCCCAGGCAAGTAATTAACTAACTCCTCTTTCGCTTTTGTGCCGGCCCGTACTTACTCGTTGCGCTGAAGGTGGGACTGGACTATAGTTCACTCGGTTACACTTAAGCAATCATAGAGAGGCCCACAATGAAAAGAGCGCTCGCATTGCTTTTGACGTGTGTATTCGCATTTGACTTTGTTGCATTCGCAGGCTTGGGCAGCGACAAGACAGCGTATATAGGAGGCACCGAAAATCAGATCAAGGACGGCACAGAGGGGAAGTCCTCCGCAAAAGATGATAAGCGTTTCGTGTTCGAATACAAGGACGGAAAACTCGAAATTCCCTATGACCAGGTGAACGACTTGGAGTACGGCCAAAAAGCCGGTCGCAGACTCGGTCTCGCGCTTGCGATAAGCCCATGGCTCCTTCTTTCGCACAAGCGGAAACACTTCCTGACTCTCGGGTGGAAAGACGATCAAGATAAGCAGCACGCTGCGGTGCTCGAGTTGGGTAAGTCGGTCGTTAGGACCACTCTTGCTACGCTCGAAGCCAGAACCGGGAAGAAAATCGACTACCAGGATGACGAGGCCCGGAAGAGCGGATTAGGAGGCTTCTAGTATGCTGGGCGTCTTGTTAATGGCAGGGTTGCTCTTTCAGGCGAGTCCAAGCACTCAGGAAACGAAGCCTGCGGCGGTTCAGGCAACGCCAACGCCGAGCCGAGACGCCGATAGCGACCCTGCCGCTTTGCTGAAGGTGAAGCGCATCTTCGTTGATAGTTTCGGGGACGACGCGACCTCAAAAGAGCTCCAATCCATGATCGTCTCGGCCCTGGTCGCAACAAGTCAACTCAAGGTGACCGAGAACCGCGAGCGTGCCGATGCCATTCTCAAAGGAGTAGCTATAGAGAAAACCTCTCAGGAATTGCATGCGTATTCCGAGGGCACGGCAGTCGGCGGGCGGAACGGGGCTGCAGCTATCAAGGACTCGTCCGCCAATACTGAGACTGTTCAAGAGGCAAAGATTGCAGTGCGTCTGGTCGATCCGAACGGCGACGTGATCTGGACAAGCACGCAGGAAAGCAAAGGCGCGAAGTACAAGGGTTCAGGTGCCGACGCAGCGGACAAATGCGTAAAGCAGTTGCTTCGCGATATCGAGAGACTCAAGAACAACAGTGCTCCGCCCTCTACGCCATCCACTCCAGCGGCGCGACCTAACTGAAGAAAGGGAGCGCCTTCGCGCCCCCTTCTAAAAAGCGAACGGCTGGCAACTGACCACTGAGCTTCAGTATTTCGGCATCTTGGGATCGATGCGATCCGCCCAGGCTAAGATTCCGCCGGTCAGGTTATAGACCTTAGTAAATCCGGTGCGGCGCAGAAAGTTCACCGCTTTCGCGCTCCGTCCGCCCATCTTACAATGGGCCACGATCTCGCGGCTGCTGTCGAGTTCACTTATGCGCTTCGGCAGATCGCCGAGCGGGATGAGATATCCGTTCAAGTTACAGATCTGGTATTCGTGCGGCTCACGTACGTCGAGAATAAAAATGTCGGCCTTCGCGTCGAGCTTCTTTTTCAATTCTTCCACCGATATCACCGACAGGCCGCCGTACACCGGTTCTTCCTGCCCGCGAATTCCGCAGAACTGGTCGTAGTCGATCAGCTCGGTGATCGTCCGGTGCGTGCCGCAGACGGGGCAATCGGGATTCTTGCGCAGCTTCAGTTCGCGGAACTTCATGCCCAGCGCATCGACCAAGAGCAATCGTCCGGCAAGCGAATCGCCTTGTCCCAGAATCAGTTTGATGGTCTCGGTCGCTTGGATCACGCCGACCAGCCCCGGCAGAATGCCAAGCACTCCGCCCTCGGCGCATGAAGGCACCAGGCCCGGCGGTGGCGGCTCCGGATAGAGACAGCGATAGCATGGTCCATCTTCGGTTGCGAACACGCTGGCCTGCCCTTCAAAACGAAAAATAGAGCCGTAAACATTGGGCTTGCCGGTGAGCACGCAGGCGTCGTTGACCAGATAGCGCGTGGGAAAATTGTCGGTGCCGTCGGCGACGATGTCGAACTCGCGAAACAAATCGAGGGCGTTGGCGCTGGTCAGTTTCATGTCGAACGTGCGCAGGTTGAGGAACGGATTGATCGCCGTCAGTTTGTCGGCGGCGGAGTCGAGCTTCTTGCGGCCGACATCATTGGTGGTGTGGATGATCTGGCGCTGCAGATTGGTGTAATCGACCACGTCGAAATCCACAATGCCCAGCGTGCCGACGCCCGCGGCCGTCAAGTAGAGTGCAAGCGGCGAACCGAGGCCGCCCGCTCCAATGCACAGAACTTTCGCCGCCTTCAGCTTCTGCTGCCCTTCCATGCCCACCTCGGGCATGATCAGATGGCGCGAGTAGCGCAGGATTTCGTCGTTGCTTAAAACGGCTTCGGGTTTGGCTTCGGTCAAGGTGGCCATAGGTCCTCTCAATTGTGGTCAGGTCGAAGGCGAACTACAGACAGCGGCGACAACCGCGCGCGGGGCGGGACATTCGGCGATTTGTCGGTTCGCAGGTCATGCTCAAATCATAACCCAACCGCCCCCGGCAATCGACGGCACGATGGAAATGGTATCACCGTCATTAAGCGCGGTGGCTTCTTTCTGCAGGTAGCGCATGTCTTCGTCATTGACGTAGACATTCACGAACGCGCGCAACTTGCCTTCCTCGGTATAGAGATGACGCTTGAGGTCGGGATGCAGCGCGACCAGGCCAGCGAGGGCTTCGGCCACGGTTTTTCCAGGGACATCGACCGAGGCATGTTTTCCGGAGTATTGGCGAAGTGGAGACGGAATCTGTATCTGGGGCATGTAAAGAAGATGCTATGGTACTGGTGAAAGATGCAAGCGGAAAGTGGAGCGACGGGCGTCCGCGCTCGTCCAGTACCGAACGGAACGGCGATGGATACTGACGAACACAAACGCCCGCGAGGCGTTGTCCCGATTGGCGTATTTTTCTTGTTTGGCACAACCATGGCCGCCTACGCCGCCGCTACGCTGCTCAACCCCGGGACCATCCTCGATGGGCTCTGGGCGTTGAACAAAACGGGTCACGCTCAGCTCTTGTCGGTGGGTAAAAGCGCAGGGCTTGGCTTCATGGTACTCTCGGCGCTCTTGTGTGCCGCGGCTGTCGGCTGGTTCCGGCGCTGTTACTGGGGATGGGCTCTGGGAACGACGATCATTGCGATTAACGCGGCGGGCGATCTTATCAACGGCATAAGGGGAGAGCCGCTGAAAGGAGCCGTCGGAGTTGTGATCGCAGGTCTACTGTTGTTCTACATGACGAGGAGCGGAGTGCGAAACTACTTCACGCCTCGCTAGTTGTCATCGCACGTCAGTCTTGTCGGTCTTCTCGTCCACAAATTCCTTGTCGGCCTCGTCCGTCCCCGTCAGCTCGAATGAGTTTGTCAAAGTGGCCTTGCCCTTCTCCACGCTCGTAATCACGTAGGAACAGCCAAACCAGTGGGCTTCGGCGAGATCGGTGGGCGACCATTGCGCGGGATGGTCGGGATGGGAGTGATAGAAGCCGACGATATCCTCGCCACGCTCGCGGCCTTCGCGCTGAATGCGGACCAAGTCCCTGGGATCGATATGGTAGCGGTTGTGGGGCGAGTCCTCACGCGTGTTACCGCAGCGGGCAATGCGCGAGACCGTCTTTGATCCGGCTTCGACTCCGTCGTCGAACTGCCCGAGCAGCACGCCGCAGCACTCGTAGGGATAGGTTTCCTCTCCGTGTTGACGAAGGGCGACGTAGGCGGACTGAGAGAGCTTGAGCATCGGTAAGGTCAGAGGTGAGAGGTCAGATTGCAGAGGTAGCTGCTTCACTTCTGCAATCTGACCTCTGACCTCTGCAATTATTCTTCACTCCAAAATCTTTCGGTCAAATATTTTTCGCCAGAGTCGCAAAGTATGGTGACAATGGTAGCGCGCTGATCTTTTTTCAGGCGATCGGATTGTAGACGCTCCGGTGTTAGGCGCTCAATAACTCGCAGACAGCCCAGCACGGCCGCGGCCGAGGAAACTCCCACCAGCAATCCTTGTTCGCGCGCCAGGCGGCGGGCCATGGCGTGCGCGTCTTCGGTCACGATCTCCAGATTCTGGTCGGCGAGCGACGAATCGTAGATGCGCGGCACGATCGCCGTGGGCAAGTACTTCGCGCCTTCGATGCCGTGGAAGGCGGAGTTGGGTTGCAGCGAGATGCAGCGGATCTGCGGATTCAACTCCTTCAAGCGGCGCGTGGTGCCGACGAAGGTTCCGGTGGTGCCGAGCATGGCGACGAAGTGCGTGACCCGTCCTTCGGTCTGCTGCCAGATTTCGTTGGCGGTGGTCTCGTAATGCGCGCGCCAGTTGGCGTCGTTCGAATACTGATCGGCGTAAAAGTAGAGATCGGGATGGCGCTCGGCAAACTGGCGGGCGATCTTCAGGGCGCCGTCGGAGCCTTCGGCGGGATCGGTGTAGATGATATTTGCGCCGTATGCCTGTAGAATGCGTTTTCTCTCGGGGGAAACATTCTCGGGCACGCAGAGCGTGACCGGGAATCCGAGAGCGGCGCCGAGCATGGCATAGGCGATGCCGGTGTTGCCGCTGGTGGAATCAAGCAGAGTCTTTCCCGGACCGAGTTTTCCGGAACGGCGCGCTTCGGCCACGATGCTGGCGGCGGCGCGATCTTTAACCGATCCGCCGGGGTTGTGCCATTCGGCCTTGCCCAAAAGTTTTACGTGGGGAAAGTCACTGGTAACCGCATCAAGCGGCAACAGCGGCGTGTTGCCGATGCGCGCGACGAGAGCTTCTCCTCCCTTGCTAGACGCGGCTTTGGCCTGGGAAAGGGACGGCGATAGCGCGGAGCCGGAAGCGGCTGGGGTCATGGAATGTAGATGCCGTTGTGACTAGAGTAATGTGCCCGCAATCTCAAAAAAGGTATATCTATACTAGCGTTACTGAGTTCCTCCGTCATTAGATTCATGGGGGACATCTTTGGTTCCATCGAATCCGTGTAAGCCGCATCTAAGAGGATGCGGCGAGAATTGAGTTTATAAAATGGCAGCGAAAGTCGAACAACGATCCTACGAAGACGCAGTCGGTTGGCTGCGCGATCATGGCTTTGATCTGATCGAAGCTCCAGGCACGCAAAACCGCGTATTCCTGAAGAAGTACAACTGCTCGGCGGCGATCCAGAAGACGGACGACGGCGGCGTGAAAATTTTCGCCTATCCCGGATACCTGATCGGCAGCGAAATCTCGAAGCTGATCAATCGCGGCTATCAGCAGTTTATGAAGACGACAAAGACGGAAGTGCCAGCGACGGCCGAGCACCTGAAAGCTCTGCAGCAGTTCTCCGAAGAAATGAAAGAAGCGCTGGCCCTGCCCAGCCTCTACAACGAGTCGCTTGGGACCACCAGCGATTCGTATCAATACGATCGCATCAAAGACCGCGACGAACCGGAGGTTGACCGGCCAAAGCGGCCCTGGGAAACAGTGAAAGCGAAGGCAGCGGCCGCGACGAAAAAGGGCGGCGCATAGGTCGGTTGCGACACCGGCTCTCGGCTCTTAGCTCTTTTCCCCGTTGTCATCCCGAGCGCCAGCTCTCCGCTTCCCCGCGCTGTTGATACATTGAAAGCCCTCGACCTATCGTCCTCGATCCATGGCTTGATTCGCGAGCCGATCCGCAACCTGGTTGTGTTCACGCAAGGCGTGGCGGATTTCGAAGTGCTCGAGCCGTCGCACCAGTTGCTGCGCCTCGTCGTACAGCGTGCGGAGTTCGGAATTCCGCACTTTGTAGATGCCTTTCATCTGGCGCACCATCAGTTCGGAATCGCTAATCACCTTGAGCGCCTTGATCTGGTTTTCGGCGGCGTAGCGTAGCGCGGCGAGGAGTCCCTGATATTCGGCATAGTTGTTGGTGTGGTGGCCAAGGTATTCACTGAGCTCGGCGACCGTGTGCCCGGAGGCGTCCTGAATGGCGACACCGTAGCCCGCAGGCCCGGGATTGCCGCGGGCTCCGCCATCGACATGAGCGGTGTGCGCGGCGGCCGCCGATTTCGGCGCGGGGAAAAGATTCCTGGAATCGGAAGACCGCGAAGGCAAAGACATACACTGAGTTTACAATGGGCGCCCTTACGGCGAAGCGGCAAGAAATTCAAGCAGACGAGCGCATCCTCGCCAGCCTGCCTGATCGCCCTCTCTACGGGAAATTAGATACCCCTGCCTCGGCGTTTCCTCTCCAGAAAAGCTATAATCCTCCCCCGTGCGCATCCTTCTTCTCAGCGACATTCACAGCAACCTCGAAGCGCTCGATTCCTGTCTGGCCGCCGCACCCGCCCACGATCTCGTCGTCAATCTCGGAGACACTGTCGGCTACGGCGGCAATCCCAACGAAGTCATTGCCAAAGCGCAATCTCTCGGACGCGTTTTCGTCCGCGGCAATCACGACCGAGCCGTCTGTGGCCTCATGAACCTCGACGAATTCAACCCCGTCGCCGGCTTCGCCACACTCTGGACGCGCGACCAGCTCACTCCCAAAAATCTCGAATGGCTGCGCGGGCTGCCCCAGGGTCCCGTTCAGCTTGACGAACTTCCCGGCGTCCAGTTCGTCCACGGCTCCCCCATCGACGAGGATGAATACATGGTCAGCGCCCGCGACGCCATCGCCCCGCTCATCACCATTCCAGTCCCCGTCACTTTCTTCGGACACACTCACCTCCAGGGCGGCTTCACACTCTCGGGAGAAATCAGCGAAGCCTATCGTCCCGGATACCGCAGCGTAGGCCAGCCCGAGTCGTCTGACTTACCTCTTCGCAAAGATCGCCGCTATCTCATCAACCCCGGTTCCGTAGGTCAGCCCCGCGACGGCGATTGGCGCGCCGCGTTTGCCGTTTTCGACTCCGATGCGTGGATCGTAACTTTCTATCGCGTGCCTTACAACCTGCGAGTCGCCCAGGAAAAAATACTTGCCGCTAATTTGCCGCAGCGGTTAGCCACCAGGCTGGCCACCGGAAGGTAGGATGCTTGCGGCTTTCGCGATCGCGTATAAGGCGTGCCTTCAGCGAAAAACTAACCGCCAAGACCAGTCTTAGTTAGTTAAATCGACAAACCAATGGGAGCACAGAGTGCTCCCATGGTTATCTTGTTGTTCCAGGACTTAGTCAGTTACTTACTTGAACTTGCGCTCATTTCGGCTTTCTCGGTCGTGCCGATGGCGAGGGCATAGTTCTTACCGGCGAAGCGTACTTCAGAAATCGTTGCCTTGCCGCCGGTATGGTCGACGACGGCGCCGTCGTAGGCGTAGGGTTTGTCGACAGCGACGACTTTTGCCGATGCCTTTGCGATTTCCTTCTTGCCCCGCATGAAGCTAACCTCGACGTTCGTTCCCGTGCCGTCCCAGCGCAGTTGATAGTCACCGGGGGCGAGCTGCTGGCCGTTGACTTCGAGAGTGTCTCCAACAACCTGCAGCGAACCCTTGTTACTTGCGAACGCGCTCGACGCGAGCAGCACGGCCAGCCCGAGTACAACAGTCTTTGCCAGATGGTTCAGCGCCAGATGGTTCAGTTTCATATGCTCCTTGCTTTCTTCCCGGGTTTTTGCCGGGACATTAGGGGCGGCTGGTGATGGTTCGAGGACGCTCGACTGAGGGCTTGCCTTTTCCGTGCAAACTCCTACAATGCGCATGTCAGGGTGACGCAAAAAGACGCGGGCCTCACACTCGTGCTCTTTACTTGGACCCGGCGCATCCAGGGCCGCCAAACCATGTGTGCGCCAGTCCCGTTACCCTGCAAACTCTTCTAAGTGGATCGGAAGTCGGTTCCGTCCACCCCCACGTTGGTTCGCTACAGGATACGAATCCCGGTTGGAGTAAGTTCCCGATTTCTTTTTTCTTTGCGAACCATGTTTTTTGCGAACATGCGTATTGGACGCGCGTGGACTCTTCGCGTTAGCAAAAGCATAGGTGGATGTGCCCGAGTAACAAGAAGAGGATGTCTTGTCTAGCGTTAGTCCGTGTCGGAGAACCTACCCGATCTTCAGCACAATCTTGCCGTAATTCTTGCCTTCCTGCATCAGCGTGTAGGCCTCGCGGGCTTGCTCCAGCGGAAACACTTTTCCGATCACAGCGCTGAGCCTGCCCGCTGCCAGCCATTCCGAAAGCTGCTTCCACGCGGATTCCATGAGCGGGCGGTTCGCGCTCAGATACGACAGCCAGAGCCCGTGGACGCTAGCGCCTTTCGCGTAGAGAAGGCGGGTGTCAAGCATCGGAATTTCGCCGGTGGCGGCGCCGTAGACGATGACGCGTCCAAAGTCGCGCACGCAGCGGACGCTTTTCGCGACGTGCTCGCCGCCGAGCATTTCGAAAACCGCGTCGACGCCTTCGCCGTGCGTCAGATCCTTAATAGCTTCGACATAATCGCGCTGCTTGTAGTTGATGCCGTGTTGCAGCCCGAGCTCGCGCACTCGCGCCAGCTTGTCTTCGGAAGAAGATGTTCCGTACATTTCGATGCCGAGAATTTTTCCGATTTGCACCGCGGCGGTCCCGACTCCGCCGGCGACGGCATGAATCAGGACGCGCGAACCAGCGGGCTTGTCGTTAGCCTGGACGTTGGGTTGGCTGACGTTGGACTGGCTCAGCAACCCGGCCTTCCAGTAGGCGAAGTAGGCGGTGAAGAAATTTACCGGGAACGCGGCGGCCTGTTCGGAGGTCCAGTTTTCCGGGACGGGCCAGACCAAGTTGCGATTCACCACCGTCTTTTCGGCGAAGGCAGCCCATTGCGTGTAGCCCATCACGCGGCGTCCGCTGTCGTCGTTACCGGTAAATTCGCGACCGGCGAATTCGCGTCCGGCGATGAGCGGGGGCTTGGGAGTGCCATGGTATCCGCCGCGCGCGGTGAGCAGATCGGCAAAGTTCAAGCCGCCTGCTTCCACCTTCACCAGAAGTTGCTCGGGCGCGGGATGGGCGTCGGGGAGTTGCTGCAATTCGAGAACTTCCGGACCGCCGAAACGAGTGATGACGAGTGCTTTCATGGGAAAAGTCTATCAGTCTTGTGGAGAGACAGGCATCTCGCCCGGCTGTCCACGACCCGGCTAGGGTGGGTTCGCGGAGTCCGGCATCGGCATCTATAATGATGGTCGAGTTTCCGTAACCAGCACTTAGCATTTAGCACTTAGCGTTTAGCCAAACCGGCTCGATGCAGGTGAAGGCTAAGTGCTAAGTGCTAAATGCTGAGCCTTACCGACAACTTTGGGCGCTCGATTCACGACCTGCGGATTTCGATCACGGACCGCTGCAACTACCGGTGCGTGTACTGCCGAACGGGGACGAATGGCGCGGCCTTTGCGGAGCTTCCGTTCGAAGATTATCTGCGGATAGCGCGAATTCTGGTGGGGCTGGGGATCACGAAGATTCGCCTGACCGGCGGCGAGCCGCTGCTGCGCAAGGGCATTGTGGAATTTGTGCGCGACCTGGCGAATCTGCGCACTTCGGAGGGCAAGAAGCCTGACATTGCGCTCACGACGAACGGCCACCTGCTGGCCGAGATCGCACAGCCGCTCAAAGACGCTGGCCTCGATCGCGTGACGGTCAGCATGGATGCCGTGGATCCGGAGCGATTTGCGCGCATCACGCGCGTTCCCAATGGATACGAGAGCGTGCTGGCGGGAGTGCGCGCGGCGCGGCGTGTGGGACTCGACCCGGTGAAAATCAATTGCGTGCTGCTGCGCGGCTTCAACGAAGATCAGATCATTCCGTTTGGCATGTTCGCGCGGGAAGAGCGGGTGGTGGTGCGCTTCATCGAATTCATGCCGCTCGAAGAAGATCGCGTTTGGACGCCGCAGATTGTGGTTACGCTCGATGAGGTCGTCTCCCGCATGTCGGAGTATTTGCCGCTGCAGGAGATTGCGCACGCGGGCAGCGAAACGGCGCGGCGCTATCGCTTCTCCGATGGCGTGGGCGAAATTGGAATTATCGCGCCGGTGTCGCATCCCTTCTGCGGACACTGCAGCCGGATTCGCATCACATCGGACGGCAAGCTGCGCACGTGTTTATTTTCCGCATGGGATCACGATCTGCACGAGTTGATGCGGCGCGGCGCGACCGACGAGAAGCTCACGGAATTCATCGTGAAAGTGGTGGAGAAAAAAGAAGAGCGCCACCACATCGGAGAACCCGGATTCGTGCCGGCTTCGCGGACCATGGTGCATATCGGCGGGTAGCAAACAATCTGGCGCGAGCCAAGTGGTAAGGCTGAGGTCTGCAAAACATCCATAGTGAATTCGATTCTCGCGCCCCAATTCCCTACATTGTGGGTCGTCGTTCGCTGATGTACGATGTTCGGTTCCTTACTTCGTGTTTGCATCGCCGTGAGTGACCATTCTTTTCAAAATCTACTAGCCTTGCCCCCTTAGGAGGGATCTCCCATGCCTTACAGGAAAGAACGCTGCAAACCATCGCTCTATCTACTTGCTCTATTCATTTTTGCTGTGGTTGCTTTATCCGGAGCTGCGGCCGCAAAAGAACCCAATACATACCCAGAATCGGGGAAGGTCATTGGCATTGGACAGAATGAACATACGAAAACGCACCCCAAGACCGGCAATAATACGGGTGGGGGCAGCTATTCGGTATACAGCCACACGTACAAGATCGAAACGGACACAAAGATCTACGAGCTAGATTGTGGCAAGACGCCAATGTTTCTTGGCAGCACGGGAAAAGAATGTGGAGGAGACAAACCACTGCAAATCGGCGATGTGATTCATTTCCGAGTCGAGAAGGGAACAGCTCACATACCTTTGCCGGATGGCTCCGAACAAAAGCTGCGTATTCTGAATGAAGAGGCGAAGCCTGAAACCAAACCGGCGGACGCGAAAACAGCCGATACGAAACAGTAGCCCAAGTCATTTGGACTTGGATTGAATCGCCGGCATTCCATTTTCAAGAGTAGTACCGTGACCGCGTGATGAGTCATGCGGTGATGAGTCATGCAATGGAGTAACCGAGGCGCAGAGCACGCCGGGGATTGCACATCAGTAGAAAGAGTCGTACTTCGTAACTGTCCAGCCGGAATCTTTCTTTTCTTCGGTCACTGTGAAAAGGTCCTTGTACGTTGAATCCTGACTGGGTGTACTGTAACGTTCGCCTTTGTAGTGCAGAATCACGAGCGGCGGCGCGTCCTCCCATTCCACAAGGTTCCAGGAGATCAGCGGGTGCTGGGCTTCGGATTTGCAGAGGAAGTCGGCGCGCTTCCTGCGGTAGTCTTTTTCCCACTGGACGAGCAGTTTGCGGCAATTTCCGTCACGCATCTCAGCGATAAAAATATTGGCAGTGCGTTCGATAGTGCGATCGCGGAACGGATTCATAGTGATGCTGATCGGCATCTGGGTGAGTGGGTCGCGTTCAACGGAGCGCGACAGAACCGGCGGCTGGTTGCTGAGCCAGTAAAGATAGCCAAGGAACACCAGCACCAGCAGGCTCGCTGAGCCTAGCGCGAGGCCGAGATGGGTGCGGGAAAACTGCATCAGGAAAAGTTTGGGGGACGGACGAGGTAAGGGCAAGGTTACTTCCGACACTTCCGTAACCGGAGAGCTTCATTCGACTTGACCGGACAAGGAACGGCCGTCCCGGCGCAGGTGCGTCCACGCGGGCGGATTACGGTCGCCGCACTGGTTTGTGTTTTCCATATTGGCGGCGTATAGTTGCCATTGAATACTGTTGTGTCGTAGTGTCAGGATTGTCGAAGCACACCAGTGGGCGAAAGCCCACTTTTTAGTTTGGGCCGATTTGCGGGAATAGTGGGCGCGGTGGTTGGGGCGCAAATTGCTGAAAACATGGCTCTAGATCTAGATAGGGTCCGGCAGATTGCCGAGCGCGTGGCAGGCTCGAGCGGGCTGGAAGTGGTCGAAGTCGAGGTGTGCGGGGCAGGTAAGCACCGCATGCTGCGCGTGTTTATTGACCGTCCCGGGGCGGCGCCTGCGCTCGGTCGTCCGGACGGTGTGACGCACGAAGATTGCTCGAAGTTCAGCCGCGAGTTCGGGACGATCGTCGACGTTGAGGATGCGGTGCCGGGCGGATCCTATGTGCTGGAAGTTTCTTCTCCAGGGTTGGACCGCAAGCTGACGAAGGCGGCGGACTTTGAACGCTTCCGCGGATGTCGCGTGAAGTTGACGACGCGGGAGCCGGTCAATAACAACCGGCACTTTGAAGGGAAGCTGGAAAGCTTCGAGAACGGAAAGCTGCTGCTGGATCTGAGCGCGGCACGCAAGAAAAAGATGCGTCCGAAAGAGGGCGCGGCGCCAAAGGTTGAGATTGAATTAGGGAACGTGGAGAAAGCGAATCTAGTACCGGAAATATAGTTACCAGTTGCCAGCATCCAGTTGCCAGTGTTTGGCGATTGTTACTGGCTAAGCGGTGCCCCGCCAGTGCAAAGCTGGCGGGCGGTCTGAAGAACTGGCAACTGGATACTGGCAACTGAGAACTGAATTTTATGGCTAGTGAGCTCTACAACATCATCGAAGGGGTCAGCCGGGAGAAAGGCATTGATCCGCAGATCGTGGTGAGCGCGGTCGAGGACGCGATTGTGGTGGCCACGCGCAAATACTACAAGACGCAGGAAAACCTGCGCGCGGTGCTCGACAAAGACAGCGGCAAGATCAGTGCGTATGCGGTGAAGTCGATCGTCGAGACTCCAGAGCAGGTGGAGGACGCGGATCTACAGGTAACCGTGGAGCAGGCGCGGAAGCTGGATCCGGCGGCGGAAGCGGGCGGAGAGTTGCTGATCCCGAAAGTGACGGAAGGAATTCTGGGGCGGATTGCGGCGCAACTGGCGAAGCAGGTCATATTTCAGAAAGTGCGCGAAGCGGAACGCGACACGGTTTACAACGAATACATCGGGCATGTGAACGAGATCGTGAATGCGACCGTGAAGCGGATCGAGGGTCCGGACGTGATTCTCGATATCGGCAAGGCCGAAGCCCGCATGGGCCGCAAGGAGCAGTCGCGACTGGAATCATTCGCGGTGGGCGAGCGGATTCGGGTCGTGATCGTGCGCGTCGAAAAAGCGACGAAGGGTCCGGGCGTGATCGCCTCGCGCTCCGCGCCGGAATTGGTCCAGCATCTGTTCCAGACCGAGGTGCCGGAAATTTATGACGGCACGGTGGTGATCCGCGCGATTGCGCGGGAAGCGGGCGAGCGCACCAAGATCGCGGTGCTGTCGAAAGATAAGGACGTGGACGCGGTCGGAGCCTGCGTAGGCATGAAGGGGATGCGGGTGCAGTCGATCATTCGCGAGTTGCGCGGAGAAAAGATCGACATCATCGAGTATCACGAGGATCCAGTCACGTTCGCGGAGAAGGCGCTGCAGCCGGCCAAAGTGAGCCGGGTGACGATTGTGGATGCGGCGGACAAACACCTGGAAGTGGTGGTGGACGATACCCAGCTCTCGCTGGCGATCGGGAAAAAAGGACAGAACGTGCGTCTGGCGGCGAAGCTGCTGGGCTGGAAGATCGACATCAAGAGCGAAGAAGAAAAGCGGCAGGAAGTGGAACAGCAGATGTCGGCGCTGGTCACGCAAGCCGCAACTCCGTTGGAGATTGTGACCGGACTGGGCGAGGGGCTGGTCGAGAAACTGAAGGCGGCAGGCGTAAATACGGTGGAGTCGCTGGCCGATATGACCCCGGAGCAATTGGAAGCGATAGAAGGCATTGGCCCGAAAACGGTGGAAAAAATCAGTATTGCGGTCAATAATTACTTCGCCACTCTGGATGGCGGCGAGGCCGTAGAGGCCGCGGAACCGGAGAGCACCGGAGAAGCCGCCACTGAAGCGGCGGTCAGCGAGGAATCTCTGGCCGAAGGTTCGGTGGAAGCGGATGCATTGGCCGCGGAGCCGGAAAACACCGGAGAAGCCGGATCGCCGGCAGATGGCGAGTTAGAGGCGGCGAGGTTGGCCGCTGAAGCGGAGCCCACCGAAGCGGCGCCAGCAGAAGACGCTGCGACCGTCGAACCTGCGGCCGAAGAAGCCGCGGAAGACAAGCAGAGCTGAACCTGGGAGCGTGGCGAGTTCGGAGTTGCATCCGAACCGAAAGCGCGGGCTTCGTCAGCCGCAAGCAGGATTGCACCAGGAATTACATGAGGTTAGACATGCGAACCTAGAAACGCGAGCTTAGACACGCGAGACTGGCGTGACAAGAAGAGGAAACGACGGCGGATGAGTAAGATTCGAATCAACGATCTGGCCCGTGAGTTGGAAGTCAAGAGCAAGGAAATTCTTGACGTGCTGACCACGGTGGGCGTCACGGAGAAGAAAACGCACTCCAGCTCTCTGGAAGATTACGAAGCGGACCTGGTCAGATGATGGTTTCAGGCTCCCCGCGTTCGCCGGTTGGTACCATTGATACGACTGCCCGCAGATTCCCCAGAACGTCCTCTTCCGAAACCGCGGCGACGGCACGTTCGAGGAAATCGCCGCTTACGCCGGGGTGACCGCGGCCGACTGGTCCTGGCAGCCGGTTTTCCTGGATGTGGATCTGGACGGATACGAGGACATGATCATCTCGACCGGTTTCGCGCACGATTTGAACGACATGGATACCATAGAGAAGACCGTCGAAGCATGCGACGGGCAGGCACGCTGGTTCCGCCAAAACTCGGCCCGGACGGCAAGCCGGTGACGCGCTCCCCCCAGGAACAAAAGGACGAAGAACTTATCAGGCGCAACATGCTGTGTCGAACCCCTGAAAACGCCGATCGTCGCCTTCCGCAATCTGGGCAACCGTAAATTTGAAGACGTCGGGTCCGGCATGGGGACTTGATCAACCGGCGCTCCACAACGGCATCGCGCTCGGCGATCTGGACAATGACGGGGGCCTCGACATCGTGGTGAACAACCTTGGCAGCGCCGCCAGTGTGTATCACAACCACGGTTCCGCTCCGCGCGTGGCCGTGCGGTTGAAGGGGCTGCCGCCCAATACCCAGGGCATCGGCGGAAAAATCAAATTGTTGGGGGGGCCGTGCCCATGCAAAGCCAGGAAGTGGCCTGCGGCGGCCTGTATCTTTCCGGTTCGGATCCGTTGCGCGTGTTCGCGGCCGGCAGGAGCCAGAACATGACCATCGAAGTGACCTGGCGCAACGGCAGGAAGAGCGTGGTAGGACGACGTGAAACCCAACAGGATTTACGAGATTGACGAGGCGGGGGCGGGGCGGCGAAAGTCCGCGGCCTGTGGAGGAAGAGAAGCCGTTTTTCAAGGATGTCAGCCAGATGATATCGCACCGACATCACCAGGAGTTTTATGATGATTACGCGCGGCAGCCATTGTTGCCCTGGCAACTGAGCCAGGACGGTCCCGGGGTGGCGTGGGTGAATTTATTGGGCGACGGACGGGAGGCATTGGTGATCGGCAGCGGTCGCGGCGGCAATTTGGGCGTTTACTTCCCGACGGCACAGGGGGCCTGGTTCATGTGCCGGCCAAGTCCTCCTGCCGGAAGACCTGACGGGGATTGTGGGATGGGTGCCAGGCCCGAATCGGCGGGCGCTGGTGATGGGACGCGACAATTACGAGATCCCAGGCAGTCCGCCTTCGGCATCGGTGGCCATTTATGTTCCCGCGCCGCGGAAACAGGATTTGCCGGCAACGCCGGCCAGCACCGGGCCTTTGGCGGTGGCGGATATTTATGGGGACGGGAAGCTGGATTTGTTTGTCGGAGGGCGGGTGATTCCCGGGCGGTATCCGGAGGCGGCCGATTCGCGGATTTACCGCAATGTGGAGGGGCAACTGCAATTGGACGAGGAAAACAGCCGGGTGTTGGAGAAGGCGGGATTGGTCAACGGGGCGGTGTGGAGCGACCTGGATGGGGATGGCTATCCCGACCTGATCCTGGCGTGCGAATGGGGGCCGATCCGTGTGTTTAAGAATGAACACGGTCACCTGCGTGAAATCACCAAGGAACTGGGTTTGGATCGCTACACGGGATGGTGGCACGGGGTGACGACGGGGGACATAGACGGGGACGGGCGAATGGACATCATTGCCAGCAACTGGGGTTTGAACAGTGACTATCAGGCCGAGCAGCAATCAGCCGGTGCGGATGTATTACGGCGATTTTTCGGATCGAGGCGCGCTGGACCTGATCGAGGGGGTTTATGATCCGCTGCGCGGGGTGGAGGTTCCGCGCCGGATGCGCGACGCGTTGGCCAGGGTTTATCCGCCGCTGTTGGGGCGGTATCCGACGCACAAGGCCTACGCCGAAGCAACGATGGAAGAGGTGCTGGACCTGTTGCCCAAACCCGCCGCGGAAGGTGGAGGCGCGGACGCTGGCGTCGATGGTCTTTTTCAACCGGACGAATCATTTTGAAGGGGTGGCATTGCCGTATGAAGCGCAGGTGGCGCCCGGTTTTGCGGTGAACGTGGGGGATTTTGACGGGGACGGAAACGAGGACATTTTTTTGAGCCAGAATTTTTTTGAGTTGGCATCCAGTGCGGTGTCAATGTCATTCCATGTTGCGGACGCTGGCCGGCGGCTGGATGCGGGGCGGGGTTTGTGGCTGCGCGGGACCGGAGGCGGGCGGCTGGAGGCGGTTCCGGGCCAGAAGTCGGGCATTCTGATTTACGGCGAGCAACGGGGAGCGGCGCTGGGTGATTTTGACGGGGATGGGCGGGTGGATCTGGCGGTCAGCCAGAACGGGGCGGAGACCGAAGCTGTACCAGAACGTGCTGGGCAAACCCGGCCTGCGTGTGCGGCTGGCGGGGCCGCCCGGGAAATCCGGATGGAGTGGGCGCGACGTTGCGGCTGGTGTTTGGAGGGCGGATGGGAGCGGCGCGGGAGATTCACGGCGGATCGGGCTATTGGTCACAGGACAGTGCGGTGCAGGTGATGGGATGCCCGGAGATCCCGACGCAAATCTGGGTCCGCTGGCCGGGCGGCAGGACCACAACGGGCGATATTCCGGCCGGCGCGAGGGAAATCACGGTGGACACCGATGGCAGGCTGGCGATGAACCGTTAATCCGTTCCCAGTCCGCACCTGTGCAGCATCGCCTTGATTTCCGGCTCACTCGCGCCGAGCTTTGGCGCGCTGCGCACCAGATCCTCTGCCAGCGCCGGATACCATGGATGCCGCGAAAAATCGGTCAACCCTGCGACGTCAAACGGTTCAATCACCGCACGAATCCGCTGTTGCAGTCTGGTGGAGTTCTCCGTTGCCGGGAGTTGTCTTGCCGATCCGCAAAATTGCCGGAACGGATCC
>CAVRNL010000113.1:0-18267 GCA_963722485.1 uncultured Acidobacteriaceae bacterium
GGTAACGATTGTTCTGCGACAGGCCACTACAGTGGCGACAGTTCGTCTTCGTCCTCCTCTTTCTTTCCGCGAACGAACTTCCTCTCCAGAAAACGCCGGGCCAAGTCTCTGCCCCCCATGCCGAATGCGATCGCCAAGCCGAGCATCAGAGCCCCGAAGGCGATCCCGAAGGCGACCAGCATGGTCTGCTCCGCCAGCCCCAGTTCTTCAAAGACGATCGACAATACGAAAACAGTGATGATGGTGCGGAGAGCAAGGCTCAGAACCCGCGGTGAAGGCACATTCGCATTGACCGCAGCCAATAGAGCGGCGCGAGAAAAGAAGCTGGCTGCCAGCAGTCCGAAAAACAGGATGAAGATCGCGACGAAGAGACGCGGCAGGAAAACAAAGAACCTCGCGATTTGCTCCTGCAGTCCCAGGATCCCGAGCGAGCGCACACCCAGCAGAATGAAGCCGACTAAAGTTACCCAGAAGACGAAACGGCTCAACATTTCCGTCGCCGAAGGCAGAGCGGCCTTGGCGAGCAGTTGAGAAGCGCCGGCGTTTTCTGAAAGCTTGTCGAACTTAATCAGCCTCAGAATGCTGCGCAGAGTCGCCTTCACAGCGTAGGCGATCGCCCAGCCCGCAAGCACAAGGATCAGCATCACGATGAGACGCGGAAGGAAGTGGGCGAAACCTCTGGCAATCTCTTGCAGCGCCTGACTCAGTTCGCTGATAATCATTTCCCGCATAGTTGCCTCACTCTCTTGGTTTCCACAGCTGCAGCAGATACGGTTTCAATCGCTCGAACTCAAGGCATAAAGCTTCGATATTATTCTCGACCTCGTCCGCGGAAGCGTTGCGATTCTCCATCAGGAACGTGAACACTCTGCCGCGAAAAAGCGGCGCTAAAGCCTGGATGATATGATCCCGGCTGATCACGGATTTCTGATACGAGGCGGCGAACTCGTAAACCGTCCTGACCCACAATTCCGCCGGGTAATGAAACTCGTCGTCTTTCAGGCGGGCGATGCGCTGGAGTTCCGCCAGCGTGGAGGGGGAAAGAATGGACTGAAAGACCGACTCCAATTCAGCGACTCCGGTCGCGAACATCTCTCGCAATCGTTTCCGGTTCACTCGCAGCGGGTCCAGCAGCACTTCATGGTCGGCCCCAGTAGTTGGGGGCAGCTGGGAACCGGCCACGTCACTCCAGACGGGAAAGTCCGCCTCCAATGCGGAGAACAGGGTGCCGACCGTTTGCCGCAGCACGGGCACCAAGTCAGCGGCGCTGCGCTCGATGTGATCTTTTTCTCCTAGGAAGGACTGGCAGATGAGGTATCGTCCCGTGATCGCAGCCAGGGTGAAGCGGAGCTCGATACCGGAACCTTCGGTTCCATCATTCCAGGCATTCTGTCCAAGGAAGTGACTTCCGAAACGGCCGGAGAATCCGAACTCCGGCGCGTATGCCTCACGGATTCTCAAGCCATAAAGTGCGCGGGCCATCGGGTACAGCAAATTCGTGATGAGCAGCCCTTCAAACTTATGTCTGCGATAGGTGGGGGTCACCAGATCGAAGCCATCGTCATAAATGGGGCGCAGAAGCTTGGAGAGCCATTCGGGTTCGATGCTCACGGACTCGGGTGACAGCATCACACAGGCTTTGGCGCGGAGCAGTTCAGCGGCAGCCAGAATGGTCCGCAACGCAACTCCACTTGCGGGACTGCTGGCATACTTCGTGCTGATGGAGTGCAGCGTGCGCAGCGTTTGCAGATTGGAGGCGGGGCGCACGTCATCGATAGACACTCCCGTGACTAGCTGGGGAGTGCCATCGCGCGATCCCCCGTCGGCATTAATGATCACGGCTCGCTCCCGGGGAAACCCGCGCAGGATGCCGCTCTGAATGGTGTGGACGATCGGCCCGACAGTTTTGGCGTTATTGTGAGTGGGCAAGCCCACAATGATGTCCACTTCGCCGACGTTGATCAGTTGGCGAAGAAAATCGTCCGTAAGAAAGCTCTCCTCTGCCAATTTCATCTCCGTTCGAAGTGCTGCCGCGGGCCCACGCCTGGACGCGCGCCGTGTGACAATCGTTTACCCTGTCTACCTTTGCTCAGATTCGTCGCAGCCGAAACCAGTAAAACTGGTAGGGCCCCATGGTTAGCGGATAGGGCAGGTCGCCCACACGTGGAAACATATTCTTGCCAGACATCTCGATCAGAATATTTCCTTTGTAGCGCCGAAGATCCAGTTCGACCGCTTGCGCCGTGCTCGAAAGATTGTTGACCACCAGAACCGCTTCGTCTCCCAGCCGCCGCACATAGGCCAGTATTCTGTGATTGGCGGGATAGAGAAACTCAATCGATCCCCTGCCGAAAACCTCATTCGATCCGCGAACCGCTATGATGCTTCGCATCCAATTGAGAAGCAAATGTTCGCTCTCGTTTTGCCGCAACACGTTCACCGCCGGATAACCATATACCGGATCCTGGATAAGGGGGGCGCACAGATGCTCTGGGGCCGCGGTAGAAAAGCCACCGTTCGTTCCCCCACTCCACTGCATCGGAGTCCTTACTCCGTTACGGTCACCTAGGTTGATGTTATCGCCCATTCCGATTTCATCGCCGTAATAAACGATAGGAGTGCCGGGTAACGACATCAGCATTCCATTCATTAACTCGATGCGCCTGCGGTCGTTGTCCAACAGGGGAGCGAGCCGCCTTCGAATTCCCAGGTTCAGCCGCATCGTCTTGCTTTCGGCGTAGGTGTCGTACATGTAATCGCGTTCCATGTCGGTGACCATTTCCAGGGTCAGCTCGTCATGGTTGCGCAGGAACAGGCACCACTGGCAGGAGGGCGGGATTTCCGGCGTCTGTTGCAGGATTTCAGTGATGGGCTTGCGGTCTTCCAACTTCAGCCCCATGAACATCCGGGGCATCAGCGGAAAATGAAACGCCATGTGGAATTCATCTCCGTCACCGAAATATTGGCGAAGATCCGCGGGCCACTGATTGGCCTCCGCCAGAAGCATTCTGCCGGGGAATTGTTCATCGAGTTTTCGCCGGAACTCCTTCAGGACCGCGTGCGTCTCCGGCAAGTTCTCGCAATTTGTGCCTTCCCGTTCCACCAGGTACGGCACCGCGTCGAGCCGGAAGCCGTCAACCCCCATCTCCAGCCAGAACTTCATCACATTCCACATCTGTTCTCGAACCGCAGGATTGTCGTAGTTGAGATCAGGCTGGTGGCTGAAGAAGCGATGCCAATAGAAGGATTTCGAAAGCGGGTCCCACGCCCAGTTGGACTTTTCAGTGTCCAGAAAAATGATGCGCGCTCCCTTGTACCCGGTGTCCGTATCGCTCCAGACGTACCAATCGCGGTGCGGATTGTCCCGCGAACTTCGCGACTCTTGAAACCACGGATGCTGATCGGAGGTGTGATTCAGCACCATTTCGATGATGACCCGGATTCCTCGATCGTGGGCCGACTCCAGAAACTTCCGGAAATCCTCCAATGTCCCATAGCTGGGATGGACCGCGTTGTAATCCGAGATGTCGTAGCCATCGTCGCGCAGAGGAGAAGGGAAGAATGGCATGAGCCATAGCGCGTTGATGCCTAGCTCCTGGACGTAGTCGAGCTTCTCTTCAAGCCCTTGAAAATCGCCGATGCCATCGCCGTTGCTGTCGCGGAAAGTGCGGACGTGGACCTGGTAGATGATCGCGTCCTTGTACCAAAGCGCATCCCGGTTGAGTGGCAAACCGCTTCCTCCTCGACTAATTCCAGGAACTCCCTGCCAAGCAGGGCAAAACGCAAGTTTATCCCAGAGTCCTTTGGTATTAGACTCGCGCCGGCTGCAGCACTCGCGACAGCGCCACCGCGGCAAGGTAGGCGCCGGCTCCGCACGCCAACGTGATGTTCAGTCCCCAGTGAATCGCGATCACCATGGCGAGCACCGAGCCGAGAACGCTGGAAGCCGCGTTCATCGCCCAAGCCCACTCCACTGCATTTCCAGAATTTCCGCCACCGGTCTCTGCCGCACTGGCCAGCGCCCGCAACCCGGTCGGAAAGGGCATGCCCATGGCCAAGCCCAGGGGAATCAGAATCAATCCGCTGACCAGCAACTTGACGGTGAACGGCAGCCCCACCAGGGCATTCAGCAGGGCCGGCAGCGCCAGAACATAAGCGCAGATCGCTCCTACCAGCAGCAGCAAAGGCACCCACACTTGCGCGGGCCGTGGCAGCCAGCGGCGGGAAAGCAGGCTGCCGCCGCCGCTCGAAAGCAACAGCAAAAAGATGACGACGGTCAGCGCGTAGGTCGGATGCCCGAGGAATAGCACGAACCGCTGGATAAAGGCTATCTCCACCAGAATGTAGCCCAACCCGACCGCCACGAAGTACAGCAGCGAGAGCCAGGAGCGGGAGCCAGCCGACCTACCACTGGCGAAGAGCATCGGAAGAATTAGAAAGCCCAGCACAGCAGCGACAGAAATCAGCAGGACCATGCCGAGGACGACGACCCCCAGGTTGACTTTCCAATCGATGCCCTGCTCCAGGCTCTCGTTCAACACTTGTCCGGTCTTGAGCGTAAAGAAAAAGAAGGGCGCATTGTCGCTGACGGGGGACACGTTATACGCATAGTCGCGGGCGAAGGCCCACGGGTCGTTGCGCGCGATGAGCGCCGAAAACGGATTCTTGCCGTGGTCGGAAGGTAGATAGAGTGGATTGAGATCATCATTCAGATCCAGGTGTCCTGCGACCGCAGCTTCTTCTGCGCCGGTGAAGGCGGACTTTTTCGCCAGGACCACCACCGGGATGCCGTCTTCGTCCAGTTCATCGCCCGCAACCACGATGAAGTTTGCGGCGGGATTCTTTACTCCGAGTTGATGCAGCGCCTCCATGGCAACCGAGACCACGCGCAGCGCCTCGCGCGGCTGGCGAAATTCCCAGCGCGTGATTGCGATCATGCCATCGGGCTTGAGGTGCTCGAAGTATTCGCGGAAGGCTTCGACCGTGTACAGGCTGTTCTCGCTGAGCGCGAAGGCACCGGCCGCCGTCGAGGCCCAGGTGTCGACCAGCGTCATCTGGATGACGTCATACTTCTCCTTTGAATTTCGAATAAAAGACCGGCCATCGGTGACGCGAATGTGAACCTCGGGCTGCTGGTACAGGCGATACGAGAAGTCGGCGTAACGCTCGCGCATGATGGTGTCGGCAATGATGGGATTGATTTCGATCCCCGTCACATTCGGACTGCCGTTGGCCACGGCGCGCAAAACGTCGACACCGCCGCCCGGACCGATGATGGCGAAATCGCCGTGGGGCCGCAGCACATTGGCGAGCGCCGGCACGGAGGCCATCAAACTCCTCTTCCATTCTGCTCCCCAGGAATGCGGGTCGGTATTCACGATGTAAGTGTTCGCGTCGGCATCGATGACGATAACCTTGGCGTAGCCTTGGGTGTCCACTTCCACGCGCGAGATGGCGTTCCACTTCGCAAATTCGACCCGCGATCGGTCGCGGAACAGACCCTTGGCATAAATGACGTCGAACAGCCGCCCCGAATGGTTGAAGGCGATGAGTACGAGACACAAAGCCGCCACCAGGCCTTCCCACCCAAACCAGCGCAACCGTCCCCACTGCGAGTGTTTTCGCTTCCACACCATGGCCGCAACGCCGGAGGCAAACGCTGCGAACAGCAGCGCATTGGGCCCACCCAGCCAGTTCAGCAACGGAATCACTGCCAGGCAGGCCAAGGCTCCGCCGAGCAAATCGGCCCCGTAAAGGCGCGTCACATGCCGTGCCTCGCGCGCGAAGACAACCGAGAAAGTGAGGCCGGTGAGAAAGAAAGGCACCGCCGAGGTCAGATACATCCCGGCCAGATGAAACAAATTGCCGCGCGACAGATCCAGAGAAACTGGAACGTGCAGCACCACCAACAGAGTGAGGACGATGGCGACCGCGTTGCTGCTCGATAGCGCCGCCGCCAGTCGCCGCGTCTCGAAGCGGGCCAGCCAGTTCCGCCAGAGATAGGCAAACACGCCTCCGGCGCCCAGGCCCAGCAGCGCGACCGAAATCGCCAGGAACGCGAAATGATAAAAGAGCACCACGGAAAACAGCCGTGTCAGCGCTAACTCAAGCAGCAGCGTGGAGAAACTTGTGAGAGAGATGGCGGCAGGCAGGGCAGGATCGCTTCCTGGCGATGAAGTGGAGATCGATTTGGGTTGCATTTTCCTCTGGCTAAGAAGAATAGCAGAAGCCGACGGCTGGGACGGCATCGTAGAACCTCGCAGGCCGCTGCACGGAGATGGGCTTGTCTGAACCCCTTAAGAGAAGTTGACTTACACACCCTGCGATGACCGTGACAAGAGCGCCGCCACATTAGACGGATGCATTGCCTCAAATTGCCTCAATAGTGAAAAGACGTTAGAGAACCGTCAGTTCCGGAGAAAAGTCCGGTCGTTTCATTGACCTCTATTGCGTCTATTGCGTCCCTCAGCGCTTCACCACCACCTTCACCGGCGCCGTAGTCGCCGGCAAGAAATTTTGATCCCCGGGAAGGTAGGCCGTTATAACGTTTGTACCTACTGGCAAAGCAAGGCGCAGGCTGTAGCCCAGCGTGGGATAATTCACGGGTACCAGTTGCAGCGGTCCCCCCAGAGGTTGCGGCGATCCACCATTCAACGCGTCGTAGAACTGCACTGGCGAGCCGGAGACGATCCCAGTATTGCCTATTATCTCCACGCCAGCCACGCTAAAGTCCAAGCTGGTTTGAGTTCCGGCCACGACCTCAGTCGCAGAAGCCGTAAGCGTAATCGTGGGAGCAATGCGTTCCACGATAGTCTGGATCACGGGACTTGCGCTCACGCTGTAATTCGAGTCGCCGTTGTATTGCGCGTAAAAATCGAAAGTCCCGGCATTCGGCCCAACATAGGTGAGGGTAGTCTTTCCATCCTGCAATGTGCCCGATCCTCCACCATAGTAGGCGGACATCAGCCACACATTCCCGGTCGGCACGGGGCCGCCTTTGGTGAGCGGCTTGACTTCCACGTAATAGCTCACCGATTGCCCCAGAGTGACCGATGCGGGAGTCTGGACGATGGTTACCACCGTCTTCGCTCCGACCGCCGGCGTAATCGTAATCTGGGCGCGGGTGTAAGCATCTTGTGAGTTTGCATTGACTGGCAGGTAGCTGCCGTCGCCGCTGTAGGAGCTTGTAATGTTGTGTTGTCCAGCAATGAATTTTCTTACGAGAAGAGCCTGGGGATAATTTTCGCCAGTGGGACCGTTGTAGACGATTGGCAGTTGAGGCCCGATGGGCTTGCCATTGTCGTAGAACTGCACCGTGCCCGTTGGGTTTACGCCGGCGAATCCAACCACTGTGCTCAAAATCACCTCTTCTCCCGCCGCAGCTTGATTGTTGCTTGCAAACGTGTAAGTCCACGCTTGCTGCTTCGTCACAGTGACTTGAGTAACTGCAGATACGCTGGCTTTGAAGCTATTGTCCCCCACGTACTTCACGCTCAGGTTATGAGTCCCAACGGAAAGCGAGAAGCCATAGCCTATCCCGCTCGGAAACAAAGCGACCCCTTGCGTATTCAGAGTATCGGTCGCGACAACCGTCGTTCCGTCCAACACTTCAACCGCCCCGCTTGGCGCACCGATGCCCGAGAGTCCCGCAACACTCACATTGAAGTAGAGAGTGTTGCCATATTGCGTTGGCCCACTCAAAGGGACGAGGTTGCCGTTCTGGTCGACAGTTTCGAGCGCCAGTGTAGTCTCGCTATTCTCTGTGGAAACCTTCACCGCTACGGGATTTGAAGTACTGCCGCCAAAAGTGGCATCGCCGGCGTAGTGAGCGGACAGATTATAGACACCGCCCGGTAAGTTGCTGATGGAGCCGGCGTAGGCTCCTTTGTTCAAGGTGAACTGCCCGACTGCGCCGTACTTGTCAGTCAAGAGAGAAAAGTCGCCGGTCGGCTGTTTCGCGCCGTTCCCTTGAACGGTCACGCTAATCGAAAGGGCGTGTCCGTGCTTCAAGGTGGAGGCGCTCGTCGTGAGAGTCGTAGTCGAGCCTTGGAAGGTTACATTCTTCCAGGCAGCAACTAGATTCGCGGCATTCACGGAACCCAGGCCAGTCGAGAGATCGTAGCCAGTTCCGGCAGCCCACTGCGCGCCTTGTGTCCCGTAACCGGGAAGTCCCGGCGTGCTGTTGTTGCCAGCAGTTACGTCATTGAAAACGCAGAAATTCGGCTTAGTTGGATCCGTGAGCTTCGAGGAGTTACACGGATTCAACTTCTCCTGTGCGGCCAACTTATAGAGCACATAATTCGCCTGACCTTGGAATGCGCCATTCTTCTGCTCAACCAAGGCCATGATTCCGGCCATGGCGGGTGCCGAGACTGATGTTCCACCGACGACGTCAACCTGATTGACGGTGATAATTCCACTCTGCTCGGTGTAGTCGCAGCTT
Organism: uncultured Acidobacteriaceae bacterium; assembly: GCA_963722485.1. Lineage (GTDB taxonomy): Bacteria > Acidobacteriota > Terriglobia > Terriglobales > Acidobacteriaceae > Acidiflorens. The sequence continues at coordinate 8,444 of CAVRNL010000113.1, forward strand.
CCCCCTACGCAGAATGCATACCCATCGTCATCGGGGGATGCGTTTAGAGATACGTCCGGCAAATCGCGCACCCCGTCTTTAGGCACGCCCCTCCCCGTTTGCCACGATGGCTTCGCGTACCCGGAGATGCAGGCTACGTCGCCGTTAGCATCGACGGTCGAATTGCTGCAACTGCTGGGGCCGCCTCCGCCGCCTTCCAGGTTGTAATTCTGCTGTCCGTATACGCAGTTGGTTCCGACTTGTGGCAAAGTCGGATCGCAACTTTCATTCCAAGCCTGCTCGGGGATGTAGCCGAATGCCGACGAATTGTCCGGACTGTTGTTAACATTCCAATATTTTGCGTACCAGTTATCTTCGTTAAACTGGGTTCCGCCTACCGCTACGTTGTAAGGTGTCGAAGCCAACCCATTTACGGTATAACCATTCAGCGCAGGCCCCTGTGGTTCCAAACCCGCTCTCTGCAGATCTCCGTCGCACTGCGCAGCGCCCGCGTCGCCGCTGGAGACGAAAACTGTGATTCCCTCTGCCGCCGCTTGTTCCCACAGAGAGTTATAAAACTGATTGCCTGCCGGTCCCAACAGAGCTTCGCACAGGCCATAGCTGGTGCTCATGATCGGCGAAACGACATTGTCGACAATGTAGGTGGCAGCGAGATCCACACCATCAGTGGTGTCGGTGCTCGCAGCTTCCACGTAGTTAATCGTGGCTTGCGGAGCGACCGCGCCTGACCACTCGATGTCCAGGGAGGATTCGACTACGTCTCCAGTGATTCCAGCCGCAGGTCCGCTCAAGATGATGTTAGGGTCATTCTCGGGCAAGCCGAAAATGTGGCGGAACGCTTGCACGTCGGAAAACCAGATATCGCTGCGACCGACGATGGCGATGGAGGCGCCACTGCCATCAATGCCGGAACTGAGCAGCGGCCGTGCGTTGTAAATGGTTTGAAAGTCGCCCGGCGCTACAAAGTAATAAACATTCCCACTGTTGGGATCGTAGATGGTCAGATCTGGATTGATCCGCTTCAGTTTCCCGTCAACATCTCTCTTCATCTGTGTAACCTTCGAATGCATCGGCCTCTTAAGGAAGTTATGCAAGGAAAGGACGCCACTTACGACAGGCGTTAGCGCCTGGGGCAGGGAGATGTCTTTCGCATTCGCGACGTGACTCTCGCCGTCGCGCGAGTAGCGGTGCATCGAAGTCTGAAAAGCGCTTTCTACCTGCAGGGCCGTTCCCGAGAATTCGATCCACTGCTTCCCGCGAGCCACGTTTGCAACACTCAGGCCTTGCTGCTGTAGCCATCCTGTAATCTTCTGAACGTCTTCGTCAGAGGGGCCGAATTGCTGCGCGAACTGCTCCGGCGCAAGCCACTTGTGATAATTCGGCGAACTCTTGTCCTGTTGACTGTCCAGCAGACTATTGAGGGCCGACTGCTGGTTGATGCTGGGCTTTAACACCAGCAGCATTCGCTCCAGGGGTCGGTTGCGATCGACGGCGCCGAGGTCTTTCGCGGTCTTCGTTGCGGGATGCGTGCTTCCGCCAATCGTCGTCCGCGAGGCATTGTCAATCTTCTGCGTGATCCGCGATGGCGCTAACTGAGCCGTCGACGTCGACAACAAGCCGGCAGCCAGAGAAAACACGACGAGGACACCAACCGAAACGCGTGGAGTAGGATGTTTTTTCACGGAAAGGACCCCTTTTTAGGTTTTGCTGTGGGACAGCATACTGCTCTTGCACACACGGTTGATGGAGATGAGCTATACACGGCTTGCCCCGCACATGCCGCTGGTTGCGCGGGGTTTGACTAGTCCATCGGACGCGGAATCGTCAAATAGCGCAACTGAGGGAGGCACCGGATTGGGAGTGCAAAAGCTTTCATATGAAATGCACAGCTCCCTTGACTACGGCCGAAATTCTCGCCTGTCGCTTGCCCTGTGTCAAGTCACAATTTCCATGCCAAAATTTCTTGTCGAAGCGGTTGATAAAGGCGTTAGCACTCGCTGAGGATGTCTCTACCGTCGGCCCGTCAATGCGATCTCACCACATCAGGACAGAAGACGTAAGTTAGTGCGCGGGTGCAGCGTCGCGGAGCGAGCCCGAATTCTTCTCCGGCCATGGAGGCAGGAGCTTCACCAGCACCCACAAAATGACCAATGGCAGAACCGTCAACACAATGGCCACGAGCAGTCCTTCGCGCGTGATCAGGCCCATCTTGTAAGTCGTGTATCCCAGGAAACTCTTGGAAAACAACTGGCCCCCGATCACTACATTCCAGCGCATGGCAAAAATACCTATCAGGGTGAGGCATCCGGCCACTGCGTAAATGCGTTTGCGGGCCATTTCGCCGAGCTTCCACACCTGAGTCAAGGCGAGAAGCAAAATGGGAGTCAACTGTGCCCAGTATGATCTGGATCACGATATGCGACATGTACAGCTTGGTGTGGACCATGAAATCGAGGCTGCGGAAGCATTCATCGGACTCGTAGATGCGGTGAATCAGGTCGAGCATTTCCAGACTGAAATCGATGATGAAGGTGTAGAAGAGGTAGCTGGCCACCGTGTCGACGCAGCGCATATCGATGGTCTCTTTGCGGGACCACGTCACCAGCATGTAGATCAGCATTACCAGGGCGATGCCCGATACCATGGCGGAGAAAATAAACACCACCGGCATGAGCGGGGACGACCACCACGGGTTCGCCTTGACCGAGCCGAAGATGAAGCCGACGTATCCGTGCAGCAAGAAGGCGGAAGGGATGCCGATGAGAGTGACCAGCCAGCCCACTCGCTCATCAATCGCCAGCGCGTGCTCATTGATGTTGCTCGAGCCCAGGGTCATGACGCGATAGAGCAGGCGCTTCCAGCCGGTGGTGGATTGCGAGAGCACCACGATGTCGCGCCGGTAGTCGAGCCAGATTTCGAGCAACAGGACAGCCATCAAGTACCACAGATACACAAACCCGAACATGGCCATCGCGGACGTCCGGTGCGGCGTCAGGTACATCTCGTACGAGCGTTCCGGATGTCCAAGGTGCAGTTGCAGCGGCAGCGGTGCCACCAGCAGGAAAGCCAGGGCCGTCAGCAACGCCAGCCGGTACGTGGGTTTTACCGCCTGCACTTGAAAAACACGCTCCAGCGAAGCCAGAATGAACGCCCCGGCCACCAGCCCCGTCAGAAACGGATAGAGCACGATCAGCACGCTCCACTGGAGTTCCACTTCGTTCGGATACATGAAGCCTTCAACGCCAGGCATAACGAATCGCAGTCTCCTTATCGCACGGAACCTTATCGCACGGAACCATCCAGGTCGTTGTAAAACACCTTGGCATGGGTCGCCATGTAGGGTTTCAGGATCTGAACATTGTGGGTCTTCAGGAATTCATGAATCAGGTCGTTGGGATTTTTCAAATCCGCCAACTGGCGCGCGCCGGTCGGGCATGACTTCGCAGCAAGCAGTGGTCAGGCCTTTGGTGATCCGGTGATAGCAGAGAGTGCATTTCTCGGCCGTCAGGGTCTTCGGATGGATGAAGCGGCAACCGCAAGGTTGCGCACGATCTGATGGACTTCGACTACGACTTGTCCGTCTGGGCTGGTGGAGAAGGCAACGGGCGTGACGTGCGGATCGACCACCGCCCACTGGCGCGTCCAATAGCTACGAACGCCATCCCGTCCGTGAACGTGCCCGCCTTCCATTCCATTCGCCCACATCACATCCTCGTGCAGGGCTGCAAGTACACCCTCCATGTCGCGGACGTTGAACCGCTCATAAACAAGTTTGAGAAATTCCACTTCGCTCGACATTCAGACCCCCTTCGCCGTCCGCCGCATCCAAGATAGGCTTTCTATTGTAACGACGACCCAAGAAGTGATAAACGCAACGGAGGAATGAAAACTCTGACTGCGGATCGCTGCGGCGGAACCCGTGCCGCCTCTTTGATTGGCATGGGGGCTGCTGTTTCCGGCACGGGTGAAGCGTGACAGGTGTCACGGTTGGGGGATTTCAGCTTACCCGCACCAGAGCCGAAGCGTTTGCAGTCATTTCTTATATACCCTGTGCAACTCTAGAAAACTCTTTAGCCAAAGTGACTGCAATCCTGACTGCAATTGACTGCAATCGCAAAACTAAACCACATAGGTTATTGAAAATAAAATATATATTTTTTCCCTACTGCCTATGTGACTGCTGACTGCAAATGCTGATCCTTGGCTACCTTATGCTTGCAGCAAGTGACTGCAAATGACTGCAATTCTGACTGCAATCCTGACTGCAAATGCCGCGAATCCTGTGCCTCGGGTCAATCTCACTTCGACAGGCCCTTTGGCGGGAAGACATAGAAAGGCGTCACCTTTCCCCTCATGGCTTTCCCGGTGTTATCCCGCTCCAGTGTTCTCACGCGCATCAAAATATCCTCGTCAAGCATCATGGCTCGCACTCTGCCAATTATGGTGCTGTACTTGCGGTAGAGAGACTTGCTGTTGACGATGTCGCGGAAGTGCAACATCCCGGACCATGTCGTCTCCGGCCATCCAGTGAGGTCTGCAACCGTGTCCTCTGCTGGTATGTTGCCCAGTATGCACAGCTTGCCGTCGCACTCATCGACGCCCTTTTTGTCGCTGACCCCTGCGCGGTTTTTCCCCCACAGCTTGCACAGCACTTTTGGCAACGTGCTGTTGGGGATAGCGCATTTGTCCAACACGGCACGGAATTCGTCTTCGATCAACAACGTGGTGTTTCCATCCGTTCCCAGCATCTTGATGAGACCCCTGTCGCTGCCGGGGGTGGTGGTGCTGACGGTGAGGCTTGGCAGGAATATGGATTTCTCTATCGCTTCCGCGACAGCAGTCTTGCTTGTACCAACTGGCGCAATTAGACCCGTGTAGATGTTGCTGCGTACATGTCCGTCACGATCATGGATGTTCAGAGCGGACGCGACTGCAAGCGTTCCAACATAAGCCCACCCAAGAGGCATCGTGCTGGCGAGCGCAAGGTCGCCCAATTTGCCGTAGAGTGCCCGTTTGTCGAACTCCATGCCTTGGGCTTGGGGAGCGGTGATGATGGGGGTGAGGTCAGCAGGTGGAGCGAGAGGAGACGGTGAAGATCGTCCATGCTATGCAGGCGGCGACTCGGAATTGACAAACCCGCAGCGGCGGGGCCAAACTCTACTACTGAAACCTGCTGAAACCTGCCATTGAAGCACTTACCCTGCGTAAGAGCGTCATCTGTGCGCCCGTAAGTTCTCTCGTTGCCGTTTAACCGTTTAACGTTGTTTTCGCGACTCCCACTCTCCGCGTCACTCGGTTACCGATATACAACTTCGAGCATTGCACGCATCGCGTTCGCGTCGGCTCTACCGCTCTACCCAATCCTCGGGACGTAAGTCTTCCGTCTGTCGGATACCGGGGTCGGATTGATCTTCCGTGCCCTATGAGCGCCGAAGTTGGAGCAGACACGCCCGTATCCGGGCTTGCCCGCCCGGCTGTACCAATACGCTGAGTTGCTCTGATCGCCTTCTTTGCGGTGGAGGTAGGCGTGAACCCACGAGCTATCATTGCCTTCGTCCTGCTGGGCGGACTCGTGCGCCTGCGCCCAATCGCCTTGGCATCCCACCACAATCCGGCGAGAGCGAGCGTGAGTCCGGCTGGTGGCTCGGTCGCGGTGAGTGACTCGCGGAAATCCTCGGCAGTCATGGAGGGTACCGTTCAGGAGAATGTTTATTAGCAACGAGCGCGACGTTCAATTACTCAATCGCGATCTTTCACGGAGAAACTTTCTGGCCGACCGCCTCGTTGCACCTTATGTACGTGCCCTGATCGTCGTAGACGTAGTAGATGTCATCCATTGATCCAGACCGTTTCGCGTTGTGATCGTCGGTGACCTTGTACGCTTCCGCTCGGAAATCATAATCTCCCTTGAGGTAGTCCTCATGAGAGAACAAGTCCACACCGACAACTCTGAATTTTCCCGCAGGAGCCTTGAGTTCCACGTTATAACCCTTCCTCGCCTTGTTTATGGTACCTCGTGTAAGCGTGCTCGCTTTCATATTTTTCGCCGATACATAAAACTTTGACCGCCGACGTACTCGACGGTGTCTTTCAGCCCGATGCGCTCAAGTGCCTTGACAAGGCATTTCAGCGTCGTGTCTTCGATCTGCGCGTAAGTCGCATTTTCAGGAAGAGTGGCGACCGCCGCGAGCGCGACCGCTTCTCGTTCGTCGTGCGTCCAACTGAAAGAACTGCATCTCAGCCAGAACCTCAGCACGTGTTATTCGGAGCATTCGTTGATATCAAAGTCTCCGAACGGGCAAACCTTGGCTCGCGGCAGAATCTTCCCCATGACTTCCGCTTGTTCGGAGCGAGAATGAATGACAACAAGTCCGTCGAATGCATGGATCGCAAGGTAGCGAGCGACTTCTTTGCCGTTGCCATGCTGTCTATCGGGAAACCCAGCGTCCATCCAGTGCAGGTCGTGATCTAGGAAGGCAACCTTAAAATTATGCTGGGAGATCAGGTCGATTGCCGCTGCGCTCGTCTTGGCGAACTTGACATCGTGAAGGCGTTGCCGGAACCACGAGATGCGATCTTCGCTATCGTCGAGGACCAGCACCGGCCACGACCGTGGGATGTTGAAGGTCAAGGGTCAGCATATAGTTTGTGGGCTGTCGCGTACCACGGTACGGATGGGTGTTACGGAGGTACCCCCAAACGCCGCTCCTCGCTCACTTGTGCGCATTGGTAACTTGGAGCCACGCGCCCGTCCCCATATGACGCCATCACGACCAACACGTCATTCTTCTAGAAGCCGCGCCCGCTGCCGCAAGTCAGTCCACTCCTATACAATTAGTCCGCATCAAAATACCCGAGGGGGTAACAATGGAAGCTTTGAAAGGACTGTCGTCATTTGTATCGGAACTGAAGGCAAGGAGAGCGAATCTGGCGGATGAGCTCGGCAATATTGATTCGACTCTGGCGGCTTTGGGCAAGTTAGGCGGTGGGAGTAGTCATACGGAGCCGGGCATCACAAAACCGAAACGAATTATTTCCGCAGCATCACGACGCAAAATGGCTCTGGCGCAGAAGGCGCGATGGGCATCCGTGCGGAAACAGTCGCAGCCAGTAGTGGTGGCGAAAACGGGCTCGGCTCCAGCCAAGCGCACCATGTCGGCATCAGCCCGCAGGAAAATCGCGGCGGCGCAAAAGGCACGGTGGGCGAAGTTCAGAGCGGCGAAGAAGGCGGCATAGTTAGCTTGGGGAGCCTTTTTCGGGGTCGCAGATGTGAGTAGGGCTTTGGGTTTGGGTGTTAGGTTAGCAAGAAGAGATTTGTGTGGATGTTTGACGGGAACCGCGTGCGTGGAATTGTTGACGAGCCCAAACCCTTTTTCTTTCATGAATGGGAGGCTTCGGGACCCTTCCCAGTTTCCCGAATCCTCCCGTTCCTAAGCTTGCCCGATTCTTTGTTTGAGAGCGGCAAGCGAACCCGCTTAATGACTGTGATCTTGCTCCTGATTAGGGAAAACGTCCATGGAGCCGGACTGAAGCCGTATGAATTGATCTGAAGAATTTCATCGCGGTGGAACCCGATGAAGAAGCCGTCAGGAAGCCGGAGGGCCGGATTGTTGGGTGAGAGCTCCACGCTCGGTGTGTGTGTCTGCCTAGCTAGGACTTTGCAAGCGTCGTCGAGGTTCTGGATTTCCTGATCGCCCTCACACTGGTCGGAGGGGACGCCAGATGGGTGACGCAATACTTACGACCTCGTTCGGAGCCAATCTCACACTGTTGGATTCCTCCGGCAAACTCACAGCGCCACGCCTCGCAAGCGCATCGGAAACCTCCCGCGAGACTCTTGTACCAATGATGGATATGCTTCCGACGCGAGGAGACTGGCATAAACCTCACTGAGAGTTGCAGGGCGACTGGGTGCGCCGGACTGTGTAATAAGTTTCAGGTGTCATACCGCACTGTTTTTCATTGCTTCTGGCAAAACTAGCGTTTTGTGGGCATACCACATCTGCGCATCGTGTGGTGACATGGGTGTGGGGCGGCCATGTGCAGCCGTGGCGTGCTCGTTCATTGCCCTAGCGGCTTGGGTACGGCAGTTGCCGTTCTGGCTGCTGAAATCCCGCGTGGTGACGGAGTGTTTGCAGAGCGGGCAGTTGAACATGGCAAAGCCGTTCATTTTCTTGATGGAGTAATGCCTCACAACTTCAATTGTAGGCGCTCGTCGTTTGTATGACTCCGAACTAAAGTTACCCTCATCATCAGTTTACGAGTGAAACGCTCTGAGCCGAGACCCACGCCCAGACTGCCCGTCAGACTGGCCCATAGAGCCCGCAGCGCCTACGAGGCGTTCTAACCGACCTGAACCCCTCCCCGGCAGCCAAATCCCCGCAGGAGGGGCTTCCTGAACGGCATCCGAACCCAGCCACCAAGTGGCAGGGTGAGGTTCAAACCTCGATTGTCTTCTTCAGGACGTAGTTGAAGAGGGTCAGCCCTACGACGACCGGAATCTGGCGGTCCTCTTCCACAAGTTGCGAGTGCGCGTAGCTACCGAGCGTGGGTTCTGTTTGGTTGGTTGCAAGCAACAGCAGCGGAGCAATTCGACCTAACTATCAAGAACTGGGCGCAAACTCCAGCCAGAATCGAGCTAGTCACTATGGGTGAAAAAGTGTGCCTCAACGAAGAATTGTCTGATCTTCCTGCGCCTGATCTTTTCATTGTCACGCAAGAGATGCTGGCACCCTCTCAATCACTAGAAATACAACATGTAAGTCCTAAAGCCTCGGCGGGGACGGACTGGACGCTATCGTCAACGGCAGCAAAGTGGTTGTTTGGTACGGCATCGTTACGTACCGTGACGTGCTCGATTCAGCAATCGTTCGCGAGAGTGGATTCTGCTACTGGTATAGCGCCAAAAGAACTGGAACTCCATCTCGGTGGGCCGCCTGCAAAAACGCGATAGACCCGATAGAACTCAGAAACTGTCATATTGTGTTCCGGTCTTTTCCCTGTGGGCTATTTCCTTTTCAATAAGGGTACGCAACTGATCTTCATTGATCCACCCTAGGTTCATATCTTGGTCCAACCTCAGACTGCGGAAGTTCGGATGGCAGTCTTTGATGTCGTCTTTTCCTGCCATGACGACATTACGCATATGGTCATTCATCTGCCATGCCAATATGTCGGCTGCCTGTAGTGGCTTGAACACGGATTTGCTTTGGAACGAGTGTCCGTCTTCGTATTCGATGCTGTAGTGCACCCCTCAAAACTGGACACGAGGGGCCGTGTTTGAAGTAAGGGTTTGGCCGAACCAGGCACGAGCATCGTGCGGGGTTCGTCCGTGGAGTCCGCGATGCGGACGGTCATGATTGTACTCCTCGATCCAACCAGCGATGCTCTGCTTGGCGTGGTCGAAAGTCTGATATTCGTTGAGCCACACCTCCTCTTCTTTCAAGCTGCGATGAAACCGTTCGATGTAGCTGTTGCCTTCGGGATGGTTGTAGGCGGTGCGCCGGTGCAGGATCCCCAGCCGGTTCAGAGTTTCGACGTAACGTGCCGAGGTAAACTGCGTGCCGTTGTCGGTGGTCAAAGTCAAACCCGTTCCACGAGAACCGAAAGGCAAAACCTCAAGCACGGCGCGGTTGAGCGCCGCCAGGGCTTCTTCCGTGCGGCAGCGCAGACTCAGGTCCCAGCCAACGATCTCGCGCGTGCAGCAGTCGATCACCGAGACCAGATACGCCCAGCCCACACTCGGCCCAGCCCAGACCTTGGTCATGTCCGATTGCCAGACGCTATTCGGATGCAGTGCTTCCACCTTGCCCCAATCCTTTCTC
>CAVRNL010000114.1:0-31594 GCA_963722485.1 uncultured Acidobacteriaceae bacterium
GTCGAAAAGCACGACTGTTAGGATGGGGCACCCGCACCCGGCACACGGCTAATCAGAATCCTTCTTGAATAGCGGCGTCAGGCGCTGGTATAGACCTTCGATGGCGTGGAAGAGGTCGACCAATCCCTCGGTTTCAAGGCCCAATTCCAACGACTCCAGGTCGGTCGTCAAATCCTTCGCGATCTTGGTGGCTCGGCGAACACGATGCTCCGATAGTTTGTCCAGCAAGGTGTAGGGGTTCTGATGTTGCTGTTGCAGATCCGTCCATCGTTGGATGGCCCAGGTGGTTTGGCGGATACTGTCGACCGCACTGCGGAATTCGCTTAGAACACGGGGAGAGGTGTCGCCGGAGACGACCAGTTGCTCCAAGGCTTGCAGCTCGTCCGTGGCCGCTTGCAGCCGTGCGGAGATGGATTGGGCACTGCTTTGATTTTCGCCGGACGATTCCATGGTTAATTCCGCCGGTAGTTACTTAAATATCTGCCCAGGCGAACTGTAAACCAACCCGTCCTTCCGAGCAATAACATTCGGCCGGGCAGCCCCATCCTAACGTCGGCTTTTTCGACGTTAGGATGGGATTCCACCGCCGCTTGCACCCTGGGCTTTTCCCAGAAGTAGAGGAAACCTGGACTGACCCTTCGACCGGGAATCACCCCAAAAACGTCTTTTGTAAAAATTACAGTGTAATAAATACCCACTTGTGCCTGTTTAACCACACTCACGCCCCAGTATTATCAAGCACTTACAACCCCACCCCACCTCCGGATGCCGCCGTTTTCCCCGATGCACTTATCAAACTGTACGTATAGTTGCGGCAATTGTATGTACACTTACGCCAGTACAGTGTTTCGCGTGGAACACTTTGCACATACCCTTGGGAGCTGCCGGATGGTCGACTTTAGTGCCCGTCGCGCACGATCAGGATCATGCCGGGGCGGAGGGTGGCTACGTCCCGGTTGTCGTGCTTTAGGGCGGTGACGGTGGTGTTGTAGGAAGTGGCGATGGAATAGAGAGTCTCGCCGGGCTTGACTTTGTGATGGACCACTGCGCTGGCCGCGGCGGTTGGGGCTGCGGCGCGCGGTTTCGCTCGGCTGGAATGCCTGGCGGCTACCTGGGTCTCGCCCGCGCTCCTGGTTACGGGAAGGTGGAGATACAGGATTTTTCGTCCGGCCAGGCTGTCGCCTTTCACGTGGTTCCATCCGCGAATCATTTTGGCGGAGACGCCGAAATTTTCGGCTACCGACTCGACCGTATCTCCCTTACGAACTTTGTAGTGAGTGAGGGCGTGCGCGTAAGTGGTGGTTCCGGTCTCCTTGCCCGCAGCGATCGGGATGATCAGACGAGTCTCGGGCGCGAGCGGCTCATCGTCGAGGTCATTGGCTTCGGCGATGGCTTTCGGAGTGGTGTGATAGGTTCGGGCGATCGAGGCCAGTGTTTCTCCGCCTTGCACCTTGTGATAACGCCACCAGACACGCTTGTCGGCGGGAATGGAGGCGACGGCGGTTTGAAACTTGGCGGCGGTTCCGGCGGGTAAGTGGAGATCGAACTCCTGATCTTTTTCCGAAACCTTCGGAGTGGTCATGCGCAGCAGGCTGGGGTTGAGGTCGAGCAAGTCCTCGGCGGTGGCGTCGACGCATTCGGCGGCTAGGCGGAGGTCGATGGGATAGTTGATCTTGACCGTGTCATAGGCAACCGGCTTCTCCTTGACCACCGAGTCGAGTCCGTATTGCGCGGGATTCTTAGCCATGATGGTGACGGCCACGATGATGGGGACGTAGTTGCGGGTTTCCTTGGGCAGCACGTTGCGGTTGTAGAGCTCCCAGAAATCGGCGTAGCCGGTGCGCTTGACCGCGCTCTGGACGGTGCCGGGGCCGGAGTTGTAGGCGGCCATGGCCAGGTACCAGTCTCCGAACTCGTTGTAGAGGTCTTTCAGATGGTGAGCGGCGGCGCGGGTGGCTTTTTCGGGATCCTGGCGGTCATCGACCCACCAGCTGCGTTCGAGTCCGTAGCCTTTGGCGCGGCTGCCCATGAATTGCCACATGCCACGAGCGCCGGCGCGGGAAACGGCCAGGGGATGAAATCCGGACTCAGCCTGGGCGAGATAGATCAGCTCCTGGGGAACGCCGGCTTCGCGCAGGGTGCGGCGGATCATATCTTCGTAGCGGCCGGAGCGGGCCAGAGCGTGTTCCAGGGTGCCGCGTCCGCGCGTGGAGAAGTAGTTGATGTAGCCGGCGACCTGGTCGGTCATCACCAGCGGCAGGTCGGAGTGGGTGGACTTGATCTCGGCTTCGGCTTTGGCTTTGACGTTCTCATCGACTGCGGGTGTGAGATCGTTGGCTTCGTCGATCGGGGCAGGCTCCGACTTTTGCTCGGCAAAGCCGTCGCCCTGCTGCAAGGCGGCGAGTTCCAGGCTGTTGATGCCGTCGAGAATGCGGTCAAGTTCGCGCTCCAGGCGGTCGTCGGAACTGTTGCGAAGATCGAATCCGCTGCCCAGCAGCTGGTTGAAAGCGGAATCGAAATTCTGCTTCGCGGCTTCCAGGTGGCCGGCGCGGTAGTTATCCTGTCCTGACTGGTATTCGTTTTCGACGCGGGCGATCAGGTCGCCCACGGGATCGACTTGAAGCGCCTGGGGCACCTGCGGCTTCGATTGGGGATCAGCGGCGTCGGGCTTTTGTTTGTGGGGATCGGGCGGGGTGCTGGCCGCGACCAGCGCTGGGGCCTGGGCCTGAGCGGGAGGCATAAAAGACTTCTGGGCGCTCTGGCAGGCGAGGCTCGCCGCCAAAGTTGCCCATAATGCGGCGGAGAGAACGATCGCCAGATGCCGGTGGGAAGAAAATCTCATATTTTCAGAAACTTGCCGAAACCGCTTCCAGGCGCAACCCAGCGTTCATGCTTGTTGTGATGGTACTATCGCAAAATCCGCTGGGTCAATTCCACCGAAGACACCTAAAGCCCATTACCTTGGTATCGGTTGGGGATGTTACCCCAGCCCTGCGGGGGACGGCAAACGGGGCAGCGGCGCAAGGCCTAAGGGTGCTGACGGTCGGGTTCCCACTTCTCGAAAGGCGGGAGATGTGGGGTACCCACGCGAGTCTTTCGCGGTTCCGGGTTCATCGAAAGGAAATATGAGAGCCATAGAGATCAAGCAAACAGGCGGGCCGGACGTGATGGAATTGGTGGACTTGCCGGTTCCGCAGCCGAAATCGAATGAAGCGGTGGTGAAGATACAGGCGGCGGGCATTAACTTTATTGACGTCTATAACCGCGAAGGCCGTTACAAGGCGCAGCTGCCGCTGGTGCTGGGACAGGAAGCGGCGGGCGTGGTTTCAGCGGTCGGCGACGATGTAAGAGAGATTGCTGTCGGCGATCGGGTGGCTTACACCATGACGCTGGGGAGCTACGCCGAGTACGCCGCAGTGCCGTCCGACCGCCTGGTGAAGATTCCGGCGGGAGTGGGAGAGCGCGAGGCTGCGGCCGCCATGCTGCAGGGGATGACGGCGCACTATCTTTCTCATGACACGTATCCGCTGAAGAAGGGCGAGACGGCGCTGGTTCATGCAGCGGCTGGCGGCGTGGGATTGCTGCTGGTGCAGATGGCGCACAATATTGGCGCGCGCGTAATTGCCACGGTTTCGACCGAGGAAAAGGCCGAGCTGGCGCGAGCAGCGGGAGCGGACGACGTCATCCTTTATACGCAGACTGATTTTGAGAGTGAGACGAAACGGCTGACCAGCGGCAAAGGCGTGGATGTCGTTTACGACTCGGTAGGCAAGACGACCTTCGACAAGGGTCTGAACCTGCTGCGTCCGCGTGGCATGATGGTGCTTTATGGAGGGTCGAGCGGGGCGGTCGCTCCGATCGATCCGCTGGTGCTGACGCAAAAAGGATCGATCTTTCTGACGCGGCCTTCGCTGGGGAATTACATTGCTACGGCGCAGGAGTTGCAGCAGCGTGCGGGAGCGGTTTTCGGCATGATTCGCGACGGCAAACTCAAGCTGCGGATCGAACACGTGTATCCGCTGGCGCAGGCCCAGCAGGCGCACCGCGAGCTGGAAGGACGGAAGACTACGGGGAAGTTGCTGCTGTTGCCGTAGAGACGCGACTTGCCGCGTCTCGTGGACGGGGCGGACGAATGCGTCCGCCGCTACGCGAGCATTGGCAATATGCCCGACCTACGATCCTATCGCGCGTGAATAGTTCTTCAGGTATGCGGGCAGATACTGCTTGCAGCCGTCATCGGGGATGGGCGTGCCCGAAGTCATCTTCAGCGGGACCACTCCCGCCCAGGTCGGGAATGAATAGTCTTCTTCGTCGTCCTCCGGCGGGCCGACGCGCACTTTCGCTGAAAACTCATTGATCGGAAGGCGCAGGACCGATGTTGCTTTCAGCTCTTTTTCATTGGGCGGGCGCGAGTCGTCCCAGCGATGAGGAAGGATGTGCTCGCTGATCGCGCGCAGGGCCGCGAGTTTTTCCACCGGATCGTCAACCAGCGTTGCCGTGCCGAGAATTACCACCGAGCGGTAGTTCATCGAATGATTGAAGACGGAGCGGGCGAGCACCAGTCCATCGACCAGTGTGATCGTGATGCAAACGGGGACGCCCTTATCGAGATGACGCAACATGCGGCTGGCGGCCGAGCCGTGGATGTAGAGCACGTCTCCGTCGCGGCCGTAAGAAGTGGGAATGACGTAGGGCTGGGCATCGGAACTGGCGACGAAGCCGACGTGGCAAACGAAGGCTTCATCGAGGATCTGATTGACGACGTCGCGGTCGTAAACGGCGCGCTGCGGTTCCCGCACTACGCGGGTGCGTGGAGTGGGAGTGCTGGGAGTTGGATTCGTGGACATGGAGCTGACTTCCTAGGCAGGCGCCAAGAATGGTGACGGAGAATTCTAGCAGGCTGAAGGTCGCGGTACGGACGCGGTGCTACAGCAGCCCGCCGGTCTTTATCGCCAGGCTGTTGAGCGCCATCTCCAGTCTGGTGATGGCCTCGCCGAGTTCGGGATGATCTCCGACCTTTTTTTGCAATTCCTTCAGAATCTTGTGAGCGCTGGCAACGTGCTCTGCCGCTTGGGCTGGATTTTGCTCGGGCTTGGGTTCATTTGATATTGGCATGGGCTTTCGCTCCCCGTACATTTCAATTCTATACAGGATGGTCGAGAATGAAAGCCGAGCGGGTGGCGGCATTGGTGGGCGCCCGTCCCCACACGATCAGGATCGAGGAAAAACGAACCCCTAGAATTCCCGATCAGACTCATCTGCAGCCTCTCGGGCCATCGCGAGATTCGTCGGCGTGTCAGTGAGTGCGCCGCATGGGAACAGAGCCAGCGAATCCCAGCCACCGTATACGTGGTCCTGCAATAACAAAATGTACTGCTTTCCAACATGAAGAGGGGTATTTGTATCGGCAGTTGCTGGTACCTCACCGTTCTCGACTTCGATCTCGCCATGAAAATGCCTCAACACGTGTTTCGCGCCTCTAATGGGTGTGACAAGGTGTGCGCTCTCCAAACGGTAAGGGCCGTTTTGGAAGACTGGGGGCATCAGCGTAGCAGAGTCAATTCCGGCTACGACGATGGCGTCAGCGGCCCGGGCAACGATTCTCGTCAACTCCGGGGTGCAGGTGAGGTCGGGAAGGGGCCTCTTCGCGTCGTCCAAATACTGCGCCCACGCTGCCGGCATCAGATCGCTTTGCTTGCAAGGGCGGAGTCGGGTCAGGCATGAGAAGTCGAACTGCATGAGCCGAGCCACGTCGCGATTGTCAGCAAAGGGTGAGAATTCCGCCCAGATGGCGGCGTCGGCATTCCCTAATGCAGCGAATTCTCCCACGAGATATTCTTTGTGCCGCAGTCTACCAGCCAAAACCGTCGCTGGCCGATCACGGTCGCTGTTGGATTGGAACCTCCACGGGGTGCCCGCCGATCCTTGCACGATATCGAGGCGACCTTCTGGTGACACGGAAACCATCAGAGAGAAGTCTTTCGACCACAACAAGTCTTGCCCCAATCGAAGATGTGAACGAGCCATCGTCCCCCATCCGCCCATCAAGGTCACGATGCGAAACGCAGTGGTTCGACCGTCGTCATTCAGGTCCAGCTTCTTGTTCAGAAACTCAACCAGCGATTCGCCGGGCCACCATGCCTCGAAGCTATACGATTTGCACGGCCCGTTGGGGCATTGCTCCGCCGAAGTCTCATAGGGTTCGAAACCCCACTTCTGAACAAACTGCTGAACATCCTGAGCATTAGCCTTGCGCAGTTCGAGTCCGCGAAGATCGGCTACCAAACGTTCCATTCGCCATCGAAACGCGTACTGGCGAATGCGGAGGTAAGTGGAGGCCATGACGAAGAGGGAAACAAGGCAGACGAGGACGATTAGCGCGCGGCGGAGCCATTTTCGGGCAGCCATAATTGCATTGGACACGGGGAAACGCTTTGCCGCCAGTAATTACAAAAGAACATTGCATTTCCATCACTTCTAAGCGGACTTACTTCCTCCGCCTTCGCCCTAATTTTTCCGGATGTTCCTCAATCACGGCGAACTGAATCTTCTTCTCTACCGGATCGATGCGGTCCACCAGCACGCGGAGGCGATTGCCCAGGCTGTAGGTTTTGCGCGAGCGCTGGCCGATGATCTGGCGCGTGTCTTCGTGATAGGTGTAGCGGTCGTCACTTAGCGTGTTGAGCGGGACCAGGCCTTCCACAAAGAGGTCGGTGAGTTCCACGAAGAAGCCGAATTTGGTTACGCTGATGATCAGGCCGTCGAAATCTTCTCCGATGCGGCGCTCCATGAATTTCATTTTCTTCCATTCCATCAGGCCGCGCTCGGCTTCGTCGGCGCGGCGTTCGGATTGGCTGGACTCGTCGGCGATGCTGTGGAGTTCTTCGAGAGCGATGGGGCCGCCCAGAGGTTCGAGCGCGTGCTGATGGGCGTCGTGGTCGCGGCGCTTGGACCAGGGGGATGGCGGCGGGCCCTCGGGGCTGAAGCCGGCATTTTTCGCTGCTATCGGCACGACTGAAGTCGTGCCCTTCCGCGTCCTTCTTCGTGCGGGCGAAGCAGGTCCTTCGCTCCGCTCAGGATGACAAATCTGTGCGGATATGCGACGTTCCCACCGGGACTTCTCCGTCCATCTGTTCGGCTGAGTCGCGCAGCACTTCTTTCAGGATGCGGTGCACGATCAGGTCGGGATAGCGGCGGATGGGCGAAGTGAAATGGGTGTAGGTGGTGGCGGCTAGGGCGAAGTGCCCGCGATTTTCTTCGGAGTAGCGAGCTTGTTTCAGCGAGCGCAGCATCAGGAAACTCAGAATCCGTTCTTCGGGCTTGCCGGCAATTTTCTCCGTGAGTTTCTGATACATGCGCGGGGTGATGTGGACTTCTTTGGGCACTTCGATTTCGCGGACGCGCTTGCCGGTGCCGCGGGCGTCGCGGCGGTCGGCTTTCAGTTGCACGCGCTGAATGGGCAAGGCGCCGACTCCGAGCGAGTATCCGAAGGTGGCGGCGATGACTTCGAAATCGTAAACGCGCTTGGCGTCGGGCTTCTCGTGGATGCGGTAGAGCGAGGCGATGCGTTTATTTTCCAGATAGTGCGGCCACGCATTCGTTGGCCGAGAGCATGAATTCTTCGATGAGGCGATGGGCGACGTTGCGCTCGGAGCGGGTGATGCTCTTCATCATGCCGAATTCGTCAAACTCGATGACCGGCTCGGGGAGATCGAAATCGATCGATCCGCGGCGTTCGCGCTTGCGGTTCAGGATCATCGCCAGATCGCGCATGCGTTCGAAGTGCTCGATCTGCGCGGCGTAGCGCTGCGCGCGTGGCGGCGTCGCCTTCGATGACGGCATTCACGGCGGTGTAGGTCATTCGCTCAGCGGAGCGGATCACGCCTTCGTTGATTTCGTAGCCGACGATTTCGCCTTGGTGGTCGATCTCCATGGTGCAGGAGAGCACCAGGCGGTCGACCTGCGGGCGCAGGCTGCAAATATCGGTCGAGAGTTCGAGCGGCAGCATGGGGACGGCGCGGTCGGGGAAATAGACGCTGGTGCCGCGCAGGCGGGCTTCCTGATCGAACGGCGAGTCGGGGCGTTACGTACTGGGCGACATCGGCGATGTGGACTTGCAGTTCGTAGTTGCCGTTTTCGAGTTGGCGGACGTGGACGGCGTCGTCGAAATCGCGGGCGGTTTCGCCGTCGATGGTGACGATGGGAAGTGCGCGGTAAGTCGCGGCGATGGCGCAACGCTTCCGCGGGGATATCGGATGCGATGGCTTGCGCTTCTTCGATCACTTCGGGCGGGAAGCGGTGGGGCAGGTGAAACTTGCGGATCATGATCTCGACATCGACGCCGAAGTCGTTTTCTTCGCCGAGAATTTCGATGACGCGGCCGCGCGGTTCTGCGTGGCGCTGGGCCAGTCGGTGATTTCCACGTCGACTACTACGCCGTCAAGATCCTGCCAGTCGGTGTGGACGGCGGCTTCGTCTCCGATTACGCGGTCTCGGGATTTCTTCTTTTGCGGCTGCGTCGGCTCAGTTGCAGAAATCTCTACCACAGGCGGACACAGAGGACACAGGGGACTGCGGGATCTCCATGCCCGACGGAATGATAATTTCCTGCGTCACTTTTTCGTCGATGGGCTTGACGTAGTTATGGCGGTGCCCGTAGTGGAAGATGCCGACGACGGTCGGATGCGCACGCGAAAGGGAGCGGATGATGCGGCCTTCGGCGCGACCATCGGTGCGGACGGCGGAGACTTCGACCAGGACGCGGTCGCCGTGCATGGAGGATCCGACAGCGTGCGGAGGAATGAAGACATCGCCCGCAAGGCGGGCCTTGAGGCTGGCGTCGAGCGAAGTGGCTTCGGGAATCACGAAGCCGAAGCCGTCGCGATGCATGGTCAGGCGGCCTACCAGAAGGTTGCGTCCCTTGGTCGCTTGCGGAACGGCGTAGCGCTCGGAATCGACTTGCAGCAGTTCGCCTTTGCTGACGAGCGCGAGCAGGCGGTCGGTGAGCTCACGACGCGCTTCGCCTTTTGCGCCGAGTTCGCGCAAGATCTGCTTATGGCTCGCCGTTTGCTTGGGCTGGCGGGCGATGTGGCGAAGGATGGCGGAGTCGGAGGGAGAACTCATTTTGTAATTTTGTAATCGGGTAACTTGGTAATCTGAGCGCCTCTTCGAGTTGCGCGTTAAGCCGCGTTCTAAATTGCAAAATTACCCGATTACCAAATTACAAAATCTCTATCTCAAGTACTTCTCCTCGATTATGCGTCGATGATGCAATTCGTGTCCGGCGATGATGTAGGCCAGAGCGCGCACCGTCACCTCATTCTTGTTGGCTACGCCGCGGCGAGTCCAGGCGGCCTCGTCGAGATTGCGAAACAGCGAAACGGTGGCGCGTCTGACGGCGATGTAGTCCTCGATCAAGTCGGCCAGCGCACGCCGCGCGAAGGGACCATTGCGGACGTAGTCGTCCTGCTCGAAACCCTCAAGGGGAGTCGCGTCGCCGCGCGCAATGCGCAGGGCGCGGTAGCTCATGACGCGCTCGGTGTCGTTGATGTGGCCGAGCACTTCCTTCAAGCTCCACTTATCCGGCGCGTAGCGAAGATCGCCATCGGCCTCGGTGCGTCCAGAGAGCAGAAGAAGGGTCTGGCGGCGCTGGTCGTCGAAGGCGGCGAGAATGTCGTTACCCGCGACCAGGGAAATGTAGCGGTCGTAGTAGGGAGCGTATTCACCGGGCTGGGGCCGGAGATAGGCGTTTGCAGTTGAAGTCGTCGAAGTTGAAGTCATGGACTCCTCGTCAGGGATGCACAGAGGGCTTGACTGTACCCCACGGCTCCATAGTATCGCGATGGAAGAATTACCGCAGTCCGGGCAGGGCTTACACGATCCGCCATACGGCCAATGGCGCCGTCGCTGGGGGAACCACGAGGGGAACTATGAAAATCAATAAGAAAAGCGCAATTTCCACATGGCAGGGGGTTTACTGAGGAGTACAATTCGATTTGGCAGCCGAAATGCGGCGATAGTTCAGAATCCCTTAATAAAAGGAAAGGATTTCGACGACAATGTGGAAGCCCACGAATCAACCTGCGACACCTGGCCGGCCAGCAGAACCGGTACATCCGAGCACTACTGCGACCTCGGCGCCGGTAACGAGCACAAGCGAGCCCCCTGCTGCACCGCGCCCGGTTGTTACCACCACTTCGGACCAAGCCACGATTGGCAAGTCGCTGGTGATCAAAGGTGAAGTCACCGGTTCCGAGTCTTTGTACATTGATGGCCGAGTTGAGGGATCGATCAACCTCTCCGGCAATCGCGTAACCATCGGCCGCAATGGAGTTGTCGCGGCGAACATCAATGCGCGGGAAATCGTGGTGCTCGGCAAGGTGCGGGGCAACCTGACGGCGAGCGACCGGGTGGATATCCGCAGCGATGGATCGCTGACCGGCGACGTGGTAGCGGCGCGCATCTCGATTGAAGACGGCGCCTTCTTCAAGGGCGGCATCGACATCCGCAAGGCGGGAACGAAGCCGGACGCAAGGATCGAAGAAGTGACGAAAAGCGCTTCGTCGCCGGAACCGGTGATTGCGGCAAGGGCGTAAAGACGCGGTTCGCTATTCGTCGTTCGCTTTTCGCTGATCGCGTAAAAGTGCGGTTCGCCTTTAGCTCAAGCGGCTAGCGGCGCAAAGCAGGATCGTGAAACGGGCCTTCGTGGGCCCGTTTTCTTTTTGGGCACGGCAACCGCAGAGGCATTTGAGCGCGAACGACGAATAGCGAACGACGAACCGCGCTCTCACGGCTCCTTGCCAGTAGACATCGTTTCCGCAGCTTCACCCGCGACCAGGTTCGGGAGAGTAGCGGATCTTTTCCGGCGAAGATCCGCCGGCAATTCCGAACGCAATAACCAGAGTCCGGCAGCGACGGCTGCGGCCCAGGTTAAGGAACCTAGGCCGAGCGCGAGGAGATCGGCGCGACGGCTGCCATCGAGCGTTATGCTGCGCATGACTTCATAACTCAATCCGCCAGAAACGGCGCCTACCAGCGCAGCCTTCCCTAATTCTTTCCAGTTCAATCCGCCGAGTGGCACCATGCCGCGAATATGCAGGAGCAGCGCGATCGCGATGGCGTTGGCGCCGATGCCGATGTCGGAGGCGATGGCCAGTCCGGGTATGGACAGAGTGTGGAACAGCAGCTTGTAGAGCGGCAAAGAGGCGAGCGTGATCAGGCTGCTGGCTATCATCGGCGTAAGCGTGTTGCTGGAGGCGTAAAACGCGCGCGCGTACAGCGCCTGACAGGACCACAGAGCCAGGGAAAGCGAAAACACGAAAAAGTAGAGGGCGGTGGATTCGGTGTCGGCAAAGGTGAAGCGCCCGCGGCGGTAGACGAGATCGATAAGCGGGACGGCAATGGCCATCATCCATCCGGTCATGAGCAGCGAAGCCGCCGTGGTGCGATAGACCGAAGCATTCACGGTGGCGGCGAACTCCTCGAGTTTTTTTCTCCCCACAGGCGCGAGAAAAAAGGAAGTGACGCTTGGCCGACGGCTTGTCCGAGAATCGCGATGGGAACGGCGAAAAGGCGCTTGGCATAATTCAGCCGGGCGATGTCACCGATGCCGCTCGAAGCAAAGTAGCGGAGAATCCAGTCGTCGGCGGCGACCAGCGAAACGCCGATCATCAGCGGAATGGACAGGCGCACCCATTCGCGGAAGGCTGGATTCTTCACTTCGAACGAAGGACGATAAACGGTGCCGACTCTGGCGGTGCCGATGGCGTTGATGAGAAATGGTCCGGCGATGCTGCCGAATAGCGCCCCGTAAGCGAGCGCGGCGATTCCCAACCGGTGTCCGGCAATGACTCCTCCGCCAATGATGAACACGCTGTAGATGAGCGGGCCGAGAGCCGGGAACAAGAACAGACGGTGGGAGAGCAGGACCGCCGAAACGACTCCGCCAACGTAGAAGAAAATTTGCGCGGGCAGCAGAATGCGCGTGAGATGGACGCAAAGCTGCATCTGCTCCGGCGTGAAGCCTGGGGAAGATGCATGCGGTCCGAAGAACCAAGCGACAAACTGGGGCGTGAAGATTTCAGCCAGGATGGTGCCGATGAGGAGGGCCGTGGTCATCACGGTAATGATGATGGAGAAAGTCTTCTGCGCGTCCTGCTCGCGATGTTCAGCGAGGAAGCGCGTATAGATCGAAATGAAAGTAATTGAGACGGAGCCCCCGGCGACGAGGTAGTTCAGCCAGTCGGGCAAGGTGAACGCGGCGACGTAGGCATCGGTTTGCTGGCCTGCGCCGAAAGCGTAGGCGATGTAGGCCTCACGGAGGTATCCGATCACGCGCGAGAGCGTGATGGCCGTCATCAGCAGCACGGTGGCGGAAAACGCCGTGTGCTGGTGGGACGGGCGGAAGAAACGGAGCAGACGCATCGTTTGCAGATTAACGCATCCGCACCCCTAATGGAGAGTTATCGCGAGGATGGAATCGGGAATGGCAATTGGCTTTCTCCTATGTTCCCTGTCGTGGAGGAACCAAAGGCTTGAACCACAGGGGACACTGAGGCACACGGGGGAAACCTAAATCCCGGCCCGGGATTCGTCACATTCCGGGTGTCAGCCAGATCACAGATGTGAGGCGGAATTAGGGCTAAGCTGAATTGAGTTGCAGAGAATGCGTCACAAGGAGCGGGTTGGCGATGCCGATTACGGATACGATTAAAACACTGCTCAGCCGAGGACGGCTCCAATCCATTTCGCTCCCGTTCATGAGTGGATTGGCCAGGCTGCACGGGCACGGGGTGCAGCGGATATTTCTTGACGATGGAATCTGGATGCACCAGACCTCGCGCGGCTATTTTGCCTATCACCAACCCTACCTTCGATTGGACCTGTTGCGGCTGGATCAGTTTGCCCGGCGAACTTTCTTATGGGGATACCAGCCCAAAGCCGGGGACGTCATCATGGACGTGGGAGCGGGAGTGGGCGAAGAGACCTTGACATTTTCCCGGGCGGTAGGCGAGCGCGGCAAAGTGATTTGCATCGAGGCTCATCCACGAACCTACCGCTGCCTGGAAAAGCTGGTGCAATACAACCGCTTGGCGAACGTGATTCCCATTCATGTGGCTGCGACTGAACCCGGCTGTTCGGCCGTCACCATTGAGACCGGTAATGAGTATCTGTCGAATCGCATAGGCAGTGCGGGAGTTTCCGTTCCAGCGGCCACGATCGACGCAATTCATCAACAAATGAATCTGGGACGCGTCCATTTTTTGAAAATGAACATCGAAGGATCGGAACGGCTCGCCATTCAGGGCATGGCCGGCACTTTGAAGAAGACTGAAGTCCTGTGCGTGTCGTGTCACGACTTCCTGGCGCAGAGCGCCGGAGATGACGGGTTACGAACCAAGGATTCCGTCCGGAATTTTCTGCGGCAGAACGGGCTGGATGTACTGGAGAGGGGAGAACCCGGACTCCCGCCGTATGTGCGGGACCAACTGTGGGTCTACAACTGGGAACTTACCCAGAAGGCTGCAAGCTAACGCAACCGGCGGTCGGCGGGAGAGTTATCGGAGCGATGGAATCGGGAACTCCAATCTCGGCTTGAACGTTCTTAGCTGGTGTAATCCTCTGCCCCGCCAGCGCTCTCTCGGGGGCTCGCAGTTCACTGTGCCTAAACAGGTACTTGTGGCACCCTCTGATTGCGCCCGACAATTCTTCCATCGTGCCCGTGGAGGAATCAAATGGCCCCGATTTTGGAGCAGTGCTCAGAAAGCAGTTCGGATGTGCGGGTCGTAGGCGTCCCTGTTAGAAGTATGCGGGGCGACGACGGACAGGACCCCGCGCTCCTCCGTGGGATGTTGTTGGCGGCTGAAACATACCTGCGCTCATTCTCTTGGTGTGGCCATGTTCTCAGCTCGTTTTTCGGTGGTGGCGTGGGTGGCGTATTTGCCGTCTTCTTGTTCAAAATCCAACCAGACCGACCCATGATGGCTTCATGGATTTGGGTTGTCGTTGGTGACATACCGTCCGCCTGCCTTCCGCTCGAAGGCTGCAAGTCACCGGCGGACGTTTTCGAGCGGTACATGTGGGGGATTGAAAAATGGATTGAACTGGCACGAGAAGGGCGAATTGGCACGGCGGATGATGGTGTTCCGCCAATCAACGTTCCCGCCACTCCCGAATGGGCCGATAAGCTGGAGCGTAGCCTTCACCTGTTAACACTCAAAGTGAAGCCCTTTTTTGACACAGCGGATGAATCAACCCCAGTGTGCTGAAGGTTACCCTTCCCGCGAAGACTCCCCTTGATGACGGCCCGCGCCCGATCATTGGCGATCAAGAATCCGCAAATCAAGACGGGCCGCGGCACACGATTCTCGTTGCTATAATCCGCCTGTGACTGAACCCACTGTAACTCAGCAACTACTCCGCACACCGGTATTGCGCCGGTCGTTTCGTAAGCCGTATCCCGTGGCCGTGCGGGGCGAGGGCGTTTACGTTTGGGATGTCGACGGCAAGCGCTACCTTGATTTCTCGGGATCGGCGGCGGTGAACTTCATTGGGCATGGCGTTCGCGAAATTTCGGACGCCATGGCGGAGCAGGCTCGGCAGTTGGAGTTTGTCCATACCAGCCAGTTCACAACTCCGGTGGCTGAAGAGTTTGCGCAGGAGTTGCTCGATTTTGCCGGAGAGCATTTCGCCGGCGGAGCGGTTTACTTTACTTGTGGCGGGTCGGAGTCGGTCGAGACCGCGCTGAAGCTGGCGCGCCAGTATCAGGTCGAAATCGGCGAAAGGAATCGGCATCAGATTCTGAGCCGGCAGCAGAGCTATCACGGATCGACGCTGGGCGCGCTGTCGGTTTCCGGCAATCGAAAACGACGCGAGGTTTATCTGCCGATGGTGCGTGAGTTCGGGCACATTGGCATTCCTTATTGCTTTCGCTGCGCCTTTGACTGCACCGACAGTTGTTACAACTGCGGACAGCAATATGCCGCGGAGTTGGAGCGCGCCATTCAGGCCGCGAATGGAGAAGCGGCGGGTTTCATCTTTGAACCGATGAGCGGCGCGACGCTGGGAGCAGTCACACCTCCGCCGGGATACCTGCGGGCCATCGCAGACGTTTGCCAGCGCCATGGAGTGTTGCTGATTGCCGATGAAGTCATGACCGGCATGGGACGCACCGGCAGAAATTTCGCGATTGAGCATTTTGCGGCGGATCGACGGGGAATCGCGCCCGACATTCTGGTCACGGCCAAGGGACTTTCTTCGGGATACGCTCCGCTGGGTGCGGTGATTGCTACCAAGAAAGTGGTCGATGCGATCGCCGAGGGCTCGGGAGCTTTTCTGCACGGTTTTACTTACAACGCGCACCCGGTTTCGGTGGCTGCCGGACGTGCGGTGCTGCGGCGCATTCGGGCGTTGAATCTGGTGCACGCCGCCGATTCCGAGGCTGAGAAGACGGCGGGATCTGCTTTGAAGAAAGCTCTGGAAAGTTTGCGCGATCTGGATGCGGTTGGAGATGTCCGCGGCCTGGGCTTGCTGTGGGGCGTTGAATTCGTTTCCGACAAAAAGACGAAGGCTCCGTTCGCGCCGGATAAGAATTTCGCCGGGTTGGTGGGCCAGGCGTGTCGCCGGCGAGGGCTGTTGGTTTATCCCATGCAGGGATGCGTGGACGGCATCGCGGGCGATCATCTGCTGATTGCGCCTCCCGCGGTGATTACTGCGGAGGAGATCGGCTGGGCGGTGGGGCAGATTCGGAGTGCGGTTTTGGAGTCTGCTGCTCAGGCTCGCTGAGTGCCGAGGTGTCTGCCGAACTGCGCTCGGCTTGGACGGGCGAGGCGCCCGTCCCCACACAAGCCCAGACCATTCAGGCGAGACCACCTTCTAAATGTCTGAAATGTAAAAGCTTGGCTGTTGATCTGCATTTTACGCGCGCTGCATTGTCATCCCGCCGCCGAAGCTGCATAGTGCCCGCAGAAACGGAGGCACTATGGCCACCTCACTTGCTGATTTTGCGGAACAGATCAACCCCAAGACCTTGGCCGAGGCTCGCCGCGCCGGGTTCAAGCAGGCTGCGCGCGTCCACGGAAGTCTCCTGGCTGCCGCGGAGAAACGGGCTCTCATTTGGATGGCTGAGCGCTTGCCGGCGTGGGTCAATTCGGATCATCTGACCGTCATTGGATTTGCCGCCGAAATGGCGACGGGAGTTTGCTATGCCCTCGCCGTTCACGATCGGCGTATGTTGCTTGCGGCCGTTGTTTGTCTCGCCGTGAACTGGTTCGGCGACAGCCTCGATGGAACCTTGGCGCGCGTGCGGCAGCGGCAGAGACCGCGTTACGGCTTTTACGTCGATCACATCATCGATTCCATCGGCGCGGTGGCGATGATGGGCGGGCTCGCGCTCTCCGGATACATGCATCCGGTGATTGCGATTGGGTTGCTGATTGCGTTTCTGCTGCTTTCCATCCAGTCGTATCTGGCGACTTATGCGCTTGGCGAATTTCATCTTTCGGTGTGGCGTTTCGGCCCGACTGAATTGCGCGTTCTGCTAGCGGTTGGCAATCTGGCGTTGTTCCGTTGGGCGTGGGTGATTCACGGGCGCTATCGGCTGTTTGATATTGGCGGCGCGATTGGATTGGCCGGAATGCTGCTCATGCTGGCCGTTGTCACTCTGAAGAATACCGTCCGGCTTTACCGGGAGGAGAGAATTTCGTGAACAGCTCTCAGTTCCCGCTTCTCAGTTCTCAGAAAAATCGGCTGTTTCTGCGTTGGGTCAAGTTCAACGCCGTCGGTGGAATTGGCATTGGCGTGCAACTGGCGGCACTGGCCGTTTTTCGTTCATGGCTGAAACTGGATTACTTGCTGGCCACGGGACTGGCGGTGGAGATCGCGGTGATCCACAACTTTTTGTGGCACGAGCGCTTCACTTGGGCGGACCGGCCGGCGGCGCGGCGGGTGCAGTCGCTGATGAGGTTCGCCAAGTTCAACGCCAGCAACGGAGCGGTTTCGATTGCCGGGAACTTGGTGCTGATGCGGCTGCTGGTCGGCGAACTAGAGCTCAACTATTTCGAGTCGAATCTGGTTGCGATCGTCATTTGCTCGCTGGTGAATTTTGTGCTTGGCGATCGATTCGTCTTTGAAACAAAAGCAAAGCCCGCCACGGTCTCAGATTAGGAGCGGCCGATTTGGCGCAGTTTACGCGGCCTGCTAAATTGAAGTATGCCTGCTGCCAAAACCGCAGTTCTGGTCATCGATGTCCAGCGCGGCATTCTGAATGACCCCATCCTTGCACGCAAGAAGGAAATCAACCAAGCTTTCGACGAGACGGTGTTGCGCATCGCGGAACTCATCGCGAGAGCCCGGACGGCCTCCGTGCCTGTGATCTACATACAGCACGATGGGGGGCCTGGTCACAGGCTGGAGCCGGAAACTTCAGGATGGCCGATTCGACCGGAAATTGCGCCTCATCCTGGCGAGCGGGTCATCCACAAACGCGCCTGCGACGCATTCTTCGAGACGCCTCTTGATGCGGAGCTCAACGCCGCCGGCATCAAACAACTGGTCATCTGCGGATGCATGACTCAGTACTGCATTGATACGACCGTGCGCCGCGCCATCAGCCTTGGCTATGACGTCGTCCTCGCTGCTGACGGTCACACGACCGCGGACACGGACACACTGCGATTTGAGCAGATCATTGCGCACCACAATGCGCTTTTGGACGGTTTTGACGCTGGCGAGCACGAAGTCCGCGTCTGCCCGGCGGCTGAGATTCGGCTGGTTTAAATCGGAATACGAAGTTGCTCCTGCCGCAGACTTCAGCCGCGCTTCGCTCGGCTTGGACGGCCGAGGCGGCCGTCCCTACGTGGGCTGTTAAGGGCGCGTTTTTGGGGGTTACGTCGCGATCCAACGCGGGATATAATGGCCGTAGCTGCTATGCGCTCGAAGGGCTACATTTCGCCTCTCCAAACGTGCTGGATCGAGGGACGCGCTTGTCCCCGCCGGTACCTTTCCGTTCTGCCTTCGCACGTGCGCGCCAATCTCTTTGGCAGCGACTAATTTCCTCCTCTTCGTTGCTCCGCTAATCGCTTTTGGCTCTTAGCTTTTAGCTTCTAGCCCACACAGCTTGTCTCAGTGAACCGCTCGCACCCAGCCTGCAAATCCACTGAGAACTGAGAACTGATTCTGGAGGATTCCATGACTACCAAGACTTTGATTGCCGGCCCCAAGCTCACGACTGCGATTCCTGGCCCCAACGCCAAGCGCATTCTCGCGGGCGATGAAAAATACATTTCACCTTCTTACACGCGCTCGTATCCGATGGTTGCCAAGCGCGGCCGCGGCATTGTGGTCGAGGACGTGGATGGCAACGAGTTCTTCGACTTTTCCGCGGGCATTGCTGTGACCTCGACCGGCCACTGCCATCCGGAAGTGGTCGCCGCCATTCAGAAACAGGCAGGTGAATTGATCCACATGTCGGGCACCGACTTTTATTACGAAGGCATGGTGACGCTGGCTGAGCGTCTCTCGGCGATCGCGCCGATGCCGGGTCCGCACAAGATCTATTACGGAAACTCCGGGGCCGAATCGATTGAGTGCGCTTTGAAGCTGGCGCGCTATCACACCAAGCGGCAGCAGGTGATCGCTTTCCTCGGGGCTTTCCACGGACGGACCATGGGCGCGCTCTCGCTGACCGCTTCAAAGCCGCAGCAGAAGCGCCGTTTCGCTCCGCTCGTACCCGGAGTTACCCACGTTCGCTATCCCGATGTGTATCGCGGATGCGCCGATAGTCCGCAGGACGCCGAGAAGTTCGCGCTCGGCTGCGCCCGCTATATCGAGGACAGGCTGTTTAAGACCGTCCTCGCGCCGGAAGAAGTCGCGGCCATTTTTGTCGAACCGATTCAGGGCGAGGGCGGATACGTTGTCGCTCCCGCGATCTTCATGCAGGAACTGCGCCGCATCTGCGACAAGCACGGCATCCTGATGGTGGTGGATGAAATCCAGAGTGGCATGGGCCGCACCGGCAAATGGTTTGCCGTTGAACACACCGGCGTGCATCCCGACATCGTTTGCATCGCGAAGGGCATTGCTTCCGGGATGCCGCTCAGCGTCACCATGAGCAAGGCCGACATCATGGACTGGATTCCCGGCTCGCATGCGTCGACTTTCGGAGGCAACCCCGTCTGCATTGCCGCCGCGCTGGCCACGCTCGACGTGATCGAAAAAGAAGGACTGCTGCGGAACGCGCAAGAAGTCGGCGACTACATGCTGAAACGCATGGCCGATTGGCCGAAGAAGCACCGGATCGTCGGCGACGTGCGCGGACGCGGATTGATGATCGGGGTCGAGATCGTAAAAGACCAGACGACTCGCGAGCACGGCGCCAGCGAGCGCGATCGCATCGTGCAGCAGGTGTTCGAGCGCGGCATTCTGTTTTTGGGCTGCGGTCCGAGCACGATTCGCATCGCGCCGCCGCTCATCGTTAGCAGGGACGAAGCTGACATCGCCATCGACGCGCTGGAAGAGTCGATCGCAATCGTCGAGAAGGCGTAGTCGTCAACATGGGTTGACCACTTCTGAAGAAAGGATGGAAGGTATGGGCGACGGGACGCTGCGCGAACTCGTGTATGGCAAAGGCGCTCACGTGGATCCTGTCGCCTGCGTCGAAGATATTTCGGCGGAGCTGGCGGCCCGGACCGTGGCGGGCTACCCGCATTCCATCTGGCAGATCGTGGAGCACATGAATTATTGGATGGACCACGACCTCGGCAAAATCGCGGGGGAGAATCGGCCTTACCCGGACAAAGCGATCGAGAGTTGGCCGGCACATCCAAGTCCAGCCGAAGGTCACTCGGTCGATGAGCAGTGGCAGGCCACGACTCGCCGTTTCACCGATTTTCTGGATCGGCTTACTCATCTCGCGGAATCCGATGCGGCGGAGCTGGCGCGAAAAGTGCACAACGTCGGATCGCCCCAGGCCCCGCGTATGTCCACCGTACATGCCATGCTGTGGCAAATTGCGGCGCATAACAGTTATCACGCCGGCCAGATTGTCGTGCTCCGCCGCCAGTTTGGCGACTGGCCTCCTCAGCGGGGCGGCGATACCTGGTGAGCGATACTCGATAACCGCCGCAATCGCCACCCAGCCACTCTTCATCAAAAGAAGTTCTACGGAAGGAGGCCTCTCGATGCCGCGCTTTACCTCTCGCACTCTTGTCGTTCTTGTTTTTGCGCTCGTCGCCTGGGCCTCTGCTTTTGCCGGCATTCGCGCCGGACTGCGCGCTTATTCGCCCGCGAATCTTGCCATCCTGCGTTTTCTGGTTGCGTCGCTGGTGCTCGCCATTTATGCCGGGATCGCACACTTTCGCCGTCCGGAGTTGCGCGACATACCGGGGCTTATCTTGACCGGGGCCATCGGGATTACCTTCTACAACCTCGCGCTCAATTACGGAGAGACGCGCGTGGCCGCGGGCGCGGCCAGCATGCTGATTGCCTCCGTGCCGATCTGGACCGCGCTGGCGGCTCGCTTCTGGCTGCATGAGAAACTGACTGCCCTGGGATGGTGCGGCGTGTTCATCAGCTTCGCGGGAGTCGCGCTGATTTCGAGCGGAGAAGGCGAAGGCATCCGCCTCTCGCCGCAAGCGCTGATCATTCTTGCCGCCGCGATTACGTCCGCGCTTTACATGATTCTGCAGAAGCACTATCTGGGCAGGTACAGCGCGCTCGAGTTTACGGCTTATTCGATCTGGTTCGGAACCGCGCTAATGCTGCCGTTCGGCGACGGCCTGGCGCATACGCTGCGCGCCGCTCCCGCTTCGGTGACGCTGGCGGTGATTTATCTGGGCATCTTTCCGGGAGCGCTCGCCTATGTAGCGTGGGCCTACGTGCTTTCGCACGGCGCCGCCGGACGCACGACGACGCTGCTCTACCTGATTCCGCTTGTGGCCATCGGTATTGCGTGGATCTGGCTCAGCGAGGTGCCGAAGCTGATCACTCTGGCCGGCGGCGCGGTCGCGCTCGGCGGCGTGCTGCTGGTGAATGCCGTCAGAGCAGGGCACCAAATTGTACCCGCTGCGCGGTGATGACCATCACAGAACGAGCGGTGCGTACAGGCTAGGGTGAGGATGGAGTTTTTCATGCTCGCCGGACGCCTGACGCAAGCCGCACTTCGCGCACTGGACTGGCTGGCAGCAAGAACGCTTCCGCCCGAGGAGACGCCTGCGCATCAGCGCATCGGCCGCCGTGGGGAGGAGGACGCTTATTTCTACCTTCGCCGGCGGGGCTACACTATCATCGCCCGCAATTATCGCTCCCCGCATCGTCGCGGCGAACTCGATCTCGTCGGCTGGGATCGGGACGTGCTGTGTGTCATCGAGGTGAAAACCCGGACAGCACGCGATTTCAAGCCCGCCGAAGCCGCCGTAGACCGCCATAAACAAAGGGAGTTATCGCTGGTCGCCCGTGACTTCCTGCGCCAGATGCCCCCTTCGTGCGAGTGGCGGTTCGACGTGCTCGCCGTATACTATGAGCTTGGACACAGCCGCCCCTCGTTCGAGCTGTTTCAAAATGCGTTTTCCGTGGCGTACAATCGTGGATTCGCAGACTCGCATTGAAAGGATTTAGTACGTGCCTGAACTGAGAAAAGACCCCATCGTGGGCCGGTGGGTGATTATTTCCACGGACCGCGCCAAGCGGCCGACCGACTTTGTACGCGAACCGGTGAAAATCAAGGGCGGGTTCTGTCCCTTCTGCTACGGCAATGAAAGCAAGACCCCACCGGAGATCCTGGCATATCGTCCCAGCACCAACGGCAATCCTCCGCAGAGAGACACTCCGGGTTGGACGGTCCGCGTCGTGCCGAACAAGTTCCCGGCGCTCGGCATCGAAGGGAGCTTGAATAAGCAGGCCGAAGGCATGTTTGACAAGATGAATGGCATCGGCGCCCACGAAGTCATCATCGAAACCCCCGATCACAACGCCACGCTGGCC
Source organism: uncultured Acidobacteriaceae bacterium (assembly GCA_963722485.1). Taxonomy (GTDB): domain Bacteria; phylum Acidobacteriota; class Terriglobia; order Terriglobales; family Acidobacteriaceae; genus Acidiflorens. Next base: position 21,979 of record CAVRNL010000114.1, read on the forward strand.
TCGCTTCCCGCGAAGAAAATCGAAGACGTTCTCTGGGCCTTCCGCGATCGCATTCTCGATCTCAAGAAAGACCGGCGCTTCAAGTACATTCTGCTTTTCAAGAACCACGGAGAAGCAGCCGGCGCCTCGCTCGAGCACTCACACTCACAGCTGATCGCGCTGCCGATTGTGCCTATTTACGTGGTGGAAGAATTGGACGGAGCCAAGCAGTATTACATCTACAAAGAGCGCTGCGTCTTCTGCGATGCCATCCGGCAGGAGACTGACAGCGGCATTCGAGTCGTGGCTGAGAACGAGGACTTTATAACCCTGGCGCCGTATGCTCCGCGGTTTCCTTTTGAAACCTGGATACTTCCCAAGCGCCACGAATCTGCGTTCGAAAACTCGTCGTCGCACATGTTCGAAAATCTCGCGCGGGCTCTCAAGCTGCTGCTGATGAAGGCCGACCGCGTGCTCGACAATCCACCCTATAACCTGGTCGTGCACACGTCGCCGGCGCAGGATCCGACCAACGAGTATTACCACTGGCACATCGAATTCATGCCCAAACTCACCAAGACGGCGGGATTTGAATGGGGAACCGGATTCTACATCAATCCCACGCCACCGGAAGAGGCGGCGAAGTTTTTGCGCGAGGCAAGCGTGGAAGATGCAGCTCCCAGCGCGGTAACCGTCCGCTGAGTTCCTTCGGCTCGGCAAGCCGTTTCGCAACCAATTAGCTCCGCCCGCCTTCGATTTCGCTCGGAACCCAGACGAAGCTCGCCGCGCCCTTCGCGTCGCGCTTCTGGTGTATTCTTTACGCCGGCTGGGAGACCACTGACATGCAACGCCTTCTACCGATCTTTCTGTTTGCCGCGCTGACCCAGACTGCGATGCCCCAGGCTCAAACGGCGCCTGCGTCGCCAATCGTCAACGTTCCCGGGCGCAAGACGACGAGTCTGAGTGGAGCGTGGCACATCATTGTCGACCCGTTGGAGTCGGGCCTGAACGCGAAGTACTTCCGCAATCGCGAGCCGAAAGACAAAAGCGATCTCGTCGAGTATGACTTCGAAGCGTCGGAAACGCTCAACGTCCCCGGCGACTGGAATACCCAAAAAGAAAAGTTGCTGTTTTATGAAGGGCCGGTTTGGTACGAGAGAACATTTTCTTACGCGAAGCGCGAACACACCCGCGTATTCGCTTATTTTGGCGCGGTGAACTATCGCGCCCGAATCTATTTGAACGGCGAGTTACTGGGCGAGCATGAAGGCGGCTTTACGCCCTTCGATTTCGAAGTTACGAAGCTGCTTCACAACGGCGAGAACTTTATCGTGGTCGAAGCCAGCAACCAGCGCCGCAATGACGCGGTTCCGGGGCTGAACACGGACTGGTGGAATTATGGCGGCATCACGCGCGATGTGCTGCTCATCGAAACGCCAGAGACTTTCATCCGCGATTACTGGGTTCAGCTGGCCAAGGGGGCGCACGATCAAATCGACGGCTGGGTTCAACTGGATGGAGATCGGCAGCCGCAGCAGCGCGTGTCCATAGAAATTGCCGAAACTGGGGTCAAGACTTCGGCGGTTACGGACGCGAATGGCCGCGCGGCATTTCACGTTCCCGCCGAGGTGCAGTTGTGGTCCCCGAAGAGTCCAAAGTTGTACGACGTGCTGATCTCTTCCGGCGACGACGCCCTTCACGACTCGATTGGCTTTCGAACCATCGAGACGCGAGGCTCGCAGATTCTGCTGAACGGAGAGCCTATTTTCCTGCGTGGCATTTCGCTGCATGAGGAGGCTCCGATTCGAGGCGGGCGGGCCTACAGTGCGAATGATGCGCAAACTCTGCTCGGATGGGCCAAAGAACTTGGTTGCAACTTCGTCCGACTGGCTCATTATCCGCACAATGAGAATGAGATTCGCCTCGCGGATCGCATGGGCCTGCTGGTGTGGTCGGAAATTCCTGTTTATTGGGACATCGACTGGAAGAATTCAGAGACGCTGGCGAACGCTCGGTCGCAACTGAGGGATATGATTGCCCGCGATCACAATCGGGCTTCGATAATCTTGTGGTCGCTCTCGAACGAAACTCCGGTCAAGCCAGATCGGCTTACCTTCCTGCGAACCCTGGCGGAAGACGCTCGCCAGCTTGATCCGACACGCCTGATTACTTCGGCGATGAACAGCGCCGAAGACGATGGACCAGATCGGCACATTTTCAGGGATCCGCTGGGAGAATTCCTCGATGTGTTGGGGTTGAACGAATATTACGGATGGTATGCCGGCCGTCCTGAGGATGCCGATCGTCAGACTTGGACGAACGTGTATGACAAGCCGCTGATCATTAGTGAATTCGGTGGTGGTGCGGCCTATGGGCGACATGGGGACGCTGCGACCCGCTGGACGGAGGAGTACCAGGCTAGTCTGTTTATGCATCAGTTGAACATGGTGAGCAAGATCCCGCATCTGGCGGGGCTTTCGCCCTGGGTGCTGATGGATTTTCGTTCACCACGCAGGCCGCTGCCAAGAATCCAGGACTACTACAACCGCAAAGGATTGCTTTCGAACGCCGGCCAGCGGAAGCAGGCCTTCTTTGTGCTACAAAACTTTTATCGGGACAGGCAAGCGCGCGAGCCGTCGCTGCCGTGATCATCGCAGCCGTCAATGATCAATGATCGGTGATCAATGGTAAGTGCCCGGTGATCAGCCCTGGGTTCGATCCAGGACCTCCGCATGCCACGCCATCTGGATCGCTTCCAGCTTGGCTTCGTTCGACTTCGCGGGATCGTCTTTGAATCCAGGAAGCGCGATCACATATTTATGCAGGTCGGTGAAACGGACCGCGAGCGGATCGAGTTCGGGATGCGTCTCAGACAGCAGAATCCCGATGTCTTCAGAATCGCTCCAAGTGAGTTCTTTGGGCATAGCAAACCCCGCTTTTCGTCTTTCGCTGTTCGCTTGGTCAACTTCGCTATCGTTCATCCGCGGGCCAAAACCAAACAGCGAACGACCAAAAGCGAATGGCGAACAGCCGATTCTTAATGCTCTTCCGAGACGTAATTCCGGTTCCATGCCGGAATCTCCACGATCACTTTGCCCGGTTTCTTGATCACAGTCTGGCATCCGAGGCGCGAGTTTAGCTGAAGATCGGCGGCACTGTCGAGCTTGTCGGCTTCGTCGTCCTCGAGGTCCGAGAGCAAGTCCGCGCCTTCTTTCACCCAGATGTGGCAGGTGGTGCAGGCGCAGTTTCCTCCGCAAGCATGATCGAGATGAATGCCGAAGTTCAAGGCTACATCGAGCAGTGACTCTTCCTTGCCATGGTCTTGATAGGGCAGCTTGCCGTGTTCGAAGGTCACCGTCTTGCCTTCCGGCAGAAACGTGACCTCAACCGTGTTTTCACCAGGAGCATCCACAGCGGTTGTTCCAGTTGCCTGCGTTTCTTCGGACATGTATTGACCCCATGTTTCAAGGTTTCAGAGTTTCAAGGTGCCAGGCGATGGTTTCACTTTGAAACCTTGAAACTCTGAAACCTTGAAACCTATTTGAATTCTGCTTTCGCCACCGGATGACCGGCCTGTGGGCCTTCCTCAAAATCTGTATCATCCATTGCCTTTCCCTTGAGAGCGGACGAGACCGCCGTATCCATCATCAATTCCGCCAAACGCATCGTGGCCTGGTTCAGCGCGTCAATGCCCTCGCGGATCGCGTGATAATCATCGCCGTCCTTCACCGCAACCAGCGCTTTCTCCAGCGTCTCGACGTGGCGGCGTTCCTCGGCCGTAAGCTCCGGCCAAGCCGGATTGTTTTTTCCTTTCGCGAGCGCAGTTAGAATCGTGTCGGCTTCGCGCCGCGCTTCGATGACCTGCCGCTGCCGGAAATCTTCTTCCGCGTAATCGAACGATTCGAGCAGCATGTTTTCGACCTGTTCGTCGGTGAGGCCGTAGGTGGGCTGGACGTCGATTTCAGCCTCTTTCCCACTGCGCTGCTCGCGCGCCGAGACGCGCAAAATGCCGTTGGCGTCGATCAAAAACTTTACTTCAATGCGCGGCAGGCCGGCGGGCATCGGCGGAACGCTCTTCAGATCGAATCGCGCCAGCGACCGGCAATCGCGCGCCAGTTCGCGTTCGCCTTGCAGCACGTGAATCGCGACGTTGGTTTGGCCATCGACCTGGGTTGTGTAGTACTGCGTCGCGGACGCCGGTATGGTCGAGTTGCGCAGGATAATCTTGTCGGTCACGCCGCCGGCAACTTCGATTCCCAGAGACAGCGGAGTCACGTCGAGCAACAGCATCTCCTTCGTGATTTCGGAGCCGCCGCCGAGAATATTCGCCTGCACAGCGGCGCCGAGCGCAACCACTTCGTCCGGATCTAAATCTGTGTGCGGCACGCGTTGAAACAGATCTTGCACCAACCGCCGCACTTTCGGAATGCGCGTCGAGCCTCCGACCAGCACGACCTCGTCGATTTGTTCTGGCTTCAGGCCCGCGTCTTTGAGCGCTTGCTTGCAGGGACCGACGGTGCGGTCAATGATCGGTTGGATCATCTGCTCGAAAACTTCGAGCGAGATCTCGCGCTGATACTTCTTTCCACCGGGCAAATCGACATCGAGTTTCGCTGAAGGCTGCGACGAAAGCGCAATCTTGGCTTCAATTACGGCCTTGCGGATGCGAGCCACCGCTTCGCCGCTGCGCCGAACTTCGTTCCCGAAGTCGAGTCCGAGGTCGCCGCGAATGTCGTCGAGCGCGATCGCGATCAGCAGATTATCGATGTCGTCTCCGCCGAGATGCGTGTCGCCGTTGGTCGCGATCACCTCGAAAATGCCGTCGTGCAGCTTGAGAATCGAGATGTCGAACGTGCCGCCGCCCAAATCGTAAACCACCACGATGCCGTGCTTCTTCTTGTCCAGACCGTAGGCGAGCGATGCCGCTGTCGGTTCGTTCACCAGCCGCAAAACGTTCAGCCCGGCGATGCGCCCGGCATCTTTCGTCGCCTGCCGTTGCGCATCATTGAAGTAGGCGGGAACGGTGATCACGGCCTGAGTTACGGGTGCTCCGAAAAAGCGCTCGGCATTGCGCTTGAGTTGGCGCAGCACCAGCGCCGAAATCTCAGGCGGCGTGTAGGTTCGCTCACCAATCTTGATGCGCAGAACCTCTCCCGCCTGAAGATCTTCCGCCAACCGGAACGGAAACAGCTTCAGTTCGTCCTGTACATCCTCAACGCCGCGCCCCATCAGGCGTTTGATCGAGTAAACCGCCCGCTCCGGCGTCTCGATCAGATACTTGCGCGCGGCGTTGCCCACGACGATCTGGTTGTTCTGGTCGAGCGCCACCACCGACGGCACAAGATTCAGCCCGTCTTCACCGGGGATGACGACAGGGGAATCCCCCTGCATATAGGCCACGAGCGAGTTCGTGGTGCCGAGATCGATGCCGACGATATAGTCAGTTGCCATTTGTGTAAGATTGCAGAGGGCAGAGGGCAGATTGCAGAGGTAAAAACCAAACCACCCACGGTTTTACCTCTGCAATCTGACCTCTGACCTCTAACCTAGTCTTCCAGTGCCTCGTTCACATCCCGTACCAAGTTCCGGACATAATTTCTGCGGTTCAGCACGTCCAGCATCCTGTCCAGGATTTTCCGCCGGTTTTCTTTGGTTCCACCGTCCACGGATTCATCCCACTCGTTCCACTCGGTCTTAAGCTCGTTCAACAGTGCGTCGTATTTTTCTTCCAGCGAAAGCTTGGCCTTGCCGATTTCCTCCAGCAAAGCCGGGTCATCTTCACCCATCTTTTTCCGGTCGCGCAGGTCTTCCAGATGCATATTGAGTTCGAAGACTTCCTCCAGAAGATCGGGAGGAACAACCTGCTTCTTCAGTTCCCCGGTAACGCGCGCCTTTTCCGTCGCCTGTTTCGACTGCTCTTCCAGTTCGACGCCTTCGAGTCGCAACAAGTACTCCGTGCGCTTGATGGGATCTTTCAGCGTGCGGTACGCGTCGTTCAGCATGGAACTCTGTTCCAGGCTCCAAGAACGCTCTTCGGCGTTCGCCTGCGCAAATACGTCAGGATGCAGCCGACGGCTCAGCGCGTAGAACTCTCTTTCCAGTTCGACCACGTCCAGGTTGAGCTTGCGCGGGAATCCAAAAAACGTGAAATAGTCCACCGGGACCGGCGGCTGCACTTTGCCGCACGAACTGCAGAAATGCACCGCGCGCATGGTGCCGCACGACCAGCAACGCGGGGTTGCCTCTCCGGGCGCTTGTCCGGACGATGAACTGGGCATGATCAACGACGATTTGGATTCGGTCATTTTGTAATTTGGTAATCGGGCAATTTTGTAATTTGAAGGCAATTGGCTCTGCGGGTTTTAAATTGCAAAATTACCCGATTACAAAATTACAAAATCATCTCTAAGAGAAAGAACTTCCGCAGCCGCAGGATTTGGTCGAGTTCGGATTCACGAACACGAATCCTTGCTGCATCAGGGTTTCCTGGTAATCGAGCGTCATCCCGTGCAGATAGATGAAGGACTTCGGGTCCACAAAAATCCGCACGTCTCCGAACTGAAATACGCGGTCGCGCTCGCGCGGTTGCGTGTCGAAACGTATGTTGTAAGTCAGACCCGAGCATCCGCCGCCCTGCACGCCCAAACGAAGGCCGCCCTGCTCCGGCGAAACATTTTCTTTCAGCATGGCGGAACGAATTCTCTTGAGCGCGTTGTCGGTCACCTGAATGCCCTTGGCCGGAGCTGTGGGTGCCGCGCTTTTGACTGCTTGTTCCATGTCTCCTTGAACGCTTCGAGCTATGAGCCTCGAGCTGCGAGCGAGCAAAATCCCAAGCCGCGACCGGTTGCTCACGGCTCGTAGCGACTTTACTGCGCCACCCGCACTTCCGCCGGCTTCGCGGTTTCCTGCTTCTTTTTCCAGTCGCCGATCGCGGCTCGGATGGCATCCTCGGCCAGTACGGAACAGTGAATCTTCACCGGCGGCAGGGCCAGTTCCTTCACGATCTCGGTGTTCTTGATCTCGAGGGCCTCGTCAACCGTCTTGCCCTTGACCCACTCGGTTGCCAGCGAAGACGACGCAATCGCCGAGCCGCAGCCGAAGGTCTTGAATTTGGCGTCTTCGATGATGTTAGTCTGCGGATTCACTTTGATCTGCAGCTTCATCACGTCGCCGCACTCGGGCGCGCCGACCAGGCCGGTGCCCACATCGGCATCCTTCTTGTCCATAGAGCCGACGTTGCGTGGATGGTTGTAGTGGTCGATCACTTTATCGCTGTATGACATCTTTCACCCCTTAGGTTTCAAAGTTTCAATGTTTCAAGGTTTCAATGACTGTCCCCATTCAGCCGTCAAAGTCCAGATTGGATCAAGGCACCTTGAAACCTTGAAACTCTGAAACCTTGAAACATTGCTTCTAATGCGCTTCCGCTGCCCACTTCACACTCTTTAGATCCACGCCCTCTTTCGCCATTTCGTAGAGTGGCGAGAGTTCGCGCAGACGCAGTACCGTCTCAACCACGCGGTCGGCCACGTAATCGACTTCGGCCTCGGTGTTAAATCGTCCGATGCCGAAGCGGATCGAGCTGTGCGCCAGATCGTCGCCGGTGCCGAGAGCTTTCAATACATAAGATGGCTCCAGCGTCGCCGAGGTGCAGGCCGATCCGCTTGAAACCGCGATATCGTTAATGCCCATCAGCAGCGACTCGCCTTCCACGTAGGCAAAGCTGATATTCAGATTGCCGGGCAGGCGATGCTCCACCGAGCCGTTGATATAGACCTCGTCAAGCCGGCTCATGATGCTGTCTTTGAGGCGATTGCGCAGGCCGGCAATTTTGCAGGATTCCTGCGGCATTTCTTCCTGCGCGATGGCGCAAGCCTTGCCGAGGCCGGCGATGCCGGGAACGTTGAGCGTTCCGGAGCGCATGCCGCGCTCGTGTCCGCCGCCGTCGATCTGCGCCACCAACTGCACACGCGGATTCTTGCGGCGAACGTACAAGGCGCCAGCGCCCTTGGGCCCGTAGAGCTTGTGCCCGGTGATGGAGATGACATCGATGTTCATCTTGTTCACATCGATCGGAATCTTGCCGATCGCCTGCACCGCGTCGGAATGGAAGATCACGCCGCGTTCCCGGCACAGTTTGCCGATCTCCGCGATGGGCTGCAGCACGCCGATCTCATTGTTCGCGGCCATGATCGTGACCAGAATCGTCTTTTCGCCGATGGCGCGCTTCAGGTCGTCGAGATCAACCAAGCCGTCCTTCTGCACCGGCAGATAGGTCACGCGAAAACCGAGTTTCTCCAGGTGCTTGCAGGTGTCGAGCACCGCCTTATGTTCCGTGGTCGCGGTGATGATGTGGTTGCCCTTCTCGCGATACATCTCGGCAACACCTTTGATAGCGAGATTGTCGCTTTCGGTGGCACCCGAGGTGAAGATGATCTCTTTCGCGGACGCGCCGATCAGCTTGGCGATGCGCTCGCGCGACAACTCGACCGCTTCTTCCGCCGCCCATCCGAATGGATGATTGCGGCTGGCGGCGTTGCCGAACTTTTCCATGAAGTAGGGCAGCATTTCTTCGAGAACGCGCGGATCCATCGGCGTGGTCGCGTGATTATCCATGTAAATCGGCAGCTTGATTCCGTGGGGAGCTGCGTGTTGTTCTGCATCGTTATTAGTTAGGGTCGCGTTCTTGCCGTTCGTGCTCATGATTGCATTGCTCCTACACAGCCCCTGAAGGGGAGTTTATTTTTACCGCTTGCGGCATCGCTAAAGCGATGCCCTGATACGAAGCCCCTAGTCTTAAGCAGACTGCTCATTAGTCTTAAGCAGATGCTGATTACGAAATCTTTACCAACTCCACCGGCTTCTGGGTCTCTGGTTTCTGGAGATCGATGACTTCCGGCTCTTCCTTCATCTGCGAAATCATGATGTTCTTCAGCACCTGCTCGATGCTTTCATTCACCTTCCGCAGCGGCTCGCGAATCGTGCAGCGATTGCTCTGCCCGCATTCGCCGCGAACCGTCACGCATGAAGTGATGAACAACGGCCCGTCAATGGCCTTGATCACTTCGAATGCGGAAATCATCTTCGGATCGCGTGTTAGCGTGTACCCGCCGTTCATGCCATGCTGCGACCGTATCAATCCGACCTTCGCCAGCCGTTGCAGGATCTTCGCCAGCGCTTCCTGCGGGATCCCGTAGGCCTCGGCGACATCCTTGGCGCTGCATGATCCCTGGTCGGCGTGCTCCGCCAGATGCTTCATGGCCATGAGCCCGTAGTCCGCTTTTTTGGTCAGTTTCAGCATGAGGCCAAATGGCGACCTATATGATCGGATTAAACTCCGACTGTTTCGGTCGCATTTAAATTCTACCCGCAGCGGCGCCTTCGCGCAAGCCCGATCAGGCATTGGTTGGATTTTGCGCTCGAACGGTAAGTTTTGGCAGGTAAACGGGTTAGAGGGTGGAATTGCAAGGGGTGTGCGAGAAAACTTGTTTTCGGGCGACCCGACGGAGCGAAACAGGGGAGAATCTAGACCCGCACTGGACAATTCATCCCCGAAGGGACGGTCGAGCCTAGCGCGGTGACCCACCGCTGGGAGAAGCTGTCAAAGTAGTCTGGCGATTTGGGGGTTAGGAGCACT
>CAVRNL010000115.1:0-27797 GCA_963722485.1 uncultured Acidobacteriaceae bacterium
TAACGCTCGTTGACGGGTTCGCGTCGCCATCCGTCGACTTTTTCCTCAACACAACCGCAGCTGCCGCCCCCAGACCTCCCGCTCGACCTCAAGCGCCCACGACAGCCTCCAGTTCATCGCCGCCCATCAGCCGTTTGTGCAGTGCGAGGTAGAAGCCCGAGATGTGAGCCTCAAACTCAGACAGGCTCATCTCGGCCGTAACATGAACGCGCGGCACCGCGAAGCGATTGATCGCCGCGCCCAACCCGCCTCCGGCGTTCATAAAAGCGCAGCGGAAACCCGCCTGCTCCGCCAGCCGCAAATCTCGTCCCGTGACCGTAGCCGCATTGCCGAAGGGATACCCAAAGGCCCACACCGTTTGCCCCAGAGCCTGCTCCAGAACACGCCGGCTTTCAGAGATCTCCTGCCAGGCGAGGTCATCGGGTGCCCGCGCCAGAATCGGGTGAGAGAGAGAATGGGCGCCGATACTCATCCCCGCAGCGGCCAGCTCTCGTAACCCGGCGAGATCCAGCATCAGAAATCTGGAGGCCAGCGTCGAGTCCTCGACGAAGCGCTCTCTCCAGTTCTCGGGAAGCTTGAGCTGGTCGCGAATTTGATCGAGTAACTTGCGCCGCTTTTGTCTATCGAAATGCGAAAGCCGTTCGACTAAGTTCCACCAACCCGCGTGTTTCTCCTGCCGCGCAGTTAGACGAATGCCGATGCCTGCCTCGCTAAGGTTCAGCGCAATGGGCTCGCTGGCGTCCAACAACATCAGATAGAGTTCCTCATACCAGAGCATCGACGCCGTCTTATCGACGGATGCCCCCGTGGCGAAGAACAGGCACGACAGGCCAAGCTCCTGCAGTATGGGAACCATCTCCGTCAGCGTGTTCCGCAGCGCGTCGTCGCAGGTCAACAAGATCGAACGCGGAGGAAGTGACAGCTTCTCCTCGGAGCAACCGAGGGACCAACCGAGAAAGCTCTCGGGAGTAATCACGTGATAGCGCTTCTTCAGCAGCCGCAGTTGTCGTCGCAGCGACTCTGCGCGAACCAGGTTGCCATCCAACGCCGGATTTCTGATTTCGTATCCGGCCGGCAAAACACCGTGGTAAGTCACGACCGCTGGACCAGCGCCGGCTGCATAGCGAAGGTACCCGCTCCGCGATAGGGCCGGAAAGACGATATGTTTCAGGGCAGGACTGACGAATCTCAAAGGCCGGCCTCTCGAACGCTTCCGCAGAATTGTACCGCGTGACTCGGGCGCACGCGGAGGCTCACGGCGCAATCGAAGTGTAAGTTCATTTCAATAGCCAGAATCGCCGTCGAAGAGCTGAAAGCTTACAGGAAATGCTCCGCCCAGGGCATCGGCTGGATCGTGAAGCGCAATCGGTTCCTTGTACTGACACGAATACCCGTTCCACGCTAACGCCTGACTTAGAATCGGCAGAGTCGAGAGCACGCGAATCCGGCACACTTCGGAGTCGAGCAAAGCTGCGTTCGTGACCGCAGCACATGCCAGTTTCCAATCGCTCACATCGTCTGAGTCGACAACTAAGTCGAGCAATCTTGTTTCCCAGCCCGATTTTCCCAGGACGAAGTAACCACCAAGCAGTCCTTGGCGCCTCAGCAGAAACCCGCGCATTTCCAGGTGAGGACACTGCAGCAGGTAGTTCAAATCCGCAACGGTTCGCTGGCAGAACGTCCAGGTGCGTTTCGCGCCACTCAACATCGGCTGCAGTGAATCGTCGAATTCCCTCACCCGGACAAATTTCCACCGCTCGCTGAGCCCGCTGCGCATCGACACGGGATGCGCCAACCCATGCAGCATCCGGAGAACGGATCTCCCGGTGCGCGGCCGCGTCCGAAATTCCCGCCACGGGCGCAACCAGCCGGCATATGTCAGGGCGTCTCCAGCCTGACGAAATCCTATGCGGGGAATCATCTGGCGCGTAACCGGAGCACCCCCGATGACAAAACATGTCGGAGCCATTTCCATCAACTTACGGTAGAGCATCAAGCCGGCTCCTGGACTCGATGGATCGGCGGCCCAGTCCATGATCGCCAGGCTGCTCACCGTGCCTCCGTTGGGCAGCCGGAAAGTTACCGGGCAAACACCCCCGTGAGCAACAATTCCCCCATCTCTTTCCAGCACATAACTGCGGCTCCCATCCCACCCAACCCGCGGACAAAGGTACTTCCACTCCAGCAACCGCGGGTTGGCGTGAAGATCCAAAGGCTCAAACTTGTACACGCGGACAAGGAACTTCGTCAGGGAAGGAAGATCGCTTTGCCCGGTGGCTCTGAAAGTTGCCGTCATTACAGGTCCGTTGCAGGCCGGTGGTTGCGAGTTGTTCTTCAGATCTTCGTCGTGCCCGCACTTGTGGCGGCAACCGGCCATGAGCGCGAACCAAGCCCGGGTCGCCGGGTTCCGCTTAATTATAAGGGACATTTTGACGATTCCGAATGCCCTCGCCGGTTCAAGTTCCGCCGCGCCATGCCGATAACTAAACTGGGCCGTAATCCGGCAGCCACTCTTGCCTCCGCGTCTCGCAGGATTCATGCTTGCACAGCGCCCAGCGTGAGACTTGACGCGCCAGAACTCCGGCATGTGCGTGAAACGATGAAGCGACTATTCACAATCTGCATGTTTCTGGCCTGCGTCAGTTTCTGCTTCGCGCAGGGAATTCGAGGCAACGTAAAACTCAGCGGCAATGCCACTGTAACCACCACCGGGCATTCTGTCGCTCTAACCTGGACCGCCAGCCAGAACGCGGCGAGTTATAACATCTACCGCGGGGCTGTGCATGGCGGCCCTTATACAAAAGTAGCTTCCGGGGTCGTTAGTACAACTTATAACGATGCACAAGTAACTCATGGTCAAACGCTCTATTACGTCGCTACCGCGGTGAACGGCAGCAACGAAAGCGGATACAGCAATGAAATTTCCGTGGTGATTCCTTAAAGCTCGGGAGATAACATGAAAGACTATCTGTTGATCGGTATGCTGGTTCTGTTGTCCGGGATCTCATGGGCGCAGTGCGCCACTGGCACTCCAGGTACGAATTGCACCGGACCGCTGAATGTGCAGCCGCAGGCCGGAAACACCGGGCAATCGGCAATTACTTTTGTGGATCTCGGACTGCCCGCGCCGGCGCCGGGAGGTGGCCAGTACACGCTATCGATCGCCAGCGGCATCCTTCAGGAATCGGACAACGGAAACAGCTATCACTCCCTGGTAGGCCCATTCGGACCGCAAGGACCGCAAGGAGCAACCGGACCAGCCGGCCCTCAAGGAGCTCAGGGTGCGCAAGGACCTAGCGGCGCCACTGGCCCCTCAGGTCCAATCGGGGCAACTGGAGTTGCAGGCGCAGTCGGCGCGCAAGGTCTCATCGGCCTCACTGGACCTGCCGGTCCCGCTGGCGCAACCGGAACTGCAGGCCCAGCCGGTGCACAGGGTCTCATCGGTCTCACTGGACCTGCTGGTCCCGCTGGCGCAACTGGAGCCGTAGGCCCAGCCGGCGTGCAAGGTCTCACCGGTCCCATCGGACCTTCTGGTCCGATCGGCGCAACCGGAGCTCCAGGCGCAGTCGGCGCACAAGGTCTCATCGGCCTCGCCGGACCTGCCGGTCTCGCTGGCGCATCCGGAACTCCTGGCGCAGTCGGAGCCCAAGGCACGATAGGTGCCGCCGGACCCGCGGGCCCACAAGGGCCACCCGGAACCTTGGCCGCTCCCCCTGACTACAGCTTCTATTATGGGGAGAATGGGTTCAGGGCGGTTGTGGGTAGCAACGAAGTCGGGGGCACAATCGATCGCGATCAGATCGACATGTTGAGCGCAACCTCTGTCCGCTTCGTGATCACGATGGCATCGAGCGTCCTGCCCAGCGGAAGCTATGCTGAGGCGGAGTACACGCCCGACGGAACGAACTGGTATCCGCTATCGGGAGAAGTACCTGTGACATCGCCCAACGGAACTTACACGAGTGGCTGGCAGGGCATGCCAACCGGAGCGAACGGCGATTACTTGGTCCGCACTATTGTATTCAACGCCGGCACCACGACCGCTCAGGTGGGGGTCCGCCAGTTGCATCTGCAGTTCAAGTAGGCGCGATCCAGCTAGCCCGATCGGACCACATCATTCTGGTCATGGCCGCTACTGAATCTGAATCACGCTTTCCGAACCGCTGGCTTTGATCTCCTCCACCCGCGCCGCCACCTTGCGCGCAAACGCGAACAGCGACTTGGCATGGGGCGCGTCTTCACCCTGGAGCACGGACGGAACACCGCTGTCCCCTGATTTGCGAATCTCCGGATCAAGCTCAACGCTTCCAAGGTAGGCGATGTCAAACTGCTTCGCCGTTTTTTCCGCCCCGCCGCGCGAGAAAATGTCGACTTCGTGCTGGCAGTGCGGGCAGACGAAGTAACTCATGTTTTCAACCATGCCGACGATGTCCACCTTCATCTGGCGAAACATCTCGATCGCCTTGCGCGCATCCTGCAGCGCCACGTCGGACGGCGTAGAGACCACAATGGCTCCGGTCAATGGCACCGTCTGAATCAGCGAGAGCGCAACGTCGCCGGTTCCCGGAGGCAGGTCAATGACCAGATAATCAAGTTCTCCCCACTCGACCGATCCCAGGAACTGCCGGATGATCGAATGCAGCATGGGACCGCGCCAAATCAGCGGCTTGTCTCCAGGATTAAGGAAGCCCACCGAGATGACCTTGAGCCCATGCGAATTGATGGGCGCGATCCGGTCTTCGCCCATCACTTTGGGTTGCTCGTTGGTGCCAAGCATGAGCGGGACGTTCGGACCGTAAACGTCGCCGTCAAGCAATCCCACTTTGTAGCCCATCTTAGTGAGAGCGATGGCCAGATTGACCGCGAGCGTGGTCTTGCCGACTCCGCCCTTGCCGGAACCGACGGCAATAATGGCGTTGACGCCAGGCAAAGGTTGCGGCGTGGGCGGTTGCTGCCCGGGAGGATGGGAATGAGCGCTCATTTTCCGATTATACGGGAGGGAAGGACGAGCGATTGCAGAGGTGAGAGGTCAGATTGCAGAGGCGCAGCAACCATGGCAGAGGTCGGATTCCAGAGGCGAGAGCCCCGGAGTGTCCGTGAGAACTGGTTCTTAGGCAATCTGGTGAAACCAGAAGATCGAAAATCCAACCCCGGAGGGACGGCCCAGCTTAGCCCAGCGCTTCAGCCCTGGAAAAGTGGCAACAAATGATTCAAATCCCGGAGGGACGACCGAGTCCTCACTCACACTCTATAGGGCTCACAGCGCCGTTTGCACCGGAGTTTTTCACCTTTGCAATCTGACCTCTGACCTTAGTGCTACCTCTGACCTCGCTAGTAGTGTCCTTCTCCCAGCACCACCTTGCCGCGAAACATACGGTAGACGAATACAAAATACGCCACCGCCAGCGCCGCGCCCAGCGTCCACCAAACCAGCCCCACGCCCAGTCCGTGACTGCCAGCCGCCGTGTTGTAGATGGTGAGGCTGTATTGGCGGTCGCGAGCAGGCAGCACATCGGGATAGAGCGCAAACGCCGCGCCCACCAGCATGGCGGTGATATACAAGCTGGAGGCGACGAACGCGAGTTTCTCTTTGCCCTTGGGATTCGCCCAAAGCATGACAGCCAGGCTGACGACGACCACGATCGGAACCAGTATCCCGATCGGGTGCTTCCCGTAGTTCCTCATGATCTCCGGCCGAATGAAGTAAGTCGCAACCAATGTGCTGAAGGTCAGGAAAAATTGCACGGGCCAGCACAGCAAGGCGAAACCGCGGGCCCGGCGGCCGAGATCCTCGTCGGTCTTTAGCGCGACATAGTAAGAACCATGCGCGGTCAGAGTCACTAAGGCCACCACGCCGGTAAGTACCGTGTACCAATCCAGGATGCCCGTCCGCGGACCGAGTTTAAAGTTGGTCCAGAGCGGCTCAAAGAAATAGCCGGTCGCATCCAGCGGAACTCCGCGTATTACGTTGCCCAGTGCCGCCCCGAAAAACACGGCCAGCAGAATGCTCGATATGCTGAAGACCACGTCGAAGAAATCTTGCCAGACTGGGTTTTCGACGTGCGCGCGGAATTCGATGCCGATGGCGCGCAGCATCAGCAGCCACAAGACAACCATCAGCGGAAGGTAGAACCCGCTGAAGCTCGACGCGTAGAGTTGAGGAAAGGCAAAGTAAAGCGTGCCGCCGGCAGCCAGCAGCCAGACTTCGTTGCCATCCCACACCGGGCCGATGGCACGCAACACCCGGCGCCGTTCGTCGTTGGTCTTAGCTGCCATCAGATAAATCGCGCCCGCGCCCAGATCGAATCCGTCGAGCACGACATAAGTCGCGATCATCGCTGCGACAATGCAGAACCAAAGGCTCGCCATATTCACCTTGCCTCCGTAGCCCGAGGAACATCGGACGCCGCTTCACTCACCGGACCCTGCTCAATTTCCCGCCGGATCAGGAACAGAAACAGAATGCCCAGCACCGTGTAAAGGCCCATGAATCCCAAAAGAGTAAACATGCCGTTACCAGCCGACACCGCCGTGGAGTAGCCCGCTTCGGTGCGCATCAGCCCATACACCAGCCAAGGCTGGCGGCCGAGTTCGGCGGTCATCCATCCGGCAGTATTGGCGACATAAGGAAACGGCGCTGCCAGCATCAGGATCCACAGCATCCACCGGGTATTAAAGAGTTTGCCGCGCCACAGCAGGAACAATGCGACGACCATCACGGCGACAAAGAATGTCCCCAGTCCAACCATGATGTGATAACTGTAATAAAGTAATGGAATGTTACCCGGCCAGTCTTGTTTGGGAAAAGCGTCAAGTCCGCGGACGTTGGCATTCCACCGTCTGTAAGTCAGCATACTCAACATTCCCGGAACTGCGAGCGGGTTATCGATCTTACCTTCCTGCTCGTTAGGCTGACCTATGATGACTAAGGGCGCGCCCGGCTGTCCCTGAAACAATCCCTCCATCGCCGCCAGCGTCACCGGTTGCGACTCGGTGACCATCTTGCCTTGCCGGTCGCCGGTCGGAAAAATCTGCAGCACGCTGAACACGCAACCGGCGATCACGCCGGCCTTGACGAAGATGCGTGCGTGCGCGGTCCACTTACCGGAGAGCAGATAGAACGCGCCCACCGCGGTCATGATGAACGCTCCGGTGATCGCCGCTCCGCTCATGTTGTGCGCGTATTGCCATCCCGCCCACGGGTTCAGCACGAAATCCCAGAAGCTCTTGAGCTGCAAACTCCCGTCCGCAGCCGTGAAATAGCCGACCGGATGCTGCATGAAAGCGTCGGTGGCTATGATGAAATACCCCGACAACCACGAACCCACAAATACTGCAACCGCCGACAGCCAGTGCGCTCTCGGGCTCAGTCGCTTCTCTCCATAGAGAAACAGTCCGAGAAACGCCGACTCGAGGAAGAAGGCAAACATGCCTTCCATGCCCAGCGTCTGTCCGATGACGCCGCCCGCGAATCGCGAAAAGTGCGACCAGTTGGTCCCGAACTGAAATTCCATCGGGATGCCGGTCACCACCCCTAAGACGAAGTTGATGCCAAAAATCCTTCCCCAGAACCTGGCCGCCTCGTGATACACGGGATCGTTACGCCGCAGCCCGATCGTCTTCAGCACGACAATCAGCAGGGCGAGCCCCATGGTGAGCTGCGGGAAGAGATAGTGGAAAGTAGCGGTAAAAGCGAAGTGAAGGCGATGAACGAAAAGTGCACTGTCCATAAGTTCGGCCTCAGGTCTTACTTACTAACAAGCTGCTGAACAACTCGGCTTTCGTAACAGGGCATCGCTTTAGCGATGCTGTAACTTCTCCGAGATCACAGCCCCTTTAGGGGCGGGCAATCGATCCACGTCCAAGGAAGTTCTGATTAAGTCCCTGGGGTCCTCCGTGCACCCCTGTGTACCCTGTGGTTTATGCCTTCTGCCGACACTTGATCAGAGTTTCCCTAACTCCATACGTCTTTTCTGCGCGCCGTTTCCTTGCGCCGTATCTCCCGGCGGTGCGCGGCGTCCTCGTAGCGGCGCTTTTCATCTTCGGTCTCCGGGATGACCGGCGGAACCGCCATGTGATTTCCCGCAGCATCCACGGCAACGAAAGTCAGATACGCGGAGCTCACGTGACAGCTTTCTTCCGAGCGATAATACTCCACCCAGACCTTAACGCCTACCTCCATCGAAGTGTGGAACACGCGATTGACCGACGAGCGGAGAATCACAAAATCTCCCACCCGAACGGGCACCAGAAAATCCATATGATCGATGGAAGCCGTCACCACATACTGCCGCGAGTGCCGGTGAGCGGCCATGGCGCCGGCCAGGTCGATCCAGTGCATGAGCCGTCCGCCCAGCAGCGCGTTCAGCGGATTGGCATCGTTCGGCAGAACGATCTCCGTCATTTCAGAGATCGATTCGCGCACCGGACGCGGGAGGCCAAGCTTCGTTTTGTCGTCGTTCATAGAGTGTCAGATGAGAACAGCCGTCCGCCGGGCGCGATATGTTTCGAGATAGCAGTCTGCAAGTCTGAATACACGCGCGTCCGCATGTGGACTGAGCCAAATCTCGCTCGCCAGATCGAAGGTTATTTCCCCATGTTCGATCGGAGCGTGGTCTAACTCGCAGACAAAGCAGATCGTAACCTGCTCCCGCCCAGCGCGGGAGACCGAAAAGCGCACCGCATCCCAATCGCGGCAAAGGGGAAGATGCGGACAAGCGGTAGCATAACCAAGGTTGCAGAATTCCCGTATGTGCGTTTCGGATACCGCTATCTCCCGTCCCGAGGCGCAACATTTCCCCGTCCATCCCGCGCCCAGCGGCAACCGCGAAGGATGCGGCCATGACCCGTCATTCACCATTTCAAGCGGCACAAAAAAAGGGCAAGCCAACTTTGTCCCTCGGAGAAAAGCCATTGTAACGCGAGGCGTGATATGAATGGAAAGGTCAGCTTTTAGCTTTTAGCTTTTGGCTTTTACTGGGAACTGACAACTGGGAACTAGGAACTGATTTTATGGATCGCATTGCAGCCTTAACCGAAATTCTCACCGCGAATCCCACGGACACGTTTGCCCGCTACGGACTCGCCATGGAGTACTCGAAGGCCGGACAAATCGAGCAAGCAGTTCAGGAATTCAAAACACTGATCGAGAAAAATCCGGATTACACCCCCGCCTACTTCATGGCCGCCCAGACGCTAGCCACCGCCGGCCGCGTCGATGAAGCCAAGCGCCTGCTGGTGGACGGCATCTCCTCCGCCAGCCGCACCGGCAACGCCCACGCGCAATCGGAAATGACAGCCATGCTGGAAGAACTGGGATGAGGCGAGGGCAGAGGTTAGAGGTCAGATTGCAGAGGTAAGAGGTACGGGCTTTGTTTCACCTCTGCAATCTGACCTCTAACCTCCGACCTCGCCCACGGTGCTACACTTTTTAGTTCCCGCGGAGGCACGCATGCGCCGTCTAGCATTTCTTCTAGCTCTGCTCTTCACTCTCCCCGCCTTCTCTCAAGCCAAGCACCCCTTCACTTTCGAAGACATGATGAAGCTGAAGCGTGTAGGCGAGCCCGTGCCTTCTCCCGACGGCAAGTGGGTGCTCTTCAGCGCCGTCGATGTGGACTTGGCCGCGAATACAAAGACGCCGCACATCTGGATCGTCCCGCTGAACGCCGACTCCAACGAAAAGGGGGTGCCCCACCCTTCCCCGGAGGGCAGGGTGGGCGGCGCGGAACGCATCCTAATCCCCGATCAGGACGGCGACCGCCCGCGCTGGGCTCCGGATGGCAAGCGCTTTGCATTTCTTTCGACCAAGGAAGGCGGCTCGCAGGTCTGGATTGCGGAGTTCGCTGGCGCGGCAGGCGTTGTCACTGGAGTGCACAAGCTGACTTCAATCGCGACCGAAGCTGGCGGCGAGCTCTGGTCGCCCGATGGCAAGCACATTCTCTTTACTTCCGACATATATCCTGAATGCGACGGCACACCGGACCGAGAGCTGGACTGCAACGCGAGGAAGGTGCAGGACGCTGAAGCTTCGAAAGTAAAAGCGCTAGTTTTTGGCCGACTACTCTATCGCCACTGGAACGCGTACAAAGCCGGCAAGCGCAGCCATATTTTCGTCACCAGTGTGCAGTTCGCCTTCGTGCAGCGTCAACCACCGGAACCTGAACCTGAAATTCTCAGTGGGACGCCTCGCGACCTCACCCCCGGCGACTACGACGCGCCCGAGTTCTCGTTGGGTGGTCAGGACGACTACGCCTTCTCGCCCGACGGGCAGGAGATTTGCTACACCTCGAACCACGACAAGGTCGAAGCTGCTTCTACCAATAATGACCTCTGGATCGTTTCGGTGAATGGAGGAACGGCCAAGAACATCACGGCCGACAATCCCGGCAGCGACTCGACTCCGCTCTATTCGCCCGATGGCAAGTACATCGCCTACCGCGCCCAGCAGCGTCCGGGATACGAGAGCGACCGCTTCCGGTTGATGCTGTACGACCGCAAGAGTGGCCGAAGGACAGAGGCCGAACCGCCAAATGGTGGGTGGGTAGGTACCTTCGCTTGGAGCTCCGATTCATCGAAGATCTATTTCGCTACAGAAGAAGAAGGCGAATCTCCCCTGTACTCGGTCATATATGTCATTACAGAAACGAGGGGAACTGAATTTGGTTACAGATCAATCATTGGTGGCTACAACGACGATCTCGCTTTAACGAGAGATGGTAATTATCTTCTCTTTACTCGTATGTCATTGCAGGCACCCAATGAGGTCTATGCAGCGAGCCTCTCCCGGACAGGTTGTGAGGAACTTACTAAACTGGCTAGTGGTCCAGAAATAACGCAGGGTCCTAGCTGTGAGCGAAGAGACAACGCAAAGATACCGCTTGTTTCTCCTCTCACCCACGTCAACGACGCAGTCCTTTCCCAACTCGCCATGTCCCCTCTCGAACCCTTCTGGTTCACCGGCGCGCACAACGACAAAGTTGAAGGCTTCCTCGTCAAGCCGCCGAACTTCGACGCCTCGAAGAAATATCCCGTGAAGTTCCTCATCCACGGCGGCCCCGAAGGCGCCTGGGGAGACGACTGGTCGTATCGCTGGAATCCCGAACTCTTTGCCGCCAATGGATACGTGGTCATCATGATCAACTTCCACGGCTCGACCGGCTACGGCCAGAAGTTCGTAGACGCGATCAACGGCGACTGGGGAGGCGCTCCGTTTGAAGACCTGATGAAAGGACTCGACTACGCCGAGGCGCATTACGGGTTTATAGATAAAGACCGCGAGTGCGCGCTGGGCGCCAGCTATGGCGGATACATGGCCAACTGGGTGCTCGGCCACACCGACCGCTTCAAGTGCATCGTCTCGCACGATGGCATGTTCAACGCCGAATCCTCCTGGGGCACGACCGAAGAACTCTGGTTCAACAACTGGGAGTTCAAGGGCACGCCCTACACCAACCCGGAGATGTACCAGAAGTGGTCTCCGCGCAACGCGGCGAAAAATTTCAAGACGCCGACGCTCGTAGTCCACGGGCAGCTCGACTACCGCCTCGACGTGAGCGAAGGTTTCCAGCTTTTCACCACGCTGCAAACCATGGGCGTCCCGTCGAAGATGCTCTACTTCCCTGACGAAGGCCACTGGGTGCTAAAGCCGCAGAATGCGCAGCTTTGGTACAAGACGGTCAACGACTGGGTCGATCAGTGGACGAAGAAGTAGGCAGTCGTTCGTCGTTCGCTATTCGCCGTTCGCCGTTCGCAATTCGTACGAGCGCGGAAAACTTAACGCGTGGAAAACAACCGGCTACATGCTAGAGCTTATTTCATATGGTTTTGGGTAGGTTCTTGGGAAAGGCAGGGCTTCACAGCCTGCCCAAAAACCGGGGTTTTGTATCAGGGTATCGCTTTAGCGATACCGTAAGCCCTTCGAAATCAGTCGCCCCTTTAGGGGCTGCGCATCGGATATCGACTTTTTCCGCAGTCTGTTTAGTCGTGCCGCAAGTCATCGAAATGGGAAGGGCACGGCTTCAGCCGTGCCACTGCAAGCCGCATAAGCACTGGGCTTTAGCCCCTGAGGGAGCTGCCCGTATCCTCTGAGCCCAGTTCATCCAACACGCTCTAGACAAACTCGAATCGCGCTCGACAAATCACCGTAGCGGTCCATCCGCGGCCAGCAAGCGGCAACTTCGTTTGTCCTCCGGAGGCAAATTGCCTGAAACAGGGTCGGCTTGGATCTCCACGGAGCTGGGCGCATTTGTTGGGGCAACATCATTCTCAACTGGCGCAGCAGCCTTCGTCGAAGCTTTGTCCTCGACCGGCTTCGATCTTGCCGATGGCGCGGAGGCAGAGTTATCGCCCCCCGCAGGACTCGACTCCTCCGGACCTCCCCGACCGCTAGAAGCGTCGTCCGCCGATGGCTCCGGGCGAGAGCTCACCAGCGAGTCCACCGCCGCATCGTCGCTCGAAATGGATTCCGGCATCGCGAACAGCACCTCCGGCACGCTTAGTGGCGCGGACGTTTGCGAACCAACACTTGGAGCAAAGCGCTGAATGGGCTGCGCCGCAGGAGCCTTAGCGGGGATGTTGCTGGCCTGCGGCAGAACGATTGCGGCCAAACTCTCCAGTTGCAACTGTGCACTCGAATTCCCCGCGCTGACTGCGATGAACACAGCGCACGGACCCACGTTTCCGGCAGACGGCACGATGGACGCGAGGCCATTCTGATCGGTCACGGCCTGCACTTGGGACGATCCCAGGAGAACGGGTATCCCGCCTCCACCGGAACCGATCCGCGCCAGCGTGGTCGCAAAAGTGACGTTCACTGCCAGCACTGGATTCGCGGCGCTCGATCCGTCGGTCACCCGCATCACCAGCGGCTGAAATGCCTGCCCCGGCAACACAACCTGCGACGATCCGCTCACCGTCTCCAGCGTCCACAGCGAAGCGGATGCCGAGTGCAACGTAAAAGTCTGGCAGGGCGCATTGTTCGGAGCGACGCAAGCACTCACCAGCACGTCGGCAGTTAAATTCGTGACACTTGCGGTTACCGTGGCGAATCCCGAGCTGTTAGTGGACGCGCTCGCCGCCGAAAGCAAAACCGTGCCCTTTTCAATTAGAAAATTGACCGCGACATTCGCCTGCGGCGCGCCATTTTGATCGAGCGCTTCGACGGTCAGCGGAATGCCAATGGTTGCCCCTTGCGCAATCCAGCGCGTCGGCGTCACCGCAGCCAGGTTGAGCGCGGACGGGCTCGCCACCACCGTCGCCTGTTGCGATTGCGGCGGCGAGTACGACGCTGGCGCCAGCGCGATGGTGATCGCGCTCGCACCCGTCGCGGTTGGAGTCACCCAGCTAAAAGATTCTCCCGCTTCATCGCTCAGTACCGAGCACGAAGAAGCTCCGCTGCACACCGAAAACTGCAAGCCGTTGCTCGCGCTCCACGCAATCGTCGCCCCGCTCACCGGCGTAACTCCATCGGCGGCAACCGCGCGCACGCGAATGGGATTGGCGGCCGCCGCCCCAACCGAAGTTGCCGGCTCCGCACCTTGCAGCAGCAGTAACAGATCCGTGGCCGAGGCGCCGTAGGTCAGCGCGCCAATCATTTGCGAAAAAGCGCCGCTTACGGCATCGGTGACCTGGATCGTGGCCGTTCCGTCCAGCGCTGCGGAAGGCACAGCCACCTCGATCTGGCTCGCCGACGCAGACAGAGTGCTCCCATTGTTGCCAGCCACGCTCACCTGCAGTCCCGGATCGAATCCGGTGCCGTTCAGCGTGGTCACGCCGCCCGCAAGACTCAGGCGCGCCGGCGTAACTGTGTCCGAATAAAGCAGCCTCGCCTGGTAGAAGTAATCGGGACGGCCGTCGCCCCGGAAGTCGGCCACTCCCAGCCGGTAGGTATCGGTTGCGCTGAACTGCGCATCCAGGCGGGTCGTTCCAAAAGTCACCGAGTTGAATGCCGAGGGTGTTGGAGCCGGCGCGGGATCGCCGCTCTCGTCGCTCAATTGCCAAATCCCAATCACGGGCAAGAGCTTGGTTTCGGTCGGCTGGCCCGCTTCATTGAGCGCCGTCACCGCGACCGAAGCCGTGCGGTTCGCCTGCGCCGTGAACTGAAAGAAATCGGTGCTGCCGTAGCCGGAGATCCACGACCCCCATGCGCCGCCCCGCGGAAGCGCCGCCGGATTCGCGTATGTTGACCCGCTGCCGGGATGCGTCTGTGCGATTTCATCCCCCAGCATCAGAATGTCTTGCTCCGCATTCGATCCATTCGTCACCGTGACCACAACGGGAGCGAACGAGCCCGACGGCGTCACCTGTGTGGGACCGTACGGTTCGACTCCCATGGACCAGTTCGGGTCCAGCGCCTCCACGCTTAGCTGATACTCGGCGGTGGTTTGCCCGTTTGGAATCGTCAGTTGGCCCAAGTCGTAAAAGCCCTCGAGCGAAGGATCGCTGGAACCCCACCGGTTATAGGGAAGGCCATTTCCGTCGACATATCCATCGATGATGTTGCCCGCGTTCCCGCAAAACGAGAATCCAGAAACGGAAGTCACAACATACTGCCGCGAGGGCTGGCCCGACACCATCAACCGCGCCACCACGTTGACACCCTGCATTGGCTGCGCCACATTCCCGGAGGCATCCGTGAAGTACACGCTCCCGTAAATTCTGCCCGCCGTTTGCGGGTTCGCGCTGTTTGGATAAAGCCGCGCCAGCGCGTCCATGTCATCCATCGCAGGCACGCCGGGGTTCGGATAGCAGACGCTGATGGGCACGCAGTTCACCGGATCGGCAAAGTGCATCACCGGAAATCCCGCAAAGTCGGCGCTGGTTGGAGGCGGTTCGTGCGTCAACACGTTCACATCGGCCTGCGACCATCCCAAGCCAACAATGCGTCCCAGTATCCGCACCAGTCGGTATTGAACGTCGGGCAGTTGCGCGGTTGTAGCTGCACAAATTCCGTTGATCACCACGAGCGCGTGCACGATGTACCCGCTGGCGGAGAAGTTGTCGGGCCCCACATCGGCGGAACTGGTGTAGACGGCGTTGGTAAAGCAATCTTCCAGGTCTCCAGCGCCTTCACCCAGCAGAGCATCGGTGACCGTTCCGTCGTAGTCGTAAACGATTCCGACGGGAGTGCCGGTCGCTGCAGGAGTAATGTCCGCTGGGGCGGTGATGGTACCGTCCGCGGCGACAACGATAGTACTGCCGTTCACGTCTTCCGCAAGATGTCCGCCCGGCGCCGCGGTGAGGGCAACACTCGAAATGCCGGTCCACGTGCTGAAAGCAGCGGCCACAAAAGCATCGGCCTGCGCGCCGGTCAAGATCGGGCTCAGGTTTCCCTGGTCGGTAAAGTACTGCACCGAACCATTTGCCCAGATCAGCGCTTGTCCTTCGACTCCAGCAGAGTAGCCGGAGCCCGCGACAAAGCCCGGCCCTCCAGCGCGGCTGAAAACAGCACTGCAAGAAAGAAGACCCGCAACCGCCAGAATTCGCCAGCGCATGACTCACTCCTCTCGGGCTCTGCGGATGGCCCGCTCCAGTTGAACGACGCTGACATTCCGTGCGCCGCCGGGCACGCGCGGTTGCCGAGAAGATTCGTTTCGTAATCCTTCGCTTCGTAGTCCGAGGGCCAAGGCAGGCTTCCGCTCCGCCACATTCTTCCCGCTAGGGTCAAGGGCAACCTGGCCCAGTGCTCCGCCGACCGGGCTGGTAAGGCCCAAGCGGCTTGGCGGATATAAGAAGATCAAAGTGTGCTGGCCGCTAGCCATCGGGCGATGCATCGACCACGCTCCCGCCCACTCATGAATGGTGAGAACCTGTCCCCGCTCGACTCCGGCGATCGCCTCGTCCACACGAAAGCGCAAATCGACCGCTGCGGTCGCTCCCGGCGCTGTCCGATCGTTTGCCCCAGTAGGGGCCGCCGCGGTCAGCACCGTGCCCGCGAATATCATCCCCGCCCGGCGCGAAAGCTGCTTCCATCGCGGACCGAGGACACTCTCGGCCACAACTTCATCCGATTGCTGCGCCGCTGCAAAGCTCGACAGGCAAAAGCTCGCCAAACACACGAGTGCAACGGCCAAAACGCGTCTGGACGCACGCATAGCAGTCTCTTTCTGGAGGGAACTGGACCGGGAGAAGTCCTTGGAGTGAAATCAGCGTAGCGCGTTCCAGATCAGGAGGATGTGCGGGCCGTCACTGTGCATTTGTGATGAATCGGATGGCGACAGCAGTCTAAACGCGAAGGGCTACTTCCTGTAGCGACGGTTGGCCTTCTTTTGCGCCTTGCGTTGCGCTTTCGCATACTTCTTCATTGCTTTCCGCTGTTTCTTGGATGCCTTCTTCAACATTCTTTGCTGCTTCTTGGCCGCTTTCTGGGACAGGCGCGCATTTTCTTGGGGACTGATGGTCTGAGCGTGTAGCGACCCTGCAAAACTAAAGACGACCAGCAGAACGAGAGCAGCAATTCGTTTCATAAGTCTCCGAACAGAAAATCCTGCTGCGATCTTACACCGAAGAAGCGCCCGGGCAACACACCAGGTATTACTTCTGTAATCCTCGCGCTCTCACGGTAGACCCGCGGTCAGCCCGCAACCCCATTGATTATGCAGCTGCTGATCATGTAGCTGCGGCTTCGTGAAATCGACGCTCTTCCGCTCAGCAGGGCTTACTTCTGCAATTTACTTCTGCAATCTGACCTCTGACCTCTGCAATCCCTAATGAATCGTCTTCGTCTTCCGCGACATGTAATCCATCAGCAGATACTGCCCCAGCGTGTAGGGTGTCGTGAAATACGCCTTGCCCCGGCACATCTCGGTCACTTTCTGGACAAACTGCACCAGTCCGTAGTCGGACGCCAGCATGAAGGTATTGATCAGCACCCCCGTCCGTTTGCACTTCGACACTTCTTCAAGCGTCTGGCTCACCACCAGCGGGTCGAGCCCGAACGCGTTCTTGTAAATGCGTCCATCTTCGAGCGTGAGCGCCGAAGGCTTGCCGTCGGTGATCATGACGATCTGCTTCATGTCCTTGCGCTGCCGCTGCAGGATGCGTTGCGCCATGCGCAGCCCTTCGCGCGTGTTCGTGTAGTACGGCCCAACCTTCACCCGCGCCAATTGCGACAACGGAACTTCTTCCGCCGAATCGTGAAACAGCACCAGCGACAGCGAGTCACCCGGATACTGCGTCCGAATCAGTTGCGCCAGCGCCATGGCAACCTTCTTCGCTGGAGTGAAGCGGTCTTCGCCATACAGAATCATCGAATGCGAACAGTCCAGCATCAGCACCGTAGCGCACGACGACTGATATTCGCACTGATGCACCTGCAAGTCGCGGTATTCGAGATTCAAAGGAAGACCCAACCCTTCGCGCTGAATCGCGGAAGAAAGCGTCGCCGTGATGTCGAGGTTCAGCGTGTCGCCGAATTCATAAGACTTCGAAGCGCCGCTCGCCTCGATGCCGGTCGCCATGTCGCGCGTGTCATGCCGTCCAAAACTCGACTTGCCCAGCGACCCCAGCAGATCGCGCAGCGCCTTGAATCCCAGGAAGTCGAGGCTCTTGTCGGTGATCTCGAACTTCGCCTGCTGAGCGTCGCCCACCTGCCCGCCCACATTTGACTGCCTCGCCGGATCATGCGGCTGATCGATTGAAATATAGTCTTCCTGCTGCAAGCGCTCGATCAGCTTCTCGATCAGTTCCTCAAGTTCGCCTTCCATCTGCATCTGCTGCAACCGGTCGCGCATTTCTTCGTCGAACATCTCGCCGTTGAGCAGCGCCTGTTCAAGTGCCCGCCGCAACTCGTCCAAAGTCTGCTCGCCCTCCGGCAGTTCGTACCAGAAATTGTCATTAAACCCGCTCTGCAGAAAATAGTCCGAAAGCGCACTGAGCAGATCCTCCATGCTCATGTCGCCCGCAGCGTCGGGGACGTATTTGGAGTAGCGTATGCGTTTCATGAAGACCGTCGTTAGTCGTTGGTCGTTAGTCGTTCGCGGTTCGTCGTTCGCTCTTCGCTTCTATTGTCGTGGGACCATCAAAGCCCGATCTAAGGCAGCTCTCCGAACGACCAACGACTAGCGACCAACGACTAGTTAAATCCTCTCTTCCGTCCAAATCCCGGCTCGTCCCGCTCAAACGTAGGCTGCTTCTCCGCAACCTTCATCGGCTTCTCTCCCGCCGTAAACACGCGCTCTTCGTTCCGTCCGATTTTCTTATGCGCGTGCAGTCCTTCCAGGACGAACTCCGCCGCCGACACCTGCTTCTCGGAGCTGTCTTTCGGCCCAACGTTCAGCTTGCCGAGTTTTTCCATCAGACCCTGAATCTGGCTCAGCCCGACCAGCACGTCCTCGGCCGCGGCATTGTCGCCGAGTTGAATCTCACCGCCCAGGTCGAACCACTGCACCACCTGACTCAGGTTGGAGCCGTGAAGATAACTATCAAACGTCTTTGCAATCGCCGTCCGGATCAACTCGCGGCTGACGTGATCCGCGCCCTTCATCTCGCCCTCGTACTCCAGTTCCAGCTTGCCCGTGATCGCGGGCAGGGCCGCATAGATGTCGCTGATCCGCGGCACAACAAATTGCTCCCGATGCGTCAGCGCGCGCCGCTCCGCATTCGAAATCACGTTCTCGATCGCTGAAATCGGCAGCCGCTGGCTCACTCCCGACCGCTTGTCGATCTTCTTATCGTCCCGCGCCGCAAAAGCGATGCGCTCGATCACTTCCTGCACATACTTCGGAATGTGCAGCCGCGAGCCGTCGCGGTCATTATCATTCTCGCGATCGTTTTCTCGGTCAATCCTGCGATCAATCCAGGCTTCCTGGGCGGTAATCGCGATCCCCTCTTCCACCGTCGCCGGATAGTGGGTGCGAATCTCCGACCCGATGCGATCCTTCAGCGGAGTAATGATCTTCCCGCGCGCCGTGTAGTCTTCCGGGATTTGCGCTGAACACAATCGCGACATCCAGCGGCAGCCGGATCGGATATCCCTTAATCTGCACGTCGCCTTCCTGCATGATGTTGAACAGTCCCACCTGAATCTTGCCCGCCAGATCGGGCAACTCGTTGATCGCAAAAATTCCGCGATTGGCGCGAGGCAGCAATCCATAATGTACGGTGAATTCGCTTGATAGTTCGTGCCCGCCGCGCGCCGCCTTGATGGGATCGATATCGCCGATCAAGTCCGCGATCGTGACATCCGGCGTGGCCAGCTTCTCCACATAGCGATGCTCGGGCGTCAGCCACGCAATCGGCGTCGCTTCTCCTTCTTTCGCGACCAGTTCGCGGCACCGACGGCAGATGGGAGCGTAAGGATTATCGTGAATCTCGCAGCCTGCGACGTAAGGCATCTGCGGATCAAGCAGCGCCGTCAGCGCCCGTAGGATGCGGCTCTTCGCCTGTCCGCGCAGCCCCAGCAGAATGAAATTATGCCGCGAGAGGATCGCGTTCACGATCTGCGGTACCACCGTGTCGTCATACCCAACGATGCCCGGAAATATCGGTGTGCCTTCGCGCAGCCGCGACATCAGGTTCTCGCGCAGCTCATCTTTGACCCGCCGCGACCCGAGACGCTGTGCAGTGAAAGAACTATGGCGTAACTCGCCGAGAGAACGGGCAACACTCATGGCAGGAACTACCCCCACAGAAAAAGCCTTAGGCGGATTATACCGCCGCGAACCACCTCTCAGTTGTCAGCTTTCAGCTGTCGGTTTTCGATGGTGTCTTGGTTTCAGGGAGCTACCAGTTTGTTGGGAGGAACGGTTTAACTGACAGCTGATGGCTGACGGCTGACGGCTAGTTCCACCGCGCCTTCGAAGCCCGCCGCAGGCCAGGCAGAACCGCCTCGAGATAGCCCACCACCGCCTCCAGACGCTTTGCTTCCGACAGCGTCGAGAGCAGGCTCTGCTTGAAGTCGAGATCGAGTGGCAGCGATCCCGCCAGCAAGAAGGAAAGATTGCCGCCATGCTCGTCGGGCCCGGAGGGTTCTGTCCCGGCGAGTTTCGCGATCTCCGCATGTAACCGCACGGCCTGCGTCACCATGTCCGTAGCCGGCTTGCCCGGTTCGTCTTCCACCACCGAAATCTCAGCTTGCAAAAACGACCTGTCTTCGTTGACCTGGATCACCTCAAAGCGATCCACCCCGCGCGTCAGGATGTCCATGCGCCCATCGTCATACTTCTTGATAACGGACATAATCTCGGCCGTGCAGCCGATATCGGCGACTCCGTCGGAAGACGCTCGCACCACTCCGAACGGTTTTTTCTGTTCCAGGCACTCCGCGATCATCTCCTTATACCGCGGCTCGAAGATATGCAGCGGCAGCGGGACGCCGGGAAGCAGCACCAGTTCGAGCGGAAAGATGGGCAACAGCGAACTCAAGGATCCTCCGGTGCAGATAATTTTACGCCACGAGAGAAGTTATCAGCCGTCAGCCATCAGCCATCAGGTAAATCAAAATAGCCGTTCGGTCTTTCTGATCGCTGACGGCTGAGAATCTTGGTTTTCCTGAGGGCTGAGGGCTGAGGGCTGATGGCTAAGAATTTGACTTGCCGCCTTCCGCGCGATACAAAATTCGCC
Organism: uncultured Acidobacteriaceae bacterium; assembly: GCA_963722485.1. Taxonomy (GTDB): domain Bacteria; phylum Acidobacteriota; class Terriglobia; order Terriglobales; family Acidobacteriaceae; genus Acidiflorens. Next base: position 20,560 of record CAVRNL010000115.1, read on the forward strand.
ATGGAAATGGACGGAAAAGTCGTGGTCATCACCGGAGCTTCCATGGGAATTGGGGAAGCCATTGCCAAAGTTTTTGCCGGCGAGGGCGCCAGCGTGGTGTTGCTATCGCGCGATGCCAGCCGCGCCGAGGCCGCCCGCCACCGGGTCGGCCACACCGATCGCACGCTAGCCCTGGCCTGTGACGTACGCAATCGCGAAGATGTCGACCGCGCGCTCGCCCTAACTCTGCACCACTTCGATCGCGTGGATGTGTGGGTCAATAACGCGGGCGTGGGCATCCGCGACTCAGTCGCCGATGTGGAGATGCCCGCACTCCGCGAATTGTTCGAGACCAATTTCTTCGGCGCCGTCGCCTGCCTGCAGGCCGTAGTGCCCACCCTGCGCGCAACCGGCGGCGGGACCATCATCAACATCTCCAGCGTTGCCGGACACATTCCGGTGCCGTTTATGACCCTGTACTCCGCCAGCAAATTCGCCCTGAACGCTCTCGGAAAAGGCGCCCGCCTGGAGTTGCAGCGCGACCGCATCAACGTGCTCACCGTCTGCCCCGGCTACGTGCGCACCGATTTCGGCGAGCACGTGGTGGCCAATCGCCAGGGCACCGTCCGCCCAAAATCGGTTCGAGGCATCACGGCAGAGCGCGTGGCGCAAGCGGCCTATCGTGGATATCGCAAGAGAAAGCGCGAAGTCGTCGTACCCTGGACCATGATTCCCGTCATAAAGCTGTACCAGCTATTTCCAGGATTAGTCGAGTGGGCAATGGTCAAAGCCATGCGGAATTCGCGATAACAGCTCCTCGTGTAATGCGATTCGAATCACGGCATTCACACCTCGCGGAAGAATGCCATGTAGAGACGGGGCTTGCCCCGTCTCAGCCCGCTGAACAACTCTCGTTTTTGGAGGTTTTGGGAAGGGCACGGCTTCAGCCGTGCCACTAAGAACCGCATAAACACTGGGCTTTAGCCCCTGAGGGAATTGCCTGTGTCCTCTAAGACCGCTTTATTGAAATACGCTCTAATCTCGATGCAAACTTGCTGATGGGGTGCCGGGCGCCTCGCTCGGCCACGATGCTGTCAGGGACACGTGGGACAACGAGAGGCCCACAGCTCTGTCGTCGCAATACAATCAAGAACCCGATAGTAAAGAAAAGTAAATCTTGCAAACCTTCCGCCGCCAGCCGCATCGAATGAGATAGGCAGAACTGCAGTCTTCCACCCCCTGCGAAGAGTCGTTTGCACGGCGACTCTGGGGGTGGAAGCTGCCGTTAATCTCTCTGCCTCCCTTTTCGTTAGAATAGGGTTATGAGATTCCACTCCCGACCTGCGCGGATGTCGTCCCCCTTGCTTCTTCCAGTGGCCGCACTCTTCAGCGTCCTCCTGCCCGTCATCATGTTGCCCCAGGCGGCACGCGCGCAGGAAGGCCCCCTCGACAAGACCGAGCCCAAGGGAATCACGGTCGAGGAGATCATCAAACGCTTCGCCGCCAAGGAAAAAGAGTTCCAGGAAGCACGCGATCAATACACCTTCCGGCAGGACGTCAAGGTCATGACGCTCGATGGCGATACCCCGGACGGTTACTACCAGCAAGTGTTCGACGTGACCTTCGATGACAAGGGACACAAGATCAAGAACGTGGTCTTTGCCCCGCAGCCCACGCTGCAGCGCATCATGATGACCGAGGAGGACTTCGACGACATCGAGAACCGCCTCCCCTTCGTGCTGACTTCGGATGAAGTCGGCGAGTACGACATTATCTATGTCGGCCAGCAAAAGCAGGACGAACTGAGCACCTATGTCTTCGATATCGCTCCCAAGCAGATCGTCGGCAAGAAACGCTATTTCCAGGGACGAATCTGGGTCGACGACCACGATTATCAGATCGTGGAGACTTATGGTAAGACCGTACCCGATATCAAGAAGAAGAAGAACAACGAGAACCTGTTCCCCAAGTTCACCACTTGGCGCGAACAGATCGACGGCCAATACTGGTTCCCCACCTACACCCGCGCCGAGGATACCCTCCACTTCTCCATGGGAGATGTAAAGATCCGCGAGATCATCAAGTACACGAACTACCGCCGCTTCGGATCGAAATCCAAGATCACCTACGAAGGCCAGGAAGTGCAGAAGACGGAACCGAAGCCAGGCAATCAGAAACCGCCCGAGCCGCCCAAGCCGCAGTAACGCCAGGTTTCAAGGTTTCGGAGTTTCAAGGTTTCAAGGTGCAAACCCTTCGGGTCACGCAGTCTTTTTGCTTAAGGAGTCGAGCAGTCGATCCAGCAGACCGAGCACCTGATACGACTCCCGCTCTAACGCTTCATGGGCGGGCCGCTCCAGAAAACCGAGGTCCAGAGCGATCACCAATTGCGTTTCTGCTTCCAGCAGAGAACCTCGGGCTTGTCCCAGGAAATGGCGGAACTCTCCGGCCGTAAGTCTGCCTTGCCCCTCGGCGATGTTCGATACAACTGAAACCGAGGCGCGTCGGATCTGAGAGGTCAGGCCGTAGGTTTCGGCCCGAGGGAAATTTGCCGTTGCCCTGTAGGTGTGTACGGCGAGAGCCTTCGCTTTCTGCCAAACCAATAATTCCCGATAAGAGCGGGCCATGGTCTCCTTCCCAAAGCCAGGTTTCAAGGTTTCAGAGTTTCAAGGTTTCAAAGACCAAGGCGCAGGGGGGACGACGGCTCGCTCTCGTCGGGGAAAGGCTGATTTGTCATACCAAGCCCTCCGTCTGCCGATAAAGGGTTTGCACTTTGAAACCTTGAAACTCTGAAACCTTGAAACCTGCCTTAATAGAACAGGTATTTTCTCCACTTATCGTCCGAGTGCCCCATCAAACGCATGATGTGGCGCGAGGTGTGGAGATTGAACGACCGTGGTTCGCGCGCAGGCTTCATATTCGCTTCATGAGGAAGCTGATTGCCTTTGCGGCGGTTGCAGGGATGGCAGCAGGCGACGAGGTTCTCCCAAGTGGAGAGACCGCCGCGCGACCGCGGAATCACGTGATCCAGCGTCAGTTCGCTGGAGGGAAGCGTGGTGCTGCAATACTGGCAAGTGTTGCGGTCGCGCAGCAAAATATTCTTCCGCGACAGCGCCCGCGACTGATGCGGAATCCGGCGATACTCCAGCAACCGGATCACCGAGGGCACCCGCATGGCCACGCGCGCCGCGTGCAGAAAGTGTCCATTCTCTTCTTCGGTCATCGCGACGCCCTTCAGCACCAACACGATCGCGCGCCGCGCCGCACAAACGTTGATCGGCTCATAAGAGGCGTTCAGCACCAGCACCGGCTGATGCAGTGCGTAGCTATCGCTTTCCAGGTGCGCGCCCGAGACGAGCATCGACGCCGGAAGGTGCGACCGCATGGTGCCCGCGAAATTGTGCAAGCGCAACGACATGAATTTCTACCCGTGAGCCGCCATGCCCACGCGATCCTCACTCCCCACCGGCAGGCCCTCCGGCATGGCGATGACATCCGAGATTTTCAGCGTCCGCGCGACTGTCGCCACCCACACCCGCGCCGCTCCTGCACGGAGAAGAACCCGCGCGCACTCGGACGCCGTCGTCCCCGTGGTATAGACATCATCGACTAGTAAGATGTCGCGGTTCAATATTCGCGTTGGATCGCTCACCGCAAAAGCGCCCCGCAGGTTCTCCCGCCGCTGATGACGAGTCAGGCCAATCTGGCTTCCCGTCTCGCGCCGCCGCACCAGGACTCCCGTGCACAGATCAAATCTGTTCGGTCGCGACAGTTGCTTCAGCGCACACCGTGCAATCATCTCTGCCTGGTTGAATCCGCGCTGCGCCTTCTTACGCGTATGCAGCGGAACCGGAACCACCATGATCGTGTTAGAGGTGATTGTCCCAGAAGAGTTCGTCCCCACCGCCATTGTCGTTTCCAGTCCGGCAATCGTCCCCGCCAGCACTCGCCCCAGAACCGCCGCCGCCGGACGCACCTGCTGGAACTTGAGCAAATGGATCAACTCACGCAGTTCACCGTCGTAGCTGCCGTAGGCGACCGCCCGCTCGAACGGAGGATCCACACGCTGACAGAGCGCGCAGCGCGTCTCCCCGTGACCCGCCTCTTCGCAATCCGCCTTCCCGCACTCCACGCAGACCGGGAAGTGCAAGGCGTCTCCGCAGACCGTGCAATACGACCCTTGCAGCGGCCGCACCGCGGTCAGGCAGGTTTCACAAACCGGAAGCCGGGAAACTCGAAGCAGCGGGAAACCACAGATACGGCAGTCGGCGGGGAAAAAAGTGAAGAATAAAGTCGCAAGAGCGCTCTCGGCAAAGCCGGCGAATGTACCATCCGCCGCTTGGCCCTGGGCAGCCCGTATTCGAAACCCAGTACTGCCACTGCTACTGCTGAAGACGGCCTCCGCGCCCGGCATGCCGACCGCGCTTTCGCCGGACTACACCACGCCAGTATAGCCGCGGCCCACCACCCTACGCAACGCGGCTATCGGACTTCGAACCGTCCGCCGCTTGACTCTGTGTCTGCTTGCGCTCTGGCTGAACCCGTTCCAGCACAGGAATCGTCCATAAGACGTAGCTGCGGTGAAAGCAATGCTCACAACGAACCGGTTGCAGCAACAATAATGGAAGCACATATCTTTCAAAGAAACCCCGAGGCCGGGAGCGATACGCCACTTCTCCCCCACATCCCCGGCAGAAGAACTCTTCGAAAAACTGGCTCCCCGAGGGTCTGGAAAGGGGAGACAAGAAATACCTCCTGCGGATTAGGAGTATTCTAACCCGGTTAGAGATGCACGGTTGCGACAAAAAATTTGCGCCAGAGAGCGAAGTCCCGCACACCGACCTTTTCTATGAGATGGCCTGCACTTGTAAAGCCAGCCTTGCGGCGTGTTAAGGTGCGCGGTCCTGCTACTCTGCATCGGCAATGAAATCCCTAATGACGACGAGGACCCCATGAGCACTCCCCCGGCCAATATCGAATCCCCACGCAAGCATCGCCCCTACGTTCCAGAATCGATGGAGATGAAGGAATTTACCTTCCGGGCCGTGCTGATCGGCCTGTTCCTGACCGCCCTCCTGGGCTCTGCCAACGCCTACCTGGGCCTCAAGGCGGGAATGACCATTGCCGCGACCTATCCGGCAGCCGTCATCTCGATGGCGTTGCTGCGCTTGATGAAGGGCTCGCTGCTGGAAGAAAATATCGCGCGAACCGTGGGCTCGATCGGCGAATCGGTAGCGGCAGGCGCCATATTCACCATCCCTGCCTTTGTCATGGCCGGCTTGTGGCCGAAGTGACCCCGACTCCGCACACCCGAATATTGGAAATCGGTTGCCTTGATGATGATCGGCGGCACGCTCGGCATCCTCTTCGTGACCCTCCTGCGCCGGGTGATGGTAGAAGATCCCGACCTGCCGTTTCCCGAGTCCGTTGCCGCCTCCGAGATTCACAAGGCCGGACAGCAGGGAGCCAAAGCCGCGAAGATTCTGTTCGCCAACATGGGATTCGGCGCGTTCATGTATCTGCTCGGAGCGGTCAATGTTTTTAATCCCAACAACACTTTCCCGGTAAAGATCAGCGACCTGGGAAAGAAACTGCTGCTCCGCACCAGCACCAATCCAAACGTGGCCACCACGATTACCGGTGGCGCCACCCTGTTAACCGCGCCCGATATCAGTCCTGCCTATCTCGGCGTCGGATACATCATTGGCCCCAGGCTCGCCGCCCTGAACTTTGCGGGAGGCTTGCTGGCCTGGGGACTGCTCGTTCCACTCCTAACCTTCACCCTCGGTCCCTACATTCAGGCCTCAATGCCGCCGGGTCAAACCATCGCCTGGCCTTTGCTGGCGCAAGCCATCTATTTTTCGATTGTGCGCCCGATCGCGGTCGGCGGCATGCTGGTCGGCGCATCCTACACGCTTTTCAAGATGCGCAAGCAGTTGGCGCTGGGCATGGGCCGCGCCGTCTCCGATCTGAAAAAGTCGGCGGCTGCGCAAGCCGCTACCAATCGCACCGAGCGGGATTTGCCCGCCAAGGCAGTGTTCGCCGGGGTCGCCGTCGTATTCGTCGCCATGATTCTGCTCTACCACTACTTCATCGCCGGAGCGGGCACGCTCTCCAGTTCCCAGGTATTATCGGCTCCCTGGTCGCAGCTGGCGTGATGATCGTCGTCGGATTTTTCTTCGCCGCCGTTTCCGGCAACCTAGTAGGAATGATCGGCTCGTCAAACAATCCAGTCTCAGGATTAACGCTCTGCACGCTGGTGATTGCCGCACTGCTCATGGTAGCGCTGGGAGTATCGGGCACCGGCGGAGTTGCTGCGGTCCTTGGAGTGGCAGCCGTGGTGTGTGTTTCATCCGCTGTGGCAGGTGAGATGTTGCAAGATTTAAAGGTCGGACACATTCTAGGCGGCACGCCTTCCAAGATGCAGATCGGAGATCTTCTCGGCATCGTAGTGGCCTCGCTAGTCCTGTTCTTCCCGGTCGCGATCCTCGCCAAGGCATACACCTTCGGCAGCCCAGCGCTCCCGGCCCCGCAGGCGGGATTGATGGCCATGCTCTCCAAAGGAATCGTGGGCGGAGACATGGCATGGCCGCTCGTGATCGTCGGCATCCTGCTGGGACTGGCGATGATCATGATCGAAGTAAAGAGCGTGATGCTCTTCGCCGTCGGCATGTATCTGCCGTTGGGCACGACTTTTGCCATTTTCATCGGAGGCGTGATTCGCTGGCTCACCGACAATTTGCGCGACCGTCGCGGCTTGAACGATGCGCAGAAAGCGCGAGTGGAAAACGCCGGCGTCCTGACGGCCTCAGGTCTGATCGCAGGCGAAGCGCTGTGCGGCCTGCTCATCGCGGGTCTGGTGGGCTCTGGCCACGACGTAACCCTGTTCAAGTGGACTCCGCCATTCTTCTGGCGCTGGGCGCGCTGGCCGTGTTGGCGATCGTCATGATCCGAGTGCCGCTAGCGAACGCCGGCAGGCCCGAAGATCCAGCCCCGCCAACCGCAATTATGTAAGGTCAGAAGCGAGGTCAGAGGTTCGAGGTCAGATCGCAGAGGTGAAGACCTGCATGCGAGCGGGTGCCAGCTCTGCATTCTGACTTCTTCGTGGTTGCATTCCCCCGTGCTCCTCTGCGTCCTCTGTGGTTAAATCTTGTCAGTGTCCATCGCCGAAAACATTGCCCAAGTGCAGGAGCGAATCGCGGCAGCCTCGCGCCGAGCAGCCGCATAATAGCAATACCAACCGAACCAGGTAAACATAACAC
>CAVRNL010000116.1:0-15756 GCA_963722485.1 uncultured Acidobacteriaceae bacterium
GTGTAACCTTCTCAACAATTCATCGTATTGCTGCATCGGAAGCACTGCGCAGCCGGAGCTGCGTTTTGGCGCCGACGGAGGAAATTTCGGAACGGCCAACGGCTACGCGTCTCTTGCTGGCGCTCACGGCCGTTTCGACTATAACTTTTTTGGCGACCAGTTCAACAGCAACGGGCAGGGCGTGAACGACGCTTATTCGGATTCGCTCCAGGGCGCGAATGTCGGTGTCAGGCTGATCGACGAGGTCTCCTTGCGCGTGCACATGCGCCACTCCAATAGTTATACCGGTGTGCCGGGGGAATGGGATTTCAACGGCGATCCGCTTCTGCAGCCCGATCCGAGCGAATGGTCGCACCAGAACAATCTTCTAGGGAGTGTGGAACTTACCGTCGGCGCGCCCTCCGGCTGGCAACACCGCTTCACCGGGTTCGACTACCTTTCCCGTTACACCGACGTAAACTTCAGCAGCAATCCTCTCAACTACGACGACTTTCCGGGTCACACGTACAACGACATCAATCGCGCCGGATTTGAACACCAGGGAGACTATTCCGAGCGAACTTGGACACACTCCACCTTCGGATTTCGGATCGAAAACGAGAACGGATTCGTTGGCAGCTATGGCGCACAAACTCCCGGGCAACGCCTCAGCCAGGATGCATACCTGCAACAGCAGCTCACGCTAGGCAGGCTGTCCGTCATCGCGGGGGGACGTTTTGTCCACAACAGCACATTCGGCAATACGGGCGTGCCACGGGTTGCTCTAACTCTGCTGGCGTTACGCGGCGGAGAACTTTTTTCCGGAACGCGTTTGCGTTTTTCCTATGCCACGGGGTTCATGGAACCCGCCCTCTATCAGACTTTTGCCAATCTTCCATACTACGTCGCGAACCCTGGTTTGTTACCGGAGCGCACACGAGCCTTCGAAGCCGGTTTCCAGCAAAATTTGTTTGCCGGCCGCTGGGCCTTGAACGCGACCTATTTTCATAACCTCTTCCATGATCAGATCGAATATGGAACCAATCAGGCCGGCCTGGGCCAGTTTTTCAATGTGCAACGATCGCTCGCGCACGGCGCTGAAATCGAGTTGCAAGGAAGGATCTGGCGGAAGTTGTCCCTGAACACAGCCTATACCTATACCTCGACCCAGTATCTGCAAGCTCCTCTCTGCACCCCGGCGAACTTCTGCGATCCTGTGTATGACACGGGAAATCCGCTGCTCCGCCGCCCCAAGCATTCGGCAACAACGATCCTTAGCTATTTGGGCACGCGCTGGGGCGTGAATCTGGGAGGGAGCTTCGTGGGCCGTCGCCCGGATTCCGACTTTGATGGTTTCGGTATCGACCATGCTGCTGGCTATGCGCGCGTCGATCTGGGCGCGTGGTATGCGATCAACTCGCGAATCACGGCGTATGCGAATGTCTCGAACGCCCTCAACGATCACTACAACGAAGTGGTGGGATATCCGGCGCTGACGGCCAACTTTCGCGCGGGGATGAGGTTTCGCATCGGAGGCGAGTAAATCTAGCGGCGGTTGCTGGTCGTTTCTTGCGACTCGTCGTCGGACTCCAGATCGGCGGATAGAAGATTATCCGGCGCGGCTGGCCTGCGGGGCGGCGCGGAGGTTACTCCGCTGAAGTAGCGGAGGCGTACCTCGTGGAGTTTCTCCACTTCCTTTTCGCCCAGCGGCTGCTCGTTGCCGAGCATGTGCGTCACCAGCGCGATTTTCGCGAAGTGCTCCACCGTCTCCATTTTCATGTAGGCATTTTCGAGCGAGGACCCAAACGTTACCACCCCATGATTCGCCATGAGGATGGCGTCATGGTTCGGGATCAAGGGCTCGAGAGCATCGGTCAACTCGGGCGTTCCCGGAGTGCCGTAACGGGCCAGCGGGATCGAGCCCAGGCCCACCACCACCTCGCACACCAGTGGACGGGCCAGATCGTATCCCGACGCGGCAAACCCGGTGGCGGTCGGCGGGTGCGCGTGGACGATGCCATTTACGTCGGGGCGCAGGCGGTAAATCAGCAAGTGCATGGCGATCTCGGTCGAAACTGCGCGCTTGCCCGCGAGGCGTTTTCCGTCCATATCGACGATCACCATGTCGGAAGCGCGCATCCTGCCCTTGCATATACAGGTGGGAGTCACCAGCAGGTGTGTTTCGTCGAGGCGTACGGAGAGGTTCCCGTCGGTGGCCGCAACAAAACCGTTTTCGTGCAGCAGGCGGCCGTACTGCACGATTGAAAGTCGATGTTGACGGTCCTTAGCCATTAGAACCAGCCATTAAAACCCCGCGTCGTTATGTTACCGCACGCCTCGGAAGCCTTACAACCATTTGTACGTCAAAATTGTGTAAAGAAAAGAAAAGAGACGACGACGCATTCGGGAAGACGAAGCGTCTGGTGGGGAGATTGCCCTCAAACCCTATAATCTCCTCGATGCTCGTCTCAGACTTCCAGTACGATTTACCGCCCCAATGCATTGCGCAGCAGCCGTTGGCGGACCGCGCTGGATCGCGCCTGCTCCACCTGCATCGAAACCCGGGGAGTTGGCAAAGTCGGGTATTTCGCGAATTCCCCGAATTGCTGCGGTCCGACGACCTGCTGGTCTTGAACAATACGCGCGTGTTTCCTGCCCGTCTCTACGGCCACCGGAGCGGACAGCGGGCGCATCCCCTGAGTGCGCGGAATCCGGCGGCACGAGACTTTCTGCGCGGGCGGATCGAAGTCCTTCTGACACGCCAGTTGGCGGACGATCCCAATGAGTGGGAGTGTCTGGTACGGCCCGGGCGGAAGATCGGGATCGGCGAAAAACTCCACTTTGGCGACGCATCCGAGGGTGCGCCAGCCGAACTGGAAGCCGAGGTCACCGAGCGCGGCAGCTTTGGGGAACGGCGAATCCGCTTCGCCCCGGTCACCGATTTCTTTGCCCGCGTCGAGCGCATTGGACATGTGCCGCTTCCGCCCTACATTCACCGCGACAACGATGGCGATAGCGACCGGGCAACGGACGAGCATAGGGACAAAGAGCGCTACCAGACTGTATACGCTCAGGCGCGGGGATCAGTGGCGGCGCCCACGGCCGGTCTGCACTTCACGCCGGAGATCCTGGAGCGGATTCGCGGACGCGGGATTGAAATTGCCGAGATCACGCTGCACGTCGGCCTCGGCACTTTTCAGCCGGTGCGAGTGGAAAAAGTGGAAGATCACAAATTGCATCGGGAGTGGTACGAGATTCCAGTGGAAGCGGCGCAAGCCATCAACCAGGCGAAAGCCGAGAAGCGGCGCGTGGTGGCCGTGGGCACAACCACGGTTCGCGCCTTGGAGTACGCTGCCGCGCTTACTGGGGAACGGGCCAGCGAAGATCAGGTAGAAGCCGGGCGAGGCGAGGCGGATGTGTTCATCTATCCAGGCTATCGCTTTCGCATCGTAGACGCCCTACTGACGAACTTCCATCTGCCGCAATCCACTCTACTGATGCTGGTTTGCGCGCTGGGCGGCAAAGAGTTGGTGATGGCCGCGTACCGGCACGCGGTCGAGGCGGGGTATCGATTCTATTCTTACGGAGATTGTATGTTCGTGGAGTAGCGCAGTGTAATTGCAGCGACGGGCGTCCCCGCAAGTCACCATATGGATAAGTAAGCAACCCTGCGATCCAAAAGTATGTAAACTGATTTCAAGTTGATCAAGTCCATGGGTCGCGCCCTATTCACGATGGTGGTGATTGCCCAGAGCCTTTTCGTCACAGCGCAGACGCAACCCAAAGCCGCGCCCATTGCCAAGCCCGCCGCGACGCCTAGCGAAGACACTCAGCTTTACCAAAACTCCACTTTCGGATTCCGCTTTCGGTTTCCCTATGGCTGGGTCGATCGCACCAAAGAGATGCAAGAGGGAAATCAGGCGGGTAAATCAGAAGTCCTGCTGGCGGCCTTCGAGCGTCCTCCCGGGGCCACCGGAGACACCGTCAACTCTGCCGTCGTGATCGCCTCCGAGAGCGCAGCGTCCTATCCCGGCCTCAAGAAGGCCGAAGACTACCTTGGCCCGCTTACGGAACTCGCGACCGCCAAAGGCTTCAAAGCTGACGGCGAGCCGTATGCGCTGGAAGTTGAAGGGCGGCAACTGCTGCGCGCTGACTTTATCAAGCCGATCGGCGATAAACTTACCATGCGCCAGTGCACGCTCGTCCTGCTCACGAAAGGCCGGATCATTTCGTTTACCTTCATCGCCGGCAGTGAAGATGAACTCGACGACCTGATGGACGGTCTGCACTTCGGCGCCGCAAAATCGTCTTCACATCCGAACTAAAATTCGTCCCCGTGCGCGTAGCCGGATTGCACTTCAAACCACGTCCCTAAGAGCAACAAAAAGCGCAGTTTATGGTCTCGATTCCGGCCTCAAAACAACCGCCGTTTGTGTTAAAATACATGGAGCTCTGGTGACAGCTAAATAGCAGAAAATTCAATAAGTTGAGCTCACCCGAGCACTCCCGGAATCGTCCCTCCAGCCAGGTGTCCGATCCGGCATTCTCCACGGAGCAGAATGGCCACCAAAGAACTGCAACCCGAACTCGTTGATGGGAAGACCGTTGACGCCAACAACGACGCGCAGAATAAGAACGGCAAACCCAACGGAGACTACAACGCCGATTCCATCAAAGTCCTCGGCGGCATGGAAGCCGTGCGCAAGCGTCCCGCCATGTACATCGGCTCGACCGGAGAACTCGGCCTGCATCACCTGGTCTACGAAGTCGTCGACAACTCGGTCGACGAAGCGCTAGCCGGATACGCCGACAAAATAGACGTCACCATCCATCTCGACAACTCCATCACCGTAGTCGACAACGGGCGCGGCATTCCCGTCGACAACATGGATATCGACGGCGAAAAGATTCCTGCCGCGCAGGTCGTAATGACCACGCTGCACGCGGGCGGTAAGTTCGACAGTAACTCCTACAAAGTTTCCGGAGGGTTGCACGGAGTAGGAGTAAGTTGCGTCAACGCGCTAAGCGAAGAACTAGATCTCGAAATCTGGCGCGACGGTTTCACTTGGGAGCAGACTTACTCGAAAGGCGAGCCCACCAGCAAACTCAGGAAAACCGGTGCGGCCAAAATCAAGACGGGCACCAAAGTTCACTTCGTGCCCGACAAATCGATTTTTACCACCACCCTCGAATACAACTTCGACACGCTCTCGCAGCGCTTGCGCGAACTGGCATTCCTGAACAAAGGCCTGGTCATCACGCTCACCGACGAGCGCCAGACCGACTCCAAGACCAACGAAGCCAAGCGCGCCGAGTTCAAGTACAACGGCGGGATCGCCGAATTCATCAAGCATCTGAATCGCGGCAAGCAGACGCTCCACGACAAACCGATCTACATGGAAGCCGACAAAGATCAGGTGCACATCGAGATCGGCCTGCAATACAACGACGCCTACTCGGAATCCGTTTTCAGTTTTGCCAACAACATCAACACTGTCGATGGCGGCACGCATCTCTCCGGCTTCCGCACCTCGCTGACCCGCACCATCAACTATGCCGGGCAGCAGATGGGCCTGTTCAAAGACGTAAAAGAAAATCTAACCGGAGATGACGTCCGCGAGGGATTGGTCGCCGTCATCAGCGTAAAGCTGCCGCAGCCACAGTTCGAAGGCCAGACCAAAGGCAAGCTGAATTCCGACATAGCCGGCATAGTGCAGGCCGTAGTCAACGAAAAGCTGGGAGCGTTCTTCGAGCAGAACACCGCCGTCGCCCGCAAAATTATCAACAAAGCCATTGACGCCGCGCGCGCCCGCGAAGCCGCCCGCAAAGCCCGCGATTTGACCCGCCGCAAAGGCGCGCTCGATGGCGGAGGACTTCCCGGCAAACTAGCCGACTGCTCGGAGCGCGATCCCAACCGCTGCGAGCTTTTCCTGGTCGAAGGAGAATCCGCAGGCGGCACCGCCAAACAGGGCCGCGACCGCCGCTTTCAAGCCATCCTCCCGCTCAAGGGAAAAATTCTGAACGTGGAAAAAGCGCGCTACGACAAGATGCTCGCCCACGAGGAAATTCGCTGCCTGATCACCGCGCTCGGCACCGGCATCTCGAAGGAAGACTTCGATCCGACGAAAGTTCGCTATGGCAAGATTATTTTGATGACCGACGCCGACGTGGACGGCTCGCACATCCGCACCCTGCTGCTGACGTTTTTCTTCCGGCACATGCAGGAGCTGATCAAGCGCAGCAACGTCTACATCGCGCAGCCGCCGCTCTTCGGCATACGGAAGGGCAAGTCGCACCAGTACATCAAGGACGAGAAGGAGTTCGTCAAGGTCATGGTGAAGCGCGCCTCCGATGGCCTGGTCATCCGCTACGGCGAAGGCGCGGCCAAGCTGGAAGGCGCGGCGTTGACTAAGTTCATCACCGTGCTGAACGAGTATCTCGGATTTCTCGACAAGCTAAACAAGCGCATACGCGAAGAGCAGATCACCGCGCTGCTGCCTAAGTTGGACTTAGCCAAGCGCGCCGATTTCGAAGGCGACAAGAATACTCCGCCCAAGAAAATCGAGAAGCTCGAAAAGGAACTCAAGCGCCGGCAAAAAGATTTGAAGCTGAAGAGCGTGGAGACGCGCTTCGACGAAGAACATAATCTCTGGGCGCTGATCTTCGTGAACGCGCAAGGCGCCGAGCACATCGTCAACTGGGAACTGGCCGCGACTCCGGAATGCCGGCAACTTATCGCCAAGTTCAAGCAGATCGAGCAATATCTCGAACCGCCCTTCGTGGTCGAGAGCGTCCCGAAACCCGCAAAGGCGAAGGCCAATGCGGATAAGACTGACGGCAAGAATGAAGACGCGAGCGAAGACGAAGTCGAAAGCAATGACGAGGCCGAGAACCTGAGCGCCTCCGAAAAGGAAGAAGCCGAAAAGGCGCAGAAAACGTCCGGCAAGCCGCCAGCGCTTAGAGTAAGAGCGAAAGAACCCGAGATCGTAGAGAAAAATACTGCGCGCGAACTTTTCGACTACGTCCTGAACGAAGGCCGCAAGGAGTACACCGTGCAGCGCTACAAAGGCCTCGGAGAAATGACCGCCGAACAACTCTGGGAAACCACCATGGATCCAGAGCGCCGCACGCTCTTGCAAGTGAGGCTAGAAGACATAGCCGAGTGCGAAACCATCTTCACCACGCTAATGGGCGAAGACGTGGAAGCCCGCAGGAAATTCATCGAAGACAACGCGCTGGACGTGAAGAATTTGGATATCTAGGTGGTGTGGGGCGGGCGCCCTCGCCCGCCGCTGTTGATTTTGGTTGTGATTGTGTGGGGACGGGCGCCTCGCCCGTCCAAGCAAGCGTCGCCAGTTGCCGCGGCAGGCAACGCAACAATCAGCGTGGGATCGGGATAAGTGGCTAAAATGGCACCCGACAACCAAAAAGACGCGAAGGTGGCCGCCCCGTTCGAAGACGCACCTAATAACGCCAAGCCGCAAACCGTGACCCGCTCCGACGGCGTCACCGCATCAGAAAGATACCTGAAACGGTTGTGCGACCATAGTTTCTTGTCGCTCTGGAGTTATCCGGGTGTTTTCCGTGACCAGGGTCGCCCCGGAGGCAAGGGCGACGGCAAAGAAGTAGCCGACCTGCTCGTGGTTTTTGAGAATCACGTCATCATTTTCAGCGATAAACACATTCAGTTCGACACCAGCAGTCTCGAAGTTGCTTGGAGCCGCTGGTTCAAGAAAGCCGTTTTGAAGTCTGCCCAGCAAGTCTGGGGCGCTGAACGCTGGATCCGACAATTTCCGAAGCGGCTGTTCCTAGACAAAGCCTGTGCAGTTCCTTTTCCTATAGATCTTCCCGATCCCGCCAACGCGATTTTTCACCGCATCGTCGTTGCCCATGACGCATCTCGGGTTTGCCGAGAGCGCTTCGGCGGCAGCGGCAGTTTGATGCTGGATACATACCTAGCCGGAAATGAACATCTAAAGAAACCGTTTGTCATCGGTCGCATCGACGCCGCTAAGGGTTATGTGCATGTATTCGACGATACGTCGCTAAATGTCGTGATGACGTATCTGGATACCGTCAGCGACTTCGTCGCCTACCTGACGAAAAAGGAACAGCTCCTAACAAGCGGAGTGCACGTGCTCGCGACCGGCGAGGAAGAACTTCTAGCGGAATACGTGGGAAACCTGAACGACGAGGGTGAGCACGATTTTGTGTTCCCCAAGGACGCGGACGGCCTTTTTTTTCCTGAAGGACGCTGGGCAAAGTTTTTGAGAAGCGAAGAGCGGAAGGCGCAGATAGAAGCCAACCACATTTCCTACTCGTGGGATTTATTGATTGAACAGTTTTTGCATCACCTCATGTCAGGCACCCAGTACCAAGCTGATTACCCCGAGATTAGCGAACAAGAGAAGTCATTTCGCTGGCTAGCCAGAGAGAATCGCACGCGACGTAGGATGCTCGCGAGCTCAATCCACGAGTTGCTAGGAAAGACACCAGCCGACTATCGAGCCTCCAGGCTTCTCAAGCCGTCACGGCCGGGTGACCCATACTTCGTGTTTCTTTTGCTGCCCCGCTATTCCAGCGTGGAGGAGAAGGACTATCGCAGAGTCCGGGGGGAGATGCTACGTGGCTACTGCCAGGTCGCGAAACTGCATTGTCCAGATGCCCAGCACATCATTGGGATCGCTACCGAGCCATTGGATGGCGACGACCGACGGTCGGAAGATTTTGTGCACCTCGACGCGACCGAGTGGAACGAAAAGCTAAACGAACAAGCCCGCGCTATTAAGAGAGACCTTGGCATCTTTGTAGACGTGCAGACCTTCGCAGGGCGCGAGCAGGAGTACCCGGTGGAATCCGGGGCATCCAAGCGCGCTACCGTTTCCCGAAACTCTCCTTGCATATGCGGAAGCGGGAAACGCTTCAAGCGATGCTGTGGAGAGGGAATGTTCCGCAAGAAGAAGGGTAAATTGTTTCGGAACCTCGAAGATTGAACAAGCGAATCGCTGGCAACGCCACGCCCACTCCTCAGAAAGCCGCAACCCGTCCGCGGAAGCAGGGCCTTTGCCGTCCTTCATCACAATCAGCCGGTGTGCGCCGTCACAGACGCCAAACTCACCCGATGCGAGAATGATCCCTGATGGGCCAGGTCCTAGGTGCGCTTGTCTCGTGCACGCTCTTTGACAATCGAAGATCATTGCCAAAATTGAGGCGATGAGGAAGCCCTACTTCTGCCAAATTTCGGGGAAAATGGCGATCAATCCCGCTAAGCCCTTATTCCTGAATACTTTGACAATAAGTCCTTTGTATTCAAATCTTTGGCGGGAAGCGTCCCTAAACCCATGATTCCAGACACTATGCGGAGGGGGTGGGGGGGTAGGGGGGTGGGGGGGTGGCGTACTTCACCTCCGGATACGCCCGGTCAAACAGGACCCACAGCGCTCCGATCACCACGAAAACGAGGTAGCTACCCTCCGGCCCAACCGAGCCGCCCGTTAGCCATTCGGGACCGTGCAGGCTGGAGTTGATCAGGTGCCCGGGCAAAAGCGCGCCGCTGTCGGGAACGGAGTACAGATAGCTTTCGCCCCAATCCCACGCCATGTGAAAGCCGACAGCCCACCACAAATCGCCCGTCCGGCGCAGCGTCAGGCACAAAAAAAAGCCGATCATTCCCGCCGCTACCAGCCCTGTTTTCGCTTCGCCCGGATTGCCACCGTGGATGTATCCGAACACAACCGACAGAAGCGCCGCCGCCGGCCAGAAATGCATTCCCTGCGCGAGCACCCACTGCGAGTAGCCGCGCATCAGGAAGTCTTCAAAGAATCCGGTGAGCAGAAAAAGCACGGCGTAAAACGCGGCAAATCTCCAGATGCGCGCGCCGTGCAAAGCCAACCCGCCGAACTCAAACGCTCCCGCGCCGCGCAACGCCAGCATCAGGACGCTCAGCGATCCGATCCCCCACAGCGTCCCCACCCAGAAATTTCGCCCGAAGGCGCGCCGAGCGGGCAGGCCGAAGTCGCCGAAGGGCCGGTCTTCGATACGGGCCATCACGAAGCCAGGCAAGATCGCGGCCAGCATCATGCTGGCTTCGATCATCATGCGCCACCAGAGGACGCTTACATGCGACCGGAGCGACAATATCAGCCAGCCTTCCAATTGAAAAACAACAAACCCCATGGCCAGATAAATTAGCCAGCGCGTGCCCGGATACATTCCCTTGGCGCCGAGAAAAACATCGCGTAATGGAAACTCGCGCCGCGCGCCTGCCGTTGATAGAGACGACGATAGAGACGACGATTCAGGCGACAGCGGAGACGCCGGTAACAACTCCGGTGAAGATGAAGACGCAGCCAGCTTTGCGCCATCCGCGACTGGCGGCTCCGGCTCGGCGGAAGAAGGGGACAACGGTTTGGTATCCATCTTTAGTTATCCAACGCTGTCCCGGACATGGTAAAACACTCGGTCCCCTCTGTTGGGCAAATGTTGCGACGATTTCTTCACTCCGATGCTTTCCGCGGTCCGCAATTTGCGGCGGCAGCGCTGCTGCTGGCCTATCTTCTGCAGTGTGGCTGGCTGGTGCGCGTGCAAACGCTGCATGCCGCGGCGCAGGACTCCGACCAGGCTCTGCGCATCGAACAGGGCCTTCGGCAGTGGGAAAGCGGCGTTATTGCGGGAACTCCCGAAGCGCTGGGCTCGAAAGCCACCGCCGGAGCACCGTCTGCGGGGCGAGCAAGTTATCTCCGCGAGCGCGACGGATACGATCAGGACCGCTCACCGCTCTACTATCTCGTCGCCGCCGCGCCGCTTCTGTTGCGTCCGGGTTCGTGGTTGCCGGGTTCCCTTCAGCCGTTTCTGGCTGCGGCGCCTTACATGTTCTTCGGGGTCATGCTTGGAGCCTCGCTTTGGTATGTCGCGCGCCGGCTTTACGGCAATGCTGGGGGATATGTCGCGCTCGCACTCTACTGTTTTTCTCCGGCGATGATTGTGAATGTGGCTGGATCGCAGAGTCTGGGTGAAATGGGCGCAGTGTGGGGAGCATTCGGAACCGTCTTTACTGCGATTGCGGTGGCGCACACACTCTACGCTCCCCGCGAAGTTGTGCTGTGGAACTGGCGGCGCATTCTGCTGCTGGGGTTGTCTCTGGCGCTGGCAGCGGGTAACCAGTTCTCTCTGGCAGTGCTGGCGCTGGTAATTTTGCCACTCATGTTCTGGGTGGCGCCGGTGCGACCGCGCGCTGTGCTTGCAATCTGGATCACAGCAATCGCAGTTGCCCTGGGGCTATTGTTTAGCGCCTACCTTTTCCACCCAGCGTTATTCTGGCAAGGAATGCTACATGCGTGCTGGATGAACTTTGAACCGGCCGCGTTTAGGATGCTGGCCTCCTACCGTAACGCTTGGCAAACGATCTTCGCCGGCAGCCCTCCGCTGATGCTCGCCTTGCCCGTGGCGCTTGTTGCATACGTCGGATGGAAGCGCGCCCGCTATTTCGGCAACACCTCGCCCCTGCTGATCGCGGCATTGTTGCTCATTTTGGCCCTGGGCGCTCCCGATTTTCCGGGGCTGGGATTTCATCTGACCATGCTGGTGTTTCTCTTCGTCTTCGTCAGCGGGGTGTTCGCCGATCTGCTGGAGACTCGACAAAGCGTGCTCGTGAGAGCTGGCTTGTGTGGATTGCTGGGCGCCTCCGCCGTTTGGAACCTGTGGGAGTTGTGGCGCGTCTGATATTTCGTAGTGGTTTTGTTACGTCTGCTTGGTTCAGTTGGTGTTGCTTACCCCGTGCTGGTGCGCCCGAGCTACGTGCTGGGCGGGCGGGCCATGGTGATCGCCTACGAAGAGGCCACCGTGCGGCGCTACATGCAGGAGGCGGTGCAGTTTTCGCAGGAGCGCCCGGTGCTGATCGACCGCTTTCTGGAGGACGCGACCGAGATCGACGTGGACGCGCTCGCGGACGGCGAAGATGTGCTGATCGGCGGCATCATGGAGCACATCGAGGAGGCCGGAGTGCACTCCGGCGACAGCTCGTGCGTGCTGCCGGCGCAGTCCATCCCCAAGGCCGAGCTGGCGGTGATCCGCCAGGCACACCGAAAAGCTGGCGCTGCGCGCTGAACGTGATCGGCCTGATGAACGTCCAATACGCCATCCAGAACGGCAAGGTGTTCGTGCTGGAGGTCAACCCGCGCGCCTCGCGCACGGTGCCGTACGTCAGCAAGGCGACGGGCATCCCGCTGCCGAAAATCGCCGTGGGCTCTGATGTTGGGACGGAAGCTGAAGGATCTGGGGAGCCTGACCGGCGGGCAGATCGAGGGCGTACTGGCGGTGCGGAAGGTGTGCGTGAAGAGCCCCGTGCTCCCATTCGGCAAATTCCCCGGGGTCGATCCGGCGCTGGGGCCGGAAATGCGCTCGACGGGCGAAGTCATGGGCGTCGGCGACAACTTCGGCGAAGCCTTCGATAAGGCGCAACGCAGCGCCGGCGCACCGCTGCCGAAATCGGGTGCGCGTGTTTTTCAGCGTCAACGACCGCCACAAGCAGGAGGCCGGTCGAGATCGCCCGGCGGCTCGCCGGCCATGGGCTTCGAGCTCGCCGCCACGCGCGGCACGGCGTCGGTGCTCCAAATCGGCCGGGCTCAAGGTGCAGACCGTCTTCAAGGTGAACGAGGGCCGGCCCAACGCGGTGGACCTGATGAAGGGCTGGGCGCCTTGCAACTGGCGATTTACACCACTACCGGTGCGCACACCTTCGAGGACGAGCGCTCCATCCGCCGCAACGCCGGTCCCTGAGTCGCGTGCCGTGCATCACCACCATGAGCGGCGCGCGCGCGGCCGCGGATGCGATTGAAAGCCGCGCGGCGCGACCCGCTGCGGGTATGGAGCCTGCAGGAGATGCACGCCCCGGCGGCCGCCACATGATGGCCGCCGCAACCTGGATCTCATAGATCACCTCTAATGGTTTCCTAGCAACGATCCGATATAAGGGGCGTGACGCCGACCACCAGCGATCTGCTGGAATGTCTGGTCCGGCTCCCCGAGGACCGGATCGGCTGGACTCCGGCGTTTGTGCGAGCGGCTCGAGGAGCGGCGCCTGGGTTGCGTGGAGGAGGCCGTCGCGGCGCTCTCGCCGGGCGACGTTGCCGGAGGAGTCGGCGAAGCTGTTGCTCGGTCTGCTGAAGCGGCAGGGCTGCCTGTCGGCCGTCCTGAAGGGGATTTATGCGACCAGCCGCCAGCGTTGCTGCGAGCTCCTTTCACTGGTGCGGGCCGACGAGCCGCGCCTGCATGTGCGCGTCCTCCAGCGTCTGATGGAGCTGCTCAACGACGGCAACCTGGATCAGCCGGAAGAGATTCTGTACCTGTTCGACGCGGTAGTGCACCTGAACGGCTATGTGGCCCTGGGGCCGGCCCTGAACCGGTTGAAGGAGGCCAAAGAACCGCGCCTGCGGGCCAAGGCCGCGCTGCTGAGCTCGTCCCTGCCCAATGGGCGGCACGTGCTGGAATCATTTCCGCGAGGATCCCGACCCGCGCCTGCGCGCCAGCATCGTGGAGTACCTCTGGACCAGCGCCGAGCCGGTGGCGCGGCTGGTGTTCGAGGAGGCGCTCCGCGATCCCCAGCCGCGCGTCCGCGCCAACGGCCTGGTGGGGCTATACCGGCTGGGCGATCCTCGGGCGCTGGCCGGTCTGGCGAGAATGGCCGGTTCGCCCCAAGCCCTCCATCGCGCCGTGGCGCGCTGGGCGATGGAGGTCATTCAGGACCCGCGTCTGGAGCCGCTGCTGGCGAAGCTGCAAACGGAACCCGGGCATTCCGCCGGCCAGCGCGAGCCGGGTTACGCGGGCCAGAAGGCCGGGAAACGCAGGCTCAGGCTATGGGTGGTGCGCATGGATTGGACTGCCGCACAGAAGCTGCGGACGTTCGTCTCCATCCGTCAGGTCGACGTCGAGCCGCTGGCGCCGGGACTGCGGCCCTTGGATCTCCGCGCCTGGGTTGACGGGGCGCCCGTGTTGGAATACACGGTCAGCCGGCCGCCGCCGCCGGAACGTCTGGCGGTCGGTCTGGTGCTGCCGCTGTCGCTGCGGGCCGCTTCCGAGAGGACACCGGGGATTCGGGAGAGCCTGGATCAGCTCATGACCCTGCCCGATGGGGAGTGGCGTGCCGTTGGCTTCTATCGTTCCGGCCTGTTCACGCGGAACACGGATTCACGGCCAGCTCCAGGGTCGGCAGATGGGGCAGTGGAACCGGAGACGGCGCCGGTTCGCGCACCCGTCTTCCTGCCCGACGGCGTGCGTCTGGCCGCGGACCTGAAGAATTCGACGCAGGAGGACAACCTGGCGTCCGAACCCGGGGATCTGGTGCTGGCCATGCTGAAGCGTCTCCGGGCATTGCACTCCACGGGCCATGTGGGAGTGGTTCTGGACGAGGCTCTCCAGGGTCCACCCAGGGCCGCAGTTCAGCGCCGCGATCCTGCAATGCGCCGTCGAGTCCCGTTTTCCGGGCGGTGCACCTTTTCACCGTCGGCCACGTCGATGCGGCGGGGCTTGAGCCCTGGATCTCCCTCAGCCGCGAATGTGGCGGCTTCCGGTTCAGTGAGCGGGCCGAGGAGGACCTGCCCCAGGAGGCCTTGCGCCACTGGATACTCTGCCTCCGGGAACTTCATGTGCTCGAATTCGATGCGTCCGCATCCGCCTCGCAATTGCGCCTGGAAGCCGTGCACCCCTTCGGCTCAGGCGAAGTAACGGCTGCGGTGGAGGCTGTTCCCTGCGGCCGCTGAGGCGGTTTGAAGCTTGGAACAGGCGCGCCAGTGTGGAAATCGGTTCCCGTAACCTGGACCGCGCGTCCCAGCGGCACGGTTCTTGAGCGGCCGCCGCCGCAGCCGGGCTGCGCCGGTCAAGCCTTGACCACGCGCAGCGATTCCGGTGGGAATCGAACATTCCACTGCTTGGACACGCCGCCGGCGGGCGCCTCGCCGACCGCCACGTGGATCCCACCGCTCAGATCCACGCGCACGCCGCGGCTGAGCCAGGCCACGCGCCGCAAATGCAGTTGGACGCCGCCGGTGAGTTCGGGCCCGTGTTCGATTTCGTCCTCGCGCGCCAGCGTCACCTTCGCGCCCAGGAGCAACCCGGGAAAGTTGGGCCCGATGATCTCGAACTCCGTGCCGTCTGCGGCGGCGATGCGCAGGCGGCTCGGTTGGTGGTTGGATCCATGGCCAAGATCTCGGCGCGCAACAGGTTGTAGCAGTCCATCAGGCGGGCCACGGCGGCACTGGCCGGGGCGGCGAGGATCTCCCGCGGGGCGCCGCTCTGCGCGATCTTGCCGGCCACCAGAACATGCATCGGCTCGCCGAGCTCGAGCGCTTCGTCGAGGTCATGAGTGACCGGCGCCACGGGGACCCCGAACTCGCCGCGCACCTCTCTGAGCAACGCGTAGAACTCCATGCGCAGGGCCGCGTCGAGGCCCCGCACGGCTGATCGGCCAGCAGCAGCAGGGCGGGCTGCGAGGGCAGCGCCCGGGCGATCGAGCCGCGCTGCCGCTGGCCGCTGGAAAGCTCGTACGGGCGCCGCGCGCCGAGGTTTTCCAGGTGAAACCGTTCCAGCATCTCGCCGACTTTCTGCCGGCGCGCGCGCCGCGGGAGCCGTGCGGCGGCGAACCACAAATTCTCGAACAGGCTCATGTGCGGAAACAGGGAGTCATCCGGGAATACGCATCCGCACCGGCGCTGGCGCGGCGGCAGGTTCACGCCCGCGCCGGCGTCGAACAGCAGCCGGTCATTCACCAGGATCCGCCCTTCG
>CAVRNL010000117.1:0-11094 GCA_963722485.1 uncultured Acidobacteriaceae bacterium
CTATCTTTATTGCCGCCGCTAACAACTCATCGTACTGATTTTAGATTTCCATTACTCCCCGATACTAACGCCGTGACGTGGCGCGAATGCCGGCGGCGCTGGATCGACAAATTTGGGCGCTTGGCCACAACGGTTTCTATTGCCGCGGTTGCAGAGTGGAACCGATCGCCCCATGCCCGGGTTCAGACAACGGCGCGTGGCGGACTTTTTCTTCGAACATATTTCGGTCGGCAAGGTCGAGCACCTCGTCGAGCGTCTTGCCGTCGGTCCACTCCGCTTTGCCGATACTGAGGCTCACCGTAAAGTCGTCGAGACTGCTCGACTGATTCCAGTCATCCAGGGAAGCCTGAATCCGATTGACTACAGTCGTGGCAGCGGGAGCGTGGGTGTTCGACAGTGCGATGAGGAATTCGTCGCCTCCGTAACGAATCGCAGCGTCGGCGCCTCGGATCGAGCCTTTGAGCAATGTGGCAATCTCGGTCAGAACAAAGTCACCGGTCAGGTGGCCAAAACGAGTATTGACCTGTTTGAACCGGTCCAGGTCGATCAGCAGGAAAGTGAGCGGGGTTCCCAGGCGCCTTGCCTGGCCGATGAAACGGCCGGCCAGTTCCTCAAGCGAACGGCGATTGTAGATTTCCGTCAGCGGGTCGGTAAAAGACTGGAGGCGAATCAGCTCGTTCTGCATCGCTGTCGAGATCGTCTTCTGCCGTAATTGCCGAAACTCGATGCGGCGGGAAACGATGTAGGTATTGGCAAGGGTCAACAGCACGAGCAGACCGCACGCCAGTTGCCTCGATACAGTGATCTCAAAATGCAGACTGCCGGAGTTGAGGAAGGCGGAGGGCAACAGGACGGCAAGCAACCCGGCTCCCACCAGGATTCCAGCGGCCGTCACAATCAGCCACAGCTCCCCGTCGCGCTTCTCCAGCTTTCTGAGTTCCCGATTGACATTGGCCAAAACGCTGTCGGAATCATGGCCAGAACGTGCAGGTTGTGACAACGTTTTCACGGATTCCTTCCGGAAGCGAGGTTCGCGGGTGATCCGCAAGTTCGTCTCAAGCCGGCATTCCTGCGGGGCGGGGGACACGAATTCTCCCGCATGCACGGCGTCGGCCAGCGCTGCCGACAATTCTTCCTTTAGCGGGCTCAGATTGCGAAGCCCGGGTTGCGGTTCAGGTGGTCCGCCGTTCGGCATAGCCAAGTCGCCCCCTGCGCGACACGGCCCGTATCCTATTGCAGCAGTCTACCTTGGCACTTTCGGGGTGAGAACGTTACGACGGTAATGAGCCGCGTCGTCGCTACCGGCACTTCACGATGGTCAATGGACCCGGACTCTGCATTTTTGGACTTCACATCATCGAGCCAGGGCGAGGCACTCCCATTTCCTCTGACCTGGCGCGCCGCAAGATGTCTGGCGAAGGCCCGACAACCATGGACCAAGAGACGTGATCCTGCTCACAGAAAAGGAACGTTGCCGGATAGAACATGGAGTGCGCCGTTTTGTACGCGGTCCAATAACGCCGCAGCAGAGGCAATCTTGCCAGTTGCTGGCGTCGATGAGAGAGCAGAATGCGTCCTGTCAAAATGACAACGTTGCGCCGGTTTTCGCAGATCGTCTTCTTCCTATTGTTTCTGTTTCTTCTCCTGCACACCGAGTTCCGGGGATCCCTACAGGCGGCCGGCAATGAAATCCGGCTCCCCTATCCGATCCGCTGGTTCTTCGAGATCGATCCGCTGGTGGCAGTTTCGAATGTGCTTTCGAGTCGCGCACTGTATCGTGGGCTGTTGTGGAGCCTGGTGATTCTGATTCCCACCATGTTTCTCGGGCGCTTTTTCTGCGGATGGATTTGCCCCCTGGGCTCGCTCCATCACTTCTTCGGCAGTCTGCGATCGGAGCGCAAGCGCGGAAAGCAGTTGCTGGAATCGAACCGGTACAAGCGCTGGCAGACCACGAAGTATTACCTCCTGTTCGGCTTCCTGGTGGCTGCTCTGATGGGTACGGGCGTCGTTGGGTGGATGGACCCTCTGTCCTTGCTGGTGCGATCGCTGGGGTTGTCGATCCTGCCGGGAACCAGCTATGCCTTGCGCGCGGTCCTGCACAGTCTGGAAGCCAGCCGATACGGCCTGGAAGGCAGCCGATTCGGGCCGGTGCAAAGCGTGGGCAGTGTATTGCACTTTATTTTCGGATGGCTGCTGCTCCTTAGCTTGAAGCAGCCTTACTTCCGGCAAGGCATCTGGCTGGGCGCGATCTTTATTTTTCTTTTGGCACTCAATTTTCGGGTGACCCGGTTCTGGTGCCGCGCTCTTTGCCCGCTCGGCGCGCTTCTGGGCATCGCGTCGCGCTGGGCGGTTCTCGGACTGGTGAAGAACCCCGAGTACTGCAAAGACTGCAACCGCTGCCTGTTGCGCTGCCAGGGCGGCGACGATCCGATCGGCGGCGTTCCATGGCGTCAGCCGGAGTGTCATCTCTGTTTCAATTGTGTGGGTGAATGTCCCGAGCACGGCCTGCAGTTCAAATTGTTTTATAAGCAAGAAACCGCCGGTGTAAACCTCCAGCGGCGCAAGGTGCTTACGTCACTCGGAGCGGGAGCGGCTCTGGTTCCGCTGATGCGCGCGACACCCGGCTTCGCCACCGAGCACCACGAACGATTGCTGCGCCCACCCGGAGCCTTGGACGAGGGATATTTCCTCTCCCGCTGCATACGGTGCGGGGAGTGCATGAAGGCTTGTCCCAACAACGCGCTGCATCCCGCCTGGAACGAAGCGGGGCTGGAGGGTTGGTGGACGCCGGTCATGGTTCCACGGATTGGCTACTGCGAAACCAGTTGTGTGCTCTGCTCGCAGGTCTGTCCCACGGGCGCGATTTGGGAGATCACCTCGAAAGAAAAGGGCTGGGCGTCGAGCGCGATTCAGGATGCGAAGCCGATCCGGTTGGGTACGGCGTTCTACGACCGCGGCCGATGCCTGCCCTGGGCCATGGCAACCGAGTGCATTGTTTGCGAGGAGTGGTGCCCCACCTCGCCCAAGGCGATTTATCTCCAGCCTGCCGAAGTGGTGGATGCGGAAGGCATTGTCAAGCAACTGAAGCAACCTTACCTCGATCCCGCTCGATGTGTAGGCTGCGGAGCCTGCGAGTACGCCTGCCCGCTCCAGGATCGGCCAGCCGTATACGTCACCAGCATTGGCGAAAGCCGCTCCCGAACCAACCAGATTCTGCTCAGCCGGGGCAAGGAGACGGCAGAGTGAGTCCGCATTTCACAATTTGGCGCTGTAGCTTGCTGGTTGGCCTGTGTTTGGCGGTTCTCGGAGCTGCCGCCTGCCACCGGCGCGCGGAGAATTCCGTCTCGCCGTTCCCTGCTTCCAATGAGGCTGCCGGATGGGCGAGATCCGGCGACATCCGCACGTTTGCGGCTGCCGACCTGTGGAATTACATCGACGGCGAGGCTGAGCGGTACCTGAAAGCGGGCGTGCAAAAGGCGTCCACTGCCGACTATAGGTTTCACGACAAGTCCGACGCAGTGGTCGACATTTACACCATGGGGAACGCGGCCGGCGCTGAAGAGATTTTCGCATCCGAGCCGGCGGCGAATGCGGACGCTCCTCGCCTGGGAGACGCCGCTCGCCTCTACAGCCAAAGCCTGGTTTTCCGCAAAGGGCCTTATCTGGTGCGCATCACGGCTTATGAGGATTCAGCGGAGATTAAACCGGCCCTCTTGGAGTTGGCGCGCGCGATAGAGCAGCGGCTCGCAAAGTGAGCCAATCGGAAGATGTGTGCTGCCGGTCACTGAAAACGCAGGCCGGTTGGAGTATGGATAATCCAGGGCAGCATACGGGCGTAAACTGTCCGAACTGAGAACGCTTATGGACCACGGGAGCAACAGGAGCCGGCGGGATTTCCTAAAGAATTGCCTGGCTGGCGGCATCATCCTCGGCACGCCCGGTAAGGCGGCGTTGCTCGGAGCTGCGGAACACACCTCTCTGCCCCTGAAATCGAGGGTCGCAATCGCGCGCGATCCCATGCTGCGTGGCGCCGGAACCGCGGTGGATTCTGGCCGGATTCTGGGCCTGCTCGATCGTGCCATGCAAACTCTCTTCGAGTTGGATCATCCAGCCGAGCCCTGGAAAAAGCTGGTTCGTCCCGGAGAAAAAGTGGGGATCAAGGTAAACGCGCTCGGGGGACGGGGCTTGTCCAGCAATCTTCCGCTGGTCGAAGCCATTTGCGAAAGACTGCAGGAGGTGGGGATCAGAGCCAGCGATATCGTGATTTGGGATCGCGATACCGACGAAATGGGGCATGTTGGTTTCCATGTTGTTACTGAGGGAAACAGGGTGCAATGCTTCGGCACCGATCGCGTGGGATACGAAAACGAACTGGCGGCGTATGGCAGCGTGGGCAGCCGGCTCTCCAAGATTCTGACCGAGCGCTGCGATGCGCTCATCAACGTGCCCGTGCTGAAGGATCACGATGGCGCCGGCGTCACCATTGCGCTAAAGAACATGTATGGCGTAATTCACAATCCCAACAAATATCACCCCAACGGCTGCAATCCATATATTGCGGACCTGAATATGTTGCCGGCGATCCGGACAAAGATGCGTTTGACCATTTGTGACGCGACGACGGCCTGCTTTGAAGGTGGACCGGGATACAAGCCGCAATACAGTTGGAAAGAAAATGCCGTAATCGTTTCGCAGGATCCGGTGGCGCTCGACTACGCCGGCTGGCGCATCATCGAGCGCAAGCGCGCCGAAAAGGGATTGAAGACGCTCGAAGCCGATGGCCGTGCGCCCCGCTACATCGCAACCGCGGCGGATGCGCAGCATCGATTGGGCACGAATGATCCGCAACGAATCGCGCTGCTTGAGGTGTAGACGAGTAACCTATAAACGACGGCGCGATTGAGGTTCGAAATGGCTCGCTCTGTGAATGTGGATGCCGATGCCGAACGAGATCCCAAGCCCAGGGCCACCCCCGCGTCTGCGTCTGCGTCCGCGTTTGATCGCCGCTCGTTTTTGAAATGTGCGGCCATGGCCGGAATAACGACCGGAGCAACTTGCGGCCTCAGCCGTCTCGCTCTGCCCTTCCCCGCGATGGCATCGCCGGCCCAGCCCGCGCAGGACGACTCGCGATTCACCGTCGAAGCCAAGTTTTACGAAAAGCTTCCGAACAAGAAAGTGAAATGCAAGCTGTGCCCGCGCGAATGCACAGTGGGAGACCGCGAGCGCGGGTATTGCGGTGTGCGCGAGAATCGTGGAGGAATCTACCACTCGCTGGTGCACTCGCGCGTGTGCGCGGCGCACGTTGATCCGGTCGAGAAGAAGCCCCTGTTTCATTACCTGCCGGGGACGCTGGCGTTCTCGATCGCGACGGCGGGCTGCAATGTGAACTGCAAGTTCTGCCAGAACTGGGATATCTCGCAAGTGCGCCCGGAACAGGTTCCGGCCGAGTACGCTCCTCCAAAAGCAGTGGCCGAGATGGCAAGGCAGAATCGTTGTCCGACGATCGCTTACACCTACAGCGAGCCAGTGATCTTCAGCGAGTACATCATGGATGCGGCCGATGCTGGACACGCAGCCGACATCCGCAGCGTGGTCGTGTCGAATGGCTACATCCAGAACGAAGCGTTGAAAACGGCGTATGGAAAGATGGACGCGGTCAAGATCGATCTGAAAGCGTTCACGGAATCGTATTATCGGGATGTCGTCACCGCGGAGTTAAAGCCGGTGCTGGAAACGCTGGTCGCACTGAAAAAGATGGGCAAGTGGACGGAGGTTGTTTATTTAGTGATACCCACTCTCAACGACAGCGACGCCGAATTTCAAGGCCTGGCGCGATGGATGAAGACGAACCTGGGCGTGGATGTGCCCGTACACTTCACGCAATTTCATCCGGAATATCTTCTGAAGAACCTGCCCATCACGCCCATTCCAACCTTGGAGAGGGCCAAGGCGATTGCCGATGCCGAGGGGCTGCACTACGTTTACGTCGGCAATGTGCCCGGACATCCAGCACAAAATACTTACTGCCCTAAGTGCCGCCGCATGGTGGTGGAACGCGTGGGGTTCACGGCGAGTCAGATGCTCATCCGCAAGGGCGCTTGTCCTTTTTGCAGCCAGGCGATCCCGGGCATTTGGCACGCATAAGCGCGGAGGAGGTTTTGCATATGAGTCTCTCTCGTATGAATCTGGGAATGCGCTTCAGAATCTATTCGGCGACGGCCTTGTTCCTCGCGACTTTTTTGGTTGCAGCGCCGCAGTCTTGCCTGGCCGGCAATCCGGAGGCGGTGAGGCAGGCGGGGGTAGCGGGCGGCTTCTATCCGTCCGACCCCAAGGCGCTCACGACGATGATCGACGACCTGCTGGCGCGCGCCTCTTCATCGCAGCCGCCGATCGACGATCCGATCCTCGCAGTCGTCGCGCCTCATGCGGGGTATCAATACTCCGGCCCGGTGGCTGCCTACACCTACGCGGCGCTGAAGGGACGCAAGTTCTCGCGGGTGGTGGTGATCGCGCCGTCTCATTTCGAATATTTTGATTTCACCTCGGTTTACGATGGCGACGCCTATGCCACCCCGCTCGGCGAGGTCCGCGTGGACAAAGCTTTTGCCGCGCAGTTGGCGAAAATGAGTCCGACCATCCAGCTCTCGAGTCGCGGACACACTCCCACAAAAGAGGGCGCCGAACACGCGATCGAAGTCCAGTTGCCGTGGCTGCAACGTGTGCTGGGAGATTTTTCGCTGGTGCCGATCGTCATGGGAGAGCAGAGCTACGAAAACAGCCGCGCTCTGGGCGTGGCCCTGGCAAAACTGATTCAGGGACAAGACACGCTGATCGTCGCCAGTTCCGATTTGTCGCACTATCACACATACGATGACGCGGTGAAGATCGACCATAAGACGCTGAACGCGCTCCAGGAGTGGGACTACTTCAGCATGTCGAACAACTTCCAGGCGCGCATCTGGGAAGCCTGTGGCGGCGCGCCCATCGTCGCCGCCATGATTGCCGCGGAACGAATGGGAGCGAATGAGGCCAGGGTGCTGAAATATGCCAACACCGGCGACGTCACCGGAGACCATTCGCGCGTTGTCGGTTACAGCGCCGACGTCTTCTTGAAGACGCCAGGCGGAAAGCCAGTGGGGAAGCCGTTTTCGCTGACCGGGCATGAAAAGAGCGAACTCCTGGCTTTGGCCCGCAAGTCGGTCGAGCACGCTGTGCGCGAAGGAAAGCCTTACGAAGCCGATGCAAGTTCGAGCGAATTGCTGAATCAGGAGCGCGGCGCGTTCGTGACGCTGAAAAAGTCGGGAGAATTGCGCGGCTGCATTGGATACACATCGTCGCTGAAGCCCTTATACCTGACCGTGCGCGACACGGCCACATTTGCCGCTCTGCGCGACCCTCGTTTCCAACCTGTATCGGTTGCGGAATTGCCGCAGCTCGAATACGAAATCTCGGTGCTCTCTCCACTGCGGCGCGTGCTCGACGTTCGACAGATCAAAGTCGGTCAGCACGGCCTGCTGATGAAGAATGACACCCACGAGGGCCTTCTGCTTCCGCAAGTTCCGGTGGAACAAAAATGGGGTCGGCAGCAGTTCCTCGAAGAAACCTGCGCCAAAGCGGGGATGCGCGCCAATTGCTGGAAGGATGAGAACACAGATATCTTCGAGTTCACCGCCGTCGTGTTCGGAGACGCACAGCCCCAGGCGCTTACGCCCGATACGCCCTTGACTCCAGGGCCACCCGGACGGCCAGCAGCGCAGGAGCCAGGTTCACCGCCGCACTGAGCCACGCCGTTTTCCAGAAGCCAAACACCGGGATGAGGTAAGTGCTCAGCAGCACGGCCCCCACACACCCGCCGAACAGGTCGAGGGCATAAAGTACTCCGACGCCTGTGCCCACGCTCGCTTTCAGACGGCTCTCGCCAAGGTAGATTTCCGTGGCGACGGGAAATTGATAGCCACCTAACATTCCGCCCAAGACGGCCAAGCCGGGGAAAACAAACTGCGCTGTCAACAACGTTCGGGTTCCGCTGGAAGTTTGCGAGAGCAGGCGAACCAGGAAGATCAGCACCGGCCCCGAAAGAGCGAGAAGGAACTGAATGACGGCGATGGCGCGGAATGGTGCGGGTGCTGGCACTGTTACTAGTGATGGCAAATGCCCGCCGGAGCGGACGCTGCGCATGCCCAGCCAAGTCCCAACCGCGATGCCCGCCATAAACATGGCGATCAAAATTGCGAGCTGATGGTACACGTAGCCGTAGACAGACTGGAATGCCAGCAGCAAAAAGATCTGGAGAGCCATCAGGGTAAAACCGGTTGTCGCCATGCAGAAAAGCGCGGAAGCGCGCGCGCATTTTTCGCGAGTAGGCACGTACGCCAGAAGAATCGCCACCGACAACAGAACGGCAAGGGCGCTTACGACGATGCGAACGAAAGCGAAGTGCGCCGCAGCCTGGAACCAGCGCGAGTAGCCTAGTTTGAATTGTGCGCTCCAGAGCACAATGTCGAAGTAATACGCGATCGGCTCGAAGTCGTGATTGACGGGCGTTTCGGGCAACGGCCGCAGCATATCGCGAACCTGTGCCATGCGGTCCGGCATCATGCGAAACGGGATGAAATATTCCCGCACATATAAAGTCTGCAGATTCCGCGCCTGCAGCCTTGCAATCAGCAGTTGCGGATCGTCGCTTAGGAGACCGGGCTGCAGCGCGCCAAAGAAATGGATGGTCTCGCCGGGAATTTCGCCGACATAAGGAAAGACTTGGCGCAAGCTGCGATGAATGCAGCGTAGGAACTCGGCGCGCTCCGGGCTGATGTAATCCTCAGACGCGCGCAGTTGCAGCGCGAGCAATCCTCCCGCCGCCAGATGTTCGCTGGCGGAGCGAAAGAATTCGGCCGTGTAGAACCGGTTCAACTGCGCGGTTTGCGGGTCGGGCAGATCGAGAATGATCTCGTCAAACTGGTCGCGAGACGTTTTGAGATAGAGCCGGCCGTCGGCGTAATGGATGTGAACGCGAGGATCTTCACTCGTACGATCTGCGGCAAAAGGAGCTGCCTGCGCGGGGAAGAACCGCCTCGCCATGTCGATGAGCATGGGATCGAGCTCCACATAGTCGACGCGCTCGACCGTCGGATGCTTCAGGACTTGGACCACGCTGCCGTTCGCGCCGCCGCCGATCAGCAGAATTTTTCTCGGCGCAGGATGCTCCAGGAGCGCGTAATGGACCGCTTCTTCGGCGGCAGCCTCATCGGGCACACTGGCCAGGATCACGCCGTTGTCGTAGATACTACGTATACTGCCGGTCTCGATGACGGCCAAGTTTCCATAAATCGAGTTACGAGACTCCAATAAGTGAAATCCCCGCCATAGGCGCGCCTGCGAAGACCGGGCTAAAGCTGGCGCAGCATAGACAAGAAGAGGAACCGCCAGACATACGCCAACCAGAGCAACTGCCAAGACTTGTTTATGCCCCGTTCCGAATAATAGGATTGCAGCCATACATAGATTCAAGAGCGCGACGACGATGGCGATCTGAAAGGAATCAAGAAAGCGCAGTAACACGACGCTGGCCACGATCCCGCCCAAGGCGGAGCCGGCAGCCTCAAATAAGTAAGCCGAGCTCGACGCGACAGAAAGGGAGACCGCGCGCTCAGGTCCACACTTTTCTTCGTGATTCTCTCCGTACATCTGTCTGTACATCCGCGTAGCCACAACGAACAGGCACCCGGAGAGAACGCAAAACACACTGAGGCAAATAAGGGAGGTGAGCAGCATCGGCACGGGACCGGCTAGTTCGCCCGGCACCGTCTGGAAAAAAGCCTTGGACGCGCGGACCGCCCAGACCGTGGGCAGCAAGCTCCCGCCGAGCAGGCACTCGAGCACCGCAACCGCCTTGCGAGCATTGCTTCGGCCCAGTACGAGGCTGCCCAGGCTGCTTCCGGCAGCGGTCCACAAAAGCCACGTAGCCAGCATGATTCCCATCGAGATCTCATTCCCGTTGAACACGACAATGAGTTCTCGCATGAGAACGATCTGGCCGATGACGGCGGTGAATCCAAGCAGGGCCAGAGCGGCCCTTGTTCCGAACCTTATCCCAGACGCAGGGCGCCACGAACTCGCGGTTGTGAGGAACGCCACAGACAATTCCACCGGAGAAGAATTAGAATTTACTTTCTTTTGAAAAGCAAAGGCAGGGAAACGAGTATGCCGCCCACTGAGAGCACAGTGCTAAGTCGTCGCGAGGCGCTCATCAAACTGCTCCGCCTCGGTGGAGTTTCCGCGGGCGCTGCCGGCTTGGGTTTCTGGCTCAGCGAGCACAGCGTTCGGCCTGTGGCCGCCTTGGCAATGAATCTCAAGCGCAGTCATACCGTAGCGGCCGATCTGAGTTTGCCCGAGATGGCCATCATACAAGGGGACGATCCCGCTCAACTGGCCCGGTCGGCGATCGAGGAACTGGGCGGCATGCGCCGTTTCGTCTCCCGGGCCGACATCGTTCTCGTCAAACCGAACATCGCATGGGACCGCACTCCGGAGCAGGCGGCAAATACAAATCCTGCCGTGGTCGCCGAGGTTGTGCAGCAGTGCCTGAATGCGGGAGCGAAGCGGGTCATCGTGACCGACGTTAGCTGCAACGATCCGCGCCGGTGCTTCGAACGGTCCGGCATTGCGGAGGCGGCGCGCCGCGCGGGCGCGGAGGTCATTCTTCCCGATCCTGCCCGCTTCAAAGACGTGAACCTCGAGGGCAGCGTTCTAAGTAATTGGCCGGTTTTCGATCCCTTCCTGAATGCCGACAAAATCATCAACATCCCAATCGCCAAGCATCACAGCCTTTCCGGCGCCACCCTAGGCATGAAAAATTGGTATGGCATTCTCGGCGGCCCCCGCCATCAACTTCATCAGAAGATCGACGAGAGTCTCGTCGACCTCGCCGACTTCGTGCGCCCAACCTTGACCATGATCGATTGCTATCGCGTGCTCATACGGAACGGTCCGACCGGCGGAAACCTCGAAGATGTCGTGCTCAAAAAGACGCTGGTGGCCGGAACGACCCGGTGGCGCTCGACGCTTACGTTGCCAAAGCCTACTGGAATCTGGAGG
>CAVRNL010000118.1:0-12720 GCA_963722485.1 uncultured Acidobacteriaceae bacterium
TCTGATGTAGAGCGGGCCGCCGGTTCCCTGCTCTCGCCGGTAATCACAGATCGCCTGCGTAATTGCGAGGATATGCGCTTCGGTGAACGTGCCTTGCAGAGGCGAGCCGCGGTGTCCGCTGGTGCCGAAGCTGACCAACTGATTGGGATCATGCAGGTCTGGATGGCGCTCGAAGTAATCCTTCTCCAGGCGAACGACGTCGATCAGCATCTCCTTCGGCGCCGGTTTGCCAGCGAGCGGCGAGATGGTGATTTGGTTTTCTGAGTTACTGGGCATGGTTCCACCTTCCTCGTCGACGGATTTTTCAGTATAGGTCGAGTATTAGTTCTTCGCGACTGCGGTTGCAGCGCCGTGCAGTTGAGAAATCTTTGGCAGGCTGTGCAAAAAGTCGGATTTCCGTACCTAGCCCCTTCAGGAAACTCTGATCAAGTGTCGGCAGAAAGCACAAACCACAGGGGTGCACGGGGGGAGCCCAGGAACTTTTCCCTAAAAGGGGCATCGGATTTCGTGCAGCCTGGTAGGGGCCGCGACAGTATGCCTCTTACTTGGTTTGCTGTTCGCTGGCGGTCTCCTCCTGCTGGTCTTCAGACTTTTGCCAACTGGCATTGGGGTTGTATTCCGTTATGGCTTTGGCGAGAACCTCGGTCTTCTTGCCGAGATCCTTCTCATACACGACTCCATCCTGGTTAACGATGAAAGTCATCACGCCGGACGACCTGTATTCCGCCGGATAGGCCACGAAAGCGAAACCCTCTGTCATTTTGCCGTTTACCACGTAACTCCTCGCGCCCCCGGGGCCATTTTTTCCCTGACGGGTCAAGATGAGGTAATAGTAGCCACGGTAAGGAGTGGGAGCGCCGTCTGGACTCTTGGCATAGCCCTTGGCAACGGCCGATGCCACTAGCGGCCCGATGGGGCTCTGAGGCTCGCCATCGGCAGCTTTCCAATAAAGGCCATTATGCTGCCCTTCATCGCTGAAGATTTTCTGCGCATACTCGTTGTGCTGTGCGGAATAGAATTCTTTTTGCGCTGCCACGAGTTCCTGGCAAACCCGAATGGCCGATATTTCATTCCGGCCAATGCGCCGGTACAAAATTTCCTTCTTGCCCGCCTGGGTGTCGAAATACCAAGAATTGCCTTTATTCACGAGCGGTATGGGCGTGGGCCAATTCTTGGCGCCAATATACAGGACAGTGGTTCCATCCGGTTCTTTCACCAGACGGTGCATTTCCTGATATCGCTTTACGAAATTAGCGCGGCTCTCCGCGTCCTCGGCTTCGTCTCCCGAGGAAACGATTTGCTTTCCGTCGGGTCCAAGGATCTCGAGCATGGCTTTTTCGTCGTTACTCTGCGTAGCCGCGACCAGTGCGTTGCTGGCGTCTTCTGGCGATGAAAACGTCTTCTGGCCCGGTTGCTGCGCCATGGAAAGGACGGGAAGACACATGGCAAATAGGATGGCGACCGCGGCTAACGAAAAATGTGCCACACGAGCGGAAGGCTGGCCCAATGAAATTTGTCGAAATTCAGCTTGGTTCGCCGCATTTGGCTTCACTCCATTTTCCGAAATTTTCAAACTGCCAGGAACATGACCGCATTTCGATCAATGACGTCCGCCGCCGCCGCCACGAGATCCACCGCCGCCACGCGCGCCTCCGCCGCCTACGCTGGCGGCGCCGCGAGAGGAATAGCTCTTGGTCTGTCCCCCATGGTCGTAGCCGCTGTAGGCGCCCGAGCGGACGCCGCTCTGACCGCGGGGTGCAGCGTAGCCTCGTGCCGCCTGCCGGTTTCCCTCGAAGGGCCTGGCGGTTGCGCCTGGACGGTTGGCGACTCCCCCGCGCGCGCCGTTAAATCCGCCACGCGCGCCTCCTCGGGAAAAATTGCTCCGGTTATAAAACGTTCTGCTCCCGGAGTAGTACCTGCCATGGTTGTACATGGCGTATCGGTTATGCCAATCGAATCCCCAATGACCCCAGCCCCATCCGAAGCCTCCGTACCAACCGATTCCGAAGCCGAGTCCGAACTGCAGGTACGGACCGCCAAACCAGATTCCGGGATACGGGTACCATCCCGGCCACGCTACGATGGGATATCCATAAACCAGCCAGGGATTGTACGCCGGCACATAAACCACATCGGGACTGGCGGGCTCAATATCAACATCCGGGCCGTCCGTCTTTACGACTTCCTGCGGTGTACTCTTAAGAGCGCCGGCCGCTTCCGCTTTGTGGCGCATCACCTGTACCGCATCCATCACATCCGCTTGCTGGTTGAAGTAGGCGTCGCCTAGCGAGGACGTCCAGGAGAGGTTCTTGTCCATATTTCCAAGGACGGATGGAAATGCAGCGAGCGCCTTGACGCTCGGGTCCCAGGGTTGCTGGTCCACGGCTTGCCCCAGAGCGTCGCCCTTCAGATCAGGATGCTCTTGCACCCATCGGTCGGCCTCGACGACTTGCTCGGGAAAGGTGGACGCCGCCAGGATCTGCGCCACCAGCGAGTCGGGATAGAGCGCGATCGGCGCTACCAAGCGCTGCAACTGCTCGGGAGTCTGTTGTGCATATGGGGGCGCCTGCGCCTGCTGCTCCGGAGCTTGCGCATCTTGGGCCGGGGCCTGCGCGTCCTGAGCAGCCAGCAGGTTCTGAGGGCATGCCGCGAACAACAGAGCAAAAAATAATAGGGAAACCAAACCCTGCTTGACCAATCGAGGCGATGCGAATCCGGCGGCAGTTTGGAAAACGTTCATGCTCTTGAACCTCCTCGGCAAAATCCTACGCAACCCACTGCCATGACCGCAAGCGGCGGCGTTCTCACGCTGCCGCTGCGCTACGCTGGCGCGGTTCGTGAGACCGCGGTGCGAGCCTGAGCGGGGGTGCCGCTCGTTCGAGGATCGGCACCAGGCGTTCCGGCAGCTCGCTCTTCATTACGTATTCATCCACCAACCATAAGATGCGCTCTGGCATGTCGGAGTATGCTGAAAGCAGGATGATCGGCAGGCTGGGAAACCGCTTCTTGATATGGCAGGCGATGGCCTCGGCGTCCATGCCTTCCAGTTTGTACTCCAATAGGACGGCCGAGACCGGCGTTTCCTTCAACAGCTTCAGCGCGGTGCGGCCGCTCGACGCGACCTTGACGCAATAACCATGAGATTCGAGAGTCGCCTTGCGAAGCGCCAATACTTGAGGAAGGTCGTCGATGCACAACACAATGGGGGAGTCCATGGCCACATCTCCTCTAAATAGTTACAAGTTGGTTTGGCTCGCCCTAGGCCGACGTGTGAAACACGCAAGACACAACAATTTTACTATATCCTGACGCCCGATCTGGGTTGAAATCGCCCTTCCGCAGGTCGCAGGTATGATCATAAAATTTAAGCAAACGAAGAGCGTCTGTCTGTTCAAAATTGAACACTTTTCTGGCAAGTAAGGCAGACCCGCTGGCGGCATAACCGGGCTTTGACTTAGACTCTCCCTTCACCTGTTTTCTGGAGGCTGCTTTGGCTGGTGTGCTCAAAATCTCTCCCGCACTTAGGAAACGCGCCGCGCAAATCGAACTTCTCCTCATGGACGTGGACGGCACGATGACGGACGGCAGCGTTACGCTGCTCTCGCAAACCGACGGCACCACCCTGGAAATCAAGACGTTTGATGCGCACGACGGCCAGGGCCTGACCCTGGCGCGCACCGCCGGCCTGCGTACGGGCTTTATTACCGGCCGAGAAAGTGCGGCGCTCGTTCGGCGGGCCCAGGAAATGAAGATGGAATTTGTCTACATGAAACAGCCATTGAAAATGCCGGCCTATGAAGAAATTCTGCAAAAAGCCGGGGTCTCCGATTCCGCGGTCGCTTATATCGGCGACGATCTTCCGGATATTCCCTTGATGCGGCGCGCTGGCCTCGCCGTTGCCGTGGGCGATGCCGTCCCCGAAGTACAAAGCGCCGCGCACTACACTACGAAAGCCCTTGCCGGCCACGGCGCGGTGCGCGAAGCGGTTGAACTCGTGCTCAAATCCAAGGGCATCTGGGATGCGGTGATCGACAAAGCGCGCGCCTAGGCAGTTTCCAGCCATTTTTCGGTGCAATCCAGCTCAGTGCAATCTGGCCTTGACAAATCGGAGTCTCCGCTCAATAATATGGCTGTTGGTCGTATATGAGTTATAGTCGTAAATGAATATCAGTCAGACATTTCATCCCACCTCTCTCATCGAAGCTGGCGCCTCCGAGAACCTCCCTCACTTGCAGGGCATGGGGCGCCGCCAGCGCCGCGCCGCCGAGACTCGTCTGCGGCTGTTCCGGTGCGCGCTGCAGCTTTTTGCCGAGCGCGGCTTTCCCAATGTCACGGTGGAAGACATCACCGAAGCCGCGGATGTCGGCAAGGGCACCTTCTTCAACTATTTCGAGAGCAAAGACCACGTGCTGAGTGTGATGGCGGAAATTCAGCTGGGCAAGGTGAGAGAAGCGGTGACGCTGGCTGAGGCTGGGAAGCAAACCATTTACTCGGTGCTGCACCGTCTGTCGCTTCGCGTCGCCGAAGAGCCCGGACACAGTCCCGATCTCGCGCGGGCGCTGATCTCGGCATTTCTCGCGAGCAAGGCGGTTCGTGGGCTTATCGACTGCAACTTTTCCGAAGGGCGCAAGATGATCGCGCGGATTGTGGCGGCGGGGCAAAAGCGCGGAGAGATCGATCCTCGCTTGAAAAGAGAGAAGGTTGCACTTCAGCTCCAGCAGGCATTCATGGGAACAGTTCTGCTCTGGTCGCTGCAGGGCCAGCCGGCGCTCGCAACTTGGATCGAAGAAAGCTTTCAACACTTTTGGAGGGCAATCGCCATCTCGGATTACGAACGGAAACTGGGAACAAGAGCTAACGAGCAAAAGCGATGAAGTGCAATTTTCGTACTGCTGTCATCCTCGGGCTGGCCATCCTGATCTGCGGCGCGATCGGCGTGGCCCAGGAACCGGCGCCCTACCGCCTCACGTTGCGCGATGCGATTCAGAAGGCGCTGCAGGCCAATCTCAACGTGCTCGTCGCCGATACACGAGTCGAGGAAGCCGAGGGCACGCGTGTGCGCCGCTTGTCGGCGGCGCTGCTTCCACAGGTACGCGCGCAGAGCTATGCCAACTATCAGAACCGCTCCTTGAGCGCTTTCGGGATCTCGATACGTGGCGTCCCCGCGGTGGTTGGTCCGTTTTCCAATTACGATTTCCGCGTCTATGCGGAACAGAACATCGTCGATCTCCAGAGCTACCGCGGGTGGAAGGCCAGCGAACGCGCCCTTGACGCCGGCGAAATGGATTACCAGGATGCGCGCGATCTCATCATCCGTGCAATTGCCAGCCTCTATCTCAATGCCCAGTCGGCCGCGGCGCGTGTCGATGCCGCCCAATCCCGAGTGACCGACTCGGATGCTCTGTACAAGCTGGCAAAAGACCGGCATGACGCTGGAACTGCGACGGGCGTGGATGTGCTGCGTTCGCAGGTTCAGTTGGCGAATGATAAACAGGCTCTGCTGGTGGCGCAAAACCAGTACAAACAATCGCTGCTCTCGCTCGCGCGCAACCTGGGCATGAGACCGAGCACGCCTTTGGAACTTGCCGAGCCGCTCCAGTATCAGCCTCTAATCCAGCCTCAGGCCGAGAGCCTTGTGCCTTCGGCAGTCCTCACTCGCCCTGATTATTTGTCGCTGGCCATGCAGCGTCAGGGATTGGTCGAGCAGCAACGCGCCAGCCGCGCCCGCTACTATCCAAAAGTTAGCGTCAACGGGAACTATGGCGGGATTGGCCGCAGCATTGGAGGCGTGCAGGGCACGGGCATGATTCAAGGCCAGATCGACTTTACGGTATTTGATCGCGATCGCAGCGGCGAGGCGCAGGAACTTGCCAGCCGCGTCAAACGCATCGACGATCAAATCGCGGATTTGCGGCGCGGCATTGAAGAGGACATCCAAGAGGCGTTGCTGAATCTCGATTCCGCGGCCGAACAAGTCGCGGTCGCAAAGGAAGGACAGGATCTGGCGCAGCGCGAACTCGAACTCTCGCGGGATCGTTTTCAAGCGGGCACGACCAATAACGTGGAAGTGGTCACTGCCCAGGATGAACTTGCGCGCGCACAGGAGAACTACATTCTAGCCGTCTCCAGCCACGCCGACGCGAAGTTCGCGCTGGCGCGGGCTGTGGGGGATACGGAGAAGAACATTGGGCAGTATATGGGGAATCCGTAAGCGATTTGCCGGGCGGGCTGTGAGCCATGTTGCGACTCAATGTTCACGCCCGCGAGGTTTTAAGCTATGAAGCGACTTATACCGATTCTGATCCTGTTGGCGGCGGCGATCGCTGCCGGTGTGTATTTTTATCCGCGTCTGACCAAAAAATCGGAGCCCGAGAATCAGCTCACGCTCTCGGGCAATATCGAAGCGCATGAGAGCCTGGTGAGCTTCAAGGTGCAGGGGCGCGTCGTCGATCTGCCGGTCGAGGAGGGCCAGTCGGTTGAGCAAGGCGCGTTACTCGCGCGCCTGGATGACGCCGATTACAGGCAGAAGGTGCGGATCGACGAGGCCACGGTTCACGTGCGCGAATCGAACCTCGCGCTCACGCTCGCTGGAACCCGCGAGCAGGAAGTGAAGGCATCGCATCAAACCACGCTCGATGCGCAAGCCGATCTGCAGGAGAAGAAACTCGACTACGAGCGCGCCCAGCGCCTCTTCAGCAAAGATGAGGTCTCTGCGCAGGACCGCGACCTCGCCGAGACCGCGCTGAAGCGTGCCGAGGCGACGTTCCGGGCCGTGCAA
This sequence comes from uncultured Acidobacteriaceae bacterium, assembly GCA_963722485.1. Classification (GTDB taxonomy): domain Bacteria; phylum Acidobacteriota; class Terriglobia; order Terriglobales; family Acidobacteriaceae; genus Acidiflorens. The sequence continues at coordinate 6,779 of CAVRNL010000118.1, forward strand.
CAGCGTTATAACGAAGCCGTCGAGGGCAGCCGCAAAGAAGACATTGCGATCGCTCGCGCCAATCTCAAGGAAGCCCACGCTAATTTGGGGCTATCGCGAGTCACGTTGGACTACACCACGCTCCGCGCACCTTCCGCCGGTGTGATCACAGTGCGCCAAACTGAACTTGGAGAAGTGGTCGCTCCCGGCACTCCGGTGGTCACGCTCGCCGATCTCGATCACGTCTGGTTGCGCGCGTATATCGCCGAAACCGATCTAGGCCGTATACGCTGGGGCCAGGAAGCAACCGTCACTACCGACACTTATCCCGGCAAGCAGTACCGCGGACGTGTGTCATTTATCTCGTCGAGTGCCGAGTTCACTCCCAAGAGCGTTCAGACCTACAAAGAGCGCGTCACCCTCGTCTATCGCATCAAGATCGACATCGACAATCCCAATCACGAACTTAAGCCCGGCATGCCCGCGGACGCTCACATCGATCTCGCCGTGGCCAACACAGGCCAGCCGGGAACGACGCGGGAGAAGTAATGACGGAGCAGTCTCAAACCGCGATCGTTGCCGGGGGACTTACCAAGAGCTTTCCGGGCGTGCGCGCGGTCGATCACTTGAGCTTTGACGTGCGCGCGAGCGAAATCTTTGGCCTGGTCGGTCCCGATGGCGCCGGGAAAACGACTACGCTCCGCATGCTTGCGGGGATCATGCCGCCCGATGAAGGGACGGCCAGCGTCGCCGGCTTCGACGTGGTTCACGATCCTGAAGGCGCCAAGCATCACCTCAGCTACATGCCGCAGCGCTTTGGACTTTATGAGGACCTCACGGTCGATGAAAATATTCGCTTCTATGCCGATCTGTTCGGAGTGAAGAAGGCTGAGCGCGAAGAGCGTTCCACACAACTTTTACAGGCAGCGGGCATGAGCGAATTCCGCAAGCGGCTCGCCGGGAGACTCTCCGGCGGCATGAAGCAGAAGCTGGGCCTGGTCTGCGCTCTCATTCACCGGCCCAAGGTGATCCTGTTGGATGAGCCGACTACGGGCGTCGATCCCGTTTCGCGGCGCGACTTCTGGCGCATCCTTTATGAACTCGCCGCAGAGGGAGTGGCGATCCTCACTTCCACCGCCTACCTCGACGAAGCGGAGCGCTGTCATCGCGTCGCTTTACTCCATCAGGGTAAGCTGCTCTTCTGCGACACGCCTGCGAATCTCAAGGCCAAGCTGGGCAAAGGAGTTTTGTCGGTCACCTCGTCCGATCCACGTAGATCGCGTGAACAATTGGAGCACGCGGCTGGGATTTCAAGTCTGGTGTTGACCGGCGATGGGCTGCACGTCGTGGTGGACGATGCGGCTCGCCGCATCCCCGAATTCGATGCTCGGCTGAAGGACGCGCACGTTCCATTCGACGCGATTCAACAAGTCACGCCCACGATTGAGGATCTCTTCGTCGATGCGGTCAGCAGTGGAGCGTCATCACATGCCTGAGGACAACAATTCGGTTGTGATCGAGGATCTGGTCAAGCGGTTCGGTGATTTTGTGGCCGTCGATCGCATCAATCTCAAGATTCGCAAGGGCGAAGTATTTGGTTTCCTCGGACCGAATGGCGCGGGCAAGTCTACTACTATCCGCATGCTCTGCGGTTTGCTGAGGCCTACATCGGGCCGTGCGCTGGTGGCCGGATATGACATTGGCCGTGAGCCTGAGTCCGTGCGCCAGAACATCGGTTACATGTCGCAAAAGTTTTCTCTCTACAACGATCTCAAGGTGATCGAGAACATACGCTTGTTTGCCGGCCTCTATAGCGTGCCTGCAATCAAACTCGGCGAGCGCATCGAATGGGCGCTGGACATGGCAAACCTCAAAGGGCAGGAGAATCTGATTACCGGCACGCTTCCCGGCGGGTGGAAGCAACGCCTCGCCCTGGGCTGCGCAGTGCTGCACAAACCGCCTGTCATCTTTCTGGATGAGCCGACTTCCGGAGTCGATCCGATATCGCGGCGCCAGTTTTGGGACCTGATTCACCAGATGGCGGAGGAGGGCGTGACCGTCTTTGTGACCACGCATTACATGGAAGAGGCGGAATACTGCAACCGTCTGGCGCTGATCTTTCGCGGAAAGATAGTCGCGCTGGGCACGCCTTCCGAGCTAAAGCAGAAATCGATGAAAGGCGAACTGCTCCTGGTCGAGTGCGAGCCGCTCGGCAGCGCAGTGGAAGTTCTGCAATCCGATACGGATGTAATCGACGCTGCGGTTTTCGGCAACGCTCTGCACCTGGTGGTGCGCGATGCTGCCGCTGCGATCCCGCAGGTTCAGAAGTATCTGTCGGATCGCAACATCAAGGTTGGGCATATGGAAAAGATACGTCCCAGTCTGGAAGACGTTTTCGTCTCTCTTACAACTGCGCACGATTCGGAAAAGGAACGGACAGCATGAGCTTCACTCGCTTCCTGGCCGTGGCTCATAAAGAGGTCGTCCAGATCCTTCGCGACGCGCGCAGTCTGATCATTGTCTTGATTATGCCGGTCGTTCTGGTGCTTCTGTTTGGTTACGGTGTCAATCTCGATCTCAAGGGACTGCCGGTTTATGTGTATGACCGCGACGGCAGCCAGCAGAGTCAGGATCTGTTGAAGCGCTTCCAGGCCAGCGCGTACTTCGACGTTGTGCGGGTTGTGAACGACTATCCCGCGCTAACCCGGTCGATCGACGATGGCCACGCCAAAATGGGGATCGTTGTCCCGTGGGATTTCTCCGAGCGCCTGCGCAACGGCCTTCCAACCCAGGTACAGGCGCTCGTTGACGGCTCGGATGACAACACGGCCAATGTCCTCATCGGGTATGCCCAAGCGGTGGTCCAAGGTTACTCGTCGGATGTTCAACTCGACTGGCTTCGCAACCATGGCCAACCCACCCAGCCTGCTTCCGTCAGTGTTGAAACCCGCACCTGGTATAACGAGGATCTCGAGAGCAGCGCATTTATCGTGCCCGGCGTGCTGGCGCTGGTGATGTCTGTGATCGGGGCGTTCCTCACCTCGCTTACCATCGCGCGCGAATGGGAACGCGGCACCATGGAGCAGTTGATTTCAACTCCGGTCACTCCGCTGGAGATCATGCTGGGCAAGCTGACGCCCTATTTCGCCATCGGAATGTTCGACGTCATCGTCTGCGCTCTGATCGCCATCTACTGGTTCCAAGTTCCGTTCCGCGGTTCTTTCATAACTTTGCTGGTTAGTTCCGCCATGTTCATGGTGGTCGTGCTTTCGCTCGGATTCTTTATTTCCGTGATTGCGAAAAGTCAGCTCGCGGCGAGTCAGATCGCGCTGCTCATCACCTTCCTGCCCGCTTTCCTGTTGTCTGGATTCCTATATTCGATTGAGCAAATGCCGATCGTGCTGCAGTGGATCACTCGCATCATGCCGGCGCGCTACTACGTCTCGGTGTTGAAAAAAATATTTCTCAAGGGGTCGCCTACGGCTCTGCTCTATGCCGACCTGGTTCCCCTGGCTGTGTTCACACTCGTGCTGGCAATGCTCGCCACCCATTCGTTCCATAAGCGGCTGGCGTAAAGGAGAGGAGAAGCTATGCTGGCGCGGCTGAAGCAGATGTTGATCAAGGAGTTCATCCAAGTCTTCCGCGACAAGCGCACACGCTTCGTGTTGTTCGCTCCGCCGATTATCCAGATGCTGATCTTTGGATACGCCGCCACCTTCGAGATTCATCATGTGCCAACGGTTGTGCTCGATCTCGACCATAGCCAGGAGAGCCGCGATCTGATCTCCCGCTTTTCCTCCAGCCCTTATTTTGACGTGCAACGCGAGTTGACGGACTACCGCCAGATCGGCGATCTCATCGATCGAGGAGAGGCTACCGTCGGTCTCGAGATCAATGCCGGCTTCGCCCAGAAACTGCGCAAGGGGCAGACCGCGCCGCTGCAAGTGATCGTCGATGCCACCAATTCGAACACCGCCCTGATTGCCTCCGGTTACATCACGCAGATCGCACTCGGCTTCGCCCAGGACTACCAGAAGGACCGCATCGGCCGCATCTCGCCGCAAATGTTGGAGCAAATCCCCTCGGTGCAACTCGAACCGCGGCCGTGGTACAACCCCGACCTCAGGAGCCGCTGGTTTTTCATACCCGGAATCGTCGGTAGTCTTACTCTTGTGCTCGTGGTTACTTTGACGGCGTTTGCCGTGGTTCGCGAACGCGAGATCGGCACGCTCGAGCAGATCATGGTAACGCCCATCCGCCCGGCGGAGTTCATCCTCGGTAAGACGCTGCCCTTTTTTCTGATTGGCCTGTTTGACGTTTCGCTGATTGCGACGGTAGGAACGCTGTGGTTCCAGGTTCCGTTTCGGGGTCAGATTCTGGTGCTGTTCGCGGGCGCGATTCTTTTTCTGCTGTGTATGTTGGGCGTGGGCCTGTTGATCTCGACCGTGTCTTCCACTCAGCAACAGGCGATGGTGACCGCCTTCTTCTTTATTATGCCCGCCATCACTTTCTCTGGCTTTGGATTCCCCATCAGTACCATGCCGCAGTGGCTGCAATATCTCACCTACCTTAGCCCGCTGAGGTATTTTTTGGTCGTGCTACGCGGCACTTATCTGAAGGGTGTGGGCATGGAGATTCTGTGGCCGCAGATGGCCGCCATGGCCGGCCTGGGAATCAGCCTACTCACGGCCGCTGTCCTCCGCTTCCACAAAGCGCTCGACTGAGCTGCCGCGGCGCTTTACTGGCTGTCGCTGGCGACTACCTGCGCTGCCGGGTTGGGTTGCTTCTTCACGATCTCATCCACCAAAAACAGGTCGGTGAGCAGTGCGCGAAGATGGATCGAGGCATTCAGATTGTCGATCAATTGGGAGCTGATGACGGGTTGGGCTAGAACCAGCTCTATCGCGGCTAGAGAATCGCGAGCGTCGCGGTCGAGCACGGCAAAGAAGGCCAAGTATTTGTCGGCGGGCTCAAGGCCTTCCTCCTTGACTGCCAGCGCACAAGTTTCGGCAAGATCCGTTAAGGCTTTCACGGCGCGTTGCAGGAATTCACGGACTTGTCCACCCGACTTGCTGCCCTGGTCGCTGGGCAGACCCTGGGCGGCGTAGGCGAGCATAAACTCGTAACACTCTTCGACAGCGTTGCAACGATTCGAGATCTCAGCCAGCATCGGTTAGTCCTCGGCCTTCGATTCGGGTGACTGTCGATACCGAAGGCGGTGATGAAGGAGATGTCTCGACTACCCAGCGCTGGGGATCATGCTCTTGCAGATAAAAGTCGCGATCCATCCAACCGAAGATCATCGATTTCGTGATCGGGAGTTTCTCCGGGCGAAGTCCGAAATAGACGTGCATCATTATTAGCGCAATCAATCCCACACCCGCCAATCCGTGCAGTACGTACATCAGGCCCCAGGTCATGTCGCCGAATAGATAGGGATTCCGGGGGAAGAAGATGGTGCGAATGCGAAACATCATGAAGACGCCGGTAACGATCACCGACAGGCCGCACAGGATGATGACGCCGTGGAAGAGTTTGTTCTCCAGCGGATATTTGGCGAACTTTCGCGGCGGCGGCGCGGACTGTCCGAAAAATCGGAGAAGTCTTCTGCGCGCATCTTCCACATCCGTTCTGTCGGGCCAGATCGACCAAAAATCAAGCCAGAAGGAAGCGTGAATGACGTGGAAAAGAATTGAGACAGTTAACACGGCGCCGGCGATCCAATGATAAGTCACCCACTGAAACTGGACGCCGACCTTCGGAAGGAAGGCGGTAAACAGCAGAGTGAGCATAGACGCTGCCATGACCCAGTGAAACATCCGCGCCACCAGCGAGTGCCGGGGAACGTGCTTGGGTATCCGCGCAGCGACTTGGGGAGGAGCGTCGCTAACAAATTCTTTTGGCTTGGCAAAATACCTCAGCCAAATGGCATGGACGATCAGAAAGAGCAGGCCTACGATCAC
>CAVRNL010000119.1:0-8698 GCA_963722485.1 uncultured Acidobacteriaceae bacterium
TGCCAGATGACTATGCTGAAGCCGTCTCGCGGGTGATGGCTACGGCGAATTGGCACACTTATCAGGTGCTGACTAAGCGGTCGGAGAGGCTGCTGGCGTTGCTCTCGGGGCGGTTACGGTTTGCGGCGGAGCTGGAGAATATTTGGTGGGGTGTCAGCGTGGAGGATCGGAAACATGGGTTGCCCCGTGTCGATCATCTGCGGCTCGCTCCGGCTAAGGTTCGCTTTCTGTCGATTGAGCCGCTTTTGGAGGACCTCGGCGAAATCGATCTGTCGGGCATTACTTGGGTGATTGTTGGGGGCGAGAGTGGGCCGGGGGCGCGTCCGATGAAGCGGGAGTGGGTTACCTCCATTCGTCAGCAGTGCCTTGCTCAGGGCGTGCCTTTCTTCTTTAAACAATGGGGCGGCGTGCGCAAGGCTAAGAATGGCCGGTTGCTTGATGGGCGCACTTATGACGAGTATCCGGAGCGCGTGCTTAGGCCCGTGCCGGATCGGGCGGATTGCCTTGCCTGGGCTGAGCAGTTCGGGAAGAGCTTTCGAGCTTCGGCACTTGCGGTGAGGTGATGCTCATTTCGCAGCGGGCTGCCGAGCTTCGCTCGGCTTGGACGGGCGAGGGCGCCCGTCCCCACACAATCTGATTAATCTGCCTAAAACGTAGAGAGTCCCGAGGTGATGTTGAACTCATTCCTCTCGGCCAGTAGCTCGCGTTTAGACCCTTGCTGACCTTTTCCTACAACTCCCTTGCGGGTTCATTGTAAGCCGATCTTTGCTCGGGCTCCGGGCTCACCGCCAACCGGATAAATCAGTCCAACGCCTCGGGACTCTATCCTGCCTTCAACAGAGGCTCCTGTTCTCCTCGACCAGCGCTTAGCTATAGACCCTTGCTCGCCCTCCCAAACTCACCTCGCGGTTGTCTGAGTGACTACGCTTGAGCCCCGGACGCTGCACCAACCGGAAAAACTTCAGAACGTGTCAAAGAACGATTATGGTTTTACCACTCTCATTTTTAACGTCAACGAAATTCATGCGTCTGTAACTTCTTATTCATCAATGGAGTGCAGCTCATGCACAGCGGGGTGACACGGAAATGGTGCAATCGCCGGCGCGCGACTGCGAAATCCCCAGCATCCATGCAATTTTTCGCGGATTTTCCCGGTCGAGCTTCTGCTCTCATCCGAAATGGACATTCGACTGTGACTGTGCAAATCGATGTTCCACCCGCATGAATACTGACGTTTCCGCACGTCGGGGTCCGGTTCTTATCGGGACGCTTCCGTCCTGCAGCCGCTTTCTTTACAATTCCACGGTGGATGGATGGGTGTCTGGAGGCCCTTTGTGATGCGAAGCTTGCGTTTGGCCGCGGTCGTATGTTTCTTGACCCTTCTTTCAGCGGCGCAAATCTCTCGGGCGCAGAGCCCGGAAGAGAAGACGGCGAAGTATTTTGACGCGGTGCGGTATCAGCCGGGGTTGCTGCTGGCATTCTTGCAGCAGATGCCCAAGGGCGGCGACCTGCATGTCCACCTGAGCGGCGCGATTTATGCGGAGAGCTTCATCGATTGGGCGTCAGAGAACGCTCTCTGCGTGGACCGCAGCACTTCGAAGCTGATTCGCGCGGCTTGCGATTCCTGCGAGCCTTACAAGAACAAGCCCTCGGTGCGCTGCGCCTATCAGGATCACATTCTCTACGACCAGTTGATCGACGCGTGGTCGATGCGCAACTGGCATGCTGCGGAGGAATCGGGGCACGATCATTTTTTTGCTACGTTCGAGAAGTTTGGTCCGGCGATGGAGAAGCACGTCGGCGATGCGTTCGCCGAAGTCGCGTCGCGGGCGGCGGCCGACCATCTGCAATACGTGGAGGTGATGAACACGGCCGACGGGGCGAAGGCGGCGATGCTGGGCGACAAGATTGGATGGGACGTTGGATCGGACGAGGATTTCGGCAAACTTCGCGACAAACTGCTGGCGGGCGGAATGGCGGATGTGGTGGCGTCGGTGCGCAGCCAACTTGATTCCGATGAAGCCCGCGAGAAAGAAGTGCTGCATTGCGGGATGGCGCAGGCTGCTCCGGGATGCGGGGTCACGATCCGCTATTTGTACCAGGTACTCCGGGGCCTGCCGCGAGAGCAGGTTTTCGCGCAGATATTGCTAGGTTTCGAGATGACTAAGGCCGATGCGCGGTTTGTCGGATTCAACCTGGTGATGCCGGAAGATTATTATGTGCCGATGCACGACTTCGATCTGCACATGCGGATCATCGAGGCGTTGCACAAGTTCTATCCGGCGACGCACGTGTCGTTGCACGCCGATGAGTTGGCGATGGGGCTGGTTCCACCGGAGGGCTTGCGGTTTCACATTCGCGAATCGATTGAGCGCGGCGGCGCGGAGCGGATTGGGCATGGCGTGGCCGTTATGAGCGAACACGACCCGATTGGACTGCTGCAGGAAATGGCGAAAAAGAATGTGCTGGTTGAGATTTGTCTGACTTCGAACGACGTCATTCTGGGCGTGAGCGGCGACCGGCATCCGCTGCCGGTGTATTTGAAATACGGAGTGCCGGTGGCGCTGGCTACCGACGACGAGGGCGTGTCACGCAGCGATATGACGCACGAATATCTGCGGGCGGTGGAGACTTATGGCTTGTCTTATGGCGAGTTGAAACGTATGGCGCGCGCTAGCCTGGAACACAGTTTCATTTTGGGTGATAGTCTGTGGAGCGATGGGCGCGAGTGGCGCCGGGCGGCGGCTTGCTCGGACGATGGATCGTCGGGCGATCGTGTTTCTGGAAGATGTGAGAAGTGGTTGGCGGCGAATGAGCGCGCCCGCGTGCAGTGGCAATTAGAGCGAGCTTTCGCTGAGTTTGAGAAGAGGTTTTAGGGCACTGCCGGGCTTTGCCTGGCTGGGCGGACGAATGCGTCCGCCCCTACGTGATTTTTTATGGCTCCAGACTTGTTTCCTCGCGCTGAATCGGCGGCGGCGTTTGTGCTTTCGCAGACTGCGCTGCGTCCGCAGATCGGGCTTGTACTTGGCTCTGGATTGGGATCGTTTGCCGACGAGCTTAGCGACGCCGTCCGCATTCCGTATGCCCACATTCCAACGTTTCCGCGTTCGACGGCGATTGGTCATGCCGGACAGCTGGTGATTGGCAAATCGGGCAATGTTCCGGTTGCGGTGATGCAGGGACGGGTGCATCTGTATGAAGGCTATCCTGCGGCTGAAGTCGCCTTTCCGACGCGGGTTCTCGGGCGAGCCGGCATACGCGCTTTGATTCTCACCAACGCCGCCGGGGGCATTAACGTCGAGTACGGACAGGGCGCGCTGGTCATTCTGCGCGATCACATCAATCTGCAAGGGCAGAATCCGCTGACCGGCGCGAATGACGAACGCTTTGGGCCGCGCTTCCCCGACATGAGTTACACGTATGCCAAACGTTATCGCGAGATCGCGATGGAGGAAGCGAAGAAGCTTTCGATTCCGCCGCGCGAAGGCGTGTACGCGGCGCTGGCGGGGCCGAGTTACGAAACTCCGGCGGAGATTCGATACTTGCGCACCATCGGCGCCGATCTGGTGGGCATGTCAACCGTTCCGGAGGCGATCGCCGCGCGGCATATGGGGATGAACGTTCTGGCAATCTCGTGCGTGACGAACATGGCGGCCGGAATTCTCGATCAGGCGCTCGTCCACGAAGAAGTGCTTGAAGTGGGACGGCGAGTCATGGGACAGTTCATCGCGCTGCTGCGGGCCGTGCTGCCGCGGATCGCAGCGGAGTTGCAGAAAGCGGGATAGACTGATTGCCTCTCGAAAAAGAGACACGGCAAGCCGCGTCTCTACCCGCCCGCTTAGAAGGTCACCTTCAAGGCCAGTTGAAGCACCCGCGGCCCGCCGCCGCCGAGACCGGGATTGGTCTGAGCCACATCGGGAGTTTGCGTGAGTGCGCCGCCCGAGGGTGCTTCACCCAGGACCAAGCTGTGCGTGGGCTGTGCGAAGTTCGGGTGGTTCAGGATGTTGAAGAACTCGGCACGCAGTTGCAGTCCTAACCGCTCCGTAACCTGGGTGTTCTTGGTGAAGGAGAAGTCAAGGTTCTTGTAACCCGGGCCATAGATAGAGTTACGTCCGAGGTTTCCAAAAGTGCCGTCGGCTGGTTGTGCAAAGGCATTCAGGTTCAAGTAACCAGTTGCGGGGCTCCAGTTATGAACAATTGGATTGACTCCCGGAACCACGTTAGGACGTTGGTTGTAGTAGTAGCGACCGCTAGTGTCCTCGGCCGTTACGATTGGAATCGGGCGGCCACTTTGCAGGCTGGCAATCCAGTTCAACTGCCAACCCGAGCCGAGTTTGCCAAGGGCGCGCCACGCGGGCAGATCGTAGTTGATCGCTGCGGTGAAACGTTGGCGTGTATCGAAGCAGGAAGGCCCATGCTCCGCCTTCAGATTGCTGGGGTCTTGCGGGAAAGCGACAGCGGGGGCGAAGTCGATGCCATCGGAAGCGTCGTCGAGCGACTTTGAAAAGTTGTAACTGGCAAAGCCGGAGATGCGATGCGCGTTCTGAATTCTCAAGGTCGTCTGCAATGCGCTGTAGGTGGACGAACTGATCGGTGTCAACAAATCGATCGCATCAAAATTCGGGTTGGGACGGGTATCGGTAGCATCGGGTTCGTTGGCGTCGGTTAGGCGCACCAACTTGGTCCCCTTGCTGCCGACATAGCCGATTTCGGCAGACGCGTTCCCGGCCAATTTCTGCTGCACGTTCAGGTTAAAGTTCTGGGTGTAGGGACTGTGAAACTTATGAGGAGTCCCAAAAATGTCGTAGGGGCCGCTGGTGGCTACGGTCATGATCGGATCGGTCGTATCGGTGCCGTTAAAAGCGGCCGAGTTGAAGTCCATGGGCAGCACAGCCTGGGGTCCGATCGGATTCGTCGCCACTCCAGCTGAGGTGGTGAAGTTTGCGATGAGAAGATCCTGGGGCACATAGTCGTAATAAATGCCGTAGCCACCGCGGAGCACGGTGTTCTTAAGCACGTTCCATGCGAAGCCCAAGCGTGGACCGAAGTCGTGCAGATCCCGCTCGTAGAGTCCATTTAAGCCATGCGAGCCCACCATGGCCAGGGTTCCATCGGGCGCATAGTTGGAGAGCAAATTGTTCTTTTCGCTGAGCGGACCGAAGTACTCCCAACGCAATCCCGCATTCAAAGTAAAGGTTGGCGCGAGGCGGTAGTCGTCCTGCGCAAAGAAGCTGAAGCCGTTGTTGTAGGTGGTGCGCTGAGTGTTCCCGGTGTCGACAGAAACGGAAGTGCAGCAGTCGTTGATGTCCTGCGAGCCGCCGGTATAGAAGTCCGCCAGAGAGTCGACGATTGGGTCTGAGCTCAGCCCGACGCCCGCTGTGAACTGGAAAATTCCGCGCTCCAGGTTGTCATTGAAGTTATCGACAGCCGCGCGGCGGAACTCCCCGCCGAACTTGAAGGTGTGCTTGCCTTGCAACCAGGTGAAGTTATCGAGGATCTGGTAAGTCTGGCTGGTGCGCCCGCGGGGAACGCTATAGCCGATCGCGCCGAGGTTTTCGATCCCGGTAAAGTCGAACTCGGGCAGTCCTAGCTTGGCGGTGCCGAGATTGAGGCCGTTCGCCTCCGGATTCCAATCTGCGTTCAGCGAGCTGAACGAGGTGCGATAACGGCTGTAGCCAAAGCGAACTTCGTTGATCTTGGAAGAAGAAAAGGTGGAAAGCCAACTGAGAGAGAGTATCTGAACGCGAGTTGGCGAGGTTTGCGAGAAGGCGGCCAGTCGCGATCCGGTGCCATAGCCACCCGGGGAACCCAAAGGAAACACCTGATAATTCCGCGCAAAGGCGTAGCGTCCGGTAAGAGCCTCTCGATTGGAAAGGGTGTGATCCACTTTTACGATCAGATTATCGCCACTGTTCTGGTCACTCGCCGAACTGGCCAAGGTATTAGTGTTGCTCTGCGGATAAAAACCGAGAATTGCATCGAGGCCGGGATTGATCACACCACCGTTAAGACCCTGTGCGATCGAACGCGCCTGAGAGATTTCGGTTTGGGTGGGGACCAGCAACAGAAAGTCCGATCCCACGCGCTCGCGCTCTCCTTCGTATGCGCCAAAGAAAAAAGTCTTGTCTTTGACGATCGGTCCGCCCAATGCGCCGCCGAAGTTGTTGTTCTGGAATACGGATTTCCGGGATTCCGTGTTGAAGTAATTACGCGCGTCCAAGGCGCTGTTCCGGAGGAAATCGAAAGCGGAGCCATGCAGTTGGTTCGTTCCGGAACGAGTGACGATGTTTACCACCGAACCGCTGTTCCTGCCGTATTCAGGGCCGAACTGCGACTGCAAGTTGAATTCCTGAATGGCCTCAACGGGCAGCAGCGCGGCGGGAGCGCCGCCGATACCGGCCTGATTCAGCGCTGAGTTATTGAAGTAGGGATCGTTGTCGTCGGTGCCATCCAGGGTGTAGTTGTTGGAGCGGTCGCGGTTGCCGTTGATGTTGAACTGCCCGAACCCTCCTTCCGTCCCCGCAACTCCCGAGGGGTCAACCGTGGTGCCTGGAGTGAGCGCCACCAGCTTGCCAAAATCGCGCCCGTTCAGCGGGAGTTCGTTCACCAGTCGCCGCTCTACTACCTGGCCGAGAACATCACGCGTCGTTTCCACGACCGGCGCTTCCGCGGTCACGGTCAACTGCTCCTTCCGTTGTTGCACTCTGGTCAGGTCAAAATTCGCGGTTGTGTCCAGCCCGACGTTGACTTGCACGTTCTGCGCCGATGGCGAGAGCGCGGCGGATTCCGCTGTGACCGTGTATTCGCCGGCGGGCAGTTCGGCGAGGACGTAGGCTCCGTCCTCGCCGGTGGTGGCTTCGCGTTGCAGGCCGGTGGCGATATTTTTTGCGGTGACTTTCGCTCCGGCGATTACGCTGCCGGTGGGGTCGGTCACGGTACCGCGGATGGATCCACGGAAGCTCTGCGCCCACGCGGATGCGGTGATGAGCAACACGGCTGCTACGGCGATTTTCAGGATCAGGATTGCCAGTGTCCGTTGACTGAGTGTCTGATAATTCCTGCTGCTTTGCATGATGGCTTCCTTGGGTGACTGCTTGTTTGTTGTCGCTTTTCGAAGTCTTGTTTCGCACCCGCGCTCTCTACTCATTTCGTCTTGCGGGGGATGAACACCGGTTGCGGCGGATCTACTTTGTACGCCGCCGCGAAGCTCGACTGGTTGAGGGCAAAGCTGGCTCGTCCGCGAGAATCGATGAACAGCAGCGGCTGTTTGAGCGGCACATCGCTGAACGTCCTGACGAACGGCATTTCGACTTCGCGTCCTGCGATCGTCACCTTCAATTTGTCGCCGCGCTGATAGCCTAGCTGCAGAAAATCGTCGGCGCTGATGTTCGTGATCAGGTTGCCAAACGGACCATCCAGGGCGATCACTTCTCCGGTCAGACCTTTGTCGTCCACGGTTGCGGGCTTCAAATCGAGACGGACCAGTTGCTTGACTTCAGGGCCAACCTGGGCCCAGTCGTCGCCGCGCGCCAGGTGAGCGCCCACGGGAGAGAAAATATCACGGCCATGGAAGGTGGAGGAAATCTTGGCGCCGACCATCCAATCGGGGTTGGTGACCTCGCGAATGGCTTCGATGCCATCGCGGTCTTCGACCATGGTCATCAGGCCGTTGTCGGGCAAAACGAAGAATTGTCCGCGCTTCGATTTCACGACGACTGCCTTGCGCGAACTGCCCACGCCGGGATCGATGACCACCACAAATACCGTTCCAGCCGGGAAGTAGGGCGTGGCGCCGAACAGGAAGCGCGCGCCGTCTCGGATGGAAAAAGCATTGACTTGATGGGTGAGATCGACAATGCGGAGATTGGGCGCGATGCCGTACATGACACCCTTGCAGAGCGCCACCGAATCGTCGACCACGCCGAAATCGGTCATGAAGACGACGGTGGGCGGAGGCTGGGGGACGGACGGCTGCGCCAGAACCGCGCTTGCGGCAAGAAGCAAAAAAACAAACCATAGACAGAATATTCGCGCCGATTTTGCTGGTGGGGTCAATGTCATCCGCATGAAGCTGCAACCCTCCGAAAAGACTACTATTTTACTAGGGATTTAGAAAAACGCAACTGCGGTTTACGGCTGCGGTTCACGACTGGTTTTCACGACTGGCGACAGAAGAGAAAACCATGCGCCATGGTGTCGCTTGCGGCATCTATAATCGGGGCGGCAATCAATTCTAATCGAGGAGAGAGGTAGCGATGTCCAACGTCATTCCTGAAAAATACGCCGATCTTTTCCAGAAGCGCGCTTTCGCCAGTCTGGGCACGCTCATGCCCGACGGACGGCCGCAGGTCACTCCCGTGTGGTGCGACTTCGACGGGCAACACGTCATCTTCAACTCGGCACGCGGGCGGCAGAAGGATCGCAACGTGCGGCGCGATCCGCGGGTTGCGCTCGCCATTGTCGATCCCGACAATCCTTATCGCTATCTGGAGATTCGCGGCACCGTGGTCGAGATTACCGAAGAGGGCGCCGCGCAGCATATCGACAAGATGGCGAAGAAGTACATGGGAGTGGACAAGTATCCGTACTCGCAGCCGGGCGAGGTTCGCGTGCTTTACAAGATCCGACCGGAGCACACGACCGTGATGGGCTAGGCGGGCTGCAAAGATGTGCCGCCGCTCCTAAAGGGGCGTTTGGA
>CAVRNL010000120.1:0-22496 GCA_963722485.1 uncultured Acidobacteriaceae bacterium
GACTACATGTTTCTAGTGGGCGGTTCTTCGCAGAGTCTGCCGCTGAAGGAGTCCGTCAGCTTGAAATAGCGATCGGCGGCTCGGGGAGAGTTGTTTCGATTGTTATACTCAGATCTAACCTCTCAAGGTGCAGGAGACCAGAAATGAAACTCTACCGGTGGATTGTGACGCTAAGTATTGCGATCGCGGTGGCAGCCGCGAGCGGAGTCTGCTTCGGCCAGGCGGCTGCAAAGACGAAGGACATTTACGACGAAAGCGCCGATGCGCGCGCCGAGATCAAAGAGGCTCTGGCAAAAGCCACCGCGGAGCACAAGCGCGTGATTGTCGTATTTGGAGCAAACTGGTGCTATGACTGCCACGTCCTCGATAAAGCCTTTCATAGTCCAGATTTGGCGCCGATACTCGCTGCCAATTATGAAGTTGTGCACGTGGACATCGGCAAGGGAGAAAAGAATCAGGACCTGATGGCGAAGTACGAGGTTCCGATGAAGCGCGGTATTCCTGGACTGGCCGTGCTCGATGCCAATGGGAAGCTGGTTTACAGCCAGAAGAACGGCGAATTCGAGAATGCGCGAGCGCTTACCTCGGGAGATTTTCTGGCATTTCTGACCAGGTGGAAACCCGGGGCGCAGAGCCGCTGAGGTGCATTCGAATGAAGTCGCTTTCACATAATCTTCACAAAACCTTGCGAATTCGCGAGACCGGCGTAGAATAAGGACCGTTTTGCAGCCAAATAGGGAGCCCCCGGCTATCGAGTAGTTCGGCCTGCCGCTGATGAAAAAGCTCAGCCTTGTTCTGTTCGCGGTTGAGAACAACGATTATCAAGCCGCGCAGGTAGCCGCGGCGAAGAAAGCCGCGGTGCGGCTAGCGGTCGAGCTCCAGGTCATACACATCGAGCACAGCGCGATTGCGCAAAGCCAGCAAGTGCTCCAACTCTTGCAACGCCCGGCAGGCGAGCGGCCGAGTGGCATTCTGTTCGAGCCAGTTGGCACGCCGCTGGCACAAGCTGCCCGCCTCGCAGCTTCATCCGGAGTTGCGTGGGTCGTCTTGAATCGAGAAGTCGACTACGCTGCGGAACTCCGGCGCCAATACCCGACTCCGGTTTTTTCCGTTAGCACCAGCCACGTCGAAGTGGGGAAAATCCAGGGCCAACAAATCGCCCGGCTGCGTCCCGGCGGCGGCATGATGCTCTACATCCAGGGTCCCGCCGACAACACCGCTTCCGTCCAGCGAACAGCAGGGATGGAATCGGCTAAACCTGCGAACCTGGAGGTGCGCGCACTCAAGGGTCTGTGGACAGAGGAAAGTGCGCGTCACGCGGTCAGTTCGTGGCTCAAGCTCGGCTTGGCAAAGAGTCACACGATCGGAGTTGTCGCGGCCCAGAACGATATGATGGCTCTCGGCGCCCGCAAGGCCCTGCAGGAGCACACGGCCGGCACCGAACTGGAGGGTTGGATGAATCTTCCCTTCCTGGGATGTGACGGTTTGCCCGGAACCGGACAAAACGCTGTCCGAACCGGCCTTCTGACGGCCACCGTGGTCATTCCTCCGAATGCTGGCACGGCTGTCGAGGCAGTTGTCTCGGCGATTCAAACCGGGCAACAACCTGCCCAGTGCATCTACACTTCGCCTACTTCTTTTCCGCCGATTGACTCGCTCATGCCTAAAGTGTGAATGCGCGGCTGGGCGATGATCCGCGGCCGCGCAGTTTCCCACGTCGCGAGCTTGCAATCCGGGTTAGTCCACCACCAGCTTGTTCTCGACGCTGAATGCGCCCGGTACGGCATTCGCTCGCATTCCGGCAATGGTCTTGTCCATTGTGCTCTCGACCGTTCCGTACAGCGTCACGTGTCCGTTGTCCACGACGATGCGGATCGGATGCACCGGGTCGCTGGCATAGCGGCCCAGCACCGAGTCGCGATAAATCGCGCGAGCCGTCCGCACCCGTATGGAATCGTCAAAACGCGAAACCGGCAGCACGTTTACCTGGCTCACCACGTCTTTAACGCCCGGCGTGCGCGCCACGATCGCGAGAGCTGAGTCTTTTGCAACATCGCTTACGGTGTCGCCGTCGAGCGTGACAACGCCGTTTTTCACGTCGAGCGCAAGATAGTTGAACGTGTTGTCGTAGTATCCGACGCGGTCAAAGGCTAGCTGCCGGGCCAGTTTCTGCTGGAGCTTGCTATCGGGCACAGTTGTTCCCGCAACCTCGATGTCGTTGCGAACGCCGCTGACATTTGCGAGCTTCTTGACTTTCTTCGCGGCGTCGAGCTTGTCCTGATAAAGGCCGACCGTGCCGGTCAGGGTCACGATGCCATCTTCGACGCTGGAGCCCACGCTCTGCAGTTGCTTCGCGTCACGAATCTTCTGGCTGACCGTCTGCTGAATCTGCTGATCATACCGGCCGGATGAGGCCATTGCAGTCATACTCAGCAGGACGAGCAACGCCACAGTGCCTGCAAAAGTCACCGCCAATCTTTGTTTCTGTTTCTTCATAGTTGCCATCCTTACTGGAATTCCGGTTCCCCACAGTATTAACCGGTTAGTTAAATAGATGCCCGGGGAGCGGGGAGGGACTTTGCGGGAAGGCACTTTTACAAACTATTACAAGCTGACTGACGCGCGGTTACGATGGTTCTTCTCGAAATGAGAAAGAGATAAAATGCCAATTATGACCACTGACGAACGCTTGGATCGGCTAACCGAGAGACACGGGACTTTGGCGGAAAGTCTGCAACTGCTCACGGCAGACGTGCAGAGTTTAGCGCAGTCGGTGAAAGAGCACGACAAAATCCTCCGCGGGCACGCCAGTCTCGTTGGCGACCTGGTGAGGATCGCCGCCGGACACGAGCAGGGCATGCAGCGACTGGAAGGCCACTAAGCCTAACCTGCGGCAAGCGCACCGGCAGTTTGACAGGTACTTGTCATAACGACTAATCTTCTTTCATGCCCCGTGGTTTGCAAGTAAAAGGCCTGCAGGCCGAACTCAGACAAAACATTCCATTCACCAGCCGGGAGCAGGAAGCCTATCTTTCTTTATTGCGGACGGCCGATGCGCTGCAGGCGCGGGTCGAGGCCCGGCTCAAGGAATTCGGACTCACCGCGACGCAGTACAACGCGCTGCGCATCTTGCGCGGTGCTGGGGCGGAGGGCTTGCCCTGCCGCGAGATCGGCGAGCGCATGATCACACACGATCCGGACATTACGCGTCTGCTCAATCGCCTGGAAGATCGCGGCTTCGTCGAGCGCACGCGCGCCCGGCACGATCGCCGCGTCATCTACGGAAAGATCACCGCTGCCGGGCTAAAGCTTCTGCGCGAAATGGATGGGCCGATCGATAAGCATGGCCGCGAGATTTTCTGTCACGTTGGGCAAGAGCAATTGAAGCAGTTGATTGAGTTGCTGGAATTGGTGAGGAGCGGAAAGGCTTCTCACCGCCGAGACGCCGAGAGCGCCGAGTAAAATCCTGCAGCGCTATTTCTTCCGCTTGGCAACTTTCTTCTTCGGCGATGCAGCATCTGTCTTGCCGGCTGCCTCGTTCGGAAACACGCGCGCGAAAATCTTGTCGATGTTCTTGAGTTGCCGCTTCAGGTCGAAGGCGCGCTCGATCTTCGCTCGCGGCACTCTGCCGCTAATCTCGGGATCATTCAGAATCAACTCGCGGAAATCTAAATTCTCTTTCCACGCACGCATGGCGTGACTCTGCACCAGTCGATATGCGTCCTCGCGAGTAACGCCGCTCTCCACCAGGTCCAGCAACAACTGTCCGCTGAAGACGAGGCCGCGCGTGCTTTCGAGATTCTCCAGCATGCGCTCGGGATAGACGAACATGGTCTCGATCAGGTTTGCCGTTTTGTTCAGCAGGTAGTCGGCGAGCGTGGTCGAATCCGGGATGATGATGCGCTCGACCGAGGAGTGTGAAATATCGCGCTCATGCCATAGGGCAACGTTCTCGAATCCCGCCTGCGCGTTCGATCGCACCACGCGCGCTAGTCCCGAGATCTGTTCGCAAGTGACGGGATTGCGCTTGTGCGGCATGGCCGACGAGCCCTTCTGCTTTTCGCTGAAGTATTCTTCGGCCTCGCGAACTTCGGTGCGCTGCAGGTGGCGGATTTCGGTGGCGATCTTGTCGAGCGTCGACGCGACGGTGGCCAGCGTTGCCAGGTAGTGGGCATGGCGGTCGCGTTGAATCACCTGCGACGATACCGCGGCGGCTTTCAATCCCAGGCGCGCGCACATCTTCTCTTCGAGTTCCGGCGTGAGGTGGGCAAAGGTTCCGACCGCCCCCGAGAACTTGCCCACGCGCAGGTCTTCGGCGGCGGCCTGGAAGCGCGCGATGTTGCGCTCGGTCTCCGAATACCAGTTGGCGATCTTGAATCCAAAAGTGATGGGTTCGGCGTGGATGCCGTGAGTACGCCCAATCATCGGCGTGTCCTTGAACTCCCACGCGCGCCGTTCGAGCACTTCGGCCAGTCGCTCCAGGTCGCCGGCGATCAGCGATGAGGCCTGCTGAATCAGCAAGGCCTGCGCCGTATCGACCACATCGTTCGAAGTCAGACCGTAGTGGAACCAGCGGGCGTGCGGACCAACGATCTCGGCCACTGCCGTGGTGAAGGCGATGACGTCGTGTTTGACCTCGGCCTCAATCTGGAAGATGCGATCAACGTTAAAGCCGGCTCGCGCGTGGATCGCCTTGGCGGCGTCTTTCGGCACGATGCCGGCGGCGGCCAGCGTTTCGGTGGCGGCGACTTCCACCGCCAGCCAGGTACGGAAGCGATTTTCGTCGCTCCAGATGCGAGCCATCTCGGGCCGGGTATAGCGTGGGATCACGGCGCTCTCTCCTGTAGGGGAACTGGGGATTGTAAATCAGGCGGGCGCATGCGCGCACCGCAGGTCAGAGGTAAGAGGTCAGATTGCAGAGGTGAAAACAGAATTGCGCAAGCCAGATTGCAAAGGTGGAAGACTAGTGGTTTACTTCTGCAATCTGACCTCGAACCTCTAACCTCCGCTTTAGTCCACTGTGTGCTTCGCCGTGTACCCCTCGCGAGCGTAGACGACGACCTTCACCTCTTTGCCCTTCTGATCGCGAACCTTCAGCGGACCGCCGTCCGGCGCCTGGAGTTCGACTTTCAGCTTTCGATAAGTTCCGTCGAGCTTGATGTTAGTAGGGTGATAACTGATGCTGTACTGGTTGCGGATGTCGGCCGCGATTTGCTGAAAGTCTTCCGGCAATTCGCCTTCGAAGCGCGGAAAGTAGGCGCGGCCTCCGGTAAGGCGGGCGAAGGTATTCATCTGATTATCATTTTGGAGCCATGCAACTTCCCTCGCTCCGCTTACCCTGCCGGATGCGTCCGCCATCTCTCGATATGTCCAACCGATGCTGATGGGGTAGATAGTTACATCTTTTGTGGACTTAACTTTCTTCAGAATCTGATCGAGCGTGAGCTTGCTGAAAGTATCAGCTCCGGAGGAAACCAGGATGACGTATTTTTTCCCCTCGATACGATCGATCCGGTCGAGCGTGTCGAACAGCGCGTCGAAAAGGTTGCGCTCTGAAAATCCCGGAACGCGCAGCATATTCAGCGCGCCCATGATGGCGCGCTTGTCCTGCGTGAAGTCCACCAGGATCTGCGGCTTCATGTCGTAGGAAACCACGGCGACCCAGTCATCTTTTCTCAGAGTGCTGGCAAAGACATAGGAAGCGTTGAGCGCGTCATACATGTAGTGATAGGCCTGAGTTCCGGAGAAGGCTCTCGCTCCCGCGAATTCGATCAAGAGAACTGCGGTGATCGGCGCCTGGGTCTGATTGAAGGTCGCAATCTTCTGGGGCTCGCCATCTTCAAAAATCTTGAAGTTCTCTGGCTTCAGCCCGGGGATAGTCTGGCCGTCCTTGGTGGTCACCAGCACATCCAGGTTCACTATCGGCACGTCCACGCTGATCGAGTAGTTGGGCATGTTCTCGATCTTCTTCGGTTTTTCGGGAGCCGGCGGCGGCGGTTCTTCCTTTTTTTTCGGGATCACATACGGTCCCACATCGTTTTGCGGCCCACCGGCTGCGGGCGGAGCCTCCTGCTGATTCGGATTCGACGGGGATTGCTGCGTCGTGTCTTGCGCCTGCGCCGGGAAAGCTGCAGCGGCCATCCAGAAAAGAACAAACGCCAGTAGGATCAAACGCTTACGGGAAGCCGGCGAAACCGGGTTTTGCCCGCCAAGTACGCCAGAAGTCATAGGGATACCCTCGAAAACCACTGTGCTAGTATAGATGCAAGTACTCTGCGGTTGGGATATTTTGCGGGCCTAAAAAACACTGCCTCCCCTGGCAAAACCTTCTGATAGCACGCGGAGTCTAAGCAAGTAGCTAAGGTCATTTTCCGACCTCCGGGGTTCTCCATGGGAAAAGCCGCCCGCTCACTCGCCGCCCTTCTGTGTTTGTCGTCCTCCGTCTGGCTTGCAGCGCAAGACAGGCCAGCACCTGCGACTATCCCTCCTGCCAACTTTTCTCCAGCGATCATGCCGCTCGATCAGATCCACGAAGGCATGAAAGGCACCGCGCTCACCGTGTTTCAGGGCGTGAAACCCGAAGCCATGGACGTGGAAGTCCTCGGCGTGATGCGCAACGTGAACGGTCCCAAGGGCGACATTATCCTGGTCCGTTTGCACGGCATCAAGCCCGAATACACCGGCGTGGTTGCGGGCATGAGCGGGAGCCCGGTGTATTTCGACGGCAAGTTGGCGGGCGCGCTCGCCTTCCGCATCGGCGAATTCTCGAAGGAACCAATCGCGGGCGTGACGCCCATCGAGGAGATGCTGGAGATCAATGCGCTCGATCATACTTCGGGACAACGTCCGACCCCGGCGCCGCTGCGCGCCAGTATCTCGAATCAGAGCGCGGCCACGGAGACCGCGAGCCCCGGCGAAGAGCCGGCGCTCCCGGCCCAGAACTACAGCAACTATCTGACGCCCATCGAGACTCCTCTCGTGTTCAACGGTTTTTCCAGCGAGACCCTGCAGCGCTACGCGGCGCAATTCGCGGCGGCGGGCATCATTCCGGTGATGGGCATTGGCTCGGCGAGCGATCGCAAGCAGCCGGAACCGATCGAGGCGGGATCGGCCGTCAGCGCCGTGCTGGTTCGTGGCGATATGGATATTGCCGCCACCTGCACTGTCACTTACGTCGATCCGCAGCGCTTGCTCGCCTGCGGACATCCGCTCTTGCAGTTCGGCGAAGTGGACTTGCCGATGACCAAGGCTACGGTGTTGGCCACGCTGCCTTCGCCGCTGAATGCATTCAAGATCGTCAACACGACAGAGACCGTCGGCGCGTTCGTGCAGGATCGCCAGAACGGAATCATGGGCGTGCCGGGGCGCGAGTCGAAGATGATTCCGGTTACGGTGGCTATGCATAGTGGAACTTCGACAAAAGAATTCCATTACGAAATTCTCAACAACGCGCGGCTAAGCCCATTGGCCATGATGGCCACCGTTTTCAACGCGCTGCACGGCACCAACGAATACGGCGAGGACATCACTTACCGCATGAATGGCGTACTCAGAGTAAAAGGCTATCCCGACGTCACGCTGTGCAATATGTTTGCCCCGCAAGACAACGGGCAACCCGCCGCGGCTTTGGCCGCTGCCACCATCGGCGATCGCTTTGGACGCATCTACAGCAATCCCTTCGACGCTCCCGACATTCAGGGCGTGAAGCTCGACTTCGATCTAGTCCGCGAACGCCGCTCCGCTCGACTGGAAGCCGCGCGCACCGACGTGACCGAAGCTCGTCCCGGCGGCCTGATCACGGTTGAGACCGTGATTCGTCCCTATCGCGGCGAGCGGCTCGTACGCCAGATTCCGATACGGATTCCGACCTCCACTTCGAAGGGAACGCTGCGCATTCTGGTGAGCGACGGAGACACTCTCGACCGCATGCGCCGTGGCACGCCGATGATGAACCGTGGACTCGGCCTGGCGCCGACCATCGCCCTGCTGAACAAAGAGCGCGCCAACGATCGCGTCTATGTTTCGCTGCTCGGCTCCGATCCCGAAGCCATGGTTGCCGACAAAGTGATGCCCACTCTCCCGCTTTCCGTGATGAATGTCATGGACAACATGCGCGGCACGCAAGACATGATCGTGCTCGGCGAATCGTCGGTCAGCGAAGCTTCCACCGATTCGCTCGACTATGTCGTCTCCGGCGCGCAGATGCTGACGATCAACATTAAATAGGCTGGAGTTGAGGAGAGTCACTGGTCAACTGTGAAAATTAAGCATCGCTGAGCGTCCGCTGCTTTTCGGAAGAACGCGTCTAAGCCCTTAAACCAGTCCCATGTATATTGAAAATCTTGTTCCGATTTGGGCTGCCCATAATCTTGTTGGTCGATAGCGTTGTAGCGGCTCCGAAACCAAGGAAGATCAATGGACGCGAGGCTTGAAGCTACATCTTTTGCTTCTGCGGGCGTGGTGAGCGAGACGATGTAGTTCGGCCCAGCGTCGATCCGGCGGCCATTCAGGACGGTGAGTTTTAGCGGGTATGTTCCGGCATTGGGGTCGAGGGTCCCGTCGGTCAGGCAACGGTGAATTGCATCCCAAGCCTTATCGGTCTGGTACAGCCACTCTTCGTCCCATTTCTCTTCGATATCCTCTTGGATGATTCGAAGCACGTCGTCGGGTGTGGGAGCAGCAAGGAGACGGTCCGCATCCGCAGAAGTTATCGCGAAATGAACGCCCCGGCAGGCCATGGAGAAGGATTTTACGGGTGTTCGTTGAGAAAATGTATCCTAAATTGAAGGCATCGAGGTAGATGACCGTGCGTAAAGTATTCATCGTCGCAATGGGACTCTGTAGCTGTTTTTTCGCTCTCGCCGAGGGCACTCGCGCCTGGGAACAATCCAAGTTCGACGAACTGACCAAGGGAACGGCCAAAGGCATTGCCCTGCGCAGTGAGGGCGGCCTCGAACTCGCTCCGGCCTTCAAAGCGCTTGCCACCACTCCTTCGACTTATATCTGGTCGATCGCATCCGATTCCGCGGGCAACATCTACGCCGCTGCCGGATCTCCGGCGCGCGTCTATCGCATTACGCCCGATGGTCAAAGCGCGACCATATTCGAGCCGCAGGAATTGCAGGTGCAGGCTCTGGTCGTCGACAAAAACGGCATAGTTTATGCTGCGACCGCGCCCGACGGCAAGGTCTATCGTCTCGAATCCGCGAAGGGCGCCAAGCCCGCTTCCACGACCGATGCGAAGACATCATGGACCTCGACGACCTATTTCGATCCCGGCTCCAAGTACATTTGGGATATCGTTCTCGACAATGCTGGCGCTCTTTACGTCGCGACCGGCGATCACGGCGAAATCTACAAAGTCAGCGCCAACGGCCAGCACTCGCTTTTTTTCAAGAGCGATGAAGTCCACATTCGCGTGCTCGCGCTCGATCCCAAGGGAAACTTGATTGCTGGCTCCGATGGCAGCGGGTTGGTCTATCGCATTGCGCCGAATGGCGAAGCGTTCGTTCTCTACAGCGCGCCCAAGAAAGAAATCACGGCGCTTGCCATCGACCGCGAAGGCAATATCTACGCCGCCGCTGCGGGCGAGAAGCGCCTCGGAGCCGCGATCCCGCAAATGGGTATCGTGCTCGCAAATCCAGCGCAGAATCAGTTCGCGCCCGGCGGCAATATCACCATCACCGCAGCTCCCACCGCGCCCATAATGACGCAGCCCTTTCCCGCTCCCGGCGTGGGCGCTACCGGAGGCTCCGAAATCTATCGGATCGCGCCCGATGGCGCCCCATCGCGCCTGTGGACTTCCCACGAAGATCTGGTCTACGCTCTCGGCTTCGATCAGCACGGACGCCTCCTCGCCGGCACCGGCAATCGCGGTCACATTTTCGCCATTAACGGCGTTGACGATTTCACCGATCTGATCAAAGCCAGCGTCACCCAAATCACCGCCTTCGCCGCCGCGCCCGGCGGAGGACTCTACGCCTCCGGCAGCAACCTCGGGAAGATTTTTCTCCTCGGCCCCGGCCCCGAGTCTGAAGGCACCTACGAAAGCGATGTCTTCGACGCACACATCTTTTCGCTGTGGGGCCGCGCGACGGTCCGCAGCGCCGGTAGTGTCGAACTTTATGCGCGCAGCGGCAATGTCGACAATCCCGACCGCGACTGGAGCCGCTGGACGCGCATTGATCTCGCCTTGGCAGCCGGCGCTCAACTCAAAGTTCCGCCAGCGCGCTTCGTGCAATGGAAGTCCGTGCTCCACGCCGGCAATCCCGCGCCTCGCGTTGACGACGTTTTGCTGAACTACCTGCCCAAGAACGTTGCCCCCGAAATTGACGAAATCACGGTGCAGCCCGGATACCGCTATCAGCCGATTCCCCACGTGACCGGCACCGAGCCGCCCGCTCCCGGCCAGCCGCGTTTCGATCCTCCCCCGCCCGCGGTGCGCGATCGCGATTCGATCGGCATTCGCTGGATGGCGCACGATGACAACGATGACCAGCTCGTCTACACGGTGTACTACCGCGGCGATGGCGAATCGCGCTGGCTGCTGCTGAAGAACAATCTCTCCGACCACTATTATTCTTTCGACGCCAGTCTTCTGCCGGATGGCGGCTACACTGTGAAGGTCATCGCCTCCGATGCGCCTTCGCATTCGCCCGGAGAAGCCCTCTACGCCGAGCGTGTCAGCGCGCGCTTCGAGGTCGATAGCACGGCTCCGGTCATCGACAACCTGACTGTCACGCTCGATGATAGGCAGATCGGACAGCAAATTCACGTCCACTTCCGCGCCAGCGATTCATTTTCGCCGATCAAGCGGGCGGAGTATTCACTGGATGGCGGCGACTGGCAGTTCGTCGAGCCGGTCGGCCAGTTGTCGGATTCAAAAAAGGAAGATTACGACTTTCGCTTGCCCGTGCCGCAACCCGAAGCTGCGCCCGCTCCCATGGCCGAGAACACCGCGAATGACCACGTCGTCGTGGTCCGCGCCTACGACCGGTTCGACAATCTCGCGACTGCAAAAGCGGTAATTCGCGGGAAGTAGAAGTCTGGCAGGGCCGCGACTGAACTCGCTCGCGCTGAGATCGCTTTCAGCGTGAAATCGTGGCGCTCTCGTCCAATGGTTGCTTAATGGCGATTCGTTAGTTCAGATAATCCGTGCGGGAGATTCCCAGCCGCTGCATCTTGTACTGCAGAGTAGTCCGCTTGAGTCCAAGCCGGGCCGCCGCGCCTGCCGGACCCGACAGTGCGCCCCGTGTCTGACGCAGAATTTCGATAATGTGCTCGCGTTCCCGGTCGCGCAGGGTACCTTCGGAACCAGCCGGTGGCCGTGCCATTTCCTCGCGCAACTCGCCGAGCGGCGCGCTCAACCGGTTGCCTTCCGACAGGATCACCGAGCGCTCGATAAAATTTTCCAGCTCGCGGATGTTTCCCGGCCACCTCCAGTTCATCATCGCTTCGAGAGCCTCATCGGGGATGACGTCAATCCGCTTGTGCAACCGGACCGCGCATCTTTCCACGAAATGGCGCACCAGGATGGGGATGTCCTCGCGCCGGTCGCGCAACGCCGGCAGATGCAGGGGAAACACGTGCAAGCGGTAGAACAAATCTCCGCGGAATTCTTTTTCTTCGACGGCGCGAACCAGATCGCGATTGGTGGCGGCGATCAGCCTTACATCCACCCGGATCGTCTTCGTGCCTCCCAGACGCTCGAACTCCTGGTCCTGCAGAACGCGCAGCAGTTTGGGCTGCAACTCCAGCGGAATTTCCCCCACTTCGTCGAGCAGCAGGGTGCCTTTATCCGCCAACTCCAGCCGGCCGAGCTTCTGGCTTACCGCTCCGGTGAACGCTCCCTTTTCGTGCCCGAATAATTCGCTCTCCAGCAGTCCCGTGGGAATGGCAGCGCAGTTCAGCTTGATGAAGTTGCGCTCCTTGCGCCGGCTCAGGCTGTGCACCAACCGAGCGATGCGTTCTTTGCCGGTTCCGGTTTCACCGCTGATGAGGACGGTGGAATCCGTGTCTGCGACGATGGCAGCATAGTCCAGCACTCGTTTCAGGACGGGACTGTTGCCCACGATATCGTCGGACCGGTTCGCGCTCCGGATCTCGTACTCTAAATAGCGCTTTTCCTGGGCGATGCGCTCCTTCAGTTGCGCGATCTCACGATAGGCGTGCGCATTCTGGAGCGCAGCCGCGATTTGGTTCGCGACTTGCTGCAGGTATTCAACCTCAGGCGTGCCGAACGCATTCTCGATCATGCTGCTCGGATTCAGCGCTCCCCAGATCCGATTGCCCGCAACCAGCGGCACACTGCAAACCGACCGGACCCCGCTTTCATACATGGCTCTTGCCAGGGATTCGTTCATGCCGTGCAAATCGGCTGCGGTCAGGAATACAACGCTTCGCGTCTGGATCGCGCGCGCCGAGAGTGATTGCTCCAGCGGAATCGCAATTCCGTGGTTGACGAAAGGTTCCCATTCCAGAGCGTCTCCATAGCGGTGCACGTGCTTGCCATCTTCGTCCAGCAGGCACAGGATGGCTCGCTCGTAGCGCGCGATGCTCCGAACGCTTTTAAGAATGACCGGCAACAGCTTTTCCAACTCCAGGCTCGAACTCAGTTCCCGGCTGATCGCAACCAAGCTCTGCTGTTCCTCACAGGCGTGGTTCGCTCTCTCCTTCTCCAGCGCCAGCGCTCCCACTAGCGCGACGCGAGAAAGGAATTCCACATCCTCGCTTTTTAGCGCCTCGGGAACGCTCTTGCCCAGGCCCAGTGCTCCAAAGTGGCGTGAAGGCGTGCTGATGGGAAGCACGGTATACGATCGCACGCCGTGATTGAGTAACATGGGCATGAAGCCGGGAAAGCGCTGTTCGCGCTCGATATCGGGAATGGTAATCGGCTGCTGATGTTTCCACGCCCATCCGCACGCGGCTTCGTCCACCGGAAAAGCGTCGAATTCTCCGCTTTCCTGGTTCTTCTTGAAGTAGTGAGTCCGCATGCAATCGCGGCGCGGATCGTAGAGGGAGAGATTCAGCAATTCGCCTCCCGTCAGATCCAGCACCGGCGGGGCGAGTTCCTTTAACGCCTCGGGCAGGCTCTGGGTCCGCGCGACCCGGTCGGTGACCTCGAGGAGCAAACGATACCGGTCGCGTTCAGGCGAGGCATCTCCCTCGAGTGCGATTCCGCTTGCTGACATAGACACACCTCCCGCACCTGCCGCGTGCAATAGCGTCGGCGGCCAGATTTGAGCAGGGACTGGGGGTTATCGCAGCTTGCCAAGCTGCGAACTACCGTTCAACCTTGCGGTGGCCGCAGGCGTCAGTTCCTTTACTTGGGAACTAATCTAATTCCCCCCGGTCGGGGAGCCCCCTCAGGTTCTGCGGCACCGTTTTCCCGGAATTGTGCTTTCCGGAACAGACATTTTTACTCCGTCTGTAAGTCACACGCAAGTTGTTTCTTGAGATAACATCCAGAAAGTTAAACATGAGATTCCCCATATGGCACGCGGCTGGGAGAGTAAGTCGTTCGCAAAACAACAACTAGAGGAAGCGCAGCACCGTACGCCACAATTGCGGAGGCCGAACTCTGAGAGCTCGAGGACGCGGCTTGCGCCGCGCCCCCTATAAAGCGAACTGACCTTCTCCACCCCAGCCGATCTGCGAATCACGGGCATGGGTGTGCCGTAGGCGGAGTCGCCGGGATGCCGGGAATATGGATGGCCGGAGTTCCGGGTGAGTCACCGATGGGCGGCGTTCCTGGGATGTCGACGCCGGGAGTGCCCGGTGTGCCTGGCGTGTAGCAGATACCGGGATCGGCGTTGGGCGGTAGTGGCAGGGGTCGTGGCCGTTGGGCAATCGGCTGCGGTGGTACTGGGTGTTGCTCGGATTGCCGGATTGCGTCGTCCACCTGATCTTGCTCCAGGGACACGGGCTGGCGCAGCACCAACTCGACGGGTGAGCCTACGTCTAAGAAGAAATTGTGCGAACTGGTGAGCAGGACGAGCGATGCAATCATGCCGGCAGTCGCGCCGACCGCGCTGCCGATCATGGTGCTTTTCGCTGTGCTGCCAGGAGCGGTCACACTCGACGTAAGGCAGCCCGGCGGCGGTCCGGTACAGCCGGGCGGGAGAGTGCTGGTGATGGTGGTGGGTTGCGAATTGGCGACCGAGTGGCCGATCAGCGCGCCCAGGCCCGCGCCGGCCGCAGGCAAGGCGAACGCTCCGACGAACCGGCCTTTGCCGGGATCTTTCAGGGCGTAGCCATCATCGGTTTCCAAATCCACAGGCCCGGAAATGGGAGCGACATAGCCGTCCGGGAAGGTTATGGACATGGATTGCAAATGCAGTTCACCGCGGCCGCCTTTGCGTTCGAGCTTGTCCACTTTCCCTTGAACGAATGTCCCGGGGGGAATTACAACCTCTTTGCCCGAGATGACAGGTGAAGTGACTTGGGCATAGATGGCGTCTCCGCGATGAATGTATCTGGTTTGGATCGAACTCGTGAGCACGAGAGCAACTCTCGTCCCCGCGGGAATTGCCACCGTGGCTTTATAGTCTGCGACCGCTGCCTGAGAGCTGTCTGGGGAATTCGGCTGCGGAGTAGTTGGTGAGGATTGCTGCGCAAAACCGGACGTGACTAAGAGCAGCGAAATGGTTAAGGCGAGGCCTTGGATGGTTTTTGCTTTGGCTAAATTCTGTAGGGTAGACAGGTTCGAGAGGATACGAAGACGACAATGATTTGGAGCCATTGAGGTGCCTCCTGTTTGAAGGCTGAAGCCTTCCGTTCCAGTGGCGATTGGGAGCCGGGATCAGCTCTCTAGCCAAGTAAACAGCCGCCAGGAGGGAAAGTTGTATAGAGATTGGTGAAGAATTGAAACGCTAAGTGGAGTTTTGTAAAGGTCGTGTCAGGGGGATTCGCGAGCCTATAAGAGACAGCAAATCGGAAGCCCAGGAAGATTCAATCAGACCTTCCCTAAGGTAAGATCTCTCCTATGGCACGCGGCTGGGAGAGTAAGTCCGTGGAACAGCAACAAGAGGAAATGTCAGAGCAGCGCCAGACCGTCCGCGCGCCGATTTCGCCCAAGCAACAGCAACGCAACCGGAAACACGATGGCCTGCTTCTTTCCCGGCAGCGGCTCACGCAACAACTGCAGGCGGCCAGCAACCCTCGGCACCGCCAGATGCTGGAGCAGGCGCTCGCGGAGTTGGATCGTCAACTGGCATCTTTTAAATAGGTTACGATCCGGACGCCACCAAAGATGATTGGCTCGAACGCATACCCCCTATAACGAAAACCACGGTCCCGTTCTCTGCCGCCTGACGTATAATTGCTCAAGTCGATGAAAGCCTACGTTTACGTGTCACTGAAGAAGAGCGTTCTGGATCCGCAGGGTAAGACCATCCACGGCGCCCTTACGAAAATCGGCTATAAGAGTCTGCGCGATGTACGGCAAGGAAAGTATTTCGAAATTACTCTCAACGGCGGCATCTCCAAGGATGAAGCGCAAGCCGAAGTAGAGCGCATCGCGCGCGAAGTTCTAACGAACCCGGTCATTGAAGAGTTTCGTTTCTCCCTCGAAGACGTGTAGAGACGGGGCTTGCCCCGTCTCATGGCACGCGGCCAGAGACGCGGCAAGCCGAGCGTCGATCTAGGCGCCGAAGCAACATCCCGGTCCCCCACCGAAACATTCGTCAAGGAGCCAATTATCCAATGTGCGGAATCGTGGGATATGTGGGTAAGAAGCAGGTCGTCCCCGTCATCATTGAAGGCCTGAGAAAACTGGAGTATCGCGGCTACGACTCGGCCGGAATCGCCGTCGCCGGAGGCAGCGAGGGCTTGCAGATCCGCCGCGCCGAAGGCAAGCTGCGCAATCTGGAAGAAGTGATCCGCCTCAAGCCGCTCGACGGCACCTACGGCATCGGACACACCCGCTGGGCCACGCATGGCCGCCCCACCGAAGAAAACGCCCATCCCCATCGCGACTGCACCGGCACAATCGTGGTCGTGCACAACGGCATTGTCGAGAACTATCTCTCGCTCAAGAAGAAGCTGATCGCCGAAGGCCACAACTTCATCACTGAAACCGACACGGAAATCATCGCGCACCTGATCGAGAAGCACTACCTGCAAACTGGCAACGGACATCGCCCATCCCTCGAAGAAGCCGTGCGCCAAGCCGTCAAGGAACTCACCGGCGTGTTCGCGCTGGTGGTGATCGCGGTTGACGAACCGAACAAGATCGTCGCCGCGCGCAATGGACCGCCCGCCGTAATCGGCCTCGGCAAGGACGAATATTTCGTCGCCTCCGACGTGCCCGCGCTCCTCGATCATACCCGCGATCTTTTCTTTCTGGCCGATGGCGATCTGGCCGTGATCACCGCAGATGGCGTGCGGGTCACCGATTTCGACGGCAAGCCGCTGGAGCGCAAAGCCCAGCGCATCACCTGGGATCCGATCATGGCGGAGAAGGGCGGCTTCAAGCATTTCATGCTCAAGGAAATTTATGAGCAGCCCCGCACCGTCCGCGACACCACGCTCGGCCGCGTCTCGCAGGACACCGGCGCCATCTTTCTCGACGAAATGCAGGTCAGCGAAGCCGAGTTCAAAGCGCTGCAGAAAATCAATATCGCCGCCTGCGGCACCAGTTGGCATGCCGGACTGGCGGGCAAGTTCATGATCGAGAATCTCGCCCGCGTTCCGGTCGAAGTCGATTACGCCAGCGAATGGCGCTATCGCGATCCGATCCTCGGCCCGGACACGATGACGCTCTTGATTTCGCAGTCTGGTGAAACCGCGGATACCATCGCGGCCCAGCGTGAAGCCAAGGCCAAAGGCTCGAAGACGTTGGCCATCTGCAACGTGGTCGGTTCCATGATTACGCGCGAAGCCGTGGGGACCATCTACACCCACGCCGGCCCGGAAATTGGTGTGGCTTCGACCAAGGCTTTCACCGGGCAACTTACCGCCCTTTACTTATTCGCCTTGTATCTCGGCGCAGGTGCGCGGCGCCATGACACTCCGAACAGGCCAAAGCGGCCGTGCAAGATCTTATGCGCATTCCCGGCAAGCTGGAACAGATTCTCACCCACGATGAGGCTTGCGACGAGCTGGCGAAAACTTATATCCGCGCCCAGGATTTCCTTTTCCTCGGACGCGGCATTCACTATCCCATCGCGCTCGAAGGCGCGCTCAAGCTCAAGGAAATTTCCTACATTCACGCCGAAGGTTATCCGGCCGGCGAGATGAAGCACGGCCCCAATGCGCTGATCGACGAGAATCTGCCGGTAGTCATCATCGCCACGCGCGACGTGAACAGCCCGCAGTCGATGACGCGCTACGAGAAAACCATGTCGAACCTGAAAGAAGTGAAAGCTCGTTCCGGCATAGTCATAGCCCTCGCCACGGAAGGCGACAAAGAGATCAGCGAGGAGGCGGATCACGTCCTCTTCGTGCCGCCCGCGCCGGACGAACTGTCGCCGATTCTGGAGATCGTCCCGCTGCAACTTCTGGCCTATCACATCGCCGTGCGCCGCGGCTGCGACGTAGATCAACCGAGAAATTTGGCTAAGTCGGTGACAGTGGAATAGGCAGCTGTCAGCCATCAGCCGTCAGGAAGATCTAGCCCCGGCGGGGGCGAACCAGCTTAGCCCAACGCTTCAGCGCTGGGTAGGCAGCTTGCTCCCGCTGAGCGGAGTTGCTAAGGTGTGACATACTTCGCATTGAACCCATGGCAGCGGAAGAAGAGATCGCGTCCGACCCGTTCGCGGAGAATAAATGGGGCCTGCCGTGGCGGCGCCTTTTTCGCTGGCATTTCGTCGTTTTGTTGGCGGTCATCGTTTTCTTTGGAGCCGTCCGCTGGCGTCTGGCGGACATGCCTTTGGAACGCGATGAGGGCGAGTACGCCTATGTCGGGCAACTCATCCTGCAGGGCATTCCTCCCTACCAACTGGCCTACAACATGAAGTTGCCGGGGACTTATGCAGCTTATGCCGCGATCCTCGCGGCGTTTGGCCAGACGAGCCGCGGGATACATCTTGGGCTCCTGCTCGTCAACGCGGTCTCGATCGTCCTGCTTTACGTGGTTACGGCGCGCCTCTTCGGTACACTGGCTGGGACCATAGCGGGCGCGAGTTACGCCTTGCTCTCCACGCACCAAGGCGTGTTTGGATTTGCGGCGCACGCCACACACTTCGTGGTGCTGGCGGCGCTCATCGGACTAATCCTTCTCTTACAAGCCGAAGAAACGAGACGTCCGGCACTCTTCTACTGGAGCGGCCTGACGTTTGGCATCGCCTTCCTAATGAAGCAGCCCGGGATTTTGCTGGGCGCTTTTGCGTTTCTCTACCTGGCCGTTCAATGTTGGCCGAAGAACAAGCGCGAATGGGCGCCGTGGGCAAGGAACATGGGCGTCTTTCTAATCGCGGGCGCGCTGCCGTTCGCACTCATGTGCATTTTCCTCTACCGGGCTGGGGTCTTCCAGAATTTCTGGTTCTGGACTTTTTCTTATGCGCGTCAGTACGCCACCGCGCCCTTGCGCATAGGTTGGGAACTGCTGACGGCCAACTCCGCTTACCTGCTGCGTATGACCCGATGGCTCTGGATACTCGCCCTCCTAGGCCTGTCCACGGCGTTTTGGAATCCCGACGTCCGCCGCCATGCCGTGTTCGTCTTCGGGCTGACGGTGTTTTCCTGCGCCGCGGTGTGTCCCGGCCTTCACTTCAGGGAACACTATTTCATCCTGATGCTGCCCGCAGTTGCCATCTTGATCGCGGTTGCCGTTGCTTCCGCCGCCCGCCTGCTCACGGCGAAGTTTACTTCTCGCTGGCTTCACGTTTTCCCCGTGATCGTGTTTGCCGCCGCATGGGGGCTTGCCATTCACCGTAACGCGGAGGTCTATTTCAAACTGACCCCGCTGCAAGCGTGCCGTTCCTTCTATTTCCCGAGTCCATTTTCGGAGGCGTTGCCGGTTGCCGAGTATCTGCGCCAGCACACCGCGGCGGACGACACCATTATGGTGTTCGGCTCGGAGCCAGAGATTTACTTTGAGGCGCATCGCCATTCCGCCAGCGGCTATATCTACACTTACAGCCTGATGGAAGACCAGAAGTACTGGCCCGACATGCAGAAACAAATGATGCAGGAAGTCGAAGCCAACCGGCCGGCGTACGTCGTCTTCGTCAATATCTATGCGTCTTGGCTGTCCGGCCACGGGTCGCCGCAAGTTGTTGCCTTCCGCACTTGGATGGATCGCTACCTTTCCAGCAACTTCGAAGAGGCCGGGATGGTCGAAGTGGCTGAGCCGGAATCGCACTACTACTGGGGTGAGGAAGCCCGCGGGCATCATCATCCGGGCCGCGAACTTGTCATTTACAAGAGAAAGGGCTGAGACATTCTCGTAGGGAAGTTCTGATTAAGTGCCTGGGGTCCTCCGTGCACCCCTGTGTACCCTGTGGTGTGTGCTTTCTGCCGACACTTGATCAGAGTTTCCTTAACGGAGACGAACAGCTCCGCCGAGCAAGCAAAGCGCCGCCTGACCTCGTAGAATAATGTTTCTCTGATTTTCGGTCGAGGAGGGCCACTAATGTACGTTGCGAATGATAAGCGTTACGATTCCATGCAATATCGCCGCTCGGGGCGCAGCGGCATCAAACTTCCCGCCGTTTCGCTCGGGCTGTGGCACAACTTCGGCGGCGTGGATAATTTCGAAAACTGTCGCGCTATGCTGCGCCGAGCCTTCGATCTCGGTGTCACGCATTTCGATCTCGCCAATAATTACGGCCCTCCCTACGGATCGGCGGAAGAAACATTCGGACAAATCTTCAAGAAAGATTTTCTTCCCCACCGCGACGAGCTGATCATTTCGACGAAGGCCGGCTGGGATATGTGGCCCGGCCCCTACGGCGATCTGGGCTCGCGCAAATATATGCTGGCCAGCCTGGATCAGAGCCTGAAGCGCATGGGCCTCGAATATGTCGACATTTTCTACCATCATCGGCCCGATCCCGACACGCCGATGGAAGAGTCGCTGGGCGCGCTCGATACCGCGGTACGCTCGGGCCGAGCGCTCTATGTTGGTATTTCGTCTTATAACGCGAAGCAGACAGCGGAAGCGATCAAGATTTTGCGCGGCCTCGGAACACCCTGCCTCATTCATCAGCCGAAGTATTCGATGTTCGTTCGCGATCCCGAGCAGGGATTGCTCGATGTGCTGGGGACAGAAGGCGTGGGATCGATTGTCTTCAGCCCGCTGGCGCAGGGACTGCTCTCGGATCGCTATCTGAACGGAATTCCCAGCGACTCGCGCGCCGCGCGCGATTTCTTTCTGAAGAAGAAGGACATTGGGGGAGACAAGTTGGTCAAGGTTCGCGCG
Organism: uncultured Acidobacteriaceae bacterium; assembly: GCA_963722485.1. Lineage (GTDB taxonomy): Bacteria > Acidobacteriota > Terriglobia > Terriglobales > Acidobacteriaceae > Acidiflorens. Next base: position 20,363 of record CAVRNL010000120.1, read on the forward strand.
CTCAATGAAATCGCCAAACAGCGCGGGCAAACGCTGGCAGAGATGGCGGTTGCATGGGTGCTGCGCGATCCGCGCGTCACCAGCGCGCTGGTCGGCACCAGCAAAGTGTCGCAAGTGGACGACAACGTGGCCGCGCTGAAGAACCTGAAATTCTCAGCCCAGGAGTTGCTGATGATCGACGCTGTTCTCGCCGACAAGCCAGCGGCGTGAAGGGTAGCCGGACTTCGCCGCTTTGCCAACAAGTGGCTTACCAGACGTGGCTCAGGGAAGTTCTGATCCCTGGGAGCCCCCGTGCACCCCTGTGTACCCTGTGGTTTAAGCTTTCTGCCGGCACCTGATCGGATGACGAGTTTCCAGTGAAAGCGCACAAGAAAAATGTTGTTCGCTGCACCTGGCCCAGCAACGAGCTCTCGATTCTCTATCACGACCGCGAATGGGGCGTTCCGCAACATGACGACCGTGTGCTGTTCGAGTTCCTGATTCTGGAGGGCGCGCAAGCCGGCCTTAGCTGGGACACGATTCTGCGGAAGCGCGAAAACTATCGCGCGGCCTTCGCCGGCTTCGACCCGGAAAAGATTGCGCGCTACGGCCAGCGAAAGACGCAGCAACTGCTGCGCGATGAGGGCATCGTCCGCAACCGGTTGAAGATAGCTTCAGCGATACGGAACGCCAAGGCATTTCTCGCAGTGCAAAGAGAGTTCGGTTCATTCGACCGCTACATCTGGCAGTTTGTCGGCGGCAAACCGCGCGTGAACGCCTGGCGGTTGGGTAAGAAAATTCCGGCGCGCACGACCGAGTCGGACGCGATGAGCAAGGATCTGAAGAAACGCGGCTTCAACTTCATCGGCTCGACCATCTGCTACGCTTTCATGCAGGCCACCGGAATGGTCAACGACCACGCGGTCGAGTGTTTCCGCTATCGCCGATAGTTTCTGGTTTGGATAGTTTCTGGTTTCCGCGCAGCATCCGCTTTGCCGTATCATAAAGAGCTTTCTACACTGAACGTGCTTCACGAGCTAAGAGCCAAAAGCTAAAAGCCAAAGGCCGACCCATGCTGATCTTCCGCAAGCCTCTTCCCAACGTCGAGCATCCCGAAATGCCCGCCGATGTCGTCATCGTCGGCGGCGGACCCGCGGGCATGGCCTGTGCGCTGCGGCTTTCGCAGTTAATCGACGATCACAACGCGCGCCATCCCGAATCCCCGCTTAGCAAAGAGAATATTTACGTGCTCGAAAAAGCGCGCGAGGCCGGACAGCACTGTCTTTCCGGCGCGCTCCTCGATCCGCGATCCATGAAGGAGCTGCTGCCGGGATTCGAAAACGAAGCCCCGCTCGACGCCCAAGTCCACAAGGAAGCTGTCTATTTCCTCACGCGCAAGGACCATTACCAGCTTCCCATCACGCCTCCGCCGCTGCAGGATCACGGCAACTATGTCATCTCCATCAACCGCTTCGTGAAGTGGCTCGCGGGCAAAGTCGAAGCAGCCGGCATCACGATCTTCACCGGCTTCGCTGGATCGGAGCTAATTTTCGACGCAGACGGCGATCGCGTGACCGGCGTGCGCACCGACGACAAGGGCGTCGACAAACAGAACCAGCAGAAATCGAATTTCGAGCCGGGCTACGACATCAAGGCGAAGGTTGTCGTGCTCGCCGAGGGCACGCGCGGATCGCTCACCAAGCAACTCATCGAGAAGTTTGATCTGATGAAAGACCGCAACCCGCAGACTTACGGCGTGGGCGTGAAAGAGCTGTGGGAAGTACCGCCGGGCCGCGACCGCATCCAAGCAGGCGAAGTTATCTACACCATGGGTTATCCGCTGACCACGAAAGAATACGGTGGCGCGTGGATCTACGGTTCGAAAGACAACCTCGTCTCGCTCGGCTTCGTCACCGGACTCGATTATCGCGACCCGCGCCTAGATCCGCAGCACGTGCTGCAGGCGTTCAAACAGCATCCTTTGATTGCCAAGTTGCTCGCCGGCGGCAGATGATCCGCTACCGCGCCAAGTGGCTTCCCTATGGCGGATGGTCGTCGCTGCCGCCGCTCGGCGGCAATGGATGGATGATTGTTGGCGACTCCGCGGGTTTCCTGAATTCCGCGCGCCTGAATCATTGAGATAGAAGCGGCATGT
>CAVRNL010000121.1:0-64123 GCA_963722485.1 uncultured Acidobacteriaceae bacterium
AAACCCATGCGGGGACATTTCGCCAAACACAATCTGCCGCCGGTGAAGTTTCTGCGCGAAGTGAACGTGGAAGTCGACGCTCCAGGCGAGACGACCGAAGGCGTGATCAAGGTTGGCGACCGGGTGCTGGTGGATATTTTTGAAGGCGAGCGCTTTGTAGACATCGTTGGAGTGAGCAAGGGCCACGGCTTTCAGGGCGTGGTGAAGCGGCATCACTTCGCCGGTGGCGCGAAGTCGCACGGTTCGATGTTTCAGATTACGGGTTCGATCGGCTCGTCGGCCTTTCCGTCGCGCGTGTTTAAGGGAATGCGGATGTCGGGCCACATGGGCGATGCCCGGATCACGACGCGCAACCTGCGGATTCTGGGCGTCGACAAGGACGAGAATTTGTTGGTGGTTGAAGGCAGCGTTCCGGGTGCGAACGGCGGATATATCGTGATCAACAAGGCGAAGAAACCGCCGCGAGAGCGCCGTGGATTCGCGGGTTCGGCGACGGTCGATCCGTTGAAGGCGGCGAAGCGCGCTTCGAAGAAGGGGTAAAGTGCAGTGGCCAGTGGTCGGTGGCCAGTGGTCAGCGAGCTAGGGCATAAAGACGAGAGAGATATGGCAACTATTGATGTTTACAATCTGAGCGGAGCCAAGGCGGGGACGCTGGAACTGGCCGAGGAAGTTTTCGGCGCGGTCAACGAAGACTTGCTCTGGGAGGCGATTACACACTATCGCGCCTCCGCGCGCGCGGGCACCCATGCCACCAAGAACCGCGGGAGCGTTTCCGGTTCGGGCAAGAAGCTGTGGAAGCAGAAGGGCACGGGGCGAGCGCGTATCGGCTCCATCCGTTCGCCCCTGTGGCGCCATGGCGGCACGGTGCACGGACCGCAGCCGCGCTCGTATGACTACGCCTTCCCGAAGAAGAAGCTGCTGGGCGCGTTGCGCTCGGCGCTGGCTTCGAAGTTTGCCGATGGCAAGCTGGTGGTGGTGAAGTCGTTCGAAGTGAAAGAGCCGAAAACGAAGCTGTTTCGCGAGGCGCTCGACAAGCTGAAGATTGAAGGCACGACCCTGCTGGTGGATATTTCGACGGCGGAGAACAAGAACCTGGAGCTCAGTTCGCGCAACATCGACGGCCTGGCACTGGTCAAGGCGAACGAAGTGCATCCTTATCACATCATGCGCTACACCCATGTGGTGTTTGCGCAGCCGGCACTGGAGAAGCTGCAGGATTCGCTGAAGAAGTCGGCCACGCGGCGTTCGCACGAAGCGGAGCCGGCGCCCGAAAAAGAGAAAAAGAAACCCGCGCGGCATTCGCGTAAGGCGCAGCCGGAGGTGGCCTGATGAGATCCGCGTATCAGATTATTCAGAAGCCGGTGATCACCGAAAAGGGCCTGGGCATTAAAGAGACGCAGAACACGCTGGTCTTCCAAGTAGCGCCGAAAGCGACGAAAACCGAGATCAAGGAAGCGGTGCAGTCGATCTTCAAGGTGAAGGTGGCTTCGGTGCGCACGGCGAATTATCCGGGAAAAGAACGGCGGCGGGGCAAGTTCGCGGGCTACCGTCCCGATTGGAAGAAAGCGTACGTGCGCTTGAAGAGCGGCGAGAAGATGCCGGAGTACGCGCAGAATTTGTAAGGGCAGTCGCTAGTCGCTGGTCGTTAGTCGTTCGCGATTCGGTTTTGCCAACGACCAACGACTAACGACCAATGACAAAGATCTGAGAGCTAGATATGGCCATAAAAACCTACAGACCGACAACGCAGACGCTGCGCTATCGCACCACGCTGGTGACCGACGACATTACGTCGAAGAAGCCGCACAAGCCGCTGGTTGAGGGCAAGATACGTTCGGGCGGGCGGCGCAATTCCGGCGACACGACCATGCGCTTCCGGGGCGGCGGCAACAAGCGCAAGCTGCGCACGATTGACTTCAAGCGCGACAAGCACGGGATTCCGGCGACGGTCGAGACCATCGAATACGATCCCGGCCGCTCGGCGCGAATTGCCCTGCTGAGTTACGCGGATGGCGAGAAACGTTACATCGTCCAGCCTGATGGACTGAAGGTTGGGCAAAAGATTGTGAGTGGGCCCGAGGCCGACATTCTGGTGGGAAACGCCTTGCCGCTGCGGAACATTCCGCCGGGCACGACGATCCACAATGTGGAATTGAAGCCCGGAAAAGGCGCGCAGATGGTGCGCTCGGCCGGTGGTTCGGCGCAGTTGATTGCCAAAGAAGGCGACTACGGACTGGTCAAGCTGCCTTCGGGCGAGACCCGCAAGGTGCTGCTCGATTGTCTCGCGACCATTGGGCAGGTCGGCAACACGGACCACGAAAATGTTACGTGGGGCAAGGCGGGACGCACGCGGTGGGTCGGAAAGCGTCCGCATAATCGCGGCGTTTCGATGAACCCGGTGGACCATCCGCATGGCGGCGGTGAAGGCAAGACTTCCGGCGGACGGCACCCGGTAACGCCGTGGGGCCAGCCGACGCGGGGATACAAGACGCGGAACAATAAGCGGACGGATACGTTTATCGTGAAGGACCGCAGGCAAAAAGGGTAAGAACAGGTTTCAAAGTTTCAAGGCTTCAGAGTTTCAAAGAAAAATCAGCAACCTCGGTTCGGATTTACTGAGAACTGAGAGCTGAGAACTGAGAACTGACATATGGCTCGTTCAACAAAAAAAGGACCATTCGTGGATGCGCATCTGGCGACGAAGGTGGGAGCCATGAATGCGCGTAACGAGAAGAAGGTGCTGCGGACATGGTCGCGGCGCTCGACCATTGTCCCGGAGATGGTGGGACACACGATTGCCGTGCACAACGGAAGGAAATTCATTCCGGTATATGTGACCGAGAACATGGTGGGACATAAACTGGGCGAATTCAGCTTCACGCGTCAGTTCAAGGGGCACTCGATGAAAGCGGCGACCGAAGTGGCGGCGAAACCGGCGGGCGTGCCCGGCGGACCTGGAGCGATAACACCGTCAGCGCCGCCGGCGCCGAAGGCATAAGAGCGGCTGTTAGCCTTTGGCTTTTGGCTCTTAGCTAAAGGCCAAGGGCTAAGGGCCAAGAGCTGAGAGCTGAGACAAATTATGGAATTTCGAGCGGAAGCAAGATACATGCGGGTCTCGCCGCAGAAGGCGCGGCTGGTGCTGAACCTGATCAAGGGACGGCGCGTGGAAGAGGCGCGGAACACGCTGGCCTTCACCAAGAAGCGCGTGGCGGCGACGGTCGGGAAGCTGTTGCAGTCGGCGATCGACAACGCGAACTTCCTGAGCACCGAAAAGGGCCTGGATGTCGATCTTGACGACTTGTACGTGAAGCATGCGGTGGCGAACGATGGGCCGCGCATGAAGCGGATTCGTCCGGCGCCGATGGGGCGCGCCTATCACTATGTGCGGCGCATCGCGCATCTTGAAATCGTGCTGGCGGAGAAGAACCGGAACGGCGCGCCGGTAGGAACGGCGACGGCGGCGGGCGAGAAGGCGGCGAAAGCTGTTCCCTCAAAGCCGAAACCGAAAGTTAAGGCTAAGGCGCCGGTGAAGAAGAAGGCGGCCGGCAAGAAAGCGACTGCAAAGAAATAGCAGTCGTTAGTCGTTGGTCGTTAGTCGTTCGGGAAGATTAGTTTGCTAACGACCATCGACTAACGACCGACGACCGAAAGAAAGTTTAGGAGTACACGATGGGACAGAAGGTTCATCCTTACGGATTCCGCCTCGGCTATACCAAGCCGTGGAAATCGCGCTGGTTTGTCGAGAAGGATTACGACAAGCTGCTGCTCGAAGACTATAAGCTCAAGACCGAGTTGAAGGAGAAGCTCAAGTCGGCGGGCGTGAGCTCGATCGAGATCGAGCGTCCGGGCAATAAGCTGCGGATCATCATCAAGACGGCGCGTCCGGGAATCATCATCGGTCGCAAGGGCGCGGAAATCGACAAGCTGAAGCAGGACTTGCAAAAAAAGACGACGCGCGAGGTGCATGTCGATATCCAGGAAGTGCACAAGCCGGAGCTCGATGCGCAGCTGGTTTCGGAGTCGATTGCACTGCAACTGGAAAAGCGTGTGGGTTTCCGGCGGGCGATGCGCAAGTCGGTCGACTCGGCGCTGCGCTTCGGTTGCAAGGGCATTAAGGTTCGCGTGAGCGGGCGGCTGAATGGCAATGAAATCGCACGTTCGGAGTGGTATCTGCAGGGGCGGTTGCCGCTGCACACGCTGCGCGCCGATATCGATTACGGCTTCACCGAGGCGCGCACGACTTATGGCGTGATTGGCGTGAAGTGCTGGGTTTATAAAGGCGAGATTCTGCCGGCGAAGAAGCGGGAAGCGACGCCGGCGCGGGAAGTGGCCACGACGGGAGCGTTTTAGAAGGTAAGAGGTCAGAGGTCAGATTGCAGAGGTAAGAATCAAAGCGGCGGAGCTTTCGGTTCTTACTGAGAACTGACCACTGAGAACTGAGAACTGATTTTATGTTGATGCCGAAGAAAGTTAAGTACCGCAAGCAGCAGCGCGGGCGCATGACGGGGAAGGCTTGGCGTGGGAGTACGCTGGCTTTCGGTCAGTTTGGGCTGAAAGTGCTCGAGCCAGGCTGGATCACCGACCGGCAGATCGAAGCCAGCCGGGTGGCGATGACGCGCTTTGTGAAGCGCGGCGGCAAGGTCTGGATCCGGTTGTTTCCCGATAAGCCGGTCACCAAGAAGCCGGCCGAAACCCGTATGGGAAAAGGCAAAGGGGCTCCGGATCACTGGGTTGCGGTGGTGCGGCCGGGAAAGATTTTGTTTGAGATGGAAGGCGTTTCGATCACGGATGCGAAAGAGGCCATGCGCCTCGCATCGCACAAGCTTCCGCTGCGGACGACGTTCGTGAAACGAGATGTGCTGTAGGAATTGCAGAGGTTAGATGAAGGCCGTCGTTCGCTGTCCGTCGTTCGCGAAAAGCGAATAGCGAGCAGCGAAAAGCGGAGAACGTGCTAACTGAGAATCGGGAACTGACTTTATGAAGGCAGAAAAGATTCGCAACTTAACCGACATCGAGCTCAAGCACCAGGAGCGGGATTTGGCGGACCAGCTCTTCAAGCTGAAGTTCCAGATGAATATGGGACAGACCGAGAGCCTGAAAAAGATTCGCGGGCTGCGCCGGGATATTGCGCGCGTCCAGACCGTTCTGCGCGAGCAGGAACTGGCCGGCGCGAAGACGGAGAAAAAATAATGGCGGAAATCACGGGTCAGCCCGAAAACGCCCAAGCCGAAAACGCGCAAGCCGAAAAGCACTCGGGCCGCAAGATCCTGATCGGCACGGTGGTCTCGAACAAGATGCAGAAGACCATCGTAGTCGAAGTGACGCGGAAGAAAGCGCATCCGATGTACAAGCGCGTGATCGCGATCCGTAAGAAGTTCTACGCGCACGACGAGAAAAACGAAGCGCATCCTGGAGACACGGTGAAGATTGAAGAGTCGCGGCCGCTGTCGAAACTGAAGCGCTGGACGCTGAAGGAAATTGTGCGCAAGACGGCGCTGGTGCCGGAAGTTGACGTCGACGCCGGTACGGGCATTACGATCGCTCGCTAGAAACGCTGGTTGCGAACGAAGAAAGCCCGCTAAGAATTGGAAGCGGAGAGGGAGACGGACATGGCCGTAATGATGAGATCCATGCTCGAAGTGGCCGATAACTCCGGCGCGCGCAAGCTGCAGATGATCCTGCCGCTGGGCGGCTCGACCGGTCTGAACGCGGGCCTGGGCGACGTGATCACGGCGAGCGTGAAGGAAGCTGCGCCCGACGGTCAGGTGCAGAAGGGCAAAGTGGTGAAGGCGGTCATTGTGCGGACGCGGAAAGAGCATCGGCGGCGGGACGGAACTTACATACGCTTCGATCAGAATGCGGCCGTGCTGATTAACGAGACGGGCGAGCCGGTGGGCACCCGCGTATTTGGTCCGGTGGCGCGCGAACTGCGCGAGAAAAAGTTCTTGAAGATTGTGTCGCTGGCGCCGGAAGTGTTGTAGGAGCGAGGTTTCAGGGTTTCAAAGTTTCAAGGTTTCAAGGTGCCTTGAGAATGAATGAGACCCGAGCGAAGCGACCTTGAAACTATGAAACCTTGGAACTTTGAAACCTGGGGCTTTTATGGGAACAGCAACGACGACTGAACATAAGCGCGTGAATATCCGACGGAACGACACCGTGAAGGTGATGACCGGACGGGATACGGGAAAAGAAGGGCGCGTACTGCGCGTGCTTCCCGACGAGGGCAAAGTGCTGGTAGAGCACGTGATGATGGTGAAGAAGCACGTGCGGCCGAATCCGCAGCGCAATGTCAAGGGCGGAATCGCTGAGCAGGAGCGGGCGATCCCGTTGTCGAATGTGGCCCTGGTGTGTTCGACGTGCGGTCCAGTGCGGATCGGGCATGAAGTGCGCGGCGATCGCAAGGTGAGAGTTTGTAAGAAATGCGGGACGACGCTGGACAAGTAGCTGTTGGCTCTTAGCCATTAGCTCTTAGCTTTTGGTGGGGTGCGAACCGCAGTGACGAAAAATTTGAGACTCACGAACCGGTACACGTCGGGCGAAGAGTTGAGAGCCAAGAGCTAACAGCTAAGAGCCGACACTCCGAAGCCGTGATGGAGAAGGCAGCAACGACAATGGCAGACGAGCAGAAAAAGGGCGAGCAACAGAAGAAACCGAAAGCTCCCAAGGGCGACAAGGGGCATGCGCCGGTCGAGGCTAAGGCTGGTCCGGAGGCTCCACGGCATGCGGCGAAAGAGCGGCCGCGGCTGCGGGCGCGGTTTGAGAAAGAAGTGGCCGTGGCCCTGATGAAGGAACTCGAACTCAAGAACCCGATGGCCGTGCCGCGGTTGCACAAGATCGTCGTGAACATGGGCGTGGGCGAAGCGACCCAGAACGCGAAGCTCATCGACCCGGCGGTGAACGAACTGGGACAGATTGCGGGACAGAAGCCGGTGGTCACGCGGGCGAAGAAGTCGATTGCGGCGTTCAAGGTGCGCGAAGGCATGCCGATTGGCGCGATGGTGACGCTGCGCGGCGACCGTATGTACGAATTTTTCGACCGGCTGGTGACGATCGTGCTGCCGCGAGTGCGCGATTTCCGCGGCGTCTCGACCAAGTCGTTCGATGGGCGGGGCAATTACACGCTGGGTTTGCACGATCAGTTGATTTTCCCGGAGATCGATTACGCGAAAGTCGACAAGCTGAAGGGCATGAACGTAACCATTGTGACGACGGCGCGGTCCGACGATCAGGCGCGGTCGCTGTTGAAGCATCTGGGGATGCCGTTTAGAGCGTAGGCGCGCAGGTCAGGCGTAAGAGGTCAGATTGCAGAAGTCGAACCAAGATCGAACGAGAGGGTTGCTAGAAGCTAGCAGCTAGGAGCTAAGTTTGGCCACTACAGCAAAACGAGTGAAGGACGGCGCGGAGAGCAAGACTAAGCCGCAAAACAGGAAAACGCCGAAGTTCTCGACGCGCAAGCACAACCGCTGCAAGATTTGCGGACGCCCGCGGGCCTATTTACGCAAGTTTGGCATTTGCCGTCTGTGTTTCCGGCAACTGGCGCTGCGGGGCGAGATCCCCGGAGTTTCGAAGTCGTCCTGGTAAAAGCGTCGTTGGCCGCTGGTCGTTGGTCGTTCGCGACGACGGGTGGCTAAGATGGCGCGGACTTATCGCAAGGGTAGTAGGAAGATCGGTTGTTCAGGGGTTGTTCGCTAACGACTAGCGACCAACGACTAACGACCGACAGCAAGCTGCCGCAGGTTCTCCGCTGAACGCGGAGCGAACGGGCGGCTTTAGGAGAAGCAAACGATGAGGTTGACCGATCCGGTCTCAGACATGCTGACGCGCATCCGCAACTCGATCCGCGCGCGGCACCAGAAAGTGGACATACCAGCTTCCAAGCTGAAGACGGAGATTGCCCGCATCCTGAAAGAAGAGGGCTATATCGCGAACTTCAAGCCGGCGGAAGAGGAGGGCCACAAGGTCCTGCGCGTGTATCTGAAGTACGGCAACAACAACGAAGCGGTGATTACGAACCTGTCGCGCGTGTCGCGTCCGGGCTGCCGCGTCTACGTGCGCCGGACCGAGATTCCGCGCGTGCTGGGCGGGATGGGAATCAACATCCTGACCACGCCGAAAGGCGTGATGACGGGACGCCAGGCGCGCCGCGAAGGCCTGGGCGGCGAACTGCTTTGCGAGATTTGGTAATGAAGCCGTCAGCCATCAGCCGTCAGCCATCAGGAAAACCCTGGTACTGCGACCTGAAGGCTGAAGGCTGAAGGCTGAGAGCTGACTTATGTCACGAATTGGAAAAAAGCCGATCGCGATCCCGAAGGGCGTGACGGTCAAGATCGAAGGCAATACGGTGATGGTCCAGGGGCCGAAGGGCAAGCTGGATACATCTCTTCCGTCCGGCATTACGATGGAGCAAAAGGACGGCAACCTGGTGGCGATACGTCCGGACGACGCTCATTCGGCGGTGCATGGACTGGCGCGTGCCTTAGTCAATAACGCCGTCGATGGCGTAACCAAGGGCTGGACGAGGGAACTGGAAATCGTCGGCATCGGCTACCGCGCGGAGATGAAAGGCAAGGGCACAGTGGTGTTCAGCCTGGGTTACTCGCACCCGATCGAGTATCCGCTGCCGACGGGCGTGGACTGCGCGATCGATGCGAAGCTGACAAAACTGTCGCTGACTGGGATCGATCGTCAGAAAGTCGGCCAAGTGGCGGCGGAAATGCGGTCGCTGCGTCCGCCCGATCCGTATAAGAACAAGGGTGTGCGCTACGCCGGCGAACGGTTGAAGAAGAAGGTTGGCAAGACGGGAGCAAAATAGCTCTCAGCCGTCAGCCCTCAGCCATCAGTAACTTCTCACGAAGTCTGGCGGCTGAGCGGGTTAACTGACGGCTGATGGCTGATCGCTGAGGGCTTATGTTAAGAATCGCTTCAAAGAATCAGACGCGGCAGCGGGTGCACGATCGTATACGGAAAAAAGTGATGGGTACGCCGGAGCGTCCGCGGCTGAATGTGTACCGGTCGCTGAACCATATCTACGTGCAGTTGATCGACGATCTGAAGGGCGTCACGCTGGTGGCGGCTTCGACGGCGGACGACCGCAAGAGTAAAGATGCGCGCGTGACCGGCGGCAACGTGGCGTCGGCAAAGATGGTGGGTAAGAAGATTGCCGAACTGGCCAAGCAGAAGGGCATCGCAAAAGTGGTGTTCGATCGTGGCGGCTACATTTACCATGGCCGGGTCAAAGCCGTGGCCGATGCGGCGCGCGAAGCGGGATTGCAATTTTAGATCGCTAGTCGCTGGTAGTTAGTCGTTCGGAGAGCACAGTGCGCGAACGACCAACGACTGATGACCAACGACAAAATGGAAATGAGATTTCAGAATGCCAAGAGTTACTAAGAAACTCGATGCAGGTTCGTTCCAGTTAAAGGACCAGGTGGTCTCCATTAACCGGGTGACGAAAGTGGTTAAGGGCGGCAAGAACATGTCGTTTGCGGCGCTGGTGGTGGTGGGCGATCCTTCGGCGGCGGTGGTCGGTTTCGGATCGGGCAAAGCGAAGGAAGTTCCGCAGGCCATCCGCAAGGGGATCGAGTCGGCGAAGAAGAACCTGATCCGGATCAACCTGACCCAAACGACGGTGCCGCACACGGTGCTCGGACGTTTCGGCTCGGGCATGGTGCTGCTGAAGCCGGCGCCGGAAGGCACGGGCGTAATTGCCGGCGGAGCGGTACGGGCGGTAATGACGTCGGCGGGCATGCAGAACGTGCTGACCAAGTCGATTGGCACCAACAATCCGCACAACGTGATCAAAGCAACTTTCGCGGCGCTGAAGAAACTCAAGAGCCGGGAACATGTCGCGGAGCTGCGCGGCAAGTCGGTCGAGGAATTGTAGGAACAATTGAATTGGTGATTTGTAATTTGAATTTAAGAAACGGTTTTGAAAATTTACAAATTACAAATTGCAATTGCAAATGTTTAGAGGAAGTGAAATGACAACCAAGACATCGAAATCGACGCGAGCGGCAAGATCCAGTTGAAGTGGGTGCGGTCGATGATCTGCACTCCGGTAAAGCAGAAAGTTATCAAAGGGCTGGGCTTTACCCGGCTGAACCAGGTGATTGTGCGGCCGGATACGGCTGCGATTCGCGGCATGGTCAAAAAGATCCCGCATCTGATCGAGATTGTGAAGAGCGTAAACGCCGCGCATGGCCGTCCTGAAACGAGAAGCAGGTCCTTCGCTTCGCTCAGGATGACAAAGGGTTAGAGATGAAGTTTTATGAATTTATCGACAATACGGGCACCCAAGAAATCCACGGAAAAGAAGAAGCGAGTCGGGCGCGGCATGGGGTCCGGCATGGGCAAGACTTCCACGCGCGGCCACAAGGGGCAGTGGTCCCGATCGGGTGCGCGGCTGATACGCGGGTTCGAAGGCGGCCAGATGCCGTTGCACCGGCGCGTGCCGAAGCGCGGGTTCACCAACATCTTCCGCGAAGAGTACGACATTGTGAACATCGACCGGCTGGCCGCGCTCGGCGAAACCGAAATCACGCCTGAGTCGCTGAAGAAGGCCGGCGTGGTGAATGGCAAGTCGCCGGTTAAAATCCTGGGCAACGGCGAACTGACGGTGGCGATTACGGTTCATGCCCACAAGTTTTCGAAGTCGGCGCAGGAAAAGATCACCAAGGCAGGCGGCAAGTTCGAGGTCTTGCAGTAATGCTGGAAAAGCTGGCAAACATCTTCCGGGTTCCCGACCTTCGCAAGCGCGTGTTATTCACGCTCGGCCTGCTGGCGGTCTATCGCATTGGCGGCCACATCCCGACGCCGGGGATCAACGGCGACCGGCTGGCGGCGTTCTTCGAGCAGAACCGGGGCTCGGTGCTGGGCTTTGTCGATCTGTTCAGCGGCGGCAACCTGCGGCGGCTCACGATTTTCGCGCTGGGCATCATGCCCTACATTACGGCGTCGATCATTTTGCAGTTGTTGACGGTGGTCTATGAGCCGCTGGCCAAGCTGCAAAAAGAAGGCGAGATGGGCCGCAAGAAGATCACGCAGTGGACGCGTTATCTCACGGTGGTCCTGAGCGCGGTGCAATCGTTCGGAATTGCGCTCAGCCTGCAGAAGGGCGCCGATTTTGTCCTCAATCCCGGACCGGGCTTCATCCTGATGACCATGCTGACGCTGACCACGGGCAGCGCGTTCATCATGTGGCTGGGCGAGCAGATCACCGAACGCGGCATCGGCAACGGCATGTCGCTTTTGATTTTTGCGGGCATTGTGGTCGGCCTGCCGCGCGGCGTCATCGATCTGTACCAGAAGGCGAGCACCAGCGCCTGGGGCGTATTCACGGCTCCGGCCCTCCTCTTGCTTTTGGTGCTAATGGTCGCGGTGGTGGCGTTCATCGTGTTTGTCGAACGCAGCGAGCGCCGGATTCCGGTGCAGTATGCCAAGCGTGTGGTTGGACGCAAGGTGATGGGCGGACGATCCACGCACCTGCCGCTGCGGGTGAACGCGGGCGGCGTCATGCCGGTGATTTTCGCGTCTTCGATTCTGGCTTTGCCGCAGATGCTGGGTGCGGCGTTCCACAGCAACAAGGTGGTTGGTCCGCTTCTGGACGCGATGCGCTGGGGTGAGCCGCTGTACACCTTGCTCTATTGCACGGGCATCGTTTTCTTTGCCTACTTCTATATCTCGATCGTGTTCAATCCGAACGAGGTTGCGGACAACATGCGGAAGTGGGGAGGTTTTATTCCGGGCATACGGCCGGGGAAGCGGACGGCGGACTTCATCAACGATGTTCTCACCCGGATCACGCTGGTGGGCGCGCTCTACCTGATTTCGATTTCGCTGATTCCGGAATGGATGATTGCGGGTATCAAGCTGAACCACCTTCCGCTGCTGGGGCGGCTCTTTGAGAACCTGCCCACCTGGATCACAAACGGATTGGGAGTCAATTTTTATTTTGGCGGAACGTCGCTGCTGATCGTGGTTGGCGTGGCGATGGACACGGTTACGCAAATTGAAGCGCAGCTGATCATGCGGCACTACGATGGCTTCACGCCAAAGAGCGGCCGGATTCGCGGACGCCGGACTTGGTAAGGCAGTTCCCAGTTTTCAGTTCTCGGTTCTCAGTAAGAGCTGCGGAAACTTGGGTTTTTTTGAGAACTGGGAAACTGAGAACTTGGTTTTTGAGCGCGGGCGGCGGTATTTCCGCGACGGGAAATACGAGTAAAAGGGGCCATTTCGATGGCCAACGAGACCGCGCGAAATATTGGGCCGGTGATTCTTCTGGGGCCTCCTGGGGCTGGGAAGGGCACACAGTCCAAACAAATTGTTGACCGTTACGGTATCCCGCAGATATCGACGGGTGATCTCTTACGGGATCATGTAAGACGCGGCACCGAGTTGGGCCTTGAAGCCAAGGCGATCATGGCGCGAGGCGAACTGGTGCCGGACGAGTTGATGTACGGCATCGTGGCAACGCGGCTGCGGGAAGCCGATTGTCAACGCGGGTTTGTGCTGGATGGCTTTCCACGGACGGCCGCCCAGGCAGGATGGCTGGACGCTTTCCTGGAAAAAGAGGTCTTTGACAAGAGTTCGGACAATGAACCGGAAACATCGGAGCGGTGTCCGCCGGTTGTGATCCAGTTGCTCGTGGACTATACTCAATTACTACTGCGGCTTACCGGGCGGCGTTCGTGTCCCACCTGTGGACGGCTCTATAACATCCACTTTCAGCCACCTCTCGTCGACGAGTTGTGTGATGTGGACAAATCCAAGCTGGTGATCCGCAACGACGATCGCGAAGAAGTGATTTCCGGGCGATTGACGGCCTACGAGACGCAGACCAGGCTGGTGGCCGATTATTACCGGGCGCAGCGGCGGCTGGTAGCGATCAATGCGGACCGCCCGATGGAAGATGTTACGGCGCAGATCTTCGGCGTGATCGACAGTCACTGCCAAAGTGGACGCTAGGGAGACTCCGATCAAGTGTCAGCAGAAAGCGCAAACCACGGGGTACACAGGGGTGCACGGAGGATCCCAGGGACTTAATCAGAAACTTCCGTAGGGATGGTTTCGCCGGGACCTGGGAGTGAATCGAAGTTAGAGTCGGCGAAGTTAGAGCTAGCTATGAGTTTTGGAGAAGACCGGATCATCCGCAAGTCGCCGGAAGAGATCGAAAAGATGAGGCGGAGCGGCAAGATGGTCCGCCAGGTTCTGGACCATCTGAAGGGCTTGGTGGCGGCCGGCGTTACAACCATGGACTTGGAGAAGGCCGCGGTGAAACTGATCGCGGAACTCGGGGCCGCACCGGCGTTTAAGGGATATTACGGCTATCCCTGTGTGCTGTGCGCTTCGATCAATGAAGAGATCGTGCACGGGATTCCGTCGGAAAAGCGAGTGCTGAAAACGGGAGACATCGTTTCCCTCGACTGCGGCGTTGTTTACGATGGGTATTATGGAGACGCTGCGATTACAGTGCCGGTGGGCGATGAGTTGACGTCGGAACTGAAGAAACTGCTCGAAGTGACCGAAGCTTCGCTGTACAAGGGCATCGCGCAGGTGAAGATTGGCAACACGGTTGGACACGTCGGGTCGGCGATCCAGAAGCACGTGGAAGCGAACGGGTTCAGCGTGGTGCGGGAATTTGTCGGGCATGGCATTGGGACGAAGCTGCATGAAGCGCCGCAGATTCCGAACTTTGGCAAGAAGGGTCAGGGCTCGGAGCTGACCGAAGGCATGGTGCTGGCGATTGAGCCCATGGTGAACTCGGGGCGTCCCGAGACGAAGGTTTTGAGCGATAAGTGGACAGCGGTGACGCTCGACGGCAGTTACAGCGCGCACTTTGAGCATTGCGTGGCAGTAACACGGCAAGGGCCGGTGATTTTGACGCAATAGAGGCTTTTAGCTTTTGGCTCTTAGCTAAAGGCCAAGAGCTAACAGCTAAAAGCTTTTTAAGGAGTCGATGAGCAAAGAAGACGCGATTGAAGTGATGGCGGTGGTGATCGAACCATTGCCCAATGCCATGTTCAAGGTGGAGCTCGAAAACAAACACCAGGTACTGGCGCACGTTTCCGGCAAGATGCGGAAGAACTTCATCCGGATTTTGCCAGGAGACAAAGTCGCGGTCGAACTTTCTCCGTACGATCTGAATCGCGGGCGCATTGTGTACAGATACAAGTGACGCCGTTTTGCGGGCGTGAGCGACGCGAAGGATCTCGAAGAATCCGCAGTTGCAGTTACTGAGAACTGGCAACTGAGAACTGAGAACTGGTTTATGAAAGTAAGGGCGTCGGTTAAGAAGATTTGCGATAAGTGCAAGGTCATCCACCGCAAGGGAGTAGTGCGGGTGATCTGCGAGAACTCGAAACACAAACAGCGTCAAGGGTAATGGCCGAGACCCTCAGGGGCTAAAGCCCCTGAATTTATTGGCTGTGGGTGGCACGGCTGAAGCCGTGCCCTTACAAACCGAGTTGTTTCAGAGAGAGGGATCATGGCTCGTATTGCAGGCGTCGATCTTCCGCGCAACAAGCGTGCGAATATCGGGCTCACTTACATTTACGGCATCGGCAATTCGCGCGCGGCGAGCATTTTGGACGCGGCGAAAGTGGATCCGATGAAAAAAGTGTCGGACCTTGGAGAAGACGAGGTCAACCGCATCCGCCAGGTGATCGAGGCGGAAGGCTCGGTGGAAGGCGATCTGCGTAAAGACGTTTCGATGAACATTAAGCGGCTCATCGAAATCGGGTCCTATCGCGGATTCCGTCATCGCCGAAACCTGCCGGTTCGCGGGCAGCGCACGCACACCAACGCTCGTACTCGTAAAGGTCCGCGCAAAGGCACGGTCGCGCAGAAGAAGAAGACGGCTAAAGCGTAGAACCGGTTGTCAGTTGTCAGTGATCAGTTCTCAGTTACGGCAGAGAACGGTTTTACTGAGAACTGAAAACTGAGAACTGAGAACTGAGAACTCTAAAAATGGCAAAACCAGCAGCAGCAGGCGGCGCCGCGGCGCCCGAGAAAAAAGGCAAGAAGAAGACGTTCAAGAAAAAGGAGCGCAAGCACGTTCCGCATGGACTGGTGCATGTGCAGGCTTCTTTCAATAACACCATCGTGACCATCTCGGACATGT
This sequence comes from uncultured Acidobacteriaceae bacterium, assembly GCA_963722485.1. Taxonomy (GTDB): domain Bacteria; phylum Acidobacteriota; class Terriglobia; order Terriglobales; family Acidobacteriaceae; genus Acidiflorens. The sequence goes on from CAVRNL010000121.1 coordinate 15,119, forward strand.
CGGGCAATGTGCTGGCGTGGAAGAGTTCGGGCTCGCTGGGTTTTCGCGGCTCCCGCAAAGGGACTCCGTTTGCGGCGCAGCAGGCGGCGTCGAACGCCGCCAGCATGGCACGCGATCACGGCGTGCGCACCGTGGATGTGCGGGTAAGCGGCCCGGGATCGGGGCGCGAATCAGCCGTGCGCGCGCTGGCCTCGGCCGGAATCGAAGTGCGGTCCATTAAGGACACCACGCCGATTCCGCATAACGGATGCCGGCCGCCGAAACGGCGGAGAGTGTAAGACCGTCGTTGGTCGTTCGTCGCTGGTCGTTAGCCAAAACACGACTGCCGGGCGATCGCGGCCAACGACTAACGACCGAAGACTAACGACTGATTTTTGTCCGGGACGAAGGGTGAAGCCAAACCTGTAAACCGGTCATCTAACAAAGGAGAATAACTTGGCACGTTATACCGATGCAGTATGTCGTCTTTGTCGCCGGGAAGGGATCAAGCTCTTCCTCAAAGGCACGAAGTGCTTCAGCGACAAATGTCCTATTGAGAAACGCAACTTCGCTCCCGGACAACACGGGAAAGACAAGAAGACCAAGGTTGTAGGTTACGGTCTGCAGTTGCGCGAAAAACAAAAAGCCAAACGGATCTATTTCACCCAGGAAGGCCAGTTCCGGAATTACTTCGAGAACGCGGTCCGGTTCAAGGGTGTGACGGGCGCGAAGCTGCTTGAGCAACTCGAGCGCCGTCTGGACAATGTAGTCTTCCGGATGGGCTTTGGGATTTCCCGCCGTCAGGCGCGCCAGTTGGTGCGTCACGGGCACGTGCAGGTGAATGGCAAGAAGGTGAACATCCCTTCGTACGAAGTCAGCGCGGGAGAAGAGATTGCGATTCGCGAGGGTAGTAAGAAAGTCCCGATTCTCGAAATCGCAAAGGATTTTGCCAGTCATCAGCCGGCGCCAGTGTGGTTGGAAATCGATCGCGAGAACTATAAGGGGCGAGTGCTTGCGCTGCCGAAACGCGAAGATATTCAATTGCCGGTGAACGAGCAGTTGATTGTAGAACTGTACAGTAAGTAGCGGTCAGTCGTTGGTCGTTAGTCGATGGTCGTTGGCAAAACCGGCGACCCGCGAACGACCAGCGACTAACGACTAACGACTTTTTTGGCCCACTTTTTCGTGCCAGATCAGCCTTTCCTGCTGTGACCTGAGCGGGGCCGCTCAGCGAGCAGGATCGAGCCACATGGCCGAGAGGAGAAACACAATGCTCTGGAGAGGTTTTCAAAAGCCGAAACGACTGGCGAGCGATGTCACTTCGCTCACCGACAAATACGGGATGTTCTGGGCGCAGCCGTTTGAGCGCGGATTTGGCACGACCATCGGCAATGCGCTGCGGCGCGTGATGCTGAGTTCGATCGAAGGCGCGGCCGTTACCGCGGTGAAGATCGAAGGCGTGTTGCACGAGTTCCAGTCGATTCCGGGAGTGGTCGAGGATGCGACCGACATCATCCTCAACATGAAGCAGGTTCCGTTCAAGCTGGCGGGAGACGGTCCGAAGGCGATTTACCTGCGCGCCGACCAGCCGGGGGTGGTGACCAGCAGCATGATCGATGCCGACGGCGATGTGGAAATTCTCGACAAGGAGATTTACATCGCGACGGTGAGCGAGGGCGGCAAGCTCGATATGGAGATGCGCCTGAAGCGCGGACGCGGATACGTTTCGGCGGACAAGAATTTCGAGGACGATCTGGGCATCGGCTTCATTCCCATCGATTCCGTGCACACGCCGGTGCGCAAGTGCAACTACACCGTCGAAGCCGCACGTTTGGGACAGATCACCGATTACGACAAGCTGACGATCGAGGTCTGGACGAACGGGTCGATCACTCCGGGCGATGCGCTGGGGCTGTCGGCGAAGCTGGTGAAGGATCACATGAATATCTTCATCAACTTCGAAGAGGAGATTGAAACGGCGGCTTCGAGCGAGGAGCGCAGGCCGGAGATCAAGAACGAGAACCTGAACCGTTCGGTGGAGGAACTCGAACTCTCGGTGCGCAGCTATAACTGCCTGAAGAACGCCAACATTCAGTCGATCGGTGAACTGGTGCAGAAGACCGAAGCCGAGATGCTGAAGACGAAAAATTTCGGGCGGAAGTCGCTGAACGAGATCAAGGAAATCCTCAACTCGATGGGTCTGAGCCTGGGTATGAAGATCGACGAGCACGGCAACGCTGTGCCCGGCCCGACTTCGAATCAGGTGCTGCCCGCTTCAGCGTACGGCGATAACGATCTATAAGAACAGTTGCCAGTGGCCAGTGGTCAGTTGCCAGTAGAGCCTGAACCCGAGCCACTGGCTGCTGGTTATTAACCCACTGGCGACTGGCCACTGGCAACTGACAACTGGGGTTAAGACATGCGTCACAAAGTTGCAGGCTACAAGTTAGGACGGACCACTTCGCATCGGCGCGCCATGCTGCGCAATATGGTCACGTCGATCATCATGGAAGAGCGCATCGAGACGACGGTGATCAAGGCGAAAGCGGTGCGTCCGTCGGTCGAGAAGATGATCACTCTTGGCAAGCAGGGTGATCTGGCGGCGCGCCGTCAGGCAGCTTCGTATTTGATGACTGGAGAAGCGGTCACCAAGCTTTTCGATACCGTCGCGCCGCGTTTCGGCGATCGCAAGGGCGGCTACACGCGCATCGTTCGCACCGCGTGGCGGAAGGGCGACGGCGCCGAGAAGGCATTCATCGAATTGCTGGGCAGCGAGCAGGTGATCGATGAAAAGCGCCAGAAGCGTGCCGAAATCCGCGCCAAACGTGCCGAGGAGAATCGCAAGGCGATGGAAAATGCCGACGCCGAAGCGCAGGTGCAGAAAGATATCGCCGCGAATGAGGCTGAGGGTAAAGATAAGAAAGAGTAGTTCCCCGCGGTCTCACATTTGCCGAAGGAATGTTTCAGCAAACGCGAAGGGCGTCCGTTTCGGACGCCCTTCGTGCTTGCGTCTGCGTGCTCAAACTATTGTCCGAGCGGCCCGCTCGCCGTGCCGATGAAGCCGGTCTTGCCATCGAGGACTGCCAGGCGAAGCTCTTTGGCGCCGGCAGCAACGTCCATGTCAATGGGCACCATCATGCCGTGATCGAGGATCTGCTGATAGGTGGCGGCGTCGAAAGCTCTGTCCACCTTGGTGCTGTGGACCGCAAGACTCTTGCCACTGGCGTCGTACAGGCCAGCGTAGAGCGTCACATTCATTTTCTTATTGGCGCCAGAATCCTCGGCGCTCAAGGTGTGAGCATCGACGAGAAAGACGACGCGAACCTTGCCGGGATCGGTGGGCTTGAGTTGAGCCATGAAAGAGACTTGTGTCGCCGGCGCGCCGACCGCGAGCGCTGCCGCAACGTCCTGTTCGCCATTGACCTCCTTGATCTGCATCGGATCGAGGGCAAAGTACCCCTTGCGATGACGAGTTTGCGTGCCATCCTGTGCCACTCTAATCGCGATCTTGCGGTACTTGCCATCCCACTTCCTGTTTTCCGGATAGTAGCCAATCTCGTAGGAGGCGTTGTTATCGCTCACCGCCAGCGCGACGCCCTGCCTAATTTCATTCTCGTTCATGTATGCTTTGCCGCCGGTCTCGGCTGCCACTTCCCGCATTGTGCCCTGGCTGGCCTCGAGGCTTTGGGCCTGCGTGATCGCCGTCTTCGCGAGTCCGGCTCCATTGGCGTCGGTATCGCGCCTTTCGTTGACCGCAGCAAGCGATTCCATGCCGCCCACAAGCCCGCGCAAGTCCACGGGATAGATGGCGATGCCAGCGTTCGCGAGTCGCGACTCGGCGTCCTTGATCTCCTGGCCGTGCAGTTGCCGCTCCTCGGCCGCGACAGCGCCCGCTCCTCTGACGGATACCGCCTGGTTCCCCATCGCGGGGAGCGCGGACGTAAGCTCGGCATCGCTGACATTGCGATCTTCTGGAATCAGGTCGAATGGCAAGTCGGCGGTGAGCCAAACCACGGTTTTGCGGCCCTGCAGGCCGCCCAACATTCGGGTCAAGGTGCGCATAGCCTCAATGGTGATGCGAGTGCGCCGCTCAAGATCGTATCCGATCTGAAGGTTGTTGAAGCTGGCGAGCTGCCCTTGGACATAAATTGCCGCCTCCGCGTTGGTCACCCCCCCATAGATGTAATAGTTCATGCCGAGGCCCGACAAGGCGACGTCCGACGCCGGCGGCGGAGGCGTGCCCTTGAGAATCTGCTCCTGCGGTTTGAAGTTCTTGATCGCGGTCAACAAGACTTGGGGATCGCTGGTGAATTGCTGCAGCACGTGCAGCCGGTCGGTCAGCGCCACTACCGCCATGAACTGGCCAGCCTGGCTTTGCTCAACCACATACTTCAGCATCTGCGAGCGCGCGTAGGCTTGCTCTTTGAAGGGAGAGTTCAACGCGTCGAGGATCAGCACGGTAGGAACCCCGGCGGGTCCTACATGCTCCGGATGATTAGAGAGAATGCCGGGACGGGCTGGTTCCGGTTTGGGCCCGGTCGCTGCCCCGGGCGCAACGAAAACGGAAACCTTCTGCTTTTTCCCATTTTCCTCGACAGCAAAATCGTCGGCTTTCAAGCCGGCAACGGGCTGGCCTTTCTTGTCGGTCACGACGACATCGACAATGACCAGGCGCGTGTTCGCTCGGATGGTAACGCCCGGTACTCCGGCGGGCGCCTGCTGGGCGCTCAGAATGATGGGACCGGCAGCCAGATTGAGAATCAATGCAAGCTTGAGAATTGCTCGGCACGGCGAAAGACCTGACATAGCGCCTCCGGGAGAATCGGCCAGATAACCGGGAATGTAGTCTTGTTTGATGCTCTTGGCAAACCGTCGCGACCGAGACATCGAGTCATTTTCCGCCGGAAGCATATTTTCCGATGACTACCGGCGGGGGATGAATTTGCGGGACCGGCGATTGCTCCCTACAATAGAAGTTCATCTTCGAAATCCTATGATCCACTTTCCCGTCCCCGAAGCCCTCACATTCGACGACGTTTTACTGCTGCCGGCGCGTTCTGAAGTCGTGCCTGCCAACACCAACACGCAGACCCAACTTTCGCGCAACATCCGGCTGAACATCCCCATCATCAGCGCCGCCATGGATACGGTGACCGAGTCGCATATGGCAATTGCCATGGCGCAGCAGGGAGGCCTCGGAATTGTTCATCGCAACCTGACCATCGAGCAGCAGGCCAACGAAGTCGATAAGGTGAAACGGTCGGAGAGCGGCATGATCGTGGATCCGGTGACCATGTCGCCGGACGCCAAGGTTTCCGACGCGCTCGAAGTCATGAAGAAATACAAGATTTCCGGCGTGCCGATTACTTTGAGGGATGGAAAACTGGTCGGCATTCTCACCAATCGCGATCTGCGCTTCGAGACCCGCTTCGATATTCCTATCAGCAAAGTGATGACCCAGAAGAACCTGATCACGGTGCCAGTGGGAACGACGCTGGAGCAGGCGGAAGAGATTCTGCACGAGCACCGCGTCGAAAAGCTCCTCGTCGTCGACGACAAGTACAACCTGAAGGGTTTGATCACGGTCAAAGACATCCAGAAGAAGCTGAAATATCCCGGCGCCGCCAAGGACGATAAGGGGCGACTGCGGGTGAGCGCGGCGATCGGGGCTACGGGCGATTTCCTGGAGCGCGCGCAGGAACTGGCGCAGGCGAAAGTCGATGTGCTGGCCATTGACAGCGCGCATGGACACTCCGCGCTCGTGATCGAAGCGGTCAAGAAGGTGAAAGCGAAGTTGCCGGAGGTGGAGCTGATTGCCGGCAACGTGGCGACCTTCGACGGCGCCTGCGACCTGGTGCGCGCGGGAGTGGACGGTGTGAAAGTCGGCATTGGGCCGGGCTCGATCTGCACCACGCGCATCGTGACCGGCGTCGGCGTTCCGCAGATCACGGCGATTGCCGAGGCGGCGCGGGCCACGCGCGGTTCCGGCGTTCCGGTGATTGCCGACGGCGGCATCAAGTATTCCGGCGATATCAGCAAGGCGCTGGCAGCGGGCGCTTCCGCGGTGATGATCGGATCGATGTTTGCGGGAACGGATGAAAGCCCGGGCGAATTGATTCTGTATCAGGGCCGCACCTTCAAGGCGTATCGCGGTATGGGGTCGCTCGGAGCGATGGCGGCGGGTTCGAGCGAGCGCTACTTCCAGAACTCGGATGGAGATGCGTCGATAGCATCGCCGGTTATCGGCGAAGACTCGAACCGGCTCGGCAAGTTGGTGCCCGAGGGAATTGAAGGGCGCGTGCCCTATCGCGGTTCGGTGGCGATGATCGTGCACCAGATGGTGGGTGGGCTGAAGTCGGGCATGGGATATTGCGGGTGCGAGACGGTGCCGGACCTGCAGCAGAAGGCGCGCTTCGTGCGCATCAGCGCCGCCGGCCTGCGTGAAAGCCACGTCCACGATGTCATGATCACGCGCGAAGCGCCGAACTACGCGGCGGAGTGAGGGACGAGGCCGATTTGACCGTGTCCCGTCCCAATCTTGCGCGCGCCTGGTGGCCAGCGATTGTCTGGATCGGCCTCATTGCGTTTGAGTCCACCGACTTCTTCTCGTCGGAGCACACCGGCAGCATGCTGTACACGCTGTTGACGCGCCTGTTCGGCAACATCAATTTCTACCACTTCCTCGTCTTCCATCACTATTTGCGCAAAACCGGGCACGTCGTCGGCTACGGCATGTTGAGCCTGCTGCTGCTGCGTGGCTGGAGAGCTACGCTCGGTCGAATTCATGCCTTATTGTTGCGCGCGGCGCTTCTGTCCTGGCTGGGGACCGCCTTTGTTGCCGCGATGGATGAGTGGCACCAGAGCTACATCCCGTCGCGCACCGGCACGGTGTGGGATGTCGCACTCGACAGCGTGTCCGGCGTGGCTTTTTTAGTGGTCGCGTATTTTTGGTTGCGGCGGTCGCAAAGGGTCGCCTGAATTCGGCAGGCTTTTCACCACGGAGGCACAGAGCCACGGAGGAACCTGTTTCTTGTTTTCTCCGTGGCTCTGTGTCTCCGTGGTAGTTCGCTTTGGGAAGCGGCGTCATGGTCGTTGTCTCGTCTCAATAGATCAGTCTCGCGCCGGCGAATGGTGGGCGAGCAGGGCGCATGCCGAGACGGTCGCGATTCCGGCCGAAAAGTAGAACGGCACTGCCGGGCCATAGACCTTCCAAAGCGCTCCTGTGATGACGCTCGAGAGCAGCGTGGTCACGCTGGTGAGAAACGAATAAACTCCAAGCGCGCGGCCGCGGACATCGCCGGCCACGCTTTCGACCACCAATGCCTTGAGCACAGGATTGGTCAGCGCGTAGAAGAGTCCGTAGAAGGCCATGGTCAGCCAGATCGCCAGTTGGGACGGCGCGAGCGCGAAGACAAAATAGACGATAGCAAAAACGAAGTACCCCGCGGCGGCGATGGCCGAACGCGAGAAGCGGTCGCTGAACTTGCCGGCTGGCCACGACGTCAGCGTGAACATGATATTGAAGACCAGCCCCAGCAGCGGCGCGCGCGATGCGGGAATGCCGATGTTTCCGGCGCGCAGCACCAGGAACATGTCGCTCGAATTTCCCAGCGAAAACATTGTGACCACGGCCAGCACGTAGTAGAAGTTAAGGGGCAATTTTGGCAGCCAGTGGGCTGACGTTACGCCACGTTCAACGGGGACCCTTCGGCTTCGCTCCGGGCAGGCTCGCGAGGACGCCCGTCGCTCCACTGGTGCGCGCCGAACCTCGCGGATACCGAGCCATGCGACCAGCACGCACAGCGCTCCAGGGAACGCAGCGGACGCGAACACGCCCCTCATGCCGAAGCGTCCGATCACGGCCAGCGCCAGCAGCGGGCCGGCGATGGCCCCGGCGGAGTCCATGGCTTGAATCAGTCCGTAGGCGGAACCGAGCGCCGACTTGTCGACCGACTCGGCCACCATTACGTCGCGGGCGGTTCCGCGGACGCCTTTGGCAAAGCGATCGCAAAAACGAATCCCGAGAATTTGCCACCACGAGGAAACCAGCGCCAGCAGAGGCTTCACCGCGTTAGCCACAAAGTATCCGCCAACTACGATGGGCTTGCGGCGCGCGACCTTGTCGGTCAGGTAGCCCGAGAAAAGCTTGGCGAAAGAAGCCACACTCTCGGCAATGCCTTCGATGATCCCAAGTTGCGCTGGTCCAGCGCCAAGCGATGTGAGAAAAGCGGGCAGGACCCAGTACGCCATTTCGCTGGCCGTGTCGTTGAGGAACGAGGTCAGGCCGAAGACGTAAACATTGCGCGGAGTGGCACTGGAGCCCGCCGGAACCTTTCCTTCCATGCCGATAGTCGAACACAAAATGACGCGTCCTGAAAACCCTGAAACCTTGGAACTTTGAAAACTCGGCAAAGCTGTAAAATAGAAAAACATGTCCGATCGCACCTTTACCCTCGATGAAGCGCATATGCTGTTGCCGATTCTGGAGTCGCTGCTCCGGCAGGCGATCAACGGCAAGAAGTTGATTGAAGACGTGGACGCCGAGTTGCAGGAGACGGCGCACCGCGTTTTTCTTAACGGAGGCATGATATTGAATGTGGTCCATCTGGCGCGGCGCAAGGCGGAGCGCGAGCGGGCGATTCGGCGCATCAAGGACGCCCTCGCCGAAATCGACGCGACCGGCGTGCAGGTGAAAGATCTAGACATCGGCTTGCTCGATTTCCCCTGCAAGGTCGAAGGCGAGATTCTGCTGCTCTGCTGGAAGCTGGGCGAGCCCACGATCGCGCATTGGCACGGAACCAGCGAAGGTTTTGCCTCCCGCAAGCCAATTGACGAGCGCATCGCGAACGCCGGGAAGAAGCGGGGGAAGTAGGGAGTCAGCTATCAGCTGTCAGTTGTCAGCTCTCAGTAAACCTTTCCGCAGTGGAGAGCCGGGCTTCCCCGCCCGTCCCTCCACCGCATGGCCTGTGGCGGGGCATTGGAAAACGCCGTGCAAGTTCCGGGCGACGCCCCGTTCCTTATATTCGAGAGCGCCTTTGGCACGCGGCGAGCGGTGGGGGCAAGGGTACGACCCCGCCATGCACTATCGGCGATCGAGCGAAGGCCGAGCGTTCTGCTAGAATCACCGTATCTGAGGGATCCTCTATGTTGACTGGGCGCAAACTGGCGTTGTCGCTTGCTTTCACGGTTCTGGTTGCAGTGGCCTTCGGGGTTGGCTGCCGGGGGTTCTTCACGAATCCGACAATGGCGAGCTTTACACTCAGTTCGACGTCACCGACTGTTCCGTACGGTGGGACTACGCAACTACACGCGTATGGAATCGACAGCGATAACAATCAAATGGGAGATGTGACGAGCAGAATTACCTGGGCAAGTTCGAATAACGGGATCATCAGCATAGGTACCGCGGGTACCACTCCCGCGACTACTCCCGGGCTAATGACCGGAGTCACGGGAAACGGGCTGAGCACGTCAACCGTAACGATCACCGCCAGCTACGAGGCTCTCTCCCCGCAAACGGCGACAGCTTCGGTTTGTGTCGAGGGCGGTACGAACTTCACGATCAACCCAGCCGGCGAGAGCGGCGTCGGGCAGGGCATCGAAGTTCAGTATACTGCGACCACCGACGCGCTGGTCGGAACCGTGGAGACGAAAGATATAGACATCACGGCAGCGGTCCAGTGGACCTCAAGCAACACAGATGTCGCTACCGTCGTGAACGGAACCGATCCGATGATCGCCACGACAGGTACAACCGGCGGCACCACGACGATTGGCGGGTCCTACACGTGTAACGGCACTACGAATACGTTCTCGACGACCCTCGGGGTCAGCCAATAGCCGGTGCCCCAAGTCTCGCGGTTTTCGCGACCTGGGATTCCGCCGCCGCGCTAAGCTTGGGATGTTGAGCGTTTTTCGCCATAGGCTGCGTTACATCGCTACTCTTTGCCGCGCTATCCTCCAAGCGCTATAGTAAAAGCCTGATCCCGTGAAGTTTCTCCCCACATCTCTGCTGCGCGCGATAGCGGTCGCGCTTTGCCTGGCGAGCGCGATTTTTCTTGCGGGCTGCAAGTCTCGCGGGCGTGTGCTGGAGATCGCTTACGTTTCCGGCGTCCAAGCCAACCTGCGCGACCACGTGGCGGCCGTGTATGAGAAAACGGGAGTGGTGAAGAACGGCGAGCGCGTCGAAGTGCTCGACCATGACCGCCATTTTGTCAAAGTGCGCACCGCGACCGGCGCCATGGGATGGGTGGAGCAGCGCTACCTCGTCAGTGAGGAGGTCTACGATCGGCTCCAGAAGCTGACCGCGGACAACGAAAACGATCCCGTGCAGGCGCAGGGCACGACGCGCAACGACACCAATTTGCACGTCGAGCCGGGACGCGAAACCGAACATCTCTATCAGATTTCTTCCGGCGAAAAGTTATCACTGCTGAAGCGCGGCACGGCCGAGAAACCGGGCATAGTCGCGCCGCCGTCGCGCTCCGCCGCGCCGGGCAACAATCCGCAAGACAAAAAAGAGCCGGCGCCGGTGATTGAGGATTGGTGGCTGGTGCGCGACTCTCACGAACGCGTCGGATGGGTGCTCGGACGCATGATCGATCTCGACATCCCGCTCGAGGTTGCGCAATACGCGGAAGGCCAGAGGATCGTTGCGTTCTTCGTGCTCGATCAGGTGCAGGATGGAGACAAGAAAGTCGCGCAGTACCTGACCGTGGTCACCGAACCCAAGGATGGCCTGCCGTTTGACTTCAACCAGATTCGCGTATTCACCTGGAACGTGAAGCGCCATCGCTATGAGACAGCCTATCGCGAGCGCATGGAAGGCGTCCTGCCGGTGACCGTTTCACAGGAGAGCTTCGACAAGGAAGGCATGCTGCCCACGTTCACCGTTCGCGTGAAGGACGACAACGGCAACGTGACCGAGCGCAAATACAAGCTCAACACTCCGATTGTGCGCCGCGTGTACGCGCCGGGAGAAGAGCCGGCGCGGGCGGCGCAGAAGCAAAGGGCGCGGCGGAAGCGATAACCCTGTCACCGCCGAGACGCCGAGGTCGCGGAGAAAAAGCAGGTCCTTCCCCTTCGACTGCGCTCAGGGTCAGGATGACAATCCTGCTTCATGACAATCCTGCTTCATGGAAATTCTGATCAGGTGTCGGCAGAAAGCATAAACCACAGGGTACACAGGGGTGCACGGAGGACGCCAAGGACTTAATCAGAACATCCTTATAAGGTGTTCTCCGCGACCTCGGCGTCTCGGCGGTGAAACGCCGTTCATGAGTAGAAATCGGCAATGCTTTCGACTACTCTGCCGATCTCGGCCTCGTTCAACTCCGGGAACATCGGCAGGGCGAGCACTTCGCGGGCGGCTTGTTCGGAAACCGGCATGTCTCCTGCCTTCAGTCCGAGGTAGGAGAAGACCGGCTGCAAGTGCAGCGGCAGTGGGTAGTAGATTTCGGATCCGATTTTTCGTTCCGCGAGGAATTGGCGCAGTTCGTCTCGCCGCTGGGCGCGAATCACGTACTGATGAAACACGTGTTTGGCTTGCGGACTCCGCGCCAGCAAGCGCACCGGCGCGGCGCCGTCGTTTGATGTCTGGCTCGGAGTCTGGCTCGAAGTCTGGCTGGAAGTCTGCTTGGAAATCAGCCCGGAGCTGGCGAACAGCTGGTCATAGGTTGCGGCGTGCTGCTGGCGGCTCCGGTTCCAATCCGCGATGTGTGGCAGCTTCACGCGCAGCACGGCTGCCTGAATGGCGTCCATGCGCCCGTTCCAGCCAAATTCGTCGTGGTAGTAGCGCCGCGGACTGCCATGGTTGCGGAGCTGCCGCATGTGCTCGGCCATCCGCGGAGTCGTAGTGGTGACGATGCCCGCGTCCCCGTAAGCGCTGAGGTTCTTGGTGGGATAGAAACTGAAGGCGGCGGTTACGCCGAGCGAGCCTGCGCCGCGCCCGTTCCATTCGGCGCCGATGGCCTGGGCAGCGTCCTCGACAATTGCAACTTCGAATTCCTGCGAGATACGGTCGAACGCGTCCATGTCGGCGCACTGCCCATAAAGATGCACGGGAAGAATCGCCCGAATACTTTCGGGTTGCTTTGTGCGCAGGCGCCGATCGCGCAGTTGCCGGCCAACCAGCGCCGCATCGAGATTCAGCGTACCGAGATCGACGTCCACGAAAATCGGAGTTGCCCCGGCTCTCACGATTGCGCTGGCCGAGGCAAAGAAGCTGAAAGCTGTGGTAATGACAGCGTCTCCGGGCTTTACGCCCGCGGCGACCAGCGCCAGCCAGAGGGCCTCCGTGCCCGACGCGCAACCGACCGCCGAGGCCGCTCCCGTCAGCGCGGCAATCTCACGCTCGAGCGCCTCGACCTCCGGACCGAGAATGAACTGCTGTGACGAACAGACCCGCTCCACCGCGGCGAGAATATCTTCGCGAATCGCCTGGTACTGCCGCTGCAGATCGAGCATCGGCACGGCGTCGAGCTTCTTCGCCGCCGCATGGGATTCCGCAATGGAAGGCCGGTTCACGAGACGTGTTGATTCTAGCATCGACCGTCGGTCGTCCGAGTGACGGCGCGTCAGCTAGAGGGGGATAGGGAAAGATGGAGAGACGGCATCGGAACCAGTGCGGTGAACGCGACCTAAGAAGGTGCCTGGAATGGCGCGATCCTTGTCCTGAGAGAGAGGTGTCTGGTCCCAAGATCATATGAGCATACCTATGAAAGTAGGTATCCGACGGTGGCAGCGGATTCCATTTTTTGTATTTTCCATTGCGCTGGACTCGTAACTTATTGAAATAACAATGTTATTGGCTGATACGCGTTGGTCAGGGAATTGCTTCTGTTAAACGTTTTGTGGTTGTGTGTGATCCAGAATCGCGTTCTCAACGAGGAGGACTTTCGTGAAATCTAGATTTGCAATCGTGTTTCTGATGTTTGCGCTCTTCTCGGTCTTTGCTTTCGGGCAGACCGAAACGGGTTCGATTACCGGAACAGTGACCGACCCCACAGGTGCGGTTGTGAGCGGCGCAAAAGTTACCGCGACCGATACTTCGACTGGGGCTGTGCGTACAGCAACCACGGGTTCCAATGGTGGCTACAATCTATCGAATTTGCCTCCGGCTCCGTACGAAGTGAGTATTTCCGCTCCTGGTTTTTCGACGTTTAAGCGAGCTGTGACCGTCACGGTCGCTTCCGTGAACGAGGTTTCCGCCCGCATGACGGTGGGGGCGATCGGCACGACCGTGGAAGTCGTGGGCAGCGGTACGACGCAGGTTGAAACTCAAAGCTCGGAACTGTCACAAGAGGTGAATGTTCAGCAGGTAGCCGAATTGCCGAGTTTGAGTCGCAATCCGTACAACTTCGTTTCCCTCGCTGGCAACACCTCAACGGACATGGCTGGCCGTGGAGCCAATGGAGCTGCAATCAACGGGATGCGCTCCGCCAGTACCGACATCCTGCTGGATGGCGGGGAAAACGTCGACCTTTTCAGCTCCTCACTGGGTGAGCAGGTTCCCCAGGACTCGGTACAGGAATTCCGGGTCACAACCAGCGACTTCAACGCGGAGTATGGCCGCGCCAGCGGCGGCGTTGTGAACGTGGCGACGAAATCCGGCACCAATAGCTTCCACGGCAGCGCTTACGAGTTCAATCGAATATCGCATCTGGCCTCCAACACCTACGACAATAACGCCAACGGCATTGCACGGGCGCCCTTTACCCGCAACCAGTTTGGATATTCGGTTGGCGGTCCGATCATCAAGAACAAGCTATTCTTCTTCGAAAACACAGAGTGGACACGGGTTCGAGCCACGGCCTCAACGACAGGCTTTGTGCCCGATCCAGCTTTCCTGGCGTTAACCAATGCGAATACCCAAGCGTATTTCCAACAGTATGGGACGCTGAAGACGAACCTCACCGCATTAACCGCGAACGACCTTACCGCCGGCGCCATAGTCGCTGCGGGCGCTGCGGGTCCACTCCTCAGCGCTATTCCAGCTTCGACACCCGTGCTTGATGAAGTGAGTTATACCTTCCCCTCCGATGTGGGCGGCGGGACGCCGCAGAATACTTATAATCTTGTCGGTCGGGTCGACTTCAACCTCAGCGACAAGACGCAAATGTTTGGGCGCTACACGATTTTCCATGACGACCTCTTCCCCGGCACGGTGTCTGCCAGTGCCTACCAGGGATGGGACACTGGGCAAACCGACAGGGACCAGAACGTGATGTACAGCCTCACCCACCTCTGGACGAACAACTTCATCTCCAACACCAAGATCAGTCTCAATCGTTTGACTGAGGTACAGGGTCTCGCCTCCTTCGGGGCGTCACCGGGTCTATATGTCTCGGCGACGGCTGGCGACTCGGTAGCTCCCCTGTCGACTAGCCCTGCGGACTACATGCTCCCAGGCTACCTACCGTATTCGCCAGGTGGCGCTCTCCCGTTTGGCGGACCCCAGAACGTCTCGGAAATCGATCACAGCTTCAGCTGGACTCGCGGTCGCCATAGCTTCAAGTTTGGCGGCGAGTACATTTACATTCGGGACAACCGGGCCTTCGGCGCGTACGAAACATCAATTGAGAGTCTGGGGGGCGCTACCAACACCGCCCTGGACGGGATGCTGAGTGGTCAACTGGTCCAGTTCACCAGCGCCATCAATCCGCAGGGCGAGTTCCCATGCGAGCGCGATCCCGTTCTAGACACTCCCATCCAGACCGGGGCCTGCACTTTGACCCTGCCAGCTGTGCCTCCGAGTTTTAGCCGGAGCAATCGCTACAACGATGGCGCTGTGTATTTCCAGGATAGCTGGAAGGTGACGCCGCGATTTTCGCTTAATTACGGTCTGCGCTGGGAATACTACGGCGTACAACATGCTAAACATGCGGACCAGGACGCTAATCTGGTGCTGGGCTCGGGAAGCAACATCTACCAGCAATTCAACACCGCCCAGGTATTCAACGGAGCCAATTTGCCCAACGGGAACCTGTGGACGCCCCGAAAGAAGAACTTTGGCCCACGCGTGGGCTTTGCGTATGACATTTTCGGAGATGGAAAGACCAGCTTGCGCGGTGGCTACGGCATTGCCTATGAGCGCAACTTCGGGAACGTGACGTATAACATCATTCAAAACCCGCCGAACTACGCCGTGCTGCAAATTTCAGCTACCCCTACTGCTCCCTTGCCGATTACAAACAATAACCTCGGTGCGTTAAGTGGCACGGGCACTTCTCCATTCCCCAGCCCGGAGCTGCGCGGTGTGAATACCAACATGAAGACCGCTTATGCGAGCGTTTGGAATCTTTCCATGGAACGCGAAGTTGCCAGGAACACGGTGTTTTCGCTCGAATACTCGGGCTCCCGCGGCATCCACGGTTACACCATCGAGCCCGCCAACGGCTCCGGCTACGGTCCCGCCTTTACTGGCTTGGGCTGCGATGGGGCCGGAGGGGCGAGTTGCGCCAATATTTACCAACGGCTGAACCTGCAGTATGGCAATATCAACTTTCGTACCAACGGCAACGATAGCTGGCATGACGCCATGAACGCCAAACTGAGCAGCAGCAATCTGTTCAAGCAGGGGATCAACCTGACCGCAAACTACACTTGGGCGCACACTATCGACGATTCGAGTGCTACTTTTGGTGAATCGGACGAGTTTTCCGCCCAATTGTTGGGAACGCTGAATCCGTTCGATCCGGGGCTGGATAAGGGCGATTCCGACTTCGACGTCCGCAACCGCGTGTCTCTTAGCGCGGTGTGGACCCTGCCTTACGCTCAGCATATGCGTGGGGTGGCCAAGGAAGTGCTGGATGGATGGGAGTTCACTCCGATTTTCTCAGCACAAACCGGTAATCCTTACACTATGTACGACTGCACCCAAAACCCAGGCTGGCTCACAGGTTTCGCGTACTATGACTATAACTGCGCGCGGTACATCCCAAGCGGGCCGGTGGCATTGAAGGGCAGCGCAAACTCATCGGCGTCCAACGCTGTTGCTCCCAACCTGTACAACTACGAGACCATCCCCGCCCCACTGGTTTACGGCAACGCCTATGGCAACGGGTCGCTTCCAACTTGCGATGCGGATGGAACCACTGGTTTGTCTCTCGGGACAAATTGTACCTACCCGTCGAACATGTCCCGCCGCAATGCCTTCCGGCAGCCGGGAACCTGGAAAATGGACATGGGTATCTACAAGAACTTCAAGGTCACGGAGAGAGTGAACCTGCAGTTCCGGAGCGAATTCTACAACCTATTCAACCACTCCAACTACTACACCCAGGTGGGCAATGAGATCACTACCGGCGGAACGGCCGATCTGGCGAACCTCCTGTTCGGTAACACTTGCCCAAATTTCGCGACCGGCAGCAATAACGGCCAGATCGAGTACACCCAGTACAACGGCACCAGTTGCGCGACGTCGACGACGCCCGCGACTTGGACGGTCCTAGGCAAGAAGGGCGTGCAAAGCCAAGGGGCGGGTATCGGCACCGGATCTTTGGGCGAGCGCCGCTATGTACAGCTTGCTTTGAGGGTGACGTTCTAGATTGAGGTTTAACATCAACCATGAGGGGAGCGAGAAATCGCTCCCCTTCTTTTTTCCCGCGCGGCGTCAGGGTTGTTTTGGCGCTCGCGCGCGTTCCCGTTTCGCGTCATCATTTCGCCCCACATGTTCGTAGGCTTCGGCGAGGGAGAGGTGCGCGGGAGCGAAGGCTGGCAGGCGTCCGGTGGCGATTTCCAGGTGGACGATGGCGGTCTTGAAGTCTCCGGATTTCAGCAAGGTTGCGCCGATTTCGTAGTGCGCCCAGGCGGAGTCGGGCTGGAGTTCAATCGCTTGGTGCAGATGCTTGATGGCCTCGGCGTAGCGCGCCTTCCGGGCTAGCGCCACTCCGAGTGTGTACTGCGCCAGGTAGAGGTTGGGATCGGCGGAGACGATGGGATCGAGCGCGGCAATGGCGCGGGCGATGGCGAGGTCTGGCTTCGACTGCTCGCGAGCCGCCGCTGCGATCACTTTGTTGGCGGTCGCTATTTTGTCTTTGGGATCGATGCCTGCAACTGCCGTGGCGGAGCTCGACGACTTTTGCAGTCCGACGTATCCGAGCGATGCCAGTTTCTGCAGCTCGGAAGAGCTCAACTCCACGGGAGACTTGCCGGCCTCGCCGCTAAAATGGCGGTCGAAATTGTCGAGCTGCGCGGCCATTGTGTCGAGCGTTGCTTTCGAACTCTGGGCCAGGTTGTGAGTCGCGCCCGGGTCGGCGGCTAGGTCGTAAAGTTCGGGCTTGGGGGCGCGGATGTAGAGATACTTTCCCGCGCGCCAGGATTCGAGCGGACTCCAGCCGAATCCGCGCTGGGGCAGATCGCTGCGGGAATACACGGGTTGATCGCCACTGCCGCTGGACGTGGATCTTGCGGATTTTGCGATGCGTAACAGCGACTGTCCCGGCAGTTGCGCGGGAACCGGGACTGCGGCGATTTCAAGCAGGGTAGGAGCGATGTCGACAACCCTCACCTTGGCGGCGACTCGGGCGGGCTCCGCGGCGGGCTGGCCTTCAGGGAGTTTCATCAGCAGCGGGACATGAATGGTTTCGTCGTAGAGAAAAATGCCGTGTGTGTCTTCACCGTGGGCGCCCAGGCTTTCGCCGTGATCGGCGGCGATGATCACGGCGGTGTTTGCGTAGATCTTCCGCTGCTGCAAGGCGCCGATTAATTTGCCGATGGCTGCGTCGGCTGCGGTGATGGCGGAGTTGTAGGAAGTGCTGGGCGCGCGCGTATCGCTGATATGAACCCAGAGAAAAAACTGCGCTTTTCCTTGTCGTCGCGCATTCTGGTCGAGCCATGCGACGGCGCGGGCGACGACCTGGTCTCCACGGCGCTCAGTCACGGGAGGACGGGCGTCACCGGGTGTCGCGAGCCGAAAGCCGGCCTCGTAAGTTTGGAAGCCGCGGTCGAAGCCCTGTGCCAGCCCGTTCTGCGGGTCGAGATCGATGGAGCCCACAAATGCGGCGGTGCGATAGCCTTGCGCCTTCAGCAAATCCGGGAGGTAAAGCAGTGACGACGGCAGTGTGCCGCCAATCGCGCTCATGCCGGTGCTTTGCGGGTAGGCTCCCGAGAGAATGGTGGCGTGCGAAACGACGCTGTCCGGCGCCTGGGCATAGGCGTGCTCGAAAACGATGCTCTGTCCAGCGAGACGATCGAGGTTGGTAGTAAGCCCATCCTTGGCGCTGAGGAAGCCCATGCGGTCGGCGCGGGTGGAGTCGAGGGTGATCAGCACCAGGTTGGGTTTGGATGCGGCGGCGGCGAAAAAGAAACTGAAAAAAATAAGGCCCACGCCGACGACGAGTTTTCGAATCATGACCGTAAGTGTAAAGTACAATCTTACAATCTATGGACCTGTTCCCGGGGATCTCCAGTCTTGTGGTGATGTCGTGATCACGACCCATCGCTAGCGAGTCAGGTTCAATGCCGGCTCCGTGAAGCTGGACCATATTTTCAAATCATACTTGCAGGTCTATTTAAAGTGACCGCGTTCTTCAGAAAACGTCTTTGTGTCGTGTGCCTGCTGGCCTTGTGTGCCGCGGGTTTTTGTCTGCTTATCTCCTGTCAGCACGCACGGGGCGGAGCAGCCCGGTCCAGAAAGCTGATCATCCTCGGTATCGACGGGCTCGACCCGGATCTGCTCACGCAGTTCATGGCGGAAGGGAAGATGCCGAACTTCGCGCGGTTGACTGAGCAGGGATCGTTCCGGCGTTTGACGACGAGCATTCCGCCGCAAAGCCCGGTCGCATGGTCGAACCTGATCACGGGAATGAACGCCGGCGGGCACGGGATCTTTGACTTCATCCATCGCGATCCCAAAACTTTTCAGCTTTATTTTTCGACGTCGCGAGTCGAAGGCCCCAAACATAGTTTTCACCTTGGAAGTTGGGTGATTCCGCTCGGCAGCGGTTCGGCGGAACAGTTGCGGCGCGGCAAGGCTTTCTGGGAGATTCTCGACGAGCAGAGCGTGCCCAATTACGTTTACCGCATTCCGGCAAATTTTCCTCCGATCGCGGCAAAAGGGAAGACTCTTTCCGGCATGGGCACGCCCGATCTACGCGGCACGTATGGCACGTTCACTTTTTACACCGATGATCCCACAGCGGCGGTGGGAGCCGTCGAAGGCGGGGAAGTGGTGCAAGTCGAAGTGAAGAACAATCGCGTCGCGGCTAATCTGATTGGACCGGACAACACGTTTCGCAAGAACTCACCTCCTGCTACCGAACCTTTCGCGGTTGACGTGGATCCGCTGGAACCGGTGGCGCGCATCGGCTTGCAGGACCAGCAGTTCGTTCTGAAAGAAGGCGAGTGGAGTGGATGGGTTCCGGTGGAATTTCAGCTCATGCCGATAATCGGCAATGTAAAGGGGATCTGCCGTTTTTATCTCAAGCAGACACATCCACGTTTTCAGCTCTACGTATCGCCCATCAACATCGATCCGGAAAATCCTGCCCTTCCCATCTCCACGCCACCGAGTTACTCCAGCGATTTGGCGAAACGAATCGGCGAATTCCACACGCAAGGCATTGCCGAAGACACGAAGGCGCTGACTGCCGGCGTGCTCGACGATAGAGAGTTTCTGGAACAATCGCACACCGTGCTCGCTGAACATCGGCGTGCGTTCGATGTTGAGTTCCCCAAATTTCACGACGGACTGTTCTTCTTTTATTTTTCGAGCCTCGATTTGAATGCGCACATGATGTGGCGGCTGACCGATCCGCAGAGCCCCGCATACGATGCCGTGCTGGCAGCTCTGTACGGTTCGTCGCTGGAGGAGTTTTACCAGCAGATCGATCAGGTGCTGGGCGAAGTGATGCCGACGGTCGATGACAATACCACGCTGCTTGTGCTTTCGGATCATGGATTCGCTCCCTACCGGCGCTCGTTCAATCTGAATACGTGGTTGCTGAATAATGGCTATATTGCGCGGAAGGAAGGCGCCAGCGGCGATGCGAGCGAGCCGTTCTCCGATGTGGATTGGAGCCGCACGCGCGCCTACGGGTTGGGATTGAACGGACTTTACCTGAATGTGCGCGGACGCGAGCGCGAGGGGACTGTCGAGTCTGGCGCTCAGGCCGATGCCCTGCTGCGGGAAATCCGGCAGAAACTTTTGGAGGTGCGCGATCCGAAAGATGGTTCGCAGGTGATTACGCGAATCGATTTCGCGAGCGAGGCCTACCAGGGCCCATATGCGCGCTCGGGGCCGGATGCGCTGGTTGGCTACAACCGCGGGTATCGGGCCGGATGGAAAACGATTCTCGGTGCGTTTCCGGTGGACGTGCTTGAGGACAACACGAACGCGTGGAGCGGCGATCATTGCATCGACTTCACGAAAGTGCCGGGAGTGCTGTTGAGCAACCGCAAGATTGAAGCGCACGCTCCGGCGCTGACCGATATCGCGCCCACGATTCTGGCGGAATTCGGAATCGCGAAAACTAAGGATATGATGGGGCAGTCGGTCTTTCAGCCGCGCTAGGCGCCGTGGCGAAAGGCGGCCGCCGAGCGGGGGCACGATCGACAGCTTTCTAGGATTGTCATCCCGAGCGAAGCGAGGGATCTGTAGTTCGCGGCAAAATGCAGGTCCCTCGCTTCGCTCGGGACGACAAAATTCAGAGAGTGAGCTAGGCGCCGCGAATTACGAAATAGGAGAAACCATGTTTGGTTCACACAAAGTGAAGATTGAAGGCGAACTGCTGGAGAAGGTCAAGCAGTGTTCGGATGCCGCGGGATATGAATCCATTGACGAATTCGTAATCCACATGCTGGAAAAAGAGACCAGGAAAATCCTGCCGGACGAGAGCGGCGCGTCGAAAGAAGAGATACAAAAACGGCTGCGAGGATTGGGGTACATCGAGTAGCTTGACAGTTCTCTCCAATCCGATGACTTACGCCGCAGCCATTGCGGCGTTGAATCTCGCTTTGCTGGCCAGTCCGCTGGCAATTGTGATCGTCCTTTCGCTAGTCGTCGGATTGCTGATGGTGGTCGTGTTCGGCTACACCTCGGATCAGAAAGCCATCGGCATTGCGAAAGATCAACTGAAGGCCCATTTGCTGGCGGTGCGACTGTATCGCGATCAGATTCCAGTGGTGATGGGTTCGTACGGCAAGATTCTGCGCGGTACTGGGCGGTATCTGAAACTTGCCTTCATGCCGCTGCTCTATGTCATCGCTCCGATTATTTTTCTGATGGTGCAGGTCGATCGCTACCTGGGGTATACGCCGATTCCAACGAACGCGCCATTCTTGCTGACTGTTCATACGAGATCGAGCGAAGTGTTAAATGATGCCACGCTGGATCTTCCGCCCGAGATTACGATGACTGCGCCCGCTGTGCACATTCCGGCGGAGAGTGAAATTGTCTGGCGTCTCGCCGGCTCGCGCGAAGGAAGGAATGAAGTGAAGATTGCCGACGGCGGCGAGAGCGTTGAGAAGGCGGTATGCATCGGCAGCGACCTAGCTCGTATTTCGACGGTCCGCTTGCGGGGACACTTCTGGGAGCGTATGTTCACGTCGGCAGAACCGGCGCTGCCAGAGAATAGTCCGATTGAATCCATTTCGATCAATTACCCGGATCGCAATATCGAGATTGCCGGCTATGGCATGAACTGGATTTGGCTGTTCTTCATCTTGTCGATGGTTGCCGGATTTATTTTCAAGGAACTGTTGGGGATTCAGATATGAAGAGATTGTGTGGGGCGGGCGCCCTCGCCCGCCTGCGAGCGGCTACTAAGTCAGGGCGTGATTGCCCGTCAGTTCATCGCGAGCGCTTGCATTTCGCGGGCGGGGGCGCCCGCGCCACACGGTTCTTGCTGATTGCTTTAATTTTCTTGCCCGCGCTTGCGCATGCCTACGCCGGGCCGGGCGCGGGATTTGCGGTGCTGTCGTCGTTCTGGGCGATTTTTGTGGCGTTTCTTTATTCGTTCTATGCGCTGATCACTTGGCCAATCCGCCAGTTGTTCCGTTTTCTCCGGCGGCGAAACGCATATGGGAAGGCGACGTTTGAGCGCGCGGTGATTTTGGGATTCGATGGCATGGATCCCGATCTCACCGATCGGTTTATGAAAGAAGGCCGGCTGCCCAATTTGGCGAAGTTGCGCGACCAGGGAACGTTTAGCAAACTGCGCACCACGTTTCCGCCGATTTCTCCGGTGGCCTGGTCGACGTTCATGACCGGCGTGAATCCGGGCAAGCACAATATTTACGATTTTCTGGCGCGCGATACCAGCAACTATCTTCCATTCCTATCCTCGGCTGAAATCAAGGGGCCGAAGCGGCACATCAAGATCGGCAAGTATTCCATTCCATTCGGCAAGACGCAAATTAAGGCGATGCGCAAGGGCACGCCGTTCTGGCACTGGCTGGGCAACGCGGGAATTTTCAGCTCCGTGATTCGCGTTCCCGTCACGTTTCCGCCGGAGAAGTTTCAGGGCGTGCTCCTCTCCGGGATGTGCGTGCCCGACCTGAAGGGCAGCCAGGGCACGTTCTGCCTGTGTACGACCCGCGCATCCGATGACAAGTTTCGCGAGGGCGGCGTGCGCGTGCCTATTCAGCGCAAGAACGGTGTGTGCCGTTCCTACGTTCCGGGGCCGGAAAATCCTTTGATCGAGAAAGGCGGCGAACTGCGGGCGGATTTCGAAATTCGGCCGGAGCTGGGATCAAAATCGGCGCGCTTTGTGTTTGGTTCGGAAAAATTCACGTTGAAAATCGGGGAGTACTCTGAGTGGCTTCCCACCGAATTCAAGGCGGGCATGGGCTTCACGGCGCATGGCATCTGCCGCTTCTATCTCAAGGGCCTTTCGCCGGAGGTTGAAGTTTATGTCACGCCGGTGAACATCGATCCTGGGCATCCGGACCTGCCGATCTCGCACCCGGTCACTTATTCAATTTACTTGGCCAAGTTACTTGGGTCCTATGCGACGCTTGGCCTGGCGGAAGATACGTGGGCGCTCAACGAGCACGTGCTCGATGACGATGCGTTCCTGGCGCAGGCTTACGGCAATCACGAAGATCGCGAGCGCATGCTCTTTGATGCGCTCGATAAAACCAAGCAGGGTCTTTGCACCTGCGTCTTCGATACGACCGACCGGGTGCAGCACATGTTCTGGCGTTATCTGGACGAAGACCATCCGGCGGCTCGCGATGTGCCGCACAGCGAGCATCCTCCGGTGATTCAGGAACTGTACGAGCGCATGGATCGCCTCGTCGGGCGCGTGATGGAAAAGATTGACGACGACACGCTGCTGCTGGTGATCTCCGATCATGGATTCAAGTCGTTTGCGCGCTGCATGAACGTGAATGCGTGGCTGCATCAGAATGGATATCTGGCGCTGAAGGATGGCAAGACCGAGAGTGGCGACTGGTTTGAGGACGTGGATTGGTCGCGCACTCGCGCATACACCATGGGCCTTAACGGACTTTACCTGAATATCAAAGGCCGCGAGAAGCAGGGGATTGTCGATCCCGCAGAAGCCGACGCGCTGAAAGACGAACTGCAGAAGAAGCTGAATGGGCTGGTCGATCCCGCTTCTGGGGCGATTGGAATCACGGGCGTGTTTATCGCGGACAGTGTTTATCGGGGACCTTACACGGATAACTCGCCCGACCTGATTGTTGGCTATGGCGCGGGCTATCGGGCTTCATGGGATTCAGTGATGGGAAAAGTAACTGGGCAGGTTTTCGAAGACAATATCAAGGCTTGGAGCGGCGACCATTGCATCGATCCGCGGCTGGTTCCTGGAGTTTTGTTTTCGAGTCACAAGTTCATCGAAGATAGACCCGCGATTGTGGATGTGGCGCCCACGATCCTGAAGCTGTTTGGGCTGGAGCTACCCGCGTACTTTGACGGGAAGGCTTGGACGCTGGCGGCGAATGCTCATTGACGGGGTTCTGAGTGTAAGCGCCTGATTTGAGCAACTGAGAAAAGGCATAGTGTGCTATGTTCCATCCTACGAGGTGTAAACCGTGAAGGCGAGTCACGAGCTAATGGTTTTTGCAAGGGTAATGTTGGCGATCTTTATAGGCCTCAGCATCTGGTCGTTAGTGAACGTGGTGCGTTCGTTCTACCGGCCACTCGATGCCACTCCTGAAAAGCTGGCAGCTTTCAAGAAAAGCCTCTTGCTTAGTTCGGGGATCATGCTCGCCGCTGTTGCTACAGCAATAAATGCACTCGTCTCTAAACAATACTACTTGCTCGGAGCATCAGCTATCTTGATCAGCTTCGTCCTGCCACTCCTAGTGCAATACGTGAGGCTGAAAAGGGCGCTGAGCGGGCAAAGCAGCCCCGGCTCGATCGGAACTGCCGGATAATTGGCGAATCTCAGTGAGTGGCATTGCTAAGGGGCCGGCAGGAACGGGCAACTCAGGGTTGAGATTTTGCTGGACCCTTCGGCTTCGCTCAGGGCAGGCTTGCGAGGACGCCTGTTGCTCCACTTACGCCTTTGTTGTCCTTAGGCGCGCTGCAAGCCAGCCGACACAGGTTAGCATTCCACACCAGCCAAGCGTCCGTACGATTGCAGCAATGGTCGTGTCGTACTGCAAAACGCCGAGACTCGTGAAAATCGTGTTCCAGTCGTGCTCTACGTAATCGGAGTCTCCGGCGGTCACGAGGGGCAAAACCATGGCGCGGGCGTCGGCCATGTAGGTGGCGGTGTAGAGCCAGTTCTCAAAAAAGAAAAACATGCAGAACACGAAAGCCGCGGGCTGGCGTTCGTGGAAGAAATAGGCGGCCAGCAGCAGCGGAACCAGCCACTGCAGAGTGGTTCCTCCCCAAAGGCCGAGGGTTGGACCGAACCAGCCGAAGAGCAAGTGGCCGCCTTCGTGGACGACGAGGTTGGCGGAATCGATAAACAGGTAGCCACCACGCATGCTGAAGGCGTAGATGAGGAAGAGCGCGTAGAAGACTAGCCAGGCCAGGATGGCCCACGGCGAAACGAAACGCCAATCTTCCCGGGCGCCGGACCATTCCATAATTGTGTCCAGATACTCGCGCATAGTGACTGCTACTCCGGAACATTATTTGCCAACACTAGACTAGAGGCCATCCCATAAATGGTCCGAAGGAGTAAGGCGCAGTTTCCTCAGGGGCTAAAGCCCGCGTCCTTATTGGCCTTGAGCGGCACGGCTGAAGCCGTGCCCTTCCCAAGACCTGCGCGACCGCAGTTTTTCGGCGGTCGGAGACGGGGCAAGCCCCGTCTCTACACAGGTTTTTCCGCAAGCTGTGAAGCCGTGCCCTTCCCGAGAACCCACCCAAAACCATTTATGAAACACGCTCCACTTCCCAAACATTGGATTTTAATCTGGTTAATCCTCCATCCAACGAAACAGCATCAGAAGGTTAGTGTTGAAGTTGGTGGGGAGGTTGATGCCGGTCAAGGCTGGGCTCCTGTACCGAAACTTTGTTCGGGAAGGGACGATTGTAGACGGCTGGCTAGGGAAATGAAACCCAATCGATTTTTCAGGGCGGGTGGAAATGGGCCATGGGGCGGCCACTCCGAAGAATATTATTGTGCCGGAAGTTGAAAAGCGCGAGACAAGGCCGTATTGTAAGAGCCGACAGGAACAGAGCTGCCGCCAATTGCCCTCCCTAAGCTCATGGCGCAGCATCGAACCCGAAAGAAGGAGATCGGCAAATGGAAGCCAAGCCGGCACAGCAGAACATCCAGGATTCCTTCCTCAACACAGCGCGTAAGGAACGGCACAATATCACAATCTATCTGGTCAGCGGCGTGAAGCTGACCGGACGCATTCGATCGTTCGACAAATATTCGGTGGTACTCGAAACGAGCAACCAGGAGCAGCTCATCTTCAAACATGCGATTTCGACGGTCGTGATCGCGCGCGCAGGCCACAGTTTCGCGGATGGGAAGCCGGCGGCGGTGGCGTCCCAGGGGGAGGCGGCGGTTCCGAACTCCGCTTCCGGCACTGAAGGATGAAGTGAGTTTGCTTGCGCCGAGATGACTCCAGACTGAGCGGCCGCGATCGTTCTAGAAATAGTTCGCGGAATGAGCCTAAGGTGGTGCTGAATCCATCGGAGCGTCAGGAACGCGCGTTCCTGGTGGGGGTGGAGTTTCGCACCAAGGGTCACGCTGGAGCCCGCGCGGGCCATCCTGGAAAGGCCAATTCAGCAGCCATCACTGCGGGCGCGCAGGCGGCGCGAGATCACGCTGCCGCCTCGTCGTCGTCATCTTCGTCTTCGTCTCTGTCTTCGTCTCTGCCGGCGGATTCCCCGAATTTCAGCTCCGATTTTACTTCCGATTTCACATCCGAAGATTCGCTCGACGAACTGCGGGCGCTGGCCACGAGCGCGGGCGCGGAGATCGCCGGTGAATTCACCCAGCACAAGGACCGGCCGGATCCTGCCACGCTGATCGGCAAGGGCAAGCTGGAGGAAATTGCGGGCGCGGCAGCCTCGGTTTCCGCGGATGTGATTCTGTTCGATCACGACCTCTCGCCTTCGCAACAGCGCAACATTGAGAGCGTCGTCAATACGCGCGTCATCGATCGCACGCAGCTGATTCTCGATATCTTCGCGCGGCACGCCCGTACTCGTGAAGGTCAGTTGCAGGTGGAACTGGCCCAGCTCGAGTATTTGCTGCCGCGGCTGGCGGGGCGCGGCGTAGAAATGTCGCAGCTCGGCGGCGGCATCGGCACTCGTGGACCGGGCGAAACTCAGTTGGAGACCGACCGGCGAAAGATCTACCGCCGCGTGCGGCATGTCAAACAGCAAATCGAAAATGTGCGCCGCATCCGCGCGCAACAGCGGCAGCGGCGCGAATCGGTTCCGGTGGCGACGGTGGCGCTGGTGGGGTACACGAATGCGGGGAAGTCCACGCTGTTCAATGCCCTCACCAAGTCCAACGTGGAGGCGTCGTCGCGCATGTTTGCCACGCTTGATCCGACCATCCGCGGCGCTGACTTGCCCTCGAAACGCAGAGTTCTTTTCTCCGACACCGTGGGTTTCATCCGGCACCTTCCGCATACGCTGGTGTCGGCGTTCCGCGCGACGCTCGAAGAAGTACAGCGCGCCACGCTCATTCTGCAGGTCTCGGATGCCAGCAGCCCGGTTTCGGCCGAGCAGGACGCGCAAGTCGAAAGTGTTCTCAAGGAACTCGAAGCCGATAAGAAGCCGCGGCTGCGAGTGATGAATAAGATCGATCTGTTGCCGCCCAAGCAGCGCGAGTCGTTGCGGGATGACGAGGAGACGGTCCATGTCTCGGCGGCGAAAGGAATCGGACTGAGCACTCTGCTGGATCGCGTCGATGCCCTGCTCGAAGAAGACCGGCCTCGGCGCGTTCGCCTGCGCAT
Source organism: uncultured Acidobacteriaceae bacterium (assembly GCA_963722485.1). Classification (GTDB taxonomy): domain Bacteria; phylum Acidobacteriota; class Terriglobia; order Terriglobales; family Acidobacteriaceae; genus Acidiflorens. The sequence continues at coordinate 42,437 of CAVRNL010000121.1, forward strand.
CCCGCAAACCGAGGGCAGGATGTTATCTCAGTTGGAGGCCCGCGCCCGCATCTATTCCCGCCAGTATCAGGACGGGCTGGTGGTTCTGGAAGCGGAAGCGCCCGCCTCGCTGCTACGGCGGATGCGGGAATGGGTGGTGGAGTGATCCGCGTGGAGTGAGCTTCGGGAAGTGGGCAAACCTCTACCGGCAGCATTGACGGGGATTACAGAAGGAACTTGTCATGGGCGGCTGATTGGGTGTGAGATACAAGGCATGAGAACCCGCATGGCATCGAGGCTGACTCTCGGCTTGCTCCTTTGTTTGACGATTCGCCTGGCGGCGCAAGAGGCAGACGGCGCGGCCGCACAAGTGCGCAGGCTGGAAGAAAAATGGACCGCAGCGCACAAGGAACGGGATCTTGATGTTCTGTCCACGCTCCTGACCGAGGATTTCGCGATTACGGTGGAGGATGGCAACACCTACAGCAAAGCGGGTTACATCGCGCACAGCGCCGATTCCTCGATCAAGGTGGAAGTAGCCGAATTGTCGGATCTACGGGTGCGGGTGCGCGGCGGCGGCATGCTCGCCGTGGTCACCGGGGCGTATCACGAGAGGGGACTCTCCAACGGCAAGGCCTACGAATACAACGACCGGCTGACCGATGTTTGGGTGAGGGTGGGGAACGGCTGGCGAGTGCTTGCTTCGCAACGCAGCGTCCCGGTGAAATAGTAAGTCTTATAACGGCCACATTCTTCGGGAGGAGCTATGGGCAATTATGCGGTAACCGCAGGACGGATGGTCCCGCACAACATGGTGACCACGCAGTTCGAACTGGATGGCTATCGGGTTGTGCGCACGCTGGGCGTGGTGCGCGGAATCGTGGTGCGATCCCGGTCGATCTTCGGAACTATTGGAGCCGGGCTGCAGACGCTGGTCGGCGGCAACATCACGCTGCTGACCAATCTATGCGAGAAGACGCGCGCCGAAGCGTTCGACCTGATGTTGCAGCACGCGGCGGAGATTGGCGGCAATGCCGTGGTCGGCGCCCGCTACGACGCTACCGAAGTGATGCAGGGCGTCACGGAAGTTCTGGCGTACGGGACGGCCGTTTTTGTGGAGACGGCACCGAGGGCTTAGACGCGAATCCAGAAGTTGCTGTGGCTGGGCGGCTGCCGAGCTGCGCTCGGCTTGGACGGGCGAGGGTGCCCGTCCCCACACTTGCACTTCCAGCACACGGGCGCGATCAGGCCGAAAGAAATTAGTATTATCGATCTTTAGAATCATTGGTTTAAGCGGAAATTCCTCCGAAATCATTGAGTTTAAAGGACTTATTTGTACAATATTGTGGAATAAGGGGTTAGAGGCGGTTTTCCGGGCTTCGTTCTCGGTTCCCGGGAAAGGGCGGGGCGCTCTGGGTTTCTGCCGCGGCCCCGAAGTAGTCTTCTTTTTGTGCGGGCCGGTCCAGATAATTTGGATCGCGGGCACAGCCTTCGATTAATCGCCCCAAGTAGGCTTCAAACCCTGTGGCTTTAGCTTCTTTGGCGTTTTTCTCTGCGTCGCGCTTGAGCCAGTTACTCTCCGCATGGCTTTTCTCTTCGACGTTATTGTTTTTCTCCACGAGGTCGTAGTCGCGTCCTTCGACGGTGGACCAGGCGGTTGCGCCTAGCGGACGATTCTCTACAGAGCTGGGGTCGATTACGACGTGGGTCGGCTTGGGCTCGAAGGAAGTGAACTTGACGTTGGCGGCGGCAGTGCGCAGGGCGCGCAGTAGGAGCGAGGCGGTGCGGTGATCGATCTGGTTGGTCACGAGCAGGCGCATGACTTCGGCGAGGCCGAGCTGGATGGAGTTTGCGTCCTCCAGGGTGGGGAGGTTGATGACGCGGTGCTCGGAGCATTTCATGTCAATCTGGCGGCTCATCGCGCGGCTTTGGTCGTGGAAGTAACAATGTCTTTCGTTGCGCAGGGCGGGTGATCCGCATTGGATGCCGTTGACTTTGATGTGCTGGCAGCGGCGGATAGTTACGGGATAGGTCGGCATGGATTGCTCCTTAGGGTATTCGCTTTTTCGGGAAACTCTGATCAGGTGTCAGCAGAATGCATAAACCACAGGGTACACAGGGGTGCACGGAGGACCCCAGGGACTTAATCGGAACTTCCCTAGGGGATTTCCCGGCCCAATGGAAAAAGGGTGCGGGGATGGGATCCGCACCCTTTTCTGTTCTTCTATCTCTATTATATCAATTTGTACCGGGGTACACCGCCAACTTCTCCGGATTTATTTTGCTTGGCGGTTCATCGACTTAGCGGAAAAAACGGCGAAAGGGGGGCTTGACAAGATCTGCCACGGGTTGATCTTTCGACCCTTCCTCCGCCCTCCGTACTACACTCGGCGAGAGGACGCGCGCCGAAGGGTTCGACCTGATGTTGCAGCACGCCGCGCGGAAATCGAAGCGAACGCCGTCGCCGGCGCGCGCTGCGACGCAACGGAGGTGACAAGGTGTCACGGAAGTGCTTGCCTACGGCACCGCTGTGCTAGTCGAGCCTAGCGCCAGACGCATTGAAGGTGGAACGCTCGATGCTTTACCGGGCGCTTGTTCCGATTCTTAAAGTGACAGGGGATGAGTCAAAATGAGTCAAAGGGAGATAATAACCGCTCAGCTTCGGGACGTATTTAAGGCTGATGAAAAATGCCAGCTTAACGCGAAGCTTGCGAGGCTGTGCGTTCTCTACGAAGATCTCCGAGTCGAACTATGCGGAATCGTGGAACTTAGCATTCCGGCTCTCGATGTTCTTGATGATGGCAAATACCGGCGCTTATACTTTGTACGAAGGTCGATAGGGACAATCCGGGAGTTTGCCGACGCGTTGTTGCTGATTAACGACGACCCAAATTTTCAACTCAATGAAATGAAGGAAGACGAGGCCACGTGGGACTCAGCAATCACGTTTTTCCAGGAGAATAAGCATCTATTAGGGGCGATCCGTAACGACATTGGCGGGCACTTCGGCCATCCTGCCGCCTTACATGCCCTCGATCGCCTTCCAGATGTTTCTTGCACCATAGAACTCGTTGGTGAACTCGTAGACGGCAGGGATCGAACTGATTTCAGATTGCGCTTTGCCGGGGAGATCGTTACGAGTGCGTTACGAACGCACCTTCAAAGCGACGACATCGAAGGATACAAAACTCTGCTGAGAGACTGTATCAAACCGGCATATAAACATGCCGCTCGATGCGTGCAGACACTCCTTGGGGAATTTTTCCATAGCTGTCGATGGAAGCTAGAAAAATAGCCCAGACTTAACGCCCCCCTAGCGGGACGCAGCCGTGGAATCCCACTCTTGCGCACAGAACGTGCAAGGATGGGGCACCCCCACACGCCTCACTCCTTGTACAAGAAGCCCGCGACTACCGCGGCCAGGATCGCGCCTACCCACATTTCCAGCATCCATCCGAGGGGCAACATGCGAGGGACCGGCGACCAGGCTGCTTGCGCGAAGTTGCCTGGCACACCCGCGCAGAATCCAACGATCATTCCGATCTTGGCAGCTGTCTTCAATCCGGCGCCAGCGGTGGCGCGACTCCACGCGTAAAGATACGCGATGAGAATCGACATCACGAACACCAGCAGAATCCACTGCCCGGCGAAAAACGGATAGCGCGATTGCTGGAGGAATAATCCTTGTTTCTGCACGGCCTGATAAAATGGGCCCAGTCGCATCTGAATCAAAAAGCCCAACGCATTCCAGACTACGCCGCCGACAATGCCTCCCAGCCAGACCCGAGTCGTGTTCAGCTTCATTGTGCCTCCTGTTTTTGTTGGACTCTAAAATCGCACAAGTTTACTCCAGCAGGTCAATGTCAATACAGTGGAATCTCCCGCTCTGCGAGTAAGCACGACGCGCTCTCGCTAGTATAGGTGCGCTGAAGATGGCGATGGTTATGTTTCGTCTCGATCCGATACGAAGTTTGGTGTTTGGCGAGGAAGTCAAAGGCTTTCACCACGGGGGACACAGAGGATCACGGGGGAAGTCAGCGAATCACAAAAAAGGCCGGTATTTGTTTCAGCGCCAACTTTCTCCAAGAAGTTCTTCGCGAGCCCAAACAGCGCATGCGAAAAATTCACAATTTCGCCGTCCGCGAACCACTTCTCTAAACACAATCCCTAGTGGTCACCTTTCTGGTTAACCGCAACATTTCGCGTTTTGCACCTTGAGTCCCTTGGCGGAGTCTCAACCTGAAACTTTCTTATTGACAACAAACGATTTAGGCGTAGGATGTGGACAAAAGTGGTTGAAAGTGGAACAAGTATCAGAGGTTGTGGGCATAAACCGTAAGTTTCGAGGCGCCAGTGGTTTCTGAGACTGACACCGACAAGAACAGGCCCAACGAACCCGATTCCACTGCTTTTGTGACTGCTTCTACCTCCCTCGTGTTAGTGGCTGTGGTAGCAGCCATAAATAAACGGAGCCCAAGGACGAGCAGGGCATATGTTTCGCGGCAATCATCCAACGCGCGTCGACGAAAAGGGACGGTTAAAAGTCCCCGCGGAATTCAAGCGCGTGATCGACGAAAAATATGCGCAGAAATTCTATATCACGAGTCTGGATGGAAACATTGCTCAAGTGTATCCCTTCGAGGAATGGGAGCGGATCGAACAGAAGCTGGCGTCGCTATCGACTTTCAATCCGACGAAGAAAAAGTTTTTGAATCGCACGAATTATTACGGGCAGGTCGTGGAGATGGACGGGCAGGGGCGCCTGCTGGTCCCGCAGATCCTGCGTGAGTCGGCGCAGATTCGCGGGGAAGTGGCAGTGCTCGGAAATCTGACCTATCTGGAAGTGAGGAACCTGGAAGCGTTCCGCAAGGAGATCGACGAGCAGGCCTTTACGGATGAAGACACGAAGACTCTCGACGAATTGGGCATCTAGCGATCGGGCGGGCAGTGATCGGTTAACCAGTGGAAACGGATTCGGATTCAACACACACCCCCGATTGGGGTGGGCATGGGGCGGTTGGCCATGTCCCGGTTCTTTTAAAAGAAGCGATCGATTTTCTAGCCGTAAAGCGCGGCGGAACTTATCTGGATGCCACGGTGGGGCTGGGCGGACACAGTTTGGAAATCGCAAAACGCCTCGGCGCACTGGGACATTTGATTGGCTTCGATAAGGATCCGGCGGCGCTGAATCTGGCGCGGATGAAACTCGCGCCAGTCGATAGTCGTTCGTCGTTAGTCGTTAGCGAACCAGACTCCGAACGACCAACGACCGGCGACCAACGACCGGGTTTGGATTGGCCAACGATCACGTTGCTGCATGGATCGTTTGCGGAACTTGCGAACGACCAACGACCAGCGACGATCGACGGCATCCTGGCGGACCTGGGCGTGAGCAGTTTGCAGCTTGGCGACGCGGCGCGCGGATTTAGTTTTCAGGCGGAAGGACCGTTGGACATGCGGATGAACCCGATGTCCGGCGAGACCGCCGAACAAGTGGTAAACCACATCGACGAGCGCGAGCTGGCCGATGTGATTTACGAATTCGGTGAGGAAAGGAGGTCGCGGAGAATCGCCAGAGCCATTGTCCGGTCGCGGCCGATACGCACGACGAAGCAACTTGTCGAAGTGGTGTCGGCCGCGGCCCGGTCAATGAAGCATGAGCGGATTCATCCGGCGACCCGAACCTTTCAAGCTCTCCGAATCTTCGTAAACCGTGAACTGGACGATCTGAAGGCGCTGCTGGAAGCGGCGCCCCGTGTGCTGAAGCCGGGCGGAAGGCTGGTGGTGATCAGCTTTCACTCGCTCGAAGACAGAATCGCCAAGGATGCGCTTCGCGAGGGCGCGAAGCAGGGCTGGTACCGGCTGCTGACGAAAAAGCCGCTGACCGCCAGTGAAGAAGAGATAGATCGCAATCCGAGGTCGCGCAGCGCGAAGATGCGCGCCGCCGAAAGAATTTGAAGGAAACTCTGTGGTGGAGTTTTCCCGGATCGGCCAATAAGAAGTAAAAAACAAGGCCGCGTCCGGGAAGAAAAATTGGAACATTCAAAATGACGTTTACCGGCACTCTTATTGAAGATCTGATGGCGAAGGTCGAGCGCGCGGAACAGCGGGCGCGAGCAGACAGAGCCTTGGCCGTCGAAGCCATGATTGTTGAACCCATGCTGGTTGAAGCATGGCTTACTTCGACTCGGGAAAACACAGACTACGAATCTAAATTTCTTGGAGTGGCATAAATCATGAGCGCCGTGGCCATACAAAGCGCAGCTCCTTTCAGCCGTCGAAACTCCTGCTGGCTGGGGACCCCGGAAATTTATTTCCGCAAGACTATCGATAACTCGCGCCTGGTGAAGGTCGAGGATCCGCGGCGCGCACGCGAGATGAAATTCTTCGGGCTGGCGTTGTGTTGCCTGTTCCTTCTGGTGATGGGATATGCGCTGCAGCACTTCCGCGCCATTGAGTATGGGTACAAGATCGAGACCCTGCGGTCGCAGCGTGACGATCTTACGGAAATGAACCGGGCTCTGCGCCTGGAAGAGGCGTCGCTGCGCGATCCGGAACGAATCGATGTGATGGCGCGCAAGCTGGGCATGCAATCGGCACAGCCGGGGCAGGTGCTTCGCATGGACGCCGCCAGCGATGCCGCTACGCCGGTGATGGCCAGTGTGACACCGGTCGCGGTAGTGTCCGCGCGGTAGTGCAGGTCCCAGGTCTCAGGTCTTAGGAGAATCTCACGAGTCCTACCTGAGAGCTACGACCTGAGACCTGAGACCTGGGACCTGAGACCTAAACCCGTGGCGGCGAGTACCTCTTCGAACAGCGCAAGATTCAGGCTCTACGCCTTATCTGGATTGCTGTGCCTCTGGCTGCTGGCGATCTGTGTACGGCTGGTCTATCTCCAGATTTTTTGCTATGGCGACTTCGAGCGCCGCGCTCAGCACCAGCAGCAGCGCAGTTTCGACCTTTCAGCGAAACGCGGTGTCATCTACGATCGCGCGGGCCGCGAGCTGGCAATGTCCATACAGGTGGACTCGGCTTTCGTCGTGCCCTCGGAAGCTCCCGACCTTGCCAATACCATCAGCCTGATTACGCGCATAACTAAGGACGACCCACGCGTCGTGCTCGCGGACTGCAGCGCTCACAAGTTCTGCTGGGTGGCGCGCAAGGCCGATGCTGAAGTGATTGATCGCATCCGTGCGCTGAACTTGCAAGGCATCCACTTCCAAAAAGAGCCCAAGCGTTTTTATCCCAAGCGTGAACTGGCGGCGCAAGTTCTGGGCTACGTGGGCACTGACGATCAGGGTTTGAGCGGCTTGGAGCGGCAATTCAACGCCCAACTGCAGGGCAAGCCCGGCAAGCTGATGATTTCCGTGGACGCGCGGAAGCGATGGTTCGCCAGTGTTGAAAAAGAACCCGAGTCCGGGAACAGCGTCGTCCTCACCATCGATCAGAACATTCAGTACATTGCCGAGCGTGAACTTGAGCGCGGCATGGAAGAGACGCACGCGATTGCGGGCACGGCGATCGTGGAAAATCCGCGCACCGGCGAAATTCTGGCGCTCACCAACCGGCCCACGTTCAATCCGAACATGCGGAAGGAAATCACGAACGAAGCGCTGAAAAACCGCGCCGTGAGCGACGTTTACGAACCCGGATCGACGTTCAAGACGGTGACCATTTCGGCCGGCCTGGAAGAAAAAGTCACACGCCCCGACGAAATGTTTGACTGCCAGATGGGATCGATCGTGATCAACGGCATGCGCATACGCGACAGCAGGCCGCACGGCATGCTCTCGGTGGCCGGCATTCTGGCCGAGTCGAGCGATGTGGGCGCGATCAAAGTTGCGCTTCGGCTCGGCGATGAGCGGTTGTACAAATACATTCGCGCCTTCGGATTCGGGCAGCAAACGGGCATCGAACTTCCCAGCGAAACTCGCGGCCTCACCAAGCCCGTGAGCCGCTGGTCAAGAGTTTCCATCGGCGCCATCTCCATGGGCCAGGAGATCGGCATTTCTGCGGTGCAGTTGGCCGCAATGATCTCGACCATCGCCAATGACGGCGTGCGCGTTCCGCCCCGCATTGTCGCCGGAACCATCGTGCCGCAGAACGCGCCTCAAACCGTAGCGTTTCAGCCCGTCGAAGGCACGCGAGTCGTTTCATCCTTGACCGCCGCGCAGATGCGGCAGATGCTGCAGGGAGTGGTGCTCCACGGCACCGGCCGCAAAGCGATTCTTGAAGGCTACAGCTCAGCGGGAAAAACTGGCACGGGGCAAAAAGTCGATCCCGCAACCGGGGCCTACTCGAAAACGAAATATGTCGCATCGTTTGCCGGCTTTTCTCCGATCAACGATCCGCAAATCGTGGTCGTGGTAATTCTCGACTCCCCCGTCGGCCTGCATCAGGGAGGGCAGGTCTCGGCGCCGATCTTTCAACGGATCACGCAGCAGGCGCTGGAGTATCTGCACGTCCCGCATGACGTTCAGCTTCCAGCTAGCCGCCAGGTTTTACTGGCTGGCCGCGACGTCCCGGACGCTAGTCTGGAAGAAATCTCGCCCGATCACTTAGGAGCCAGCTTGGATATGGCCGAGGCCAATGAAGCGCCGGTAATTGCAGCAGCGGTCAAGCCCGGCCCAATTGGCGGGCAAGTCGTCCAGGCCGCGCAGACTACAAAAGAGCTGGATCATGCTGGGCAGAGCGAATCGACGTCAGCAGCGCAATCGCCTGCGGCACAACCTACTGCGCAGGCTGCTGCACAACCCGGGAGTTCACCGCCGCAGAAGCTGTCGGCCAATGGCGTGGTGGTTCTCGACGTGGAAGAGGGAGGGATCGAGGTGCCATCTTTTCTCGGCAAGAACCTGCGCGTTGCGATTGAAGCTGCGCAGGACGTCGGTCTCGACCTCGACGCCATCGGCAGCGGTGTGGCGCGCGAACAATCGCCTCAGCCGGGTGCGCGTGTCCCGGCGGGATCGCGGGTAACCGTGCGCTTCGGCAGATAGGTTTTGTTTTCCCCATTGCACCTCTGTGTTCCCAGTGGTTGAGAAAAGAGCTTGAACCACAGAGGGCACAGAGGTTCACAGGGGAAACCTAGATGCAGGCTATTTATAATCACTCCAATGACATTCCAACAACTCCTGCAGGGCGCCGAGGTTCTCTCGCAGAGCGGAAACACGACCGTTGCCGGTGTGGAATACGATTCCCGGCGGGTGCGTCCCGGCACGGTTTTTGTCGCCATGAAGGGTGAGACGAGCGACGGCAATCGGTTCATCGATCAAGCCATCGCTGCCGGAGCGGTTGCCATCGTCACCGACTCGCCGGTCGAAATGCCGCGTCCCGCTGTGGCCTGGGCGCAAGTGGTGAACGGACGCCGCGCGCTCGCCCGGCTGAGCGCGAACTTCTACAAGCGTCCTGCCGAGCGCATTGCGAATACTGGAATTACAGGGACGAACGGAAAAAGCACGACCGCGTTCCTGATCGAATCCATATTTCAAGCGGCGGGGCGCAAAACCGCGCTGGTTGGAACCATCGAATATCACGTTGCCGGAAAGATTCTCCCAGCGCCGCACACCACGCCGGAAGCGCTGGAGTTGAACCGGCTTTTGGCGGAGGGCCTGGGCCTGGGAGTCACCGAAGCGGTGATGGAAGTGTCGTCGCACGCTTTGGAGCAACAACGCGTTTTCGGAATTCCCTTTGACGTGGCGGTGTTCACGAACCTCACTCGCGATCATCTCGATTACCACGGCACGATGGAGAATTACTTTCGCGCCAAGCAGGCGCTCTTCGAAGGCTGCGGGACGGAACCGCCGCGCGCCGCGGTTCTTAACATTGACGATGAATACGGCCGCGAGCTGCTCAAGTTCTGCAAGAAGAAGAGCGCGTTGGTTCTTTCCTACGGCCTGACGTCCGGGGATTTCCATGCCGAGTCGGTTGAAGTCACACCCCGCGGAACCCGTTTTCAAATGGTGACGCCCTCGGGAACGATCGCTATGTGGTCTCCGCTGATCGGCAATGTGAATGTGTACAACGTGCTCGCCGCTTGTGCCGCGGGGTATGCGCGAGACTGTTCGACCGAGGCGATCGCGAAGGGAATCTTCGACCTCACCAGCGTTCCCGGCCGGTTTGAGCGCGTGGATTGCGGCCAGCCCTTTACCGTGGTCGTGGATTATGCGCACACCGACGACGCACTCCGCAACCTCACCGCGCTGGCTCGCGATTTCGTAGTCCGCGCCGGACTCAAAGGCAAGGTGATCACACTGTTCGGCTGCGGCGGCGATCGCGATCGCGCCAAGCGTCCGCTGATGGGCGAGGCTGCGGGCAAGGGCAGTGACTTCGTCATTCTTACATCCGACAACCCGCGGTCTGAGGATCCGCTGGCCATTATGAACGATGCAGTCGTTGGGTTACAAAAATGCGGAGCAAAATATTCCATGGAGCCCGACCGCCGCAAGGCCATCGCTTTCGCTTTGCGGCAGGCAAGCCCTGGCGACATCGTTCTGCTCGCGGGCAAGGGGCACGAAAAAGTGCAGATCACAAAAGAGGGAACCATTCCGTTCGACGATGTGGAAGCTGCGCGCGAAAACCTGAAGGCCTTGGGCTACGACTGCGAGAGTGCCGCGAAAGCTGGGAAGACAACATGAAACTGCTTCTTTCCCGCATCGCAGAATTTACGGCCGCAACCGGCCAGTATGACGGCCGCGCCACGGCCCAGGGATATTCCATCGACTCTCGCACCGTGCAACCCGGCGAGCTTTTCTTCGCGGTCAAGGGCGAGCGGTTCGATGGTCACGACTTCGTCGAGCAGGCGCTGAGCCGGGGCGCGATTGCTGCGGTAGTCGAGAAAGTGCGATTGGCGGGCTATTCCAACCCTGTCGGCCTGCTTGCCGTGGACGACACACTCGCCGCGCTCCAGACGCTGGCGACGGCGGTGCGAAAAATTTGGGGCAAGACCGCCATCGGCATCACTGGGTCGATGGGCAAGACCACCACCAAGGAAGCGATGGCCCATTTGCTCGCCATCAAGTACCGCGTGCATCGCACTAAGGGGAATTTCAATAATCATTTTGGCCTGCCACTCGGGCTGCTGACTCTGGAGCCGGAATACGATCTCGCCGTGGTCGAGATGGGGATGTCCCATCCTGGCGAAATCTCCGCGCTCGCCCGTATCGCCCAGCCGAACCAGGCCGTGATCACCAACGTTGCCCCCGTGCATCTGGAGAGCTTCGACTCCATCGCCGGAATCGCGCGCGCGAAATATGAACTGATCCAGGCTCTTCCCCGCAACGGCACAGCAGTGTTGAATGCCGACGATGAATATGTGTGCCAGTTCGGCCGCGACTTCAAAGGCAAGGTCATCATGTTCGGCATGAAGCCGGCGGCGGATGTGCGGGCGGAGAACATCGAGGTGCTTGGACCCGAGGGCACGCGCTTCGATCTCGTCAGCCGCGAAATGCGGCAGCCGGTGCAGAGCCCGCTGCTCGGCAAGCATAACGTCTACAACGTTCTCGCCGCCGCCGCCATTGCGCTGGAGCACGGTATCACGCCGTCGGAGATTGCCGCGTCCGTGCCGTCTCTCCAGCCTACCGACAAGCGCGGACAGGTCGTCCAAGTGGGTAACATCACGGTGCTCTACGATTGCTACAATTCAAGTCCGAAGGCGCTCATGGCTGCCGTGGATACTCTGGCGGCCATGCCCGCCCGGCGCCGGATTGTTGTCGCCGGCGAGATGCTGGAACTGGGTGCGACCGGCGAGCAACTGCATCGCGAATGCGGACGCTTTATCGCAGGAGATAAGGCCGGAAGCAAATTTGACTTTCTGCTCGGCGTGCGGGGTTTGGCGAAGTCGATGGTGGAAGCGGCGCGAGAAGTGGGAATGCGGGCGGAATTCGTCGCGACGCCGGAAGAAGCCGGAGAATGGCTCGCGCGCGAGACTCGTGAAGGAGACGCCGTATTGTTGAAAGCGTCGCGAGGGGTGAAACTGGAAAAAGCGCTAGAGACGTGGCAGAAGAGTATCGGGGCGCAGACTAGCAGGCAAGCATCAGGACCCAACGACTAACGTGGTGCGTTGGACATAACGACGGTTTCGTCTCGATCCTATTTGACGCATTACACTAGCGATTAACGACCAGCGACCAACGACTGACTTGCGGAGGCGGATTGCTCTACTGGCTCTTATATCTGAAGCTCTTCCATTACTTTCCGCCGTTCCGCATTTTTCGTTACCTGACCTTCCGCACGGCATTTGCCAGCCTCACCGCGCTTTTCACGGGCCTGATTGTTGGGCCTCTCGTGATTCAGCGCTTGCGCGATTTTCAGATCGGGCAGTACATTCGCGAAGAAGGACCGCAGGCGCATCAGAAAAAAGCGGGCACGCCCACGATGGGCGGATTGCTGATTGCGATTGCCATCCTGGTGCCGACCTTGCTTTGGGCGGACTTGAGCAATCCGTTCGTCTGGATCGCCGTGTTTTCGACGCTGGCTTTCGGAGCGATCGGTTTTGCCGACGACTATCTTAAAGTCGTTCATCGCCGCAACCTCGGCCTGACGGCGCGCGCCAAGATCGGCTATCAGGTCGCGGCCAGCGTCTTGATTGCGATCGCACTGATCGTTTTGCAGCATCGCGGAGAATATTCCACCCGGCTGGTGGTTCCGTTCTTCAAGCAGTTTCATCCGGACTTGGTGATCGAGAGATGGGCGGTTCATCCGCAACTCTGGCCACTGGCTTTCCTGCCGTTCGTGGTCTTCCTCGTGATTGTGATTGTGGGATCGAGCAACGCCGTGAATCTTACCGACGGCCTGGATGGGCTCGCGATCGGCTGTACGGTGATCGCGGCCGGCGCGCTTGCGGTTCTCACTTACCTCAGCGGCCACGCCACGTTTGCGACCTATCTCGAATTGCAACGCATGCCGCAGATCGGTGAGCTCACTATTTTTTGCGGAGCGATGGTCGGCTCCGCCATTGGATTTCTCTGGTACAACGCGCATCCGGCGGAAATATTCATGGGCGATGTCGGCTCGCTGGCGCTGGGCGGCGCGATTGGCACCGTAGCCGTTATGATCAAACAGGAGCTGCTGCTGCCGTTCATTGGAGGTGTCTTCGTCATCGAAGCGCTCTCGGTGATCTTGCAGGTCGGTTCCTATAAGTTGCGCAAGAAGCGTATTTTCAAGATGGCGCCGATCCACCATCACTTCGAACTGCTGGGATGGTCGGAGTCGAAAGTGATCGTGCGCTTCTGGATCGCATCGCTGGTGTTCGCGCTGTTTGCGCTGACCACGCTGAAACTGAGATAAAAGGGATTTGGTGATTTTGTAATCGGGTAATTTGGTAATTCGAAAACCAGTGGGGTTTGAAATTACGAAATTGCAAAATTACCCAATTACAAATTGAACTTTATGGATCTCCACGATAAACGCGTTCTCGTCGTCGGTCTCGGCAAATCCGGCGTGGCTTCGGCGCTTTTTTTGAAATCGCGCGGCGCCCGCGTCACGGTGTCGGATACGAAGCCAGAAACCGAGCTTCGCGATGAAATTCTCCTCCTGCTGGAGCATGGCATCACGGTCGAAACTGGTGGTCATGGCGACCGCACTTTTCGTGGGCAAGACCTAATCGTCGTCAGCCCCGGTGTGCCGGTGGACGCGCCGCAACTGGTGCAGGCGCGCAATCTGGGAGAGACGGTCATCGGCGAAATCGAGCTTGCGGCGCAGTTTCTGGCTGGCCAGATCGTGGCCATTACCGGAGCCAACGGCAAGACCACCACCACTTCATTGGCCGGCGAAATTATTGCCACCGGGAAATTCTCCACGCTGGTGGGCGGGAATATTGGCACGCCGGCCATCAGCTTTGTCGATCAGGCCGGGCCCGCGACCTGGACCGTGCTTGAAGTGTCGAGCTTTCAGTTGGAGACGATCGTCGAATTTCGTCCTCGAATTGCAATGATCCTGAACATCACGCCCGACCATCTCGATCGCCACAAGACTTTTATAAATTACGTCAACGCCAAGGCACGCATCTTCGAGAATCAGCGGTCGGATGATTTCACCGTCCTCAACGCCGATGATCCCACCACTGCCGGATTGTCGGACCGCACGCGCGCGCAGTTGTTCTGGTTCAGCCGGAAGAAGGAAGTTGAAAAAGGAGCGTTTGCCCGGGGCGCGCAGATTTATTTCCGCGACGGCCACGGCGAACGCGAAATCATGCCGCTCGCCGAAGTGACGCTGAAAGGCGCGCACAATCTGGAAAACGTGCTGGCGGGAGTCTCGATCGGCATGCTTGTGGGCTGCCAGCCCGAACAGATTCGCGATGCCGTGCGAATTTTCAAGGCCGTCGAGCACCGGCTGGAGTTCGTGGCTAAGGTCGCCGGCGTGGATTACTACAACGACTCGAAGGCCACGAACGTGGATGCGACGATCAAGGCGCTGGAAGCGTTCCCGGCGGACATTCCTCCGCATTTGCACCTGATTCTCGGCGGAAAGGATAAGGGCAGCGACTACAGCGTGCTCCATGACTTGCTGCGACAGCGAGTGAAGCGCGTGTACACCATCGGAGCCGCGGCCGCGAAGATCGAATCGCAGATTCAGGGCGCCGCCGAAATCGATCATGCGGAGACGCTGGAGAACGCTATCAGAAGAGCCAGCGAATCCGCTGTGCCGGGCGATGTCATTCTTCTGGCTCCGGCCTGCGCCAGCTTCGATCAGTTCCAGAGCTACGAACACAGAGGCCGAGTGTTCAAAGAAGTTGTGCATTCTTTGGCGATGTCGCGATCCACGTAGGGACAGCCGCCCCCGGCTGTCCACGCAGTGCACGTCGCCGGTTGCTTCGTTGGAACCAACTCAGTTATCCCCTGCTCAAAATCCACGTCCGAAACTCCTCCGGCTTCCGCTTCTCCGTGGTGAAATAGAATCTCTATGGCCAAGCGCGTTAGCGTCGATCGCTGGATGTTTACCGTGACCACGATTCTGGTTTTTGTCGGACTGGTCATGATCTTCAGCGCCTCCGCCGTGATGGCCAAAGAGCGATACGGGTCGGCTTACGAATTCCTGCTGAAGCAACTGGTATGGGCGGTCGCGGGACTTGCCATGATGGTGCTGGCGATGATGGTGGACTACAAACGCCTGCAGCATCCGGCGCTGGTTTTCTCGCTGCTGGGCTTTACTACCCTGCTGCTCATTTCTGTTTTTTTTCTTGATCGCGCCCACGGGACGCACCGCTGGTTTCACGTTGGTCCGATTTCGTTGCAACCTTCGGAACTGGCCAAGCCCGCGCTCATCTTGTTTCTGGCATGGTTTCTTGAAAATAAAACCAAGGCCATGGTCATGGATGATTGGCGCAATACGCTGATTCCCGCTGTCGTGCCCACTTTAGTTTTTCTCGGACTGATTGTTTTTCAGCCGGACCTGGGTACTGCCATCGCCTGCGCGGGTATTACCGCTTGCGTCCTGTTCGTCGCCGGCATTCGCCTGCGATATTTCGCATACGCCTTCGCCGCTTCGCTGCTGCCGCTCTATTTACTGATCTTTCATGTGTCGTATCGAAAGGATCGCATTCTGGCCTTTCTGAATCCCTATGCCGATCCGAAGGGGTTTGGGTTCCACATTATCCAGTCGCTGATTGCCGTCGCTACCGGCGGCGTGACCGGCCTGGGCTTGATGGAAGGGAAGCAGAAATTGTTTTATCTTCCCGAACCGCACACGGATTTTATATTCGCCGTTACCGCCGAAGAGTTGGGACTGGTTGGAGCGCTCGCCGTCGTCATCTTGTTTGCGATCTTCCTCTGGCGCGGAATGCGCGCGGCGCTGCGCACGCAGGATAACTTCGGCCGTTTGCTGGCCGTCGGAATCACCAGCATGATCGTGCTCCAAGCCTTCATCAACATCAGCGTCGTGCTGGGGCTGATGCCTACCAAAGGAATCCCGCTGCCGTTCGTTTCCTACG
Source organism: uncultured Acidobacteriaceae bacterium (assembly GCA_963722485.1). GTDB lineage: Bacteria > Acidobacteriota > Terriglobia > Terriglobales > Acidobacteriaceae > Acidiflorens. Next base: position 58,338 of record CAVRNL010000121.1, read on the forward strand.
GCGGATCATCGCTGTTTGTGACGCTGATGTGCGTAGGCGTGCTGCTGAATATCACGAAGCAGGCGGAGTAGGAGGCAATCCCACTCATCGCAAGGAACGCGATGAGTGGGGCACCCGGCGATTTCACCAGCGACGCTCTACGCCCCGGCCTCTTTTTCCATTGTGAGTAGCTGTTCTTTCCGCTCGACTCCCCAGCGATAGCCGCCTAATTCGCCATCCTGACGCACTACGCGATGGCAGGGGATCGCGACTGCTACAGGGTTAGTGGCGCAGGCGCGGGCTACGGCTCGCGTGGCTTTTGGCATGCCTATTTTTTTTGCTACGGCGCTGTAGGAGCGGGTTTCTCCTCGCGGAATTCTCTGCAGGGCTTCCCAGACTCTACGCTGAAACGCGGTCGCCCTTATGTCTAGCGGAAGCGACGGATTCGCCTCGCGTCCCTCTATCAAGCTCGTTAGGCTCACTCGCCATTCGGCCATGGCGGCATCGTCGCGGCGGCGGGTGGCGAAGGGAAATTCGCGCATCAATCCCTGTTGCAGTTGTTGATCGGAGTCGGCAAACTGAATGGCGCAGATGCCTTTATCGGTGGCGGCGATCAGCATTCTTCCGAGAGGCGAGCTGGCGATGGTGTAACGGACGACGGCGGCCACGGCGCCGCGACGATACTTCTCCGGAGTCATGCCGAGCTGCGAGGCGGTGCGCTCGTAGAGACGGCTGCTGGAGCCGTATCCGGCGGCATAGAGCGCGGTGGTCACGGAGTGGCCCGCCTGTAAATTCTGTTTTACCTGGCGCAGGCGGACAGCGTCCATGTAGGCCTTGGGCGACACGCCGAGCACGGACTTGAACGTGCGCTGCAGGTGGAAGGAGCTGCGGCGGAATTCTTTCGACAGCAAGCTGAGCGTCAGGCGGTCTTCAATATGTTGATCGACGGTATGCTGCTCGATGTAGCGGCACATGGCGCGGACGAGCGCGGATTGCGGATTTCCATCGACCGCCTTCGGACGGCAACGCAGGCAGGCGCGATATCCGGCCTGCTCGGCGGCGAGCGCGTCGTCGAAAAAGCTTACATTCTGGTGGCGCGGACGCTTTGCGGGACACGAAGGACGGCAGAATATACCCGTGCTCGATACGCCGAAAACAAACGCGCCGTCGAGTGCACGGTCGCGATCGAGGACGGCTTGCCACCGGCGGGCGTTGATCTGTTCTGGTATCTGCTCCGAGGCTGGTTGTGCGGTTCGCTTCATCGCTTCGTCTGCTGAGAGTATCGCATTGGTGGCCATGCAGGTAACATAGGACGGTCGGGCTGCGCGGACTATCCGAATGTTGCGGTCAAACGATTTTTCCCGCAGTCGGCAAAGAAGTGAATCTAGAGTGGTGCGTTGAAGATGTATGTTTCGTCTCGATCCGATACGAAGCTTGGTATTTGACGAGGAAGTCAAAGGCTTTAACCACGGGGGACACAGAGGATCACGGGGGAATCATAAACGTCGATCTGTTTGACGCACTACACTAGAGTGTGTTTCATCGTTGGATTGGTAGATCTGGATTGGTGGATCTGAGGAGGATCTCTATGAAATGCAATCGCAGGACGATGTGGCTGGTTGTGCTGCTGGCGCTGGTGGCGCAGGCCGGCGCGCAAATTCTCACGGGCGATCAAGCGAAGAAGATTGCTCCGAGCACGTATTACTTTGCCGGCCAGAGCGCGGCCGTGCAGGCGCGGAATACGGCTGGATTCAAGAACTCCGCTGGCAAGGTGGTGCTGGCGGGACTGGTGGATACGTCGGGATATTCCACCGCCATCCAAGAGAAATACCAGGGCTTCCTGATCACCGAAACCAAGCTCAGCTTTGACGGAGCCACGCTGGATCCGGGAGAGTATGGGTTCGGCTTCAAAGAAGGCAAGTTCATCGTGATGAACGTGGCGTCGACGGACGTGTTCTCGATCGCCAGCCAGAACGACGATCAGCTCAAGCACCCGGTTCCGCTGAAATTTGAAAAAGATGGAGCTGGGTACCGGCTGTATGCCGGGAAGAAATATGTGGTCGTCAAAGCGGATTAGAAGGCCAGGTTTCAGAAGGGCAGGTTTCAAAGTTTCAGGGTTTCAAGGTAAACCGGGCGTCTCGCGAGCTTGCCCTGAGCTGAGGAAACTCCGATCAAGTGTCAGCAGAAAGCATAAGCCGCAGGGTATACAGGGGTGCACGGAGGCCCCCAGGGACTTAATCAGAGCTTTCCTGAGTGGAAGGGTCTCGGATGGGACGCCCGGCGCTTCAACTAGTGCGTCGGCGCGCACGTCTCCGAAATCGGACGCGAATGATGGCACCGCTCCAAAGGCTATATCTGGCGCGGATTTCCGCGTGATTGTGGCTGGGCGGAACGCACCGTGGCAATGCTGGGATCGTTACTCATAAAGTGCAGATGCTTGCACCCGCGGCTTGATCCCGATCTCGTTTCGGCTTACTAACTCCATGCGCAACAAACACTTGCAGCATCCCTTCCATATGGTTTCACGGGTGCACTCATCCTTCATGAAGCCCGGAACGTAGAGGGTGAGTTGGGGGCATCTGTGTCCGTCATTTATAGCGCTGAGAGCGTAGCTCCTCGAGCACCGTCGCGGCCGGCGGCCATCCTGCCGCTGCTGGTGATTTTGTTCATCGTCTCTTACGGCATTCTGACCATGCTGGTATTCGAGCAGGGGTGTGTGATGGGGGGGGGGGAGAATCTCAAATCGCAGCCGTGGGTCAGGAATTGGCAAGGGCGCGGTAGGCCGCCCGGCCGCGACCGTATCGAGGACTACGCTCTCAGAGGGGACAGGGGCCCCCAAATTCGCCCTTCTACGTTCCGGGCTTCCATGAAGGATGAGTGCACCCGTGAAAACCATATGGAAAACTGCGATTGTTTGTTGCGCATGGAGTTAGTAAGCCGAAACGAGATGGGATCAAGCAGCGGTACAACATCTGCACTTTATGAGTAACCAACCCCAGCATTGCCACGGTGGGTTCCGCCCAGCCACAATCACGCGGAAATCCGCGCCATAGCCTTTGGAGCGGTGCCATCATTCCGCGTCCGATTGCAGCACGCCCCCGACGGCGCGCTCCTGAAGCGCCGGGCCGGTGCCATCCGAGACTCTTCCCACTCAGGAAAGCTCTGATTAAGTCCCTCGGTGCACCCCTGTATACCCTGCGGCTTATGCTTTCTGCTGACACTTGATGGATTTCCTCAGCTCAGCAAGCTTTCGCGACGCCCGGTTTACCTTGGAAACCCTGAAACTTTGAAACCTGCCCTTCTGAAACCTGGCCTTCTAATTTATTTTGACGACCACATTTCTTCCCGGCATACAGCCGGTACCCAGCTCCATCTTTTTCAAATTTCAGCGGAACCGGGATCTCGTCGTTCTCGCTTGGCGATAGAACACGTCGTCGACGCCACGTTCATCACGATGAACTTGCCTTCTTTGAAGCCAAACCATACTCCCGGCGCATCACTCGTCGAAGCTTGAGGCTTGGTTTCCGTGAGATCAGGAAGCCCTGGTCATTTCTCTTGGATGGCGGTGGAATATCCCAAACAGCTTATCCACCAGTCCCGCCAGCACCTTGCCAGCGGATTCTTGAATAGGCGTATTCCGCGTACGGCCGCGCTCTGGCCGGCAATATGTGCTCGGAGCAATCTTCTTCGCTTGATCGCCCGTGAGAATTTGCGCGCCGGGCCTGCGCCACCAGCAGGCGGCACAACCAGCCATCGTCCTGCGATTGCATTTCATAGAGATCCTCCTGCAGATCCACCAATCCAGATCTACCAATCCAACAATGAAACACACTCTAGTGTAGTGCGTCAAACTATCGGATCGACACTTATGATTCCCCCATAAGTACTGTGTCCCCGTGGTTAAAGCCTTTGAGTTCCTCAGTCAATGCCAAGCTTCGTCCCTATCAGATCGAGACGAAAACATACATCTTCAAACACACTATTAGATTCACTTCTTTCGACTGCGGGAATTTGCGACTGACCGCAGAAACATGGGATAGTCCGCACAGCCCGACCGTGTCCTGTTACCTGCGGTAAGGACCACCGATACTCAGCAGACGAAGCGATAAAGGAACCGCACAACCGGCCTCGGAGCCAGATACCAGAACAGATCAACGCCCGCCGGTGGCGAGCCGATACACAAAGTGCCGCGCCCACTTTGTTTTCGGCGTATGCTGCAGCATCCTTCAGTGTGCAAAGCGTCCGCGCCACCAGAATGTAACTTTTTTTCGAACAAAAGTTCACGCAGCAGGAGCCAGATATCGCGCCTGCCTGCGTTGAGGCCGTCCGAAGGAGATGAAGATGGAAATCCGCGATCCGCGCTCGTCCGCGCATGTGGCCTCTACATCGACCACGTACCGTACCAATCAACCTGTTGGAAGACCGGAGCCTCAGCTTGCTGTCAAAAGAATTCCGACTCAACCCCTTCCACCTGCCACGCACGTTCAAGTCCGTGCTCGGCGTGTCGCCCAAAAGCCTACGCATGGACGCTGTCCCCGCCTCCGCCAGGTAATCAGGAAAATCTACGGCGGGCCACTCCGTGACCACCGCGCTCTATGCCGCCGGATACGGCTCCAGCAGCCGGGGACGGAGGCACGGCCTCGCTGGGCCTGACTCCGAAGATGTCACGGTCGAAGCGCCGTGGCCGCGTGCGTCCGTTTACACCATCGCCAGCTCGCCTCTCGGAAGAATGCTGATCGCCGCCACCACATCTGCGCCTCCCATTTTGCCGACTCCGATCAACAAGCTCCAACAGGAAATGATCCGCGAATTTCCCTTCGCCACCCGCCGCCGCGACGATGCGCCCATGGCCCTGGCAACGTGATCAGAGAGGGACGGGAGGCGAAATCCGTCACTCCCGCTAAACATAAGGGCAAGAGCCGCGTTTCAGCGTAGAGTCTGGGAAGCCCTGCAGAGAATTCCGCGAGGAGGAAAAAAGCTCCTACAGCGCCGTAGCAAAAAAAATAGGCATGCCAAAAGCCAGGGGAGCCGCCTGCGCCGCTGACCCTCTAGCCGTCGCGATCCCCTGCCATCGCGTAGTGCGTCGGGAGGGGGAGTACGGCGGCTATCGCTGGGGAGTCGAGCGGAAAGAACAGCTACTCACAATGGAAAAAGAGGCCGGGGCGTAGAGCGTCGCTGGTGAAATCGCCGGGTGCCCCACTCATCGCGTTCCTTGCGATGAGTGAGATTCCCTCCTACTCCGCCTGCTTCGTGATATTCAGCGGCGCGCCTACGCACATCAGCGTCACAAACAGCGATGATCCGCCGTAGGAAACGAACAGCAGCGGGATTCCTTTGGTAGGCATCAGCCCCAGCCGCGCTGATGTTGATGAAGGCTTGGAGCACGAGCATGCTGGTGTTCCGACGGCCAGCAAACGGCCGAAGGTAGCCTGCGTGCGCAGCGCCGCGCCTATTCCGCGCCAGAGGAAGATCGCAAACAAGATGACGACGCACGAGCGCTCCAACCAGTAACTCTTCGGCGGGATAACGGCGATAAATCCATATACACAGATACGGAAGATAAAAACAATTTTCTTTCCCCCTTTTCCATCAAGCCCAGGCCGCCGGTAGTGAGCAACTGGATAATGTGGAACCCGAACCCCTTCGGATCCGCGGTCCAGGATCGGAAAAGGCCAGAATGCGATCCTTTTCGATACAACACGTGAAAAATAGTGTAAATAGAGCACGCGGCAGGGGCGCGAAGCGGCGAAGCATATGGAAATATCGCAGGCGATCCCCAGCGACGAAGGCGCGCAAGCAGGACGATA
>CAVRNL010000122.1:0-21186 GCA_963722485.1 uncultured Acidobacteriaceae bacterium
GTGCTGGCGAGTGCGCAGCAGTCCGCACCGGCGGCGAACGCATCCTCGATTGCCGGCACAGTGGTGCAGGAACCGGGCAGCCAGCCGCTCAAGAAAGTGCTGGTGCAGGTGGTCGCGGAAGATCAGAAACAGGGCGGAAACTACACCGCCTCGACCGACGCCGACGGCCACTTCCACATCGAGAACGTCGTGCCGGGGCGTTACCGGATCTTCATCGAGAGAACCGGGTTTGTTGGGGTGAACGGGCGCGGCGTTAAATCCGACACGAACGTTCTTTCCATTCAGGCTGGACAGTCGCTGGAAGATCTTCTGTTTCGAATGTTGCCCACCGCCGTGATCAGCGGCCGCGTCACGGACGAAGATGGCGACCCGATGTCCGGGGTCAGAGTGGTCGCATCAAGAAAAATACCAGGGAAGGCAACGCGCGAAGCCACGGGGAGCGATGCTACCAACGACCTTGGCGAATATCGTCTCGCCGGCTTATTTCCCGGTCAGTACTGGGTAGTGGCCGTGCCGCCTCCGGACTTCCGCGATTACGAACCGCAGTGGGTAGTGGCCATGCCGCCTCCGGACCTTCGCGATTACGAACCGCAGCCCGAGAAATCGCAGGGCGATACCAGGGGCGACGCACATTCCGATACTCGTTACCTCACCACTTATTATCCGGGCACCTACGACGGCACACAGGCCTCGGCGGTAACGCTCAAGGCGGGCGACGAAATGCCGGTCAACTTCACGCTTGTGCCGGCGAGAACTTATCGAGTTCGCGGAATCGTTACTGGCGTCCTCGGCGCTCAGAAGCTCACCGTGGAAGTGGCCGCTAAGGCGGGCGATTCGATTCGGGTCAGCGAAGTCGCGCCGGACGGGCAGTTTGAAGTGCGCGGGGTCGGTCCAGGATCATATGTAGTGGAGGCATCGGCTGACGCCGAATCGCAGTCGCTCACCGCGCGCCAGGACGTCAACGTCGTCGCCGCCGACGTGGAAGGCGTGAAGCTGGTTCCGCAGCTTACTTTCACGCTCTCCGGCCGTCTCCGCATCGAGGGCAGCGCGGCGGAAGGACTCACGCAGTATTCGGTGAACCTGCGTCAGGCCGAGTTGCCGGACGATGCAGGCTTCATCATGTCCCAGGAATTCTTCGGGATGAACGCGCCGGTGGACCGGCTCGGCAACTTTGAATGGAAAAACGTGAACCCCGGCGTCTACGTTGTGCAGCTTTATGGGGGCAATGGGCAGAGCAACTGCTTCCTGAAGTCGGTGAGGCTCGGCGGACAAGATGTCGAAACTGGATTCGCGGCAAGCGGGCCAGCGACGCTTGATCTGGTGGTGAGTTCCAAGGGAGCCACGATCGAGGGAACGGTGGTTGAAAAGGAAAGAGATGTGGACAACGATCATCCGGTGGCCAACGCCGCGGTGGTGGCCGTTCCGGAAGAAAAATACCGCAAGCTTTCCGATCGCTTCGGAATCGGATCGACCGATCAGCATGGACACTTTACGATTCGCGGCTTGGCTCCGGGCAGCTACACGCTGTATGCATGGCAGGACTTGGAAGAAGGCCTGTGGCGCGACGCCGGCTTTCTGAAGTCCCAGGAAGCGAACGGCACGGCGATGAAAGTGGAGGAAGGCGCTCATCAGCAGGTGGAGCTGAAGGTCAGTCCGACGGGTGAGGAGTGGCGGTGACGGTCGTTAGTCGCTGGTCGTTAGTCGTTCGCGGGTTTGCCAACGACAGGCAGGCCCTTGGGAGCGGGTTTTGACAACATATGCTGCAAGTCCGTTCGCAGTGTGCGTTCTACTACTGGATGGCCGCGCCAGCCGCAAGACGTCATGCGCTTTCGCGCCCTTAGAGCACAGCGGCACCAGATTGAAAGTAATAGCGGAGAGTCTTAATGGATGTCAATTGCCGACCCATCGCAACATGGACTCAATCCATTTGCTCGTGGTGTACCGTGTTGCTGTTCCTCGTTTCAGCAGTTTCCCCAAGAAGTCAGGGCCAAGCTGCCGAACAGCTCAAACGGACCGGAGCAGAACCTGTTCCAGAACCTGCAGCGGCTGCAATTCTTGCTGCCTTCGATAGGTACGAAGTAGTCGCGATGCCGGAAGGTCATGGGATGAAAGACATCGACGATTTCATCCTGCTGCTGATTCGGAACCCAGCCTTCCCGCAAAAGGTGAACGACATAGCAGTCGAGTGCGGCAATTCCTTGTATCAGCCTATTCTGGATCGTTATATAGCTGGGGAGGAAGTGCCGTTCACGGAAGTCCGAAAAGTCTGGCGTAACACGACGCAGCCAATGTGCGACTTGTCGGGATTCTATGAACAGCTTTTTCCGCTCGTACACGCAATTAATCTGGGCCTGCCACCTGAGAGGCGTCTCCGGGTGTTGGCTGGTGACCCTCCCATTGACTGGGACCAAATCAAGACCAGCGAAGACCGTGAGAAATTTGCTGGAAGCCGTGATGAGAGCATTGCTTCAATAATGGAGAAGGAAGTTCTCTCCAAGCGTCGTAAGGCTCTGATGCTTTTTGGCACCTACCACTTGATGCACGGAGTTGGCCATCACAGCGCGGTATCTATCTATGAAGAGCACTACCCGGACGTGACGTTGGTGATCGATGGTTTCGCTATCTTCGACACCAGTATTTTCGCAGCCTGGCCGTCCCCATCGCTCGCGCGAAGCAAGGGCACTTGGCTCGGTGCTTTGGACATAACCCATTTCTATCCGGCACAAGTCTATGCTGACAATGATTGCAAGGTGCACACCGTAATCGCCGACGAGTACAAGAAACCGATGGCGGAATTGGTCGATGCCTTTCTTTACTTGGTACCTCGCGACCTAGCACTGAGAGAGCAAATGCCCGCCGACATCGCCGTGGATGCGGGGTACATGACCGAGATGATACGACGAGCAAAATTAGCAGGGTATCCCGGTGCATCGAATTGGACCATCGAGAGCATGACGCAGTACACAATCGACGGCGCTGAACATCCACTTTCCGGCATTCCCAGAAACCCCGATCCAGAGGTTCTGGAGCAAGATTGCCTCGCCCGGAAGAGCGGGAACAGCAAACCTAAGTGAGATTACCTCCGGCTCTATAAACGGTTCTTCCTGGCGTAATATCTCGAATAACGCTCAAGACCCCAATCGGGCCGGTCAACTTGGCGCATCGGCAAAACTGGGGCGCTGGGGCCGGGGCAGAATACTGCCTGCGTCCGATACGTGAAGCCTTATCAACGCCCTCCGCAAGGTCGAGCTCGAACTATTGCAAATCATTCTGTTGCAAATCACTGAGTCATTAAATCATTGGGTCAGAGGAAGGAAAAATGATTCAATGCCTCAATGATTCAATGACCCAATGGTCTTGTCCCGATCGGGTACAATACTCTCGTCCGCCTTTTTCCTTTAGCTTCATGGTGCTGTTGAGTTCATGGATTTGACTCTCACTTTTTCCCCGCTGGGCTCGCTCGCCCTGGTCGTTTTTCTCACCTCCAAAGGCTTGGTGCCTTACCTTCGCCACCATTTTCTGGACAAGACTTTCACGGGCCTTTACCAGGTCAATGCGTTTGATCTGGCGCTGCTGATTCCCTATTTCATTGTGTTGACCATCCTGGCGGCTTACGGCGCGCACCGCTATTGGATGGTCTATCTTTATTACAAGCACAAAAAGAGCAAGACGACGGAGCCCGCGGCTCATTTCCCTCTCGATGATCTGCCGCGCGTCACCGTGCAGTTGCCAATCTTTAACGAACAATACGTCGTGGACCGTCTGCTCGACGCCGTCTGCCGCCTTGACTATCCGAAAGACAAGCTCGACATCCAATTGCTCGACGATTCCACCGACGAAACCGTGGAGGTCGCTCGGATTTTGGTGGATCGCTACGCCGCGTTGGGACATCCGGTGACATACCTGCACCGCGACAATCGTGAAGGTTTCAAGGCGGGCGCTTTGGCGGAAGGATTAAAAACTGCCAAGGGCGAATTCGTTGCCATCTTCGACGCCGATTTTGTTCCGCCCCCCGACTTTCTGCTGAAGTGCATCCATCACTTCACCGATCCCAAGGTCGGCATGGTGCAGACGCGGTGGACGCACATCAACCGCAATTACTCGTTGCTCACGCAGGTCGAAGCCATTCTGCTCGATGGCCACTTTGTGCTCGAACACTCGGCACGGTCGCGCAGCGGCGTTTTCTTTAATTTTAACGGCACGGCGGGCATGTGGCGGCGCAGCGCCATTGACGACGCCGGCGGCTGGGAGCATGACACGCTCACCGAAGACACCGACCTCTCCTATCGCGCCCAGCTCAAAGGATGGAAATTTCTCTATCTGCAGGACGTCGAATGTCCCGCCGAGTTGCCGGTGGAGATGACCGCATTCAAGACGCAGCAGGCGCGCTGGGCCAAGGGCCTGATCCAGGTCTCGAAGAAAATACTTCCGCGGGTGTTGAAGAGCGACGTATCGCGGCACCAGAAAATCGAAGCCGTGTATCACCTGACCGCCAATATCAGCTATCCGCTGATGATCGTGCTCTCGGTTCTGTTGCTGCCCGCCATGATCATTCGCTTTTACCAGGGATGGTTTCAGATGCTCTACATCGATCTGCCCCTGTTCATGGCTTCGACGTTCTCCATTTCCAGCTTCTATCTGGTTTCGCAAAAAGAACTGTTTCCGAAAAGCTGGCTGCGGTCGCTGCTCTACTTGCCGCTGTTGATGTCTCTTGGAATCGGACTGACGATCACCAATACGATTGCCGTGCTCGAAGCGCTCGTCGGTAGGGAGACCGCCTTCGTCCGCACTCCCAAGTACCGCGTCGCATCGAAGAAGGACAAACTCTTAGGAACCAAGTACCGCAAGCGTCTGGGGTGGGTTCCGTGGATTGAACTCCTGATTGGAACGTATTTCGCGCTGGCGATTTTTTATGCCATCGACAACGAAAACTACTTCACTGTTCCCTTCCTGCTGTTGTTCGTGATCGGTTACTGGGTTACGGGCCTGATGTCGCTGCTCCAAGGCCGCTTTGCCGGACTGTCGGTCGGTTCGGAAACTCACACCAAGCCATTCCCGGTCGGCGTGTAGATATTTAGCCATTGAGACATTGAAGCAATCGGTCGACTTTTCCCTGTCCGAAGTTCCAATGATTCAATCACTCACTGATTCAATGATCCGATGACTCGGGAAGCTTGAACTCAACGCTGATCCCGATCTCGTTCTTCACCGGTTTCCCGTCGAGTTCAAAAGGCTTGTAGCGCCAGCGCTTCACTGCATCCATGGCGGCTTCGGCAAGCACGGGCGAGCCTTCGACAACTTTGACTTCGCGCACCGTTCCATCCTCGATCACGGTTGCCGCCAGAATGACCGTGCCCTCCAGGCCCAGCAGACGGGCCTGGGCAGGATAAACCGGCTCAACCCGATGCGCCAGTTGGCCGCCCGAAACCGCTCGCGACGCGGGCGCGGACTGGTTCGTCGAGGCGGCGGGGATCGACGGTTGGTCGGCCGAGATGGTTTCATCAGCGCGCGAGTCGGAGTGCGTATCGCTCTGCGGTCCGTTCTGCGAGGCGGGAGCCCCATGCGGGACGGCAACATTGGCCGCAACGCCGGCGAGCAAGGGCGATCGACCCACCGGAGTTCGATCCGCCGGAGTTTTCTTGACCGACATGACGTCCACTTTGGATGCGAACTTCACAGGAGTTCCGGCTGACGTCTTTCCGCTGGATGGCAAGAGCGATTCGCCACCAGGGTTCGCTTTCCAAACCGGATCGTTATCGGGAGGATGTTTGTCGAGAGGATGCGAGGTTGCGGCGCCGGCGGCCGCTGGCATTGCCGCACGAGCCTTGCCATCCATCTCATCCGGACCGCGCCACCCCAACCAGATCGCCAAGGCAAGCAGCGAGACCGCCCCCAGGCCGACGGCGCTCAAAACGAACGGTCGGGATCGCGGTTCGAGGAACGCCACTGCCAAGTCCCCAACCCGATCCGACGCCGGGAGCAGGCCCGAGGATTGCGGCTTCTCCAGCGCAGACGCAGGCTTCGGAGCGGCGGACGATGCGCCGTGCGGTTGCGATGCGCGCGCCCGCTCCGCGAGTGCGGCCAGTTGCCGAAGCAGAGCTAGATGCGGTTCAGTGAAGGCTGCGGGCTGGGTGGAAAACACTTCGAGAATTCCGTTGATCCCGCGCCAGCCCTGAATGGGCAAGACCGCAATCGAGCGCAAACCGAGGCTGTGGCAGACTTCCACATCGACCAGCGGATCATTCTCGGTATCCACGCAATGCTGAACTTCACCGGTGCGCAAACACTCGCCTGAGATTCCAGCCTCCGCGCTCAACCGCGCTCCAAGAGCGGGAGCCGTGTCGCCGCTGCGAGCGCGGCACACCATCGCTCCGTCCTTCCACATGGCAAGCGCGGCTCCGGAAGCGCTCGTCAATTGCCGGGCAGCGTCGGTGATGGTCTCGAGCATCGGGTCCAGACGGTGATCCCCGGCTGCGATCAACTCCTTCAGCGATGACAGGGCTGTGCTCTCGTCAAGGCTTCCAGAGAGGTTGCCGGAGAGGCTGGACGCGGTCCCCGGCGAAGAATCGCGATCAACCGCGCTAGGCATTTTCTCGGTGCGCGACGGATTGGATTGAGGCACTACCACGATTCTCTCTCGGTCGGTAAGTTGCCGGGTAAAACCGGCAAAACGCAAGCGGCGCGGGTGATTTGGCCGAAGTATGAGCCAACGCTTCACACCTGTCAAGACTGACAAGTGCGTCTGTCATCTGGTGATCGGGTCATCGGGCCATCGGGTGATCGGAAGTTCGAGGCAGGGAGAAATTACCCGATGAGCCGACGATCACGCGATGTTTTGCCGCACCAAACTAACCAATAATCGAGTCGCCGATGCGGTGCTAACCTGATTGCGCTCTGGTTTCTCGCATGTACCTCCGCACGAGGCATTGCAGGGAGCCAATTTAAAAAAGCTCTTAAGAACAGTCGAAGCGCTGGCGGACTTGGGTCCCGAGCTTACGGCGGACCGCGACTTCCGCCAAACCGCTCGCACTATGCTGACCGCCGTAATGGAAGCGGCTGGCGCGCGTGAGGCTGTTTTGTTTTCATTCAGCGAACGGCCTTCGCTGCTGACCTCGGCCGATGCCCAGGGATTCGCGCTGCTGCCCGAGCCGTCGCTGATTCCGCTGCTTCCCCGGCACGTGCACACCCTGACCGCAGCCGCCGGCCCGATACTGCTCAACAGTTCCACCTACGATGTTTTTCTGAGTTCGAACGGCAATGTCGCACCGGAACTCTTCAAGTGCATTTGCCCGTTGAAAGTCCGGGGAAAGCTAGCCGGAGTAATCGCCCTCGGACGCCGCCCCGGCGAAGCGGTGTACGAAGAAGACGCGCTCGACGCTTTTGAGATGTTGAGCCACTATGTCGCGCTGGCCATTCAGAATCACACGCTGGGCCAGACGCTGGCGCAACGGGTTTCCGAAAACCTGCGGCTGCTGGCCTCGCTGCACGGCTTCTACGACAACGCGCTCGAAGCTTTCGCCACCGCCATCGACGTCAAACACGTCAACATTCATGGACACTCACTGCGCGTGGGCCGATACTCCCAGGCGATCGGCGAAGCGCTCGGCATGGAGCCGAACGATGTGGCGTCGCTGCGGTCGGCAGGCTATCTGCACGATATCGGCAAAGTTGCCGTCGATAAGCGCCTGTTCGAAAAGCCTTCGAAGCTCGATGCGGAAGAATCGCGCGCGATGCGCGACCACACGGTTATTGGGCATCAGATCGTCAGCAACGTGCAATTTCCCTGGCCCCAGATTCCAGAAATCGTGCGCTGGCATCATGAACGCGGAGACGGGTCGGGATACCCGGACGGGTTGCATGGCGACGAAATGCCGCAAGCGGTGCGCATCGTGGCGCTGGCCGATAGCTTCGACGCGATGACCAGCGACCGTCCTTACCGCGAGCGCCTGTCGATCGGAGCCGCGCTGCAGGAATTGATCCGCATGAGCCCGCAAAAATACGATCCCCAAGCGCTGCAGGCTTTGCTGATCCAGGTGCGGCGGGACGCGGTCGGAACCAACCGCATCCCGATCCTCGAGCCCGACTTGATGAACCTCTCGGCCACCGACGTGGACCAACTGGCGTCCACCCTGCAACATCGGATCAGCCAGGACAAGCTTTTTCTGACCTAGGGAAACTCCCGATTAAGCGTCGGCAGAGAGCATAAACCACGGGGTACACAGGGGTGCACGGAGGACCTAGGGACTTAATCAGAGCTCACCTAGATCTTTCTCGCCTGGAATCGACGCTTCGGGTCGCTTTCGGTTGACAACGCAATTCAGCAAACCTGATAATTGACACGATTTAATAAATCGTTTCACTGAATCCTGGCCGGTTCCGGAAGGCTCTGCCATGGGTTGCTTGCCCTGCCCCCGATAACAAGCCTGGTGGAGAGCGCTTCGATCCGGCCCGAGGATGAGGAGATCACATGCTAGCGACTAAATTAACGGTTCCCTTTTACGGCCACGTCCGCCAGTATCACAACATCAAGGCTGAGATCGACGCCAACATCCACGAAGTCCTCGAAAGCGGCCAGTATGTTCTCGGTCCGATGCTGAAGAAGTTCGAGGCGGAGTTGGCCGAGTTCCACGGGACCAAGTACGCCATCGGCGTAGGCAACGGAACCGATGCGCTGTGGCTGACTTTCAAGGCGCTCGGAATCGGTCCCGGCGACGAGTGCATCACCACCACCAACACCTTCTTCGCCACCGCCGAAGCCATTTGGTTCACCGGAGCGGCCGTCGTGTTTGTCGATTCCGATCCCCGCACCAACTGCATCGATCCGAGCAAGATCGAGGCCGCGATCACGCCCCGCACCAAACTGCTGGTGCCAGTCCACCTCTACGGCCAGTGCGCCGACATGAAGGCCATCCGCAAGATCGCCGACAAGCACAGTCTCAAGGTGGTCGAGGATAACGCGCAGGCCATCTGCGCTCGCGGCGACGGCTTCAAGATCGGAGAACTCAGCGACGCCGCCACCATCAGCTTCATCATTCAGAAGAACCTGGGAACGTTCGGCGACGGTGGTGCCACTGTTACCAACAATCCTGAGATCGACCGCATCGTACGCAAACTCCGCAACCACGGCTCGGACAAACGCTCCTGCCACAGCATCGGCTACAACAGCCGGCTCGACGATCTACATGCGGGCATCCTCAGCGCCAAGCTCAAGCACATCGCGGAATGGAGTGAACTGCGGAGAAAGTGGGCAGCGCTCTACAGCCAGGGTCTCGCGACCGCCAAGAACATCACGCTGCCGTACGAAACTCCCGGCTACTATCACGTCTACCACTTGTACGTGATCGAGACCAGGCAGGCGAAGCATCGCGATGCGCTGCTGCAGTTCTTGAACGACGCGGGAGTCGACGCCAAGTGCCACTATCCGATTGCTATTCACCAGCAGGAAGGATATCCGTGGGGTCATGAGGCGCGCATTTCCGGACCGATCCCGAATTCGGAGCGCAATGCCGCTTGCTGCATTTCCCTGCCGATGTTCCCCGAGTTGACGGAGGAGCAAGTGGATTACACTGTCGACAAGGTATTGGAGTGGGACAGGAGCGCGCGATGACTGCCAAATACCGTGTGGTGGTAGCGGGCATGGGCAAGCGCGGAATGCACCATGCCCAAGCCTTTCAGGCGAACGGCCGCTTCGAGGTCGTGGGTGTGTGCGACATCGACCCAGCCCGTCTGGACGCGGCCGCGGCCAGGTTTGGCGCGGCCAAGGGCACGGACGCGCTCCAGGTCGCTTCCGCCGCCAAGCCCGATGTCTTCTGCTTCTGCACTCTCCCAAACCTGCGCAGCGAGATGATTCGCGTCGGCATCGAGTGCGGCGCGCGCCTGATTGCTTTTGAAAAACCGGTGGCGTTGACAACACGGGAGGGATTCCTGGTCAGAAAGCTGCTGGCGGAGAGCGGAGTGAAGGCCGTAGTCAGTCATCAACACCGCTACGGCGAACATTACCGCAAGGTAAAAGAGATCGCTGCCAGTGGCGCGCTGGGACGCGTCCACACTGTGTATGGCACAGCCTCGGGCTGGATGATGCACATGATTTCGCATCTGATCGACTACATGCGCTGGTACAACAGCGAATCGCCGGCGCAGTGGGTGATAGGACAGGCGGCGGGACGCGGGAAGCTGGCCGACTTGCTGCCTTCCCCCGACTACATCGCCGGCTTCATCCAGTTCGCCAACGGGGTGCGCGGGATTGTCGAGTGTGGCGCTGGCGCTCCGGATGTTCCCGAGGTCGATTACTGGTTTCGGAAGTGCCGCATCGGCGCACAGGGAACCCAGGGATTCGCCGAGGTTCTGACTGGCGGCGGCTGGCGCGCGGTGACCAAGGCGGGCGCTTCCTCGGGCGGTGGCTCCATGAACTACGACCTGGATATGCCCCCATATATTCAGGACATCGCCGACTGGATGGATGATGACCGCAAAGTGCACCCGTGCAATTTCGAAAGCGCGTACGCAGGTTTCGAAATCATGATGGCGCTCTGCCGCTCTGCCGTTAACGGAGGACAAGTGGCCCTGCCGCTCACGGATGCCGCCGATGAAATCGAATTGCTGAAAGCACACCTGGCGGATCGCAAGGTTCTGCTTTCCACGCCGGTGAACGCCAAGGAGTACGGGCAGTAAGAATCCCGCCGAGGACGCTTTCGGCCCGGTGCGGATGGACACCGCGTTGCGCAATTTCAGCGCGGCCCATTCGCGCCAGCGGGCCAGATTTGTGTCGGTGTAAAATCGGACGTTAGTCCTCTTGTACTTCGTTTTGTTCTTCGAACACGATGTAAACTTGGGAGCGGTCGGCGCAGGTGTAACCATATCGGCGCTGCCTTCATCTAATCTGCAAGCGGGGTGGTAGAAGCCAGCTTGCCAGGAGAAAATTGATGGCCGTCAGTGACCAATCTGTCGCCACCGGCAGCAAGCTCGATCAGTTGTGTATCAACACGATTCGCACTCTTTCGATAGACGCGGTGCAGAAGGCGAATTCGGGCCATCCCGGAGCGCCCATGGGATTGGCTGCGGTCGCCTACTCTCTGTGGCAACAGTTTCTGCGCTATGACCCGGCAGATCCGCTATGGCCGAACCGCGACCGCTTCGTGCTCTCCAATGGACACGCCTCCATGCTGCTTTATTCCCTGCTGCATCTTGCGGCCGTGCATGAAGTCACTCCCGGAGGCGAAATTCTATCTACGCCTGCCGTTTCTCTCGACGAGATCAAGAATTTCCGGCAACTCGGCAGCAAAACCCCGGGGCATCCCGAATACGGCCTGACCACAGGTGTAGAGACGACCACCGGCCCGCTCGGTCAGGGCGTTGCGAACAGCGTCGGCATGGCCATCGCCGAGCGCTGGCTGGCGCAATATTTCAATCGTCCGGGATTCGAACTGTTCAACTACAACATCTGGGCAATTTGCGGCGACGGCGACATGATGGAAGGAATTTCCTCGGAAGCGGCCTCCATCGCCGGGCATCTCAAGCTTTCGAACCTGTGCTGGATTTACGACAACAACCACATCACCATCGAAGGCAATACTGATCTCGCTTACGACGAAAATGTGCCCGCCCGCTTCGCCGCCTATGGCTGGGATGTCCAGCACGTCCATGATGCTAACGATCTGGTTGCGTTGGCCGACGCCTACAGTCACGCGCTAAGCGTGAAAGATCGTCCGAAATTGATCGTCGTCGACAGCCACATCGGCTACGGCTCGCCCCATCGGCAAGACACAAAAGAAGCGCATGGCGAAGCGCTCGGCGAAGAAGAAGTCAAACTGACAAAACGGGCCTACGGCTGGCCGGAAGATGCCAAGTTCCTTGTGCCCGACGGAGTGCGCGAAAAATTTCGCGACGTCATGGGCAAGCGCGGACGGCAATTGAGCGGCCAATGGAACGCTCTGTTCAGCGGCTACAGCAAGCAATATCCGGATCTGGCGATTCAATTCGAGCACATGCAGCGCCGGCAGCCCCCCGACGGTTGGGATAAGGACCTGCGCGCATTTCCGGCCGATCCCAAGGGACTTGCAACTCGCGATTCGTCCTCCAAGGTTCTTAACGCAATCGCCAAGAACGATCCCTGGCTCATGGGCGGCTCCGCTGATCTGTATCCGTCGACGAAAACGCGGCTCACCTTCGACGGGGCGGGCGATTTCGAGGCGAATCATTACAACGCGCGCAACTTCCATTTCGGCATTCGCGAGCACGCCATGGGCGCAATCGTGAACGGCATGGCGCTGTCGAAACTCCGCGCCTACGGCTCGACCTTCCTGATCTTCAGCGACTACATGAAGATGCCGATCCGCCTCTCGGCCATCATGGAGGTTCCGTCCATCTGGATCTTCACCCACGATTCCATCGGCGTCGGCGAAGACGGACCGACCCATCAGCCGATCGAGCAACTGATAACGCTGCGCGCGATTCCCGGCCTGATCACGCTGCGTCCAGCGGACGCCAACGAAGTCGCCGAGGCTTGGAAAGTCATCATGAGCTTGGAGAAGGAACCGGTGGCGCTCATCCTGACGCGGCAAGCCGTGCCGACCTTCGATCGCACGAAATACGCATCGGCAGCAGGCCTCGCTCGCGGCGCTTATATCATGGCCGACGCGGGAGGTGGCAAGCCGCAGGTCATCCTGATGGCCACCGGCAGCGAGGTGTACCTCTGCATCGATGCGTACGAGAAACTGAAAGTGGAAGGCGTACGGGCGCGCGTCATCAGCATGCCGTCGTGGGATTTGTTTGAGCATCAGGACCAGAGTTACCGCGACGAAGTGCTGCCGCCCGACGTCACTGCGCGAGTAGCGGTCGAGATGGGTTCGACCTTTGGCTGGGCGCAATATGCTGGACCGAAAGGACGCATCATCGGCATGCACAGCTTTGGAGCGTCCGCCCCGCTCAAGGATTTGCAGAAGAAATTCGGCTTCACGACCGACGCCGTCGTGCAAGCAGCGCGCGAAGTGCTCGGCAAGTGACGCGCTGCGCGGGAGTTGCTAATCCAGCCCCAGAGGGGCGGCCAAGCTTAGCCCAGCGGGTCAACGCGGGGAAACGTGGGGGGAAATGACTAAAGTCCCGGAGGGACGACCGAGTTGTTCGAATCGTGATGTAACGACTTGCTAACAACGTATTGATTCAATGGCTCAATCATTCAATGACTCAATGCCCTCAGTTTAGGAGATGGTTATGAATCCAGTGGACACGCTTGAGACCGCGAAAGCCGCTAATCCTCTCATCCAGCTTCAGACTTTCGGCCAGTCCATCTGGCTCGACTACATCCGCCGCGACCTGATGGCGAGCGGCGAACTTCAGCGCTTGATCAGTGATGACGGCCTGCGCGGGATGACTTCAAATCCCTCGATTTTCGAGAAAGCGATTGCGGGCGGCCAGTATCAGGATTTCCTGGACTCGCTCGCCGGCCGCACTGGCCTCGACGCCAAGGGCCGCTACGAACTGCTGGCCATCCGCGACATTCAGGATGCCGCCGACCTGCTCGCGCCCGTCTACCAGAGCACGAAGAAGCGCGACGGCTACGTCAGCCTCGAAGTTTCCCCATACCTCGCGCACGACACCAACGGCACTCTCGACGAGGCGCGGCGGCTTTGGAAGAGCGTGGCTCGCGCAAACTTGATGATCAAAGTGCCGGGCACAGCCGAGGGCATTCCGGCGATCCGGCAACTGCTCAGCGAGGGCATCAACGTCAATGTAACGCTGCTGTTCGCGCAGGCAGTGTATGAGGAAGTAGCCGCGGCCTTCATTGATGGAGTTGAGAAATTCGCTGCGTCCGGCGGCGACGTGAGCCAACTCGCGAGCGTGGCCAGCTTCTTCATCAGCCGCATCGATTCGCTCGTCGACTCGCTCGCCGGCGAGCAACTGAAGAAGGAAACCGACGCGGCTCGCAAAGCCAAGTTGCAGGGGATTCTTGGCAAAGTCGCGATCGCCAACGGCAAGCTGACCTACGAAGCCTACGAGCGCATCTTCTCCCCTCCGCGTTGGAAAGCGCTCGCCTCGAAGGGCGCGCAGACGCAGCGCGTGCTGTGGGCCAGCACCAGCACCAAGAATCCGCATTACCGCGATGTCCTGTACATCGAGGAGTTGATCGGGCCGGATACCGTCAACACCGTTCCTCCGGCGACGCTCGATGCCTTTCGCGACCACGGCAAGCCCCGCCAGAGCTTGACTGAAGACCTGGACGGCGCGAGGAAGACCATGGCCGATCTCGCCGGTGTTGGCATCGTCATGAAAGATGTGACCGATAAGCTCACCGCCGACGGCGTGAAACTATTTGCCGACGCCTTCGACACCCTGCTGGCCGTGGTCGAGAAGAGTACGAAGCGATCGAGCACGCCGCAAGTCAATGCGCAGAGCGCGTCGCTTCCCGCCGAGCTTGATGCGACAGTAAAAAAAAACCTTAACGACTGGCGGGCATCCGGAAAAGTAAGACGCCTCTGGCAGCACGACGCCTCGCTCTGGACCAACGATGACGAGGCCAACTGGCTGGGATGGCTCGGCATCACGGACGACCAACTCGGCAGCGTGGGCCAACTGAACGCGTTTGCGGACGAAATTAAACGCGCCGGATTCTCCGACATTCTGCTGCTCGGCATGGGCGGATCGAGCCTTTGTCCGGAAGTGCTCTCGCTGACCTACCCGCAAACGCCAGGATTCCCGCGCCTGCACATACTCGACTCCACCGATCCGGCGCAAATCAGGAGCGTCGAAAAGAAGGTTAACCTCGCTAAAACGCTGTTCATCGTTTCCAGCAAGTCCGGCAGCACGCTTGAACCCAACATCTACAAGCAGTACTTCTTCGAGCGCGTAAAACAGACGGTTGGCGCCGACAAGGCGGGCAGCCACTTCATCGCGATTACCGACCCTGGCTCGAAGATGCAGCAGGTGGCGGAGCACGACCACTTCCGCCACATTTTCTATGGCCTGCCTTCGATCGGCGGACGCTACTCCGCACTCTCGAACTTCGGCATTGTTCCTGCCGCGGCCATGGGCCTCGACACAGGCAAGTTCCTCCAGCACGCGAAAGAGATGGTCGAAGCCTGCAGAGCATACGTCCCCGTGGAACAAAATCCGGGAGTGATGCTTGGCCTGACCATCGGAAGCGCCGCGAAACTTGGCCACGACAAAATCACGCTCATCACGTCGCCCGGAATCTCCGACGCGGGCGCGTGGCTCGAGCAGTTGATCGCGGAATCCACCGGCAAACTCGGCAAGGGCATCATCCCGGTCGATCGCGAAGCATTGGGCGCGCCGGAGGTTTATGGAAATGACCGCATCTTCGCCTATCTGCGGCTGGAAACCGCGCCCGACGCAGCGCAGGATGCCAAGGTCTCCGCGCTCGAAAAAGCCGGGCACCCTGTAGTGCGCATCGCCGTCGCCGACACCTACAACCTTGGACAGGAATTCTTCCGCTGGGAAATTGCTACCGCAGTTGCGGGCTCGATCCTCGGCATCAACGCCTTCAATCAGCCCGACGTTGAAGCGAGCAAAATCGTGACCAAACAACTGACGTCCGAGTACGAAAGCAAGGGCTCGCTTCCTGCCGAAAAACCGATACTCGAAGATGCGCGCTTCAAGCTCTTCACCGACGACAAGAACGCCGCCGACCTCAGCCGCGCCGCCGGTTCCGACCACTCCCTGAAGAACTATCTGCGTGCGCATCTCGCGCGTCTAGGCGCCGGCGACTATTTTGCTTTGCTGGCTTACGTCGAGATGAATAGCGAGCACGAATCGCTGCTGCAAAACCTACGCATGACCGTGCGCGATCGCAAACATGTGGCGACATGCCTCGGCTTCGGGCCGCGTTTCTTGCACTCCACCGGACAAGCTTATAAAGGTGGACCCAACACCGGCGTGTTCCTGCAAATCACTTGCGACGATGCCAACGACTTGGCAGTCCCAGGACAGAAGTACACTTTTGGAGTAGTGAAAGCGGCACAGGCGCGCGGAGATTTCCAGGTTCTGATTGACCGCAAGCGCCGGGCGCTGCGCGTGCATCTGGGCAGCGATGTCAACGCAGGACTCGCGAAACTGGCGGAACTGGTAAAACAGATTTTGTGAGCGACACACTCATAACTTGTCATCCTAAGGAAGGATCTGCATTTTGCCACGAACAGCAGGTCCTTCCCCTTCGACTAGCTCAGGGTCAGGATGACAATTCTTAGGGGAGCATGTATGCAACTCGGAATGGTAGGTTTGGGGCGCATGGGCGCCAACATGACGCGGCGCCTCATGCGCGGCGGGCACACGCTGGTGGTTTCCGATCTCAGCGCCGATGCCGTCAAGGGTCTGGCTGGCGAGGGCGCGATCGCTTCCTCTTCACTTGACGACCTGGTCGGCAAGCTGGCCGCTCCGCGCGCCGCCTGGATCATGGTACCGTCGGGCGATGCCACGGAAAAAACCGTGCAGGCTCTGCTCGCCAAGATGCAGGCCGGCGACACCATCATCGACGGCGGCAATTCGTATTTCAAAGACGACGTTCGCCGCGCCAAAATCTGTGCTGCCAAGGGCGTGCACTACGTCGACGTCGGCACCAGCGGCGGCGTCTGGGGACTGGAGCGCGGCTACTGCATGATGATTGGCGGCCCGAAAGAAACCGTCCAGCGCCTGGACCCGATCTTCAAAACGCTGGCGCCCGGACGCGGCGACATCCCGCGCACTCCGGAACGCGAGAAAATGCCGGGCGCTTCCGCCAGTACCGCCGAAGACGGTTACATCCACTGCGGCCCCTCTGGCAGCGGACATTTCGTGAAGATGGTCCACAACGGCATCGAGTACGGGATGATGCAGTCTTACGCGGAAGGCTTCGATATTTTCAAGAACGCAACCAGCAAGGAACTGCCCGAAGATATCCGCTACGATCTCAACCTGCCCGATATTGCCGAGGTCTGGCGGCGCGGCAGCGTGGTGAGTTCATGGTTGCTGGACCTGACGGCGATGGCGCTGGCCGAAAATCCCACGCTCTCCGAGTACAGCGGATTCGTGCAGGATTCCGGCGAGGGGCGCTGGACGATCCAGGCGGCGATCGAAGAGGCGGTTCCGGCCGACGTGCTGACAGCGGCCCTGTACACGCGGTTCCGCTCGCGGCAGGATCATACCTTCGCTGAGAAGATGCTTTCCGCCATGCGACAGAAGTTCGGTGGACATATAGAACTCAAAGCACCGGCGAAGACGAAGTAAGAGAGATTTAGTCATTGAATCATAGGCATTGAATCATTGACTCAGTGATTCAATGCCTCAATCGAGGAACCAATGGTTCAAACAGACAGCCTGCCAGCAGCAACCAAACCGCGAGTCGGGCGCACGGCAGATCCGTGTGTCATGGTGATCTTCGGCTTTACCGGCGACCTGACTCGGCGCAAGCTGATCCCCTCTCTCTACAACCTTGCCACCGAGAAATTGCTGTCGCGCGAATTTGCGGTGATCGGCGTGGGCCGCAGCCCCATGAGCGATGACGATGTGCGGAAGAAAATTACCGAAGACTTCAAACAGTTCGCCAGCGGCGCCATCGACGCCGATTTGTGGGAATGGTTTGTGCGCCGCGTAAGTTACGTGAATGGCGATTTCGACGATTCCGCCACCTACGACCGGCTGAAAGAAGCGCTGGCCAAGGTCGACCAGGAACACAATGCCCACGGAAACTATTTTTTTTACCTTGCCACCGCGCCCAACTTCTTCGGCGACATCGTCGAGCGGCTCGCAAAAGTCGGTCTGATGACCGAAGAGAATAACCATTGGCGGCGGGTGATTATCGAAAAGCCTTTTGGCCACGATCTCGATTCCGCTAAAGTTTTGAACCAGCAACTGTTAAAAGTCGCTTCGGAATGCCAGATCTACCGCATCGATCACTATCTGGGAAAAGAGACGGTACAGAATATCCTGGCGCTCCGCTTTGCGAACGGAATTTTCGAGCCCATCTGGAATCGCCGCTACATCGACCACGTGCAGATTTCAGTCGCTGAAACCGTCGGCGTTGAGAAACGCGGCGGCTACTACGATGGCGCGGGCGCCTTGCGCGACATGGTGCCCAACCACATCATGCAACTCATCACGCTGACCGCGATGGAACCACCGATCTCGTTCGATGCGAACGCGGTGCGCGACGAGCAGGCGAAGATCCTGCACGCCATCCAGCCCTTAAGTGCCGAAGATGTGCTCAGCAAAACCGTCCGCGGCCAATATGGAGAAGGCGTCATGGACGGCCAGCGCGTCCCGGCCTACCGCTCTGAAGAAGGCGTGCCGCCAGACTCGCGCACCGAAACCTTCGTCGCCATGAAGCTGATGATCGACAACTGGCGGTGGGCGGGTGTTCCCGTCTATCTGCGGACCGGCAAGCGTCTCCCCGGACGCAATACCCACGTCGTGATTCAGTTCCGGCGCGCGCCCTTCATGCTCTTCCGCGAGACCCAAGTCGAAAATATGATGCCCAATCAACTGGTGCTGCACATCCAGCCAGAAGAAGGCATCTCGCTGCGCTTCGCGGCCAAGACTCCCGGGCCCGCCATGCAACTGGGCGAAGTGAATATGGATTTCGCGTACGCCGACTATTTCGGGGTCAGTTCTTCAACCGGCTACGAACGCCTGCTCCACGACTGCATGACCGGTGACGCGACGCTGTTCCAGCGCGCCGACATGGTCGAAGCCGGTTGGAGCATTGTCAATCCTGTACTCGATGTGTGGAAAGCCCTGCCCCCGCGTAATTTTCCCAACTATCCCGCGGGAGTCTGGGGCCCGAAAGAGTCCGACGAACTCATGGAACGCGATGGCCGGCGATGGAGGAATTTCGAGAAATGATCCTGGCAGCAGATATTGGGGGTACTCACGCACGCTTCACCTTGTACCGAGAGGCGAATGGTCGTTTCACTGCTGTCCACGAACACGTTTTTGCCAGCCGGGAATATCGCGAACTGGATGAGATCGTGCTCCAGTTTGTCTCCGAGACCGGCGTCCATCCCAGCATCGCCAGCTTCGGAATCGCGGGTCCGGTGCTCAATGGACGGGTCGAGGCTTCAAACCTGCCCTGGGTGGTCGAGTCCTCACGCCTGGCCCAGCAACTGCAACTCGATTCGGTAAGTCTGATCAACGATCTCGAGGCGCAGGCATGGGGAATCCAGTGTTTGGAACCGACCGACACGGTCGCTCTCAACCAAATCGCTCCCGACCAGAACCACCCGGAGCCGGCCGGCAATCAGGCAGTTATCGCGGCTGGAACGGGCTTGGGTGAAGCTGGCATCATCTGGGACGGAGAACACCAGCACATCTTCGCTTGCGAAGGCGGACATTGCGACTTCGGTCCGCGCAACGAACTGGAAATCGAACTGTTGCGCTACCTGACGCCGCGCTTCGGACGCGTCAGCTACGAGCGCGTCATTTCCGGCCCGGGCCTGGTGAATGTGTATCGGTTTCTCAAGGACACGCATCGCGCCGAAGAACCGCAATGGCTGCGCGACGAAATCGCAACCGGCGACCCCGGAGCCGCCATCTCGCGAGCCGCCATTTCCGCCAAAGCTCCTCTGGCCGAGCAGGCGCTCGACATTTGGATTTCGGTCTACGGCGCCGAAGCTGGCAACCTGGCGCTGAAAGTGCTCGCCTCCGGTGGCGTTTTCCTAGCCGGAGGAATCGCGCCGAAAATTCTGTGCAAGCTCGCGGGGCCGCTGTTCATGCAGGCTTTCCTCAGCAAGGGACGCCTGCGGCCGCTCCTCGAAACGATTCCCGTGCGGGTGATTACCAACGAAAAGACGGGCCTGCTGGGAGCCGCCTGCTACGGCGCCCATCATGCCCACTTTACCGCGAACAGCGTGGCGTAAACTGGCCGCGGGAAAAACTCGGCTTCGCATCACGTCGTCGCTTTAGCAATGCCGATATTCTCTCCCTAGGGAAACTCTGGTCGGGTGTCGCGGAAAGCGTAAACCACGGGGTACACAGGGGTGCACGGAGGACCCCAGGGACCTAATCGGAACTTCCCGGAGACGCGGCAAGCCGAGTATCTACGGGAAAGCAGACTTCCTTTTAGGGGATGGAAATCGGCATCCGATTTTCTTGGCAGCGTGATCAACCTATGCCGTCGACTCGATCCATCGAAGTTGTGGCCACAGCCGCAGACTTGTTTCATGCCGCTGCCGAAGAATTTGTCGGCGTGGCCCGAGCCGCCATCGGCGCCCAGGGGCGATTCACGGTCGCGCTCTCCGGCGGCTCGACTCCAAAAGCTCTCTATTCCCTGCTCGCCGCCAATTACTCGGACTTTCCCTGGAACCGCGTATTTCTATTTTTCGGCGACGAGCGTCACGTCCCGCCCACCGACCCCGAGAGCAATTATCGGATGGTGAATGAATCGTTGCTCACGAAAATTACGATTCCCGCCGAGAACGTCTTCCGCGTGCCCGCCGAGAATCCCGATGCCGCCGCTGCTGCCGCCAATTATGAGGCTCAACTCCGCCGCTTCTTCGAACTTCGCCCCGGAGATCGGCCCGGAGAATTCCCGCGCTTTGACCTGATTCTGCTGGGCATGGGTCCCGATGGCCACACGGCATCGCTATTCCCCGATTCGCCAGCGCTCGACGAACAGTCGCGTCTGGTGGTCGCCAATTGGGTCGGGAAGTTCAACACCCACCGCATCACTTTCACTTTTCCCGTGCTCAATCGCGCCGCCGAAGTGATGTTCCTGGCCAGTGGCGCGGACAAGGCCGACATGCTGCATCAGGTTCTAGAGGGCAAGAACTCCCCTCCACTCCCCTCGCAAAGAGTTGAGCCCTCCGACGGAAAGTTGTTGTGGATGCTCGACGAAGCAGCCGCCGCAAGGTTAACTCGCTGAACTCGACATCGCAACCTTTGCCAATCTCGTCTGTTAACTTCGTCGGCTAACGGAAGCGGAAAAGGCCATGCTCAATCCTAAACGTGGCCTTTGTTTGTGCCGGTAACGACCTGCTCCCCCGCACACTAAGACGCCGCCAACGGCCTTTCCTCGGCCGCGAGGGTCTCACAATCTCCCTGCCTTGCGGCGGCTGCCGAGCCTTAGTCGGCTTGGACGGGCGAGTCGCCCGTCCCCACACGAACGCCACGAATCAGGTTGCGGTGAAAAGATTTGCACCTTCGAGGAAGATTTTTGCAGCGGCTGGTTTTTTCTGGACAGGTCAGTGCACTTTCGTATATAAA
>CAVRNL010000123.1:0-29718 GCA_963722485.1 uncultured Acidobacteriaceae bacterium
TGGGGCCGTCCGCGGCGGGACCCCACGCGAAGCAGCCCAAGCCGCGTTATCTGCCCACCGGCGATTTCTATGCCGATTGGGCCCGGACGAAATGGACCGGAAGCCGCTGCCCCGATTGCCGCCATTTTTGCGAAGATCGACGGCCAGTTGCCGCGGCCGGCCGACTGGATTGACGGTCCGGGCGGAATCAAGCCGGACCCGAGGCCCTGGGAGCAGGTCTCCGCGGCTTACGCCTTCGTCGACGCTCTGGCCGCCCTTCGCCCGCAAGTCCGCGGCACCGGCAATCTCGAACGCTTCGACTACTGGCTCAACAATTTCCGTTATCTGCGGGCCATGGCCCAGGTCGATTGCGAGTGGGGCCGCTTCGACGCCGCCATGAAAGTTCCGGGCGGAGAAGGA
Source organism: uncultured Acidobacteriaceae bacterium (assembly GCA_963722485.1). Classification (GTDB taxonomy): domain Bacteria; phylum Acidobacteriota; class Terriglobia; order Terriglobales; family Acidobacteriaceae; genus Acidiflorens. The sequence goes on from CAVRNL010000123.1 coordinate 400, forward strand.
CGCCGACGCCCGAAAGAACTCGCGGAACTGGCCCTGCCGCGTCGCCGGGACCTGGTAGCAAAGTTGCCGAGTTGCACCGCTATTTGTTGGCCACGGTGAGCACCTACGGCGAGTTGGGCACCGCATACGTTTCCAACTGGCAGCGGCGCAGAGCATGCCGCGCTTGTTCATCGAGCCCGGCCGCGAGTTGGCCAAGATGCTCGGCGAGCCCTTGCCGCTGGACGCCTTGCCGTCGCAACAGTACGAGGGCGAGCCGCGGCTCATCGTGCCGACGGTCCGCACCGGCGTGACGGCCGGCGAGCCGCTGCGATTGACGGTGATTGCGATGGGTTCGGATCCCCGCGAGGCGGCGCTGTTCTTGGCGGCCCTTGGGCGCTGGCCCGTAGTTAGTCGTTAGTCGTTGGCGCGAACTGCAGGAGTAACTGCTCCGAAGTTAGTCGCCTAGACTCAGTTATCTGAAATCAGTTACCCACAACTAATTGTCATCCTGAGCGAAGCGAAGGACCTGCTTTTTCGTCGGCAGCCAGCATCGCGTGCAATCTGAACATCACTCCGAGCGACTAACGACTAACGACTAACGACCGCTCACCAGATTCACAAACAACCGCACCGCCCCCGGCACGCCCGCTGGCAGTTGCCGAAAGAACGCATATCCCGTGTAGATATAAGTTCCCTTGCCGTAGTGCGCCAGGAGCAGACCGCCCTTCTGCTCGCCTTCGCCCGGATCATGCGATTCGAGCAGCGGTGTAAAGTTCGAGTCCCACTGCGACATGAAGTACAGTCCGCGCTCCTGTACCCATCCCTCGAAATCTTTCTGAGTGATTTCATTTGGAGAATGAAAGATCGGGTTAGCCGGATCAAGAATTGTAACCGGGGCCTCTTCCACCGAAACCCGCGCCCGGCTCAGGGTTGTCGGATAAGGCGTGTATTTGCCCGAATTAAAATCGATCGGCGCCCCAAACGATCCCAGCGTGTTGTATTGCACGACCAAGCGCCCACCATTTTCGACAAAACCGAGCAGCCGCTTGTTGTTATCTATCACACCTTTCTGGGTATCGTAAGCGCGGATGCCCAGCACGATCGTCTGGTACTCGCTCAGGTCCTGGCTTGCCAAGTTGTCAGCCGGAATCATCGTGACCTTCATCCCGATCTGCTCGAGCACCGTCGGAATGTCATCGCCCGCGCCCATGATGTATCCAACTTTAAGGTCTTTGGGGACCTTCACGTCCACGATCGACACGCGCTGCACGGCCGGCTGGTAGTAATAAAATGTGCCGAGATCTGCGCGCGTGACCACTGTATATCCCTCGCCGTAGGCCTTTTCCCCGCTCCTGAGTTCCGCTCGAATATGGTTTTGGCTTTCCTCGAACGAGGAAGGGAAAACCTGGAATGAGGCGTCCTTTGACTCATCTTTCGGGATCTCAACAGATTCATGCGCCGGCTCCGCGCGCCATCCTTCGGCACATTCAAAGCAATCTGCGCCTTGGAGCCGCTGCTTTGATCGCGCGCCGTGGTCTTTACGCTTGTGCTGCCGTGCTTGTCTGAGGAGATGACTGAGTTCGAGGGTGACAGCGCAATTGAGAATTCCGAGCCAATCGCCAGTGGATGCTCGCCCTCGCTTCCGTCCGGCTGTTTGAATTTCACCATGACCGGGACCTCGATTGTGCCGGCGAGTCCCTCGTACTGGTATTCCATTCGAACGTGGAATGGTGGAGGCGGGAAGGGAAGCGTCTGATATAGCGGTTCGTCAATCGTGTTCAGCGCCTCGCGCTCGGGATCGTCTCGGTGCCAGTAGGGGCGGGTGTAACCGGCCTTGTCGCAAGGCGTCACGCGGAAGTCGAACCAAGCCGTAGAAGGTTTGTCGGCCGACTTTGCTCCTTCTACAATTCGCTGACAACCTGGTGCGTCTAAGATCAACTTAGCCGAGATCGGCATCCCCCCACTTGCAAATCCCAATGCCTTCACAGCGATACCTTCTCCCGGAACGGCCATCGTAGCCGATTCTGGAGAAGACGCGGGTGGGCCGTCGTAAGTTGCGGTCAACTCGACTCCCAGTGCCACGTTCGCTGCCTGCTGGAGCTGATCGCGCTTCGTCTCAAGTTCAATTGTTAGCAACTTTTTCGCGTCATCCGACAGCGATGATTGCCGAACGCGTTGCACTAGATCATCCGCTTCCTTTCGTCCGCGCAGGAGAGCCATCGTGCTCTTCGCCGAGTCGTTGTCAGGGTTGTGCTCAACTTCGGCAATCCGCTGCTGGATCCGAGATAATTGCTCACGCAACCACGGCACCTTTTTCTCTTCCTCGCCCAGCCTCGAGGCCAGTCCGGGCAGCGTGGTATCGATTCCATCGAAGAAGTCCTGCTCGTGGCCGGCGCTGTCCTTTGGCGATTCAACAACCGAATCCACCAGCTTGTAGTGAGCAAATCGATCGCCCTTGGGAATCGAGACGCCACCCAGCGCTTGCGATCGCTGATGCCGTAATCCCTCGACCGCAAACTGCACGTACGATTCGCCCAGCTGCGGATCTTCTCTTCCGGTGTTCAGCCTGACTGTGTAGTTTCCAGCATCGCAACTGGAGGCCCCGAAACCGCACACGTTCCCGATGTACAGCTTCTTCGGCTGCCACGGCTGCAATCCCTCTTTGATCTGCTCCGGAAAACGGTTCGGATCGGCGGCCGCTCGAAAGGCTTCTTTCGTCAGGATGGCGGATGCCTGGTGATGCCCGTGCCCGTCGCGCTCCGTGCCCGAAAATCGCGCGATCAGCACGTCGGGGCGAAACGTCCGGATCACTCGCACGATATCGCCCAGCGGAATGTCATGTCCCTGCCACTTCTGAAAGGTCTCTTCGGCAGTCTTCGAATATCCAAAATCCGCCACCCGCGAGAAGCGCTGCTCGACGCCGTAGTAGCGGTCCGCTGCCAGCACCTCCAGCGTTCGCACCACGCCCAGCACGTCGAACAGATTGTTGCCCAGTTCGTTTTGTCCGCCTTCGCCGCGGTTCAGCGTCATCAGCAACGTCGAGACGCCTTTCCCGCGTGCCTCCAGCGTCAACATGCCGCCGTCTTCGTCATCCGGATGTGCATCCACCTGCATCAGCCGAGCCGTCGTTTGCAACCGCCGCAGCATCAGCTTGAGCCCCGCTGCGCCCGTCTCCTGCGGGAGCGGCTCATAATAGTGATCGACGCCATGATCGACGTTATGATCGCCCGTGGTTTTTTCCGCCGTCTCGGCCGCGACGAACGGCACCGTCGCAGCCGGTAGCAAAACGACCAGGATCGCAGTCGCCAGCCAGTTGCGCACAGACCCGAACTTCTTCACCATTCGAAACATGACCATCTGATGGACTTTCTCCAAAGAAAGGACCAAATATATTCCGCCGTCAACTCTCAACTTCATGAGACTTACCTGCCCGCCCCCTGTGCCGCCGTGAATTTCTGCTGGCATTCCGCCGCCGCTTGCACAATCTGACGGAACTCCGCATCCCCGCGCACGTTCGACAGCAGCGGGTCCGATTGCAAAGCCGGACGCGCGCAATAATTCTCGGCCACCGCTTTGCGCAGAAACGCGAATGCGATCTGCTTTTCGCCGCACGCGGCCAGCAACGCGCCCTGGTAGTACTTCAACTCCGAATCCTGCTCGGGCAATAATTCGTTTTGCGCCAACTCCGCCAGGCGGTGGACTTCCGTTTCTGGCGCTTGGTTCAGGCAAGCCTGCAGCAGTCCCCGCATCCACATCGAATTTTCCGTCATCTGTTGCGCCGCTTGCTGGGCTTCCGTCATCTTGCCCTCGCGCATCAGCACTGAAACTCGCACGGCATTCGACCACTCCGAGCCTGCATCGCGGTCCAGAAACTCCATTGCCCGCGCCGACTTCCCCTGCTCAAAAAAAGCAAACGAGCACGAACGCCAGTTGTAGTTTCCCGGATCGATCGCCAACGCCTTGTCGCACTCGCTCTGCGCTTCGTCCAGTCGCCCGGCATAACGCAGCACATAGGCCAGCGAATAATGCGCGTATGCATTATCCGGACGCTTCTGCACCAGCGCCCGCGCGTCTTCATAGGCCTTGTCCAGGTTCCCGGTTTCCACTTCGTTCGCCGCCAGAAATCCAGCCGCGCCCACCCGTCCCGGCTCCAGAGAAAGCGCCCGCTGGTACGCCGCATTCGAGCGCTGATATCCCGCCGTCCCGCCGCCCGAGTAAATCGCATCGAAGTAGCGCCGCCGTCCCAGAGCTTCCCATGCCGGCGCATAATTCGAATCGAGTCCCACCGCCCGCTCCAGCATCGCGATGGCTTCCTTATTCGCTGCCCCATCGTGCGGCATGGCGACGCTTCGCAAATACAAATCATAGGCATCGCGATTTGCCGGAGCGCTGCTGGTTTCCACTGCCCCACGAGCCACGCCCAGCGCCGGTATCAGCTCCTGCCGGACTTTTCTCGCCATCTGGTTCCGCAGTGCAATCAAGTTATCCGCTGGCGACCGGAGCGTGCCGGTCCAGATCAGCTTGTTGTCTTTCACTTCCACCGCTTCCAGCGTGACCATCACCGTCTTGTCTTGCCGCAGAAAATGTCCCGTCACCACCGTGCCCACGCCCAACTCGCGCCCGGCTTTTGTCGGATCCGCTTCTAAGTTGGCGTATTTCTGGGTCGACGCCGAGGGCCTTATTTCCAGCGAATGCGCATAAGTCAGAGCATTCGCAATTTCGTCCGCTAGCGCAAATCGCAGGAACTCGCTCTCGGGATCGTTATTAATGTTCTGCAACGGCAGCACCGCGATCGTCCGGTTCCCGGCCTCCACCGTCGGCGCCCTGTGGTTGAGCCACCAAGCCCCCACCGCCGTCACTGTCGTCAACAGCACCGCCACCAGTCCAAGCAAAATCCAGTTCAGCCTCGAACTCGGCTTCTGAAACGTCTTCGTCACCACGTGCAGTCCGGTCGCCTGACGAAGTCCGCTGCGCAGCGTCGGCTCCGTTCCTTTCTTCATCTTCACCAGGTCGGCTTTCATCTCCGTCGCGTTCTGGTAGCGCTGGCCGCGGTTCTTCTCCATTGCTTTCCCGATGATGGCTTCGAGTTCCGCGGGCACCTCAGGATTGACCGACCGCGGCGAGGCCGGCTTCGAATTGATCACCGCATGTAAAGTCGTCACCACGTTCGTTCCGGTGAACGGCTTCTTGCCGGTGGCCATCTCGAACAGCACCACGCCAAAAGAAAATATGTCGCTGCGCGCGTCCAGATCTTCCGACCGGGCCTGCTCCGGCGACATGTAAACCGCCGTCCCCGGAATTACTCCCACCTGGGTCAGCGATTCCTCGAACGACGAGTCCGTCGCCGTGCCTACAATCCCGTCCTTAGCCAGCTTCGCCAGCCCAAAGTCCAAGACCTTTACCTGTCCATTCGGAGTCAGAAAAATATTCGCCGGCTTGATGTCGCGGTGCACAATCCCCTTGGCATGAGACGCCGCCAGAGCGTCCGCCACCTGCACCGCGATGTCCAGCAGGTCTTCCATGTCCAACGCCTTGCCATGGATGCGCTGCTTGAGGCTCTCGCCCTCGAGTTTCTCCATGACAATGAACGGATGCCCGCCGTTGTCGTCAATGTCGTGGATGGTGCAGATGTTTGGATGGTTGAGCTGTGATGCTGCCCGAGCCTCGCGCGTAAACCGGTCGAGCGCGCGCGAATCCTTCGCCAGATGTTCAGGAATAAATTTCAGTGCGACATGCCGGCCCAGGCGGATGTCCTCCGCCTCGTAAACCACGCCCATTCCGCCGCCGCCCAGCTTCGACAGCACGCGGTAATGGGAGACAGTTTGGCCGATCATCTCCATAGAAGTGTGGCGCGGACCTGCCCTGAGCGCAGGCGAAGCGGCCCTTGCCCGCGAAGGCGTAATGGTAGAGTGTCATCCCGGTCGGGTCAACCGGGATGGGGGGAGTCAGCCGCGCTGGACAAGCTGGCAATGGTGATTTAACGTGCGCGTATGACCACGGCCAGAGTTCAGCAATCGCGTTCGATTTTTCTCCTGCTTGCTTTTGCAGCGCTGTCAACTGGGCTAACTGCTGAATCAACGCGTTCGGCTGTGGATGAAGTTGCGCACGGCAGCTTGCGGGTGACGACTTCCGCGGGGACTGGATTACTGCCCATTTATGTATCGAGCGACTGGAGCAAGCCCCAGCCGCGCGTGACACGCGCCGTCGTTATTTTCCACGGTATTAAGCGTAATGCCGTGGGTTACTTTCGATCGGCGAACGAAGCGGTGCAATCGGCGGGAAACGCGGGACGAGGGACAATCGTGATTGCGCCACAGTTCCTCATAGAGGAGGACGCGGCAGCCTTCCATCTCGATTCTGACGTTTTACGGTGGCACCACGAGCGCTGGGAGGGTGGAGCGGATGCTACCGCGCCGGCCGCCATCAGCTCGTTTGATGCCATCGATGCTATCCTCGCGCAGCTTGCGGACCGTTCGCGGTTTCCCGATCTCGCGCAAGTTATCCTCGCCGGACATTCAGGCGGTGGACAGGTGGTCCAGCGGTATGCCGTTGTCGGACGCGGTGAAGCCGCGCTGATCAAGAAGGGAGTTCACGTACGTTACGTGGTTGCCAATCCTTCGTCTTATGTTTATTTTTCGGAGGACCGTCCGGTGAGCGCTAGCAACTTTGCTCCTTATGCCGGATCCTGCAAGGGCTTCAACCGCTGGAAATACGGAGTGGAAGACGGGCCACCCTACATCGGCCAGAACTCATTCGCAGTCATGGAGGAAAATTACAGTCTTCGCGATGTGATTTACCTGCTTGGGACGGCGGACACCGATCCGCATCATCCTGACCTGGATGTATCGTGCGAAGCCGAGGCGGAAGGCCCGCAACGTTTTGCGCGTGGCACAGCCTACTTCGCGTATATCAAAGCGCGGCATCCGGATAAATTTTTGCAGCGATTGTGGGAGGTGCCTGGCGTGGCGCACGACGAGCGTGAGATGTTCCATTCGAAGTGTGGAATGGAAGCGTTGTTTGATATACCAGGATGCGCGTCCGCGAAACCTCAACGCTAACCGCAAATCAGCGCCGCCGACGATCCTACCCATTTCATATTCTTATTCTGATCCACGCCCATCATCAGACCGCGGCCCATGCGCACGATCGTTAGCACGGGGACCAACTCATCGAGCCACACATACATGATCCGCAATTCAACTTTAGTCAGCCCGTAAGGAGTCTCTACCAGCGGCGTGAAATTCATCCGCTCCTGCAAAATATATTCGCCTCGTTTCGCGGCCGGAATCGCATCGATATCGCTCCGCGAAGGCGCAATCACTACGCCCAATCCGGCAAACGAATACAGCGGCTTGAGCACAAAATTCTCCAGGTCCGCCGGCAATTCCGCCAGTTGATCAAGAAACCACGTTCGCGGTACCGACGGATGCTGCAAATAAGGAATCGAATACTTGCTCATCCGAAAATACCAGTTCGGATGCCCCGCCCACTCCACATCCAGTTCATCCCGAAAATCGAACGGCAGAGCGACGCCCTTACGTTCCAGTTCATCCACGATGGTGCGGTTATAAATCCGAGCAATTGGAACGAGCTTGCCACCGTCCTTGTAAAACAGCCGCCGCCCATCTTTGAGAATTTTGGTGATGCACACCGTCCGAATCCCAAGCATCTTTTCCGTCAGCAGAAAATCCGGACGCGTCTTCTGCTCCTCCGGATGCACTTCCATCAACACCACATTCGCCGGATCGTGCCCCCCGACAATCGCATCCCGCAAAAGCCGCCGATAAGAAGCCGAGTCGAGCCCGCTCAAAAAATAGCGAAGCTTCGTATCGAGCGAGAACACATCGATGTATGCTTGCGCCAACACTGGCTGATACGCGTAAAGGGAAGGAAATGCCTGTAACTCGACCAGTTTCGGCTGTAACTCGCCCGCCGAATCCCGCACCAGCCCAAAGTCCACTTGGATAAACATCGGATGCGGCGATTCACTCGGCACGCGAAACTTCGCAGGAATCGAAGCCTCCGAGCGCGCAAGATACTCTGGATTCTCCACCAACTGCCGTATCAGCGCCTTCCCATCCTCCCCCATACGCGCAACCAGCGCATCCGGAAAGAAGCAAGGCGTCTCGCAAAGCGCGAAGGGAATTTCCATCCCGCACCGCGAGGCCATCTCGCGCCGCAACTGATCGTATTTCTCGGAGGTGAATCGCGAGTTGAAGGCATGCCGGTGAGAGGGAATCATGGGGTTAGTGTGGGGACGGGCGACTCGCCCGTCTACCCAGGAAAAGCTCGCTCTAGCTTTTCTCGGCGCTCTCCGCGTCTCGGCGGTGAAAAGCTCTACGCCTCAAGCAGAAACTGCCCGCCGCGCATGATCTGCTCGCCGTCAACCCAGATATCGAAGTTCCGCCCCACCACATCGATGTGGGTCGACGAATACCACTCCGCTCCCGTATGGGCTCCATACGGATTTCCGAACGCGATGTGCACGCCGGGATATTTCTCATCCTGCAAGATCTCCCCGATGACATCCTTAAGTTCGATATTCGTCCCAATGGCAAACTCGCCCACCCGGTTGCTGTTTTCATCCGTATGCGTGTAAGCCCAGAAATCGTCTTTCAATTCTTTATTCGCCGAGTGCGCTTCGAGCAAGCGATTTCCCTTCACTTCGATGGTCAACGGGTTCGCCTTCAAAGCGCCAAACTTCGCGCACAGATAATCTCCAACCACGCCGTCAATCACAAACGTGCCGTTGACCTCTCCCGGCGTGGTGAACACTTCACCGCCCGGCAGATTTCCCCACTTTTCCGTGCTGATAATCCCGCTCGTCTTCACCCAACGGTAATTCGGATTCAGATCCGCCACCAGATCCGTTCCGGCGGGCGTCGTCGCCCGGATTTGTTTCGCCTTGCGAACCGTCTCCAGAACCTTCACGCTCAACCGGTCCACCTTCACGAAGTCCGCACGCATGCCTTCCAGCATGATCCGCTTATTGATGTTGACCATGTGCGCGTGCCGTATCTTGCGCCGGTTCACTACATCCGTCATCTGCATGCGCGACTTCAATTCGTTGGCTTGAGCCTGCACCGCAAAAATGCTGACTTGGCTCGTCTCCAGATCCTCCGCGATCGCCAGCGGCAAATCGGTCAGGGGACGAGTCGACACATCCTCCAGCACCCACGTTGTGTAGCGGCAACCCACTTCTTCGAGTGCGCGCACGATCGCAGCGGCAATCTCCAGGTTGACTTCATCGGTGATGACGGTGGCTTTTTCCGAAGCCTCGACGCGCAGGCAAACGCGCACCGCATTCCGCGCCCCCGGCGTCAGTTCCGGGTCAAAGGCAATCTGGTTCAGTTGTCGTTTGGATTGTTCTGCAGTCTTCATTAAGCTCATCAGCCGGCCTTGGCGGTAGGCAAGCTATCTGCTTCGGCCACGCCCACCTCAGTCTCCTCAATGATGTAGTCCACCACGGCTTTCATGTCTCCGGTCTTGCGGTACAGGTCCAACTGCCGGTCCGCGCCCGTGCCCATCTTCATAATTTCGCGGATGTACTGCACTTCCGCCCGGCAATCCAGTTCGTCCAGGACGTCGTCGACGAACTCCAGATACTCTTCGATCAGTTCGCGTTCTGGAACTTCCATCTGTTTGCCAAAGTCGATCAGTTTTCCGTTGATCCCATAGCGCGCCGCTCGCCACTTGTTTTCCATCAGCAGCGACTTTCGGTACAGCCGGAATCCCTGGTTTTGCGAATACAGCTTGTACAGCTTTACCACCGTCGCCTGAATCAAAGCCGCCAAAGCAATCGTCTCATCCACGCGCATCGGAAGATCGCACACCCGGAACTCCAGCGTGTCGAAGAATGGATGCGGCCGGATATCCCACCAGATTTTCTTCGCGTTATCGATCGAGTTCGTCTTCACCAGCAGCTTGACGTAATTCTCATACTCGCCCCAGCTCGGAAAATAATCCGGCAGGTTCGTCCGTGGAAACTTGTCGAACACCTTGCAGCGGTATGATTTCAGCCCCGTATCCATCCCCAGCCAGAAAGGAGAATTCGACGACAGCGCCAGCAGGTGCGGCACAAAATACCGAGCATGATTCATCATCTGGATCGCCGTCTCGCGATCTTCGATGCCTACATGCACGTGTAAACCAAAAATCAAATTCGCCCGCGCTACCAGTTGCATATCCTCGACAATATTCTTGTAGCGCTCGCCCGGCGTAACTTCCTGCATGCGCCAGTCCGCAAAGGGATGGGTTGCCGCAGCCGCCAGCCGGAGCCCATTCTCGCGCGCCAGCCGGATCATGTGCCGTCGCAGCTTCTTCAGTTCTTCCCTGGCTTCCCGGATGTTGGCGCAAACCGATGTCCCTACTTCGACCACCGACTGGTGCATCTCCGTCTTGACCCGTTCCTGCAGGATCAATCTGCCCTTCTCGATGATCTCGGCGTGAATGTGTGACCGAAGATCCCTCGTTTCGGGATCGACGGTCTGATATTCCTCTTCGATTCCCAGCGTGAACGTAGGCTTCATCGCGGCACCCAAGGCTGCCAGGCAGGAAGACGCTCTGGCAGAAAGTCCAATTAGTATACCTAATGAGCAGGCCCGGCGCGGACATTCCTGTCCGCGAGCCGCCGGCAGGACCGACCTACGTAGGTCACCGCCAATGGGCGAAGCCCAGTCGATACTTACTTCACCGCATTCAAGAACGCCGCCCAGTGCAACTCCACCACCGGATTCTCTCCACTCAGCGCCTTCTTCACCGCCATCTCCGCCACGGCGTCCACAATCCACTCAAAGTTCTGCTGCCCCACGGACGTAACCTCCGCATCCGGCGCCGGATTCAGAAAGTCAATCGCATACGGGACGCCATCCTCGACCGCAAACTCCACCGTATTCAAGTCGTAGCCGAGCGCGCGGCACAATGCCAGCGCGTCTTTTTCGATGCGCTGCTTCAATGCCCCTCCCGGTTGCGGATTCCCTTTCGCATAGCGCTCATGGTGCGGAGCCTTCGGATCGTACTTCATGATGTGCACTTTCTCCTGCCCCACCACGTAACAGCGGTAATAATCCTCAAACTCCACACCATGCTGCAGCGTCATGCAAAGGTCGCCCGTCTGGTTGTAGTTATAGAAGAACTCCTCCGGAGAATGCACCTTATACACATGCTTCCAGCCGCCGCCCGAGTAAGGCTTCAAGAATGCCGGGAACCCGACATAGGCAAATAACTCTTCCCAATTCAGCGGATAGACAAGATTCCGCATGGACTTATCGGTCGTATCCGGCGGATGCGTATGATGCGGCAAAATCACCGTGGGCGGAATCGCCACGCCCATCTTATGCGCCAGCGCGTAATTGAAAAACTTGTCGTCCGCCGTCCACCAGAACGGATTGTTAATCACAATCGTTCCGTGCAGCATCGCGTTCTTCAAATAGGCCCGGTAGAACGGAATGTCCTGCGAAATCCGGTCAATGATGACGTCGTACTTTTTAGGCTCATCGATTCGAATGCCGCCAATCTTCACAAATTCGGCCGTGACGCCCCCGGTCTTCATCGAATTAATCTTCTCGACCAAGGCTGGCGGAAACGTATTTTCCATCCCAAAGAGAATTCCAACTTTCTTGTTTGTCATAATCAAGATTCCTCTTCTCAATCTCGCTGGTGGAGCGTTCCTCCACTAGAAATACTTTCCCGCCATCCGCTGCCACAGCGGCCAATCGTGCTTGCTATGATCCCCGTAGATATCCAGCCAATGCGGAATCCCCTTGCTCTGCAGAATCGCCGCCATCTTCACATTGGCGTCCAGGCACATATCCCAGTCCGACGATCCCAGCACAATCTTCATCCGCCGGTAGCGGCTCAGATACCAGTCGTTGCTCATGTTCGGCAGGTAGTCGGGCGGATTATTAAAGTAGACACTATCGTCGTAATAGCCGTCGAGGAAGCTCTTAATGTCGAACGATCCGCTCATGGTGACGCAGGCTGAGACCACATCCGGATGCCGCAGGGAAAAATTCAGCGCGTGATAACCGCCAAAACTGCATCCCGTCACCGCGATCTGTGGCGCCCAGTTCTTCCGCTTCAAGAACGGCAGAAACTCGTTGACCACGTAACGCTCGTACTGCACATGCCGCCAGATCCGCGCTCCTGGATGCACGCTCTTGTTGTACCAACTCTCGCCGTCCACGCTGTCCACGCAGAACACCTGGATCGCGCCCGCTTCCAGTCTCCCCGCCAGCGCGCCGATCATTCCCGAATCTTCATACTCAAAAAAACGTCCCATGGAGGTCGGAAACACCAGCAGCGGCTGTCCCGCGTGCCCGAACACCAGCGACTCCATGTCGCGCCCCAATTCGTGGCTATATTGTTTGTGATATTCGCGGTTCATGTGCCCGAGGATTGTAACCGAAGAAGTGCGCTCTGCTAAACTTCCCTGTTTCTCTCTTTCTTCCCTGGGGCAATCTCAAGCGAGGGAACTATGGCGATTCAGCAAGTGGGCGTGATTGGGGCCGGGACGATGGGTAACGGTATTGCCCACGTGTTTGCGCGGTGCGGGTTGAACGTCGTGCTGTGCGACGTGGAGCAGCGATTTCTGGATCGAGGGCTCGCTACGATTGCGAAAAACCTCGATCGCGAAGTGGCGAAGAATAAGATTACGGCGAGCGACAAGGTCTCCACGCTGGGTCGGATTACGGCGGTGGTCGATCGGGCGAAGCTCGCGGATTGCGATCTGGTGCTCGAGGCGGCGACGGAGAAGTTTGAGATTAAGGCAGAGATTTTTCGCGAACTGGATCGCCTCATGCAGCCGGAGGTGATCCTGGCTTCGAATACGTCTTCGATATCGATCACGAAGATTGGAGCGCTGACGGGGCGCGCCGACAAGGTGATTGGGATGCACTTTTTTAATCCGGTGCCGGTGATGAAACTGGTCGAAGTCATCCGGGGCCTCGCGACTTCGCAGGCTACGTTTGAAACCGTACGCGAACTGGCGGTGAAACTGGAGAAGACGCCGGTGGAGGTGAATGACGCTCCGGGATTTGTGTCGAACCGTGTGCTGATGCCGTTACTGAACGAGGCGATGTACGCGGTGATGGAGGGCGTGGCTACGGCGGCGGCAGTAGATGAAGTGTTCAAGCTGGGGATGGCGCATCCCATGGGACCGCTGACCCTGGCGGATTTCATCGGGCTCGACGTCTGTCTGGATATTATGCGGGTGCTGCAGGATGGGTTGGGGGATCCGAAGTACCGGCCTTGTCCGCTGCTGATCAAGATGGTGGATGCGGGCTGGCTGGGGCGCAAGAGCGGGCGCGGGTTCTACACTTACTCGTAGGATAGGAAACCTGGCATAGGAGACCTGTGAGATAGAGATATGACTACAGCCTGGGGCCAAATTCTTCCTGAAAAAAAATCAGGCAGCGACGTGGTTTATTATCTGCTGGCAGCGATGTCGGGAGCGCTGGCGGGGTGGTTGGATATTAAGGTGGGCGACTTGCTGCTGACGGCAATGGTAGTGCTAGCGGCGAACATGCTGCTGGGATTCCTAAGCCCGAGCCGGCCGTGGCGGTGGGTTGTCCTGGTCGGAGTGTTTGTGCCGGTGGTGGAGTGGCTGGCATATTTTTTCCTTTCGGAGAAGCCGGAGCGGGCGCAGGTCTACGAATCCTTTCTGGCGTTCGTGCCGGGGATCGCGGGCGCGTTCGGCGGATCGGTCGCGCGGGGTGTGGTCGACAATTTGTTTGCGGGCAAGTGAACGGTGAGCAGGTGGAATGCCGACGCGCCGCCAGTGGAGCAGGATGGTCCAACTGGCCTGACGCCGCTTCTGTCCTGGAGAGCGCAACATTCGGCGTCGAGTTGTCGGCAGCGGATACGACTGCGAGGGCCCCACCGCCCCCAAGTTGTAACGAAGAGCGAACAAAGCCTCCGGTCGTGAAGCTAGCAGGTTCAGAACAGCAGATCGGCGAGCGCCGCTCCCCACTGGTACGATTATCTAAAGCCTTGTTGTTTAAAGCGATTAGGCCGATGATTCCGTTTACGGAAATCAAACATGAGATCGGCTGACGCTGGTGAAGTTTCAGATTGCGTAGACGATCCTGACTGCTATAGTGACAGGGTTCCGGGGAGGTGTGGGGGTGGAACTGACGGGTGGACAGAAGCTCCGAGCGCTGCGAGAAGCGCTTGGCTACACCATGAGAGACGTGGAAACTGGCAGCCTGCAGGTTTCGCGCCGGCTTGCGAACGACGAATTCGCCATTCCGCCCAGTCGACTATCCGATATCGAGACCAAAGGAGTCGTCCCCAGCATCTTTCGCCTGTACACTCTGGCGGCAATCTACCGGTGCGATTACCACGAGCTATTGTCGTGGTATGGGGTGGACCTTAACACCATTCATGCAGATCTTCCTTCTGCCCGGCCCAACCGCTCTCATCTTTCTCAGGTCTCAGACAGCGCAACCGAGGTTCTCATCCCGGTCCGACTGGACCCGGGGTTCACGCTTGCCAAAACTACGAACATCGCGCGCATGGTTGAACAGTGGGGCGCGGTGCCACTCACGTATCTTTCCACCCTTGCCGACGGCCGGTACTCCTATGGTTACATCGGAGCGGAAGACTTCACCATGCACCCTATTCTTCCCCCGGGCAGTTTTGTGCAGGTGGACGAGTCCAAGAATAAGGTCGCTGAAGGCATTTGGCGATCTGAATTCGAGCGTCCTATCTACTTCGTGGAGACCCGCAATGGCTTTGTGTGCTGCTGGTGCCATGTAAGCCGGGATCGCATTGTCCTGCAATCGCACCCATTGTCACCGGTTCCGGTTCGCACCCTCAAGCATCCTCAAGAGGCGGAAGTCATTGGGCAGGTGGTGGGAGCGGCGATTCGTCTCGGGGGGTGGCAGGTGCTCTATTCCGAACCAGAGCGGAGAGAGCCTGCAGAACTGACCTGAAGTGCTTTACTGAAGCGTGCAGACTCTGAGCCGGAAGCGCATTCTCCAGAGGCTTCTCCAGACTTGACAAGAAATCACGGTCCGCGATCTGCGCGGCCGCTGCCGATGACTTGAGGTCGTCCGCGAGATCTCGCAATGGCGTTCTCAGTATCCGGCTCACCAAGGTCTGGTGCGACGCGCGGATGGCGTTCTCCGCTGGTCCGGTCCCGTAGACCCTTCCTAACCCCCAATGCGAGTAGGCCCCTCCGCCGTTGTGCAGTCGCGCGAGATAGCGCAATTTTCCCAGAAGCCCGGGTACTGCACTCAAAGTGCTGTTTTCGAAGTCTTCAAGAGCCGATCTTAGTAACACAAAATTTACGTTTTCCGAAAAGGAAAGCAAATCACGACTGCTGCTCAAGGCAACGGCTGCCGAAGGATAGTAACACGGTCCGTCCATTCTTGCCAAGGAGTAACATCGTGAAGAAAATTCTTCGAGTTCTGGCCGTAGCCGTTTTTCTGCTGCTCACTACAACCGTTCCGAGTTTCGCCGACGGCAACCCATGGCCGATCTGTGATGCCAACGGGTGCCACTCGCCGCTTTAGACACGACATGAGGGGCGCAAAATCCGGGTTGCAAGTTTTTTTTTCGGGAACTATAGTACCCTGTCATCGAGATGATGCCCTGGTACAAGTTCCTGCTGCTCTACCTTTGGATTGCGCCCCATGTTGTGCTGGCGGTGGTTGCGGTCCTCCTGCTGACCAGGCGTTTGTACACAGGCTTCCCCGCCTTTGTCGTGTACACGTGGTACGAAATCGGGGAGTTTGTCATGCTCTTCGTGATCACGGTAACTGGGCTTAACAGGGGGGCTGTGTATATGCGGGTCTTCCTGGTAACAATGGCAATAAGTACCGCGCTCCGATTCGGAGTTATTCAGGAGGTTTTCGACAACGTATTTCGTGAGCATGGACAGGTGTATGCACTCGCCAAGGTCTCGCTTCGCTGGACTACCGGATTTCTGCTTGCCGCCGTTGTTCTGTGCGCAATCTTTGCGTCCGGACAGACTTCTGGCAGCCTGATAGCCGGTGCGGCGTGGGTGGGCCGGGGCGTCGCGATCATCCAGTGTGGATTGGTGCTTTTCTTGCTTCTGTTTTCGCGTGTGTTCGGGCTGTCTTTGCAAAGTTACGTGTTTGGCATCGCATTGGGTTTCGGAATTCTATCGAGCGTGGAACTCGCTGACACTGCCATGCGTACTGGAGAGCTCACGCAATCTATGGCCAGAGCGCTGAACCTGCTTTCGACCGGAGGCTATCACGTTGCTGTCTTGATTTGGCTGGGGTACTTGGTCGCTCCGGAGAGGAAGATTCTTCAGGCCAGTAACGTTCCTGTAGCCGGCGTGGATCAGTGGAACAGGGAATTGGAGCGATTCTTGCAATGAGCGGCGCCTTACTCTACGTTGCAATCGCCATTGTCCTGGCCGCACTGCTGGCGTACCTTGCGGCCACACGCAGCAGAGATCCGCTTGCCATCGACCAGGCCCGGGCGTTAATGGGATCGCTGGATATCGAGGCATTCCGCAATCTAGTGGATCCCGACGAGGAGGCATTCCTGCGGTCGAGCCTGCCGGCCGATCAGTTTAGAGCGATCAAGCGCGAAAGAGCTTGGGCCGCCCTCGCCTATGTGAGAACCTTGTCCGGCATTGCCTTGGAATTCTCGCGTTTCGGCCACGCCGCGCGCCGCAGCCCGGATCCCCACGCCGCCGAACTGGGCCGGCAGATTGCAGCGGGCGCGATTCGTTTGCGCCTCGGCGCGTTAGAAGCAACTGGGCGGCTATTCGTTGTGGCCACTTTCCCCGATTTTCCCCAATGCTGTCCCCATTCGCTGTTGGAGCAGTACGCGCGCTCCACCGGATTACTGCTGCACTACAGCACGCTTGACCGGGCTCGAAAACAGCCTGCCTAGCTCGGGTCCAGCGCGGCCACTCCTGGTCAGCCGAGCAAGACTCCTTATCCCGCGAGCGGCGACCCGCGACTAACTCATACGCTTCCTTCCGGAGCGGAAGGTGTTTTCAGTCCGGCTCGCGGAGGCCACTCGGCTCTCTGTTCTGTTTCTGGAACAAGAATCATTCTTCTGTCCGCCGCTCCGCCTTAGGGTCTCCAATGCGAGTGCCGGTAAGCCCACGGAGTTTTGTGCGGTCGTGTGGCTCGGAGAGCGTTCTGGAGAAACCCGGGGAGGGAAACCTTACCCTTTCCGTACTTGCACCAGCAGCTTGACATCACCTTACTGATTAGCCCGGTGCGACGAAAACAGTATTCTGCTACACTCTCGGCCGGAGCGCGAGGGCGGGTTCTGGACTCAGACAAGTTAAAACAGGCGCTTCTTACAAAGGGGCGCACTTAGAGGGTGTCTCGAAGAGCTTCTGGTAATGAGAATTCAGGCGCCCGCCGGAATTGATCTGGCCGATCACAAAGTATACGATTCCGCGGGCGTCGCTTAGGGGTGAGTCATGGCATTGCACCCTGGGGGACGGAAGCGCCATTTTCTGGATGAAGCGCCAGTCGCATGGGACCCGATCCGGCGAGCCCTGGAAGAAAACGAAGACTGGTATCGCGACTTGGTCGAGCACAGCCAAGACCTGCTGTGTGTCCACGACCTTGAAGGCCGATTCCTGTCGGTCAATCCCGCTCCAGCGCGTCTGCTGGGCTACAGCGTAGAAGAAGCACTGCGCATGCGGCTGCAGGATGTTGTCGATCCGCAATTCCGCGATCAGTGTGACGCCTATCTGCGCGAGATCGAGCGCACAGGGGAGTCTCGCGGTCTGATGGCAGTGGTGACGCGCTCGGGAGAGCAGCGGATCTGGGAGTATCACAACACGCTGCGCACCGAAGGAGTGGCGGCGCCGATTGTGCGGGGAATGGCGCACGACGTGACGGATAGAGTGCGGGCGGAGAAGGCGCTGAGCCGAACCAATAGAAGGCTGCTAAAGACGGTGCGCGAACAGGAACGGATTCTCCAGGAATTGAGGCTGTTCCGAACGCTGCTGGATCAATCGAACGACGCTATTCTGGTCACCGAACCCGACACTCTGCGGTTGCTGGACGTGAATGAGAGGACATGCGAAGTGCTGGGGTATAGCCGGGAAGAGCTTTTGTCGATGACGATTCATGACATTGCGCCGTGGTTCGACGAAAGCGCGCGGGCCGGCGTTCTGCGTCAGTTGCAGGAATCCGGGTTCGCAATCATAGAAAGAACGCACCGGCGGAAGGATGGAACGGCGTTTCCGTCGGAAGTGAATTTGCGCCGGGTGCAACTGGACCGGGAGTATGGGGTTGCGATAGTGCGCGACATCACGCGCCGGAAGCGGGCGGAGGGGAGGCTGCGCGAGTTCGAAAGAGTGGTGGAGAATCTGGAAGACATGATCGTGGTAGTAGACCGTGAGCACCGGTACGTGCTCGCGAACCCGGCGTATCTCAGCTATCGGGGAGTGACGCAAGAACAAGTTGTAGGACATTTGGTAGTCGAGTTAGTGAAACCAGAGGCGTATGAAAGCACGATCAGGGAAAAACTCGATGAGTGTTTTCGGGGAAAGGCCGTCAACTACGAGATGCGGCATCAATATCCGGAGATGGGGGAGCGGGATCTATCGATCACCTATCTACCTGTAGAAGGTCCCGAGGGCATCGACCGAGTGGCGTGTCTTCTGCGCGATATCACGGAGCGAAAGCAGGCGGAGAAAGCCTTGCGGGAAAGTGAGCGGCTGTTCCGCACGGTGTATGAGCGCTCTCCGGTGGGCATTGGTCTGGTGGAGTCGCCCAGCGGGCGGTTTCTGCAAGTCAATCCGAAGCTCTGCGAAATCGCCGGGCGCCGGGAAGAAGAATTGCTGCGGCTCGACGTGGCGAGCATTACCCATCCCGATGACATCGAGCAGACCAGCGAATACATGCGGTTACTGGCCGAGGAGAAAGTAGCAAGTTACGAGACAGACAAAAGGTATCTTCGCCCGGACGGATCGGTGCGCTGGGTAAAGATTCTAGTGGTGCCGATGTGGGGTAAAGGAGAAACTCGCCGATGGCAGATGGGGCTGGTGGAGGACATCACCGAGCGCAAGCGGGCGGAGGAGGCGCTGCGGGAGAGTGAGCGCAGGCAGCGGCTGGCGCTTCAGATCGGAAAGATCGGAGCGTTTGAGCTGGAATTGGGGAGCAGCCGGGGAACGTGGACGACTGAATTCGCCGAAATCTGGGGCATCCCCAGCGGCTTCGTGGGGGATTTTGGCAGCTTCTTTAGTTGGGAACTGGTGCATCCAGAGGACCGGGCGAGGATCCAAGAGGCGTTTGCGCAGTTGGCGCGGAGCGGCGAACCGGGCGAAGCGGAGTTCCGCTTGAACCGGCCGGACGGCGTGATGCAGTGGGTCCGCGCGCGAGGCCTGGTCATTGCGGATACCGCGGCAGGGTCCTTGCGAGTTGTCGGAGTGATCATGGACATCACCGAGCAGAAGCGCACCGAGGAGGCCCTGCGGGAAAGCGAGGAGCGGTTCCGGGTGGCGCTGGAGGATTCTCCAATTGCGGTGTTCAACCAGGACCGGGATTTGCGCTACACCTGGATGTACAATCCGCAGATTCCGCGGTCGGTGAGCGAATATCTGGGAAAAACTTCGGACGAGATCTTTGACCCCGCGGAGGTTGCGCACATCACGGAAGTCCGGCGGCGGGTGCTCGAAACCGGGGTGGCAGTGCGTCAGGAAATGCAGGTCACTTACGACGGCCGGAAGCACTACTTCGACGCGACGATTGAGCCGGTTTTCGACGCGGCGGGCGCGGTGATTGGGCTCACCGGCGCCAGCATGGATGTCACCGAACTTCGGGAAACAACCGAAGCCTTGCGCGAAGCCAAGAAAAAGCTTACGGAAGAAAAGCTCTATCTGGAGCGGGAAATCGATACCAAGCTGGGGTTCGGGGATATCATCGGCCTGAGCAAGCCCTTGCAATCGGTCATCGAGCATGTTGGCAAAGTGGCGGCCAGCGATGCCACCGTGCTGCTGCTGGGCGAGACGGGAACGGGAAAGGAACTGGTGGCGCGGGCGGTCCACCGCTTGAGCCAGCGTGCCAACAGCAGCTTTATCAAATTGAATTGCGCGGCGATTCCGTCGGGCCTGGTGGAAAGCGAGTTGTTCGGGAACGAGAAGGGCGCGTTCACCGGAGCGGTGAGCAAGAAGATTGGCCGGATCGAACTGGCCGACAAGGGCACACTGTTTCTCGACGAGATTGGGGAGATTCCGCTGGCGTTGCAGCCGAAGCTGCTGCGGGTTTTGCAGGATCAGGAATTCGAACGGCTGGGCGGAACGCAAACCATGAAAGTAGACTTTCGTTTGATTGCGGCGACCAATCGCGATTTGACTGAAGCCGTGCGAGAGAACGAGTTCCGCAGTGATTTGTATTACCGGCTGAACGTGTTTCCGATCCGGGTGCCCCCGTTGCGGGAGAGGCGGGATGACATCCGGTTGCTGGTGGAACATTTCGTGCAAAAGTGCGCGCGGCGGATGAACAAGTCGATCACCAGCATTCCGAAAAAAACCATGGACGCACTGATCGGGTGGGACTGGCCGGGCAATGTGCGGGAGCTGGAAAATTTTGTCGAGCGGTCGGTGATTCTGACGCAAGGCTCGGTTCTGGCGGCGCCGCTAAGCGAACTGCAGCCGATCACCGCGGAGGAGAAAATCGTGGATGAAAGCCTGGAAGCGGCGGAACGCAAATACATTCTGCGCGCTTTGCGGGAGAGCCACGGGCAGATTGGCGGGCCGAGAGGGGCCGCTGCGCGTTTGGGATTGAAGCGAACAACGCTGCAGTCGAAACTGAAGCAATTGGGCATCAATCCGCGCGGTTAGCACCGGCCGTAATCCCAGCAGCGAACCTGGGCGAGATACGCCTGCCGGCGCCAGTACTAATCACCAATCTTTGATGGCAGCAGCGGTGTTGGCAGCAGCGGCTGGGATTCGCAGCGGGTCGCGGATTCGGGTCGAAACATGCGTGCTATCCTTTTTCTTTTTAATCCTTTTGATTCCTGATAAGGGACAGCTCCACGGCCACAGTATGCCATTTCGGCCCCGGAAGCTGATGCTCAAGAGAGGTTCGATGTCGCGCAACGACAAGTTCACCCGCAGAGAGTTCCTGGCTACGACTACCTCCGCAGCCTTGGCCGCGACCGCCCCTTTGGCCGGGGCTCAAACCAATTCTCCCGGCTCGAACCCCTCGACCCCGCCGGAAGCGCCTGGCTCGAAGGAGACTCCTTATTTACTGGAAGAACTCCTCGAGAACGGACCGCAGCGCACCTTCAGCGGCGACCGAGCCACTCAAGTCGCGATGCCGCTGGGAGGGATCGGAGCCGGTTGCATCTGTTTGAATGGCTATGGCGGGTTGCAGGATTTTTCCATCTGGAATCGTCCTTCAACCACGGCATTACCCGAGGGCAACACCTCCTCCAAAGCGGCTTTCGCCATTCTCCATATTAAAGGGGCATCTCCGGTCACCAAGCTGGTCGAGGGGCCTTTCGCGGTTTTCAAGATTTACGATCAGGGGCTTCAGGGACAGGGGTACTTCCGCGGAGGGTTCGAAGGCTTTCCGCGTTTTGAAAAGTGCACGTTCAAAGGAGAATACCCTTTTGGAGAAGTAGAAATCAGCGACTCCAAGGTTCCATTGCAGGTCACGCTCACGGCCTGGAACCCTTTTATCCCGCTCGATGACAAAAACTCGGGGCTGCCCTGCGCCGTTCTGGAATACACGCTTCACAATCGTTCATCGCGGACCGTGGAATATGAATTCTCCTATCATCTTTCCCATTTAGCTTCGGGATGCGGCGAAGAGGAATCTTCCAGCCGCAATGCCGTGATCCCCAACCGGGGCGTGTTTTTTCACAATCTGGAGAAGCCCAACGCGGAAGGTTATGGCAGCGCCTCGCTGATCGCTATTGGCAATAAGCCGCGGATCAAGGGTATGTGGCTGCGCAGTCCAGTATTCCAATTCGATGCGCTGTCGGCGCTCTGGCGCGAAGTCTCCACCGGGACATTTAGCGTCAACGACGGATCCAACGAAATCGACGCCAAGGGGCGTAATGGCGGCTCGATTCTATTTGAAGGCGCACTAGCTCCGGGCGAATCGCGAACTTACCCCATCCTTATCGCCTGGCATTTCCCCAATTGTTACGTGCAGGCTGGGGGCCTTCCCCTGCCTGAGACCCAAGGCGCTGTCGGGTGCCGTTCTTTTCCGGAAGGCAGGCCTCCGCTGTGGCGGCCCTACTATGCCTCAGTCTGGAAAGACGCCCGCGAAGTCGCGCTCTATGTCGAAGAGAATTACTCTTCCTTGCGAGCGCGCACGGTGGCCTTTAAAGAAGCGCTGTTTTCTTCCACCCTGCCGCCCTATGTGCTGGATGCTGTGTCCGCCAATCTCGCCATCCTCAAGTCTCCCACCGTCCTGCGTCTGGAGAATGGCGACATCTGGGGCTGGGAAGGATGCTTCCCCGATGCCGGCTGCTGCGAGGGCTCCTGCACCCATGTGTGGAATTATGCCCAGGCGTTTCCTCATCTTTACCCGCAACTGGAGCGGACTCTGCGAGAACTCGAATTGGGCCGCTCGATGGACGAAAACGGTCACGTCACCTTTCGCGCCGCGCTTCCTGAAGGCCCGGTCGAACACGATTTCCACGCTGCGTCGGACGGGCAGCTGGGCGGAATCATGAAGGTGTTTCGCGACTGGCAGATTTCCGGAGACACGGACTGGCTCAAGAAAATGTATCCGTTGGCCAAACGCAGCTTGGACTACTGCATTCGCACCTGGGACCCCGATCGCCAGGGAGGATTGTTTGAGCCCCATCACAATACTTACGACATTGAGTTCTGGGGACCGGACGGCATGTGCACCAGCATTTACCTGGGCGCGCTCTCGGCGTTCTCCCTAATGGCGGAAGCAGTAGGTCAAACCGAAGATGCCAAACTCTATCGAGATCTGGCGCATCGTTGTGCGCGCCTTATGGAAGAGCAACTCTTTAATGGCGAGTATTACCAACAGAAAGTGCAATACCTCGGCCTGCGGAATACTTCCTTTGCCACCATGGTTGCCTCGGTCGATGAACACAGCAGCGAAATGCAGCAACTGCTGAAAAGAGAAGGCCCGAAGTATCAGTATGGAAGCGGATGCCTCTCCGACGGAGTCATTGGCGCGTGGATGGCTAGAATCTATGGGATCGATACTCCGCTCGCTCGCGACCACGTGCGCCAGACGTTGCAAGCCATCTTTAAGCACAATTTCAAGACCGACCTCAGCCAGCATGCCAATGCGCAGCGTCCTGGCTTTGCCATGGGACACGAACCAGGGTTGCTGGTGTGCAGTTGGCCTCGGGGCGGAAAGCCCACGTTGTCTCTTATGTATTCCGACGAAGTTTTTACCGGCATCGAGTATCAGGTGGCCTCGCATCTTATTGCAGAAGGTCTCGTCAAGGAAGGATTAACCATCGTCAAGGCTTTGCGCAGCCGTTACGACGGTCGGATTCGCAATCCCTGGAATGAATACGAGTGTGGCAACTACTACGCTCGCGCCATGGCCAGTTATGCGTTGCTGGGAGCGTTGGCCGGCTTCCGTTACTCGGCCGTCGAGCGGACACTTTGGTTTGGTCCTCAACTGAGTATCCGGCCATTCCAGACCTTCTTCTCCACGGCATCCGGGTTTGGCGCGATCGTGCTGGATGCCCGGAATCTCCGCATTGAAGTGCTTGAAGGCGAACTACGGATCGAAAAGCTGGTGCTGACCAATGGGACGCAAACCAGAACCCTGGAGTGGAAGACCACTGTCCGACCGGATGCTCCCGCGGTCAAGGAGATCTGAATCGACAGGCGAACTCCGCGTTCACTCCACTTCCCCGTCAAATTTGTACAGCGCACTGCCTGCGCACTACGATGCGGAAACCCATGTCCCTGCCATCGTGATCAAGCTCACAGACGGGCGAAAGTGGCAGCGGTTAAAATAAAAGGTTCATTCTTTAAGGAAAGGTTTGGTGCATGGCTATTATTTCTCCACCTAACACGCGTGTTTTGAATTCCAGTCTGGCGCAGAAGATCATGAGCGCCGACGAAGCTGCGGCTCTCATTAAATCCGGCGACCAAGTCGGCATGAGCGGCTTCACCGGGTCCGGTTATCCCAAGGCAGTTCCGGTCGAACTGGCGCGCCGGATTACTGAAGCGAACTTCCGCGGGGAAAAGTTTCAGGTGAGCGTCTTTACCGGCGCTTCCACCGGCCCTGAGCTCGATGGCGCGCTGGCTATGGCGGGAGGCATCCATCTGCGCCTTCCCTATCAGTCCGATCCGGAAACCCGGAAGCGCATCAACGCCGGCGAAATGGAGTACATGGACATTCACCTCAGCCATGTCGCTCAGTTCGTTGAATATGGATTCCTCGGCAAGCTCGATGTTGCGCTCATCGAAGTCACCGCTGTCCTGGAGGACGGACGGCTGGTGCCGAGTTCGTCGGTCGGCAACAACAAGACCTGGCTCGATCAAGCGGAGCGCGTGATCCTCGAGGTCAACTCGTGGCAGCCGATGGCGTTGGAGGGAATGCACGACATCTACTACGGTCTCGAGCCGCCACCGAATCGCAAACCGATTCCACTCCTGCACACTGGCCAGCGAATCGGCATACCGTATTTCGAAGTTCCCCCGGAGAAAGTCGTCGCCATCGTGCTCACGGATTCTCCCGACCGCAATAGCGCCTTCAAAGCGCCCGATGCATCTTCCAAGCGCATCGCCGGCCACATCCTCGAATTCCTCGGCTGGGAGGTGAAGAAGGGCCGTATGCCCGCCAATTTGCTGCCGCTGCAATCCGGCGTCGGCAACATTGCCAACGCGGTTCTGTTTGGGCTTGAGGAAGGCCCCTTTGAAGGACTGACTTCCTACACCGAGGTCATTCAAGACGGCATGATTCGCCTGCTGAAGTCGGGCAAGTTAACCGCGGCGTCGGCCACGGCCTTCTCGCTCGGCCCCGACATGACGAACGAAGTGAATGCCAATATGTCCCGCTATCGCGAATCCATCGTTCTGCGCTCGCAGCAGATCTCCAATAATCCCGGGATCATTCGCCGCCTCGGCGTGATCGCCATGAACGGCATGATCGAGGCCGACATTTACGGCAATGTCAACTCGACCCACATCATGGGATCGCGCATCCAGAACGGCATTGGCGGGTCCGGCGATTTCGCCCGCAATGGATATCTCTCCATCTTCATGGCCCCGTCGAGCGCGCAGAAGGGAACCATCTCGACCATCGTTCCCATGGTGTCGCATGTGGACCACACCGAACATGACGTGCAGGTCATTGTCACCGAGCACGGACTGGCCGATTTGCGCGGACTCTCGCCGCGGCAGCGAGCGCACGTCATCATCGAAAACTGCTCCAGTCCAGACTACAAGCCTCTGCTCCTCGACTATCTCAATCGGGCCGAGCGGTTGTCGTACGGCAAACATACGCCGCACCTGCTGACCGAATCGCTGAGCTGGCACAGCCGTTATCTGCGCACCGGAAGGATGCTTCCGCAGGAAGAGAACTAAGGAACACGTTTCGAAATCGGTTTCCGGGCCGTGTCCCTGTTATTGAGGACCGGCCCGGAGCCGCCGAGCAACTACCGTTGGCGCGCGTTCAACTTGTCGAGCGCGCGCTTCAACTCTTCCAGCTTCTGCCCAGCCTCGCCGAGCTTGCCTTCCGCCGTCAGGCGCTGGTAGTCGGCAAGGTCTTTGGCGGCTTCCGCGATGAGCGTGTTGAGGTCCGCCGCAGGCGGAGACGGCGTCTGGGGCGCAGCGTTGGCCCCGGGCGTGCCGCGCACCGGCTCTGCCACGGTGCTCGTCGAAGCGGCGCTCAGGGACGACGACGCTCCGCCAAAAAGCGCCGCCATCGCCGACTCGAAGTTTGGTCCGTACGCCAGCTTGTCTTGCAGCGCGAGTACGACCAGACGCAGTTCCGGCATCGGACTGCGCTCGGCCTGCAGGTAAATCGGCTCCGCATACAACAGAGCGCGCCCGGTCGGAATCACCAGCAGAGCCCCGCGCCGCACGTGCGAGCCCTGCTGATTCCACAGCGTCAGTTGTCCGGAAAGCTGCGCGTTCTGATCGATGCGCGCCTCGATTTGCAGCGGTCCGTCGACCAGCTTCGTCTTGGGAAAGTTGTAAACCACCGACGTGCCGTACTGTGCGCCGTCGCTGCGTCCGGCAATCCAGCCAATCAGAGTTGTTCCGGTTGGCTGGCGTGAAAGGCAGAATCTCCACGAACTCCTCGCCCGCTTCGCCCGGCAGTTTCATCAGCACGAAGTTCGGCTGCATCGCTTGCGTGACTTGCTGACCGCCCTCGCTCATGCCGACTTCGGTGGCGACCGTCCACAGATCCTCGCGGTTGTAGAACACTTCGCGGATCGGTCATGTGATACAGGCCGTACACTTCCGCTTGCAGTTTGAGCAGCATCTCCGGATAGCGCACGTGCTTGCGCAGCCCGGACGGCATGGTGGACGCATCCTTGAACAGACTCGGGAAGATGCGGCGGTAGGCGGCGATAATCGGATCCTCGGTGTCGAACACGTAAAACGTGGTCGTGCCATCGTAGGCGTCGATCACCACCTTGACGCTGTTCCGCATGTAATTGATGGAATTACTATCGAGCTGGTAATGGGTGGAGTACGGATAGCTGTCGGAAAGGGTGAACGCATCCATGATCCACGACAGCCGGCCATCGTCGCCGAGCACGATGTAAGGATCGGGATCGAAAGTAAGGAACGGCGCCAGTGCCGAGACGCGATCGCGCAGGTTGCGCCGCATCAGCAGCCGGCTATCCTGGGTCACGTCGTCGCTGAATGGCAGCTTGGCGAGGTCGTCGCGGTCGAGCGCGATCGCGATGCGGCGCAGAAAACCGCCGAGCACGATGCCGCCGTTGCCGTCGTATGACGTGAGGCTGTTGCTCGCGCCTTGCGGGTAGTTGAATTCCTTCTGCCGCGTCTTCACGTAGACGTCGGTATTGGTCATCTCGCCGAAATAAATCTCCGGGCGCGTCACGCTCAGGCCACGCACCGTGCTCTGGACCGGCATATTGCTCAGCATGAGCGTGGGCAGCCCTTCCGGCGTGAATCCATTGACCGGATTCATGGTGATGCCGTAGCCGTGAGTGTAGATCAGCTTGTCGTTGATCCAGTTGCGGCTGCTCTCCGGGAGCTTATCGACGTTCAATTCGCGCGCGGCCAGCATCACCTCGCGATTCGTGCCGTCGATTTCATATCGATCGATATCGATGTCGGGGAAGTCGTAGTAGGTGCGGATTTCCTGAATCTGGCGAAGAGTGTCCTGAAGTGCGCGCCAGTCCCACAGCCGTATGTTCTGCAGCGTAGCCTGATTGTTCGCCGGGTTCGGCTGCGTCGACGGTCGTTTCCGCGGGAAACTCGCGCTGCGCGACTCGGTTCAATCCGTAGGCCTGCCGCGTCAACTCGATGTTGTGGACAATGTAAGGCCGCTCGCGAACCAGTTCGTTCGGTTTGACGATAAAGCTGCTGACGTACCAGGCCGACTACTTGAAGGCGAGATATAGCAGACTGTGGCCGGGAGGATCGCCGCAACCAGCCAGCGTCCGCGCGGCGTCCGCACGGCGTTGACGGCGGCGATCACCGCGCCGAGAACAAGCGCCGCGCAGACGATGAGCATGCCGGTCAGCGTGACGTGCGCGTCGGTGTAGGTCACGCCTCCGAAGATCGTGTGATCCTCAAGCAACAACTCGAACCGGCCGATATAGACACGCATCGCGACGATCAGCAGCAGAAACGCAAACGTGATGGAGAGTCCGCGCCAGGGTAACGCGACGTAGCGGCTGAGACGCCCGGCGAGCACTCGGCTTCCGCCCGTAATGAGGACGAAAATAACGGCGAGGACACAGATAATCACGGCCAGCGTAAGCAGCCAGCCGGCGATGAGTTGCCACGCGGGCAGGGTGAACAGATAGAAGTTCAGCGGCTTGCCAAAAATCGGGTCAATGACGCTGACGCCACCCGTGGCGCGAGGCGCGTACCAAAACAGAGCGAGCGTCGGCCACTCCGCCATCATGCTCGCGCCGGTGGCAGCGGCAATGACCAGCGAAATGCCGAGCGCGATCAGGCGCAGCACGGGCTCAACCGGCAGCTTCAACGGCTGTCCGCCGATGAAAATCGTGTGACCGCTCGGCAAGTCGGGGAGATGCGCCCGCTTCAGCGCCAGGAACGATCCGAAAAGAATGAGAAATGTGGCCGCTGTGAACGCCGCGAAGATTCCCCACTGCAAGCCCAGTGTTTTCCAGAACACGCTCCCGTAGCCGAGCGATCCGAACCAGAGCGCGTCCACGTAGTACGACAATGCGGTCCGTCCGCCGAAGAAGATGACGGCAAGGACGACGAGAATGAGAAGGAAAAGACGGCGACGGCGAGGCTGGACCGGATGCGGCGGCGGCCAGTCAATCGACTCGGGCATTGTTCCACCCCGTTTTTGTAAGTATTTTCGTGATCGGATTTCCAGGAAGGGCTATTGTACCGCGCCGGAAGAAGAGTAACGGCGTTGTGGTTCGCGAGCACTCGGCCTAGCCGCTTTGCCCACTACGATGCAATATTCTTCGTGGCATCCCACAGGTCAAGCGGTCGTCTCTGTGTCATGACAGAATCTTCGTGCGTGTGCGCACCTTCTCGAACTCATACGTTCCCAAACCGCGCTTCGCCGCCATTTGCAGATACGGCAGCGCTGAGACCTCCAGATTCCAGTAGGCTTTGGCGACGTAAGCGTCGAGCGCCACGGGATCGGTTCCGGCCACCATCGTCTTCTTGAGCAGCACATCTTCGAGATTACCGCCGGTCGGGCCGTTCCGTATGAGCACGCGATAGCAATCGATCATGGTGAGAGTTGGGCGCACGAAGTCGGCGAGATCGACGAGACTCTCGTGGATCTTCTGATGCAGTTGATGACGGGGGCCACCGAGAATGCCGTACCAATTTTCATGCCCAGGGTCGTGCCGGAAAGGCTGTGATGCTTGGCGATTGGGATGTTGATGATTTTGTCGGCATTCAGGAAGGGATCGAAAACCGGCCAATTACTTAGAACGCTGCCCTCGAGGTTCACGTCTTTGAAGCGGGCAGGATCGGGAAGAATGACCTCCGCGCCCGCGCGGCGCGCCGCCTCCGCAATGCCGGACCGTTCGAAGCACCGGCGCGGATCGTTGCAGCTAACGTCGGTCACGATGACCCGCTTCGCTCCCGCATTCAGGCACTGCTGCACAACCTCGGCGACCACGGCAGGATTTGTATTTGCCGCCTGCTCCGGAGTGCGGTCCCATGCGATGTTCGGTTTGACGAGAACGATGTCGGCCCGGGAGACGAAACGGCGCCATGCCGCCCAGTTCCTC
>CAVRNL010000124.1:0-12499 GCA_963722485.1 uncultured Acidobacteriaceae bacterium
TTATGTTATGTTTTCCCTTCGTTCAGCGTATTGCTGTTCATCATGGGCACGGGCAGCGTATTCGCGGCAGCTCCGCCGAGATAACGATAGAGTGGGAGCTCGAACGCTCTGGCCGAAGCGCGCGCCGCGGCCATCGAAACTGCGAGAATCGCGTTCGCTCCCAGCCGTCCCTTGTTAGGCGTGCCGTCCAGTTCAATCAGCCGGGCATCGAGCCCGCGCTGGTCGGCTGCGTCCACTCCGATGACGGCTTCCGCGATCTCGCCATTGACGTTCGCAACCGCCTGCAGCACGCCCTTGCCGAGGAATTTACTCTTATCGCCATCCCGCAATTCGACGGCCTCATGCTCGCCGGTGGACGCGCCACTCGGCACAATGGCGCGCGCGCTGGCGCCGCCATCCAGATAAAGTTCAGCTTCAACGGTAGGATTGCCACGCGAGTCGAGCACCTGGCGTCCACGAATAGCAGCAATACTTGTAAGAGGCATAATGGCGTCCTTTATTCGTCTGATGGATTTGAAAACCTGGTCCCTAATCGCAGAGACGGGCTTGCCGCGTCTCCGTGTGCAACCAAGAATTATATCGGACGGAGAAGGACTCGGCCCATGCGCTGTGACCACTCGATCGAATTGCCCATCGGACCCTCCCCGTACCCCGTCCGTTATTGTTCCAGATTTCCACCTCGCTTAAAGTCGAACTCAACATGAAGAACCGCACCGAAACTCTGGAAATCGGTTCGCTCGCTCCGGACTTTTCCCTGGGAGCGGCCAACCGTGAGGGCACGTTCACGCTCGGCAGGATGCTGGCCGAGGGCGCGCTGATTCTCGAGTTTTTGCGCGGCACTTGGTGACCGAACTGCGTGAAGCGCATGACTCAGTTCGAGTCACGGACACCGGAAATTGAAGCGGCGGGGGCGCAGTTGGCATTCCTTGCCGCAGAAAAGCGAAACGGCGTGTGGAGGCCGGGTAGATTCCTGGAGAAGCATCCCATCGCCAGCGTCTTTCTGCTCGATGAGGATCGAGCCGTGACCAAAGCTTATGGGCTCCATCACGCGCTCGGCGCCGACGCCATTAGCATCGCACATCCGGCTACGTTGGTGATCGATCGAAGTGGCTGTGTGCGTTATATCTATCGCGGCGATAACCAACTCGATCGCGCGCCGCTCGATGAGGTCCTAAACACTTTGCAAGAGATGCGCAATTGAATTCTGGAGGTAAGAACCACCATGAAAAAGACACTTTCGCTGACATCGCTCATCCTGACCGCAAGTTTTGCGTGGGCGCAAACCGCTCTGCCCACCGGCACTGCCGTCAAGATGAAACTCGAAACCACGCTTGCAACTTTCAGTTCGAAAGCCGGAGATCCATTCTCGGCAAGAGTGACCGAGCCGGTCGTGGTGGACGGCAAGACGGTGATTCCCATCGGCACGACGGTCGAGGGCCGCGTCACCAAGGCGAATGAGCCGCGGCGCGTCGCCGGCAAACCCACCATCGCCATCTTCCCCGAAAACCTCGTCCTGCCGAATGGCGACCGGTTCATGCTGAACGCGTCGCTGGTTGACACCAACGCGCACAACGGCACCGACGTCAACACGGAAGGGCAATTCAAGGGCGCTGGCCACGACGGCAAAGACCTCACCGAAATCGGCATGGGCACTGGCGGCGGAATGCTCGTCGGCGGCCTAGCGGGCGGCGGCAAGGGCTTCCTTATTGGCGGAGCCGTCGGCGCCACCGCAACCGTCACGCACTGGCTCGGGAAGCACCGCTCCGCGATGCTACCCGCAGGCACAGAACTGGTGATGGAATTGAGCCGTCCGATGACGATGACTACGGCGAGCAGCGGACAGTGACGAAGTTTGTGGTTCGACGACAGGGCCTTCGCATCAGAAGCTTACCCGGTGCATGATGGAATAGATCCAAACCAGCACTGCAATATTTCCCAATGCCAGAAATGTCCCCACGCGCAAGAGTCCGCGTGCGACCCCGTGTTTACCAGCCGACAAGAACAACAAAGCAGCGGGAAGGATGGTAAGGACTTGCCACATTCCCACGGAGAGGATTCCGGCCGCAAACAATGGCAGCACGGCAAGTCCCAATCCGGCCCCCCCCTGTGATGGGCGATTCCCCCAATACATGAATAAGAGCAGCGGCGGAACTGCCTGGAGCAAAATCCCGAGAGTAACGCCCCAGGATACCTGCTGCGGCGACGACGTCGGTTTCATCGCGCCTCCTGAGATCGGCTGTTACGGCCATCGCGATTGGCGGAGGGCCAGCCGTGGCTCGCCAGTCCGCTCGATACCGAAAACCATGCAGACGGAGTGCGCAGAATACCGTTGGCGCTGAGCTCCACGCCCGAACCGCCAGGTGGTAGATCGTCGACCACCCACTTCTTGTGTCCGCCTCCGGTAATTGCGAACAATTTATGATGGGTCGAAAAGGCATACACTGTGCCATCCTCGGCGACCGCAAACTCATCCTCAAGACGTTCGTCTCCCGTGTAAGCCGCATCCGGCCGGAAGACCCATTTCGCCTTGCCTCGACGATCGAGCGCATAAAGAAACCGCGAGGCAAAATACACTGTCCCATCCCCCGCAACCGCGACACCGCCTTGCCCGAACTTGTCCTCGGAACGAAAGCTCCAGAGTTGGTGCCCTTGCGAGTCGAAGGCAATCAGGTTTCCCGATGGCACGTTGACCAGGAGTCTCCCGTCGGCATCCACCAAAAGATCCTTAGGCCTGTTTGCAACCTCAACGCGCCAGCGTTCCTGGCCTTGCGGGGAGATGGCCAGGATCGCAAAACAAACATGGCGGCAATCCGGCCAGCCAGTCGGCTGCACGGTGGAGAAGATGTAAACCGTGCCATCCGGCCCAATCGCCGGTGCTACCAAGCCGCCCAACT
Source organism: uncultured Acidobacteriaceae bacterium (assembly GCA_963722485.1). Taxonomy (GTDB): domain Bacteria; phylum Acidobacteriota; class Terriglobia; order Terriglobales; family Acidobacteriaceae; genus Acidiflorens. The sequence goes on from CAVRNL010000124.1 coordinate 2,895, forward strand.
GCTCTGCCTCATTCGTCACCCGCCATCGAACACTGCCGTCGGCGTTGAAGGCGGTAAGCGTGTTGCTGTTTCGTAGCGTTGCCGACAGATAGGCGGTGCCATCACGACCGAGAGCCAGTGGGTTGTCAATATCATCGATCGGAACCGTCCACCTCAACTCTCCGCTTCGGCTGTAGACGCTAAGGGAGTTCTGGCCATCTCTCGTACCCTCCAGGTACAAGGTTCCGTCTTCGCCGACCGCACTGCGCACAACCTTGATATCGGGGATGAAACTGCGGCAGTCGCTCGGATCGCTTCCTACTGAAAAATCTCCGTCGTAGTAATACTTCGCGCCAACCGCCCCCGCTGCGCAGACAGCGATTGGTTGAAGCGGTTGCGGCCGTCCGGGATGCATTTCCGGAGCCGGCTCCAATGCCGCCTCGGAATTCACATGCATCGCCTGTCGCCACCCCGCGTCGACGGCGCGGAGAGCAAACGGCGAGCTAATCGCAGCCGCAGTCGATATCAGGTAGACGACGAATAGGCTTTCGAGGCGCATTCGTTCTTAAGTGTAGGCTCAATCGCGCGCCCGAACCAGAAACGCCACAGGGTCCAGATAACCAGGGTAATCGCAGGACCCACGTGTGTTTATCCGCCCAGTGCCGCCAGATCCTCTTCCGCCAGCAACTCCAGTTGGATCCATCCTTCCACGGGCAAGGCGTCGACGGGCAGATGATTCTGCCACACACTGAAGCGCAAGCGCAGGCGGACGGTCAGCAGATCCGAACTCTTCGGTCCGCGCACTTTGTCCAGCGGAAGCGGAGCCGCGAGGAGCCACGTCAGCGGAATGCGAAACTCAAAATTCCGGGCCAGCGCGACCCGCGCCATATCCTTCGCATCCGTCGAATCCGCCACCACCTTGTCTTTCCCCTGCGTCACTTTCCACGACTGTATGCGGCCTCGATCCACCGCCGCATTCAGCCGCAGTTCGCGCCGTGGCTTGGTGGCGCGGTTGGCCCACGACTCGAGATTCACCACCACTTCAATTGCGTCTTCCGGCACTTTCCCGCAGAACTCCAGCCGGCCGTACACGTACTCCTCGTCGATCCCCGCGAACACTTCATCCAGCAGAAACTGCTTGCCGTGCATGGCGCCCGAGCGCTGATCGGCGGTGTAGCGCGCCGCCCCCATCCATTCGAAGTAGCGCACCCGGTCGCCTGCCACCCGGGGATGAATGTAGGCGGTCTGCGGCGTGAACCAGGGCCGCGCCACTCCCGCGGTGATCGCCTGCGCCAGATAATCCGGCGGGTTGCCGCCTAACGCCTGATATACATTCGATAGATGTTTGCGGTAGAGTTCGTCGAAGTCGCGATCGTTCGCCGAGTGGTGCTCCGGCCCATACCACCAGTTCCAGTCGCTGCCCTCGGCGATCATGATCTCTTCAAAGGCCAGCTCGCGTTGTTTCTTGGTTGCGTCCGGCGCCGCCTCGGCATAGAAATTGCGCGCGTGATAGAGATAATCCCAGGCCTTGTTGTCCTCCGGCGCTCCAATCCACACGTTGAAGTTCGCGTTGATCCACGACCCCGGCGTCAGCGATTTCAGAGGACTGACGTTCTTGTGGCGCGCAATCGCCTCCGTCACCGTCACCGCTTCCATCCCCGGCTCTTTCTGCAAACCGTCGTAGAATCTCCGCAAGAATTCCCGCCCCGAACGCGGGTAGTATTCCCAGGCATTCTCGCCGTCCAAAATGATCGGTACCATCGCATCTTGTCCGCTCGCAATCACCGACTTCGCCGATTCCTTAATTTTGTGGATGAGATTACTGGCCGCGTCTTGCGGCGGCATTCCCGAATACACGAATCCGATCAGATCGGAGAGCGTGTGGTCGCGGAATATCAGGTTCATCCAGGTGTCGGCATTTTCGTAGCCATAAATCGTGTACAGGCGCCGCGCACCATCCGCGTCCAGATTGCCATAGCCGTCGCGTGAGAAATTGATCCCCAGACTCCGTCCCAGCACGCCTTCGTCGGTCGCCATCCACTGCACTTTCAGCTTCTGTGCAATCGCCAACACCTCTTCGGAAACGCTGCCCTCTGATGGCCACACCCCTTGCGGCCGCAGGCCAAACACTTTTTCGTGCAGATCGAGGCCGCGCAGCAATTGCTCGCGGGCATCCTCAGGATGCAGAAACCGGTTCTGCGGCAAAGGCAGCCCCGGCGAGGAAACCGCGCCCATTTGGGTGTCGCACACCAGCGGCAAAATGGGATGATAAAAAGGCGATGTCGAAATCTCGATCAGGCCCTTCTTTGCCGCCTCCGCATGTATGGGCAGAACCCGCCCGATCAGTTCGCGCTCCAGCGTGATCACAAAGCGCTGGTCTTCGAGCGTGTAGTCCCGGCCTTTGCGGATCAGGTCCGCAACGCCTTTTTCCGCCAGAAAATATTCGTCGAACCATCCAATCTGCGAGAGCACCTGCAAGTCGGTGAAATCCTGAGTCTGAAAATACTTCTCGGCCCGCTCGGGTGAGTCTCCCGTCCCATGAAATTTCTCCCACAGCTCGCGGTACCGCGGATAGCGCCCGATTACGTTCTCCGTATTCGCCTGAAACAAGTATTGCAGCGCAAACCGCCGCTCCTGGGTCGTCAGGTCTTTCGCGGGCTTGCTCGCAACCTGGAGGAAAGGATCCTGCGCGTCGCCCGAAACATAATCCTGAATCTGCGTGATCAGCGAAGGCACCAGATTGAAGGTCTGATGCACCTGCGGGAACTCGTACAGCAACTTCACCATCCCGTAGTAGTCTTTCAGCGCATGAAGGCGCGTCCAGGGCAGGCGATACTGCCCCGTCACCAGGTCTTTGTAGAACGGCTGGTGCTGGTGCCACAAGACGACAACTCGCAGTTGGGCCATGACTCAGATCCCACCTGATACATCGGCGATTTTTTAGTTTAATTCATCCCGCAATTTTTCAGCGTGACATTCCCCGGCGCAACTCGCGGACCAGATGGCACTGCGGGACGCCGACCGTAGTTTTCCGCTACTCTAGCTACGGAAGGCTATGGAACATAAATTCGCCGGCGGATGCACCGCGAAAGCTCTCATGAACTCGAAAGTTAAAGTCATCTTCTTCGATGTTGGCAACACCCTGCTCTTCCCCAATCGCGAGCGCATCCACGCCCCGCTCGTCAAACGCGGCTTCGTGCCCGATGCCGAGCACCTGCGCGATCTGGAATGCCGGACCAAGAATCAGTTCGACGGGATCATGACGGGTGTGATTAGAAAGACCGGCAGCACCGACCACGGCTTCTGGTGGATGTTCTACACCCAGTTGCTTTCCGAGATTGGACTTAAGGACGATGCCATCCGCGATCAACTCGTCGCCAGCATCCGCGACTCCGGCAACTGGGACACGATTCGCCCCGGCACCGCTGAACAACTGCAGGAGATCGGCGAGCGCTACCGGATCGCTGTCATCTCGAATGCGGATGGCAAAATCGAAGACGTGCTGCGGCGGTGCGGAATCGCCCATTGCTTCCGCACCATCACCGACTCCGGGCTCGTCGGCTACGAAAAGCCGCACCCGGAAATCTTCCGCCAGGCCCTGAAGAGTATGAATGCCGCTCCGGAAGAGAGCCTCTATGTAGGCGACGTGTATTCGGTGGACTACCTCGGCGCCACCGGCGCAGGCCTGCAAGCGGTGCTGATGGACGTGCCAGGCGCCTACCGCAACCACGGAGTGCCGCGAGTGGAATCGCTCCAGGAGTTGCAGACCGTCCTGCGCGATCTCCCATAGAGACGCGGCTTGCCGCGCCTACTGCAGCGTCCAGGAAGACGGGGCAAGCCGCGTCTCTACTCCTGCACCTCAATCACCTGGTGATCGTGGCAATCGGGATGGATCTTCTGATAGAGGTCCGCGAGCAGTCCCGGACCATAACGCGCCACAAAGCTCACTCCCGCAACCTCGCGCTCCTGCAGCGCCTTATGCGGAAACAGCGCGTCGCTCAAGGCATCCGCGTGCCGGGTGATGACCTCGTTTCGCAGCAGTTCCGCGCGTGACGCCCGCGTGTGCAGGCGGTTGATTTGATGCCACATGCTAATCCGGGCGCGGTCCGCCGCTTTGATCAGCGTTGAATCCAGCCTGGCAATCGATTCGCGAACCGCCGTCATCGATTGCTCAGCACTTGCGTAGGCTTCCGTAAAGCGTGCCTGCAAATCCGCGGGCAGCGAGCGTGCGGCGATGGCTTCTCGAACCTTCTCCGGGCCCTGGAACAAATCGGGCAGGCCGAGTTGGTAGCGTGTCAAAATGCGCGCGGGCTTGGCTTCGACCAAGGTCGCCGAAAAACGCGGCAGAATCGGCGTCACTCGTCCCAGCAGTTTCTCGTAGACGACGGCCTGCGCAAAGTAGGCAACCTCGGCCGCTCCGCCGGTATACACGAGCGTCGGCAGCAGAAAATCCTGAACCACTGGACGCAACAGCACATTCGCGTTGAACTTCTCCGGAGCCGAATCAATGTGGTCCAGCAACTCTCGGTGAGAGATCCGCTCTTCACCGACAGCGTACTCACCACCGTTGCCGCCATTAGCCCCATTATTTCGGCGCCGCACCACCGTGCGCGCGCCGTTCTTCACTTCAAAAAGCAGAGTGCTCGCCGAAGTCACTTTGACCTGCTGGTGATATCCCGCCGCTTCGAGCGCCTTGCCCCGCGCCAACAGTGCCTCATCGAGTTCGGAGGCCCGTTCGATCGCCGCGCGGAACAGCGGCTTGGCAAGATCGTGGAAATCCTTGTCAGCTGGATCGAGCAGGATGACGCCCCAATCGGAAAACAGTCGCGCAAACAGCAGGGCAAACGCGCTACCCAGGGTTTCACCCGGACGATACGCCTGGCGAAGCCAAGTCGTGACTTCGGAATCTCCCAAGAGCGTGGCGGCGCGCTCAATCACCGGCTCAACCTCCGGCCCGAATCTGACGGTCCCAACCGGCGCATCGGCCACCGAGTTTTCAAACGCATCGCCCTCCACCGCCAATCGCTCGGGAAGGCCGTGCTCGGAGAGCAACGCCGCATGGTTGACCTCGGCCAAGTCGTGATCCTCGGTCGCCAACCAGAAGACCGGGACGCAATCCACTCCGGCCGCCGTCGCCGCTTCCGCGAGTTTGACCGCCGTCAGCGCTTTGAAGATTGAAAACAGCGGGCCGCCAAAGAGACCGACCTGCTGCCCCGTAACCGCCGTCAGCGCGCCTCGCCGGAGCCGCTCAATATTCGCCAGCGTCTTTGGAGAGGCGCCCCAAGCGCGATTCTGCCGCTCGAGAATTTCGCTCACCTTACCGCGGCGCGCAGCATCGTAAACCACGCGCTGGGATTCTTCCTTCACCCACTCGGAAAAAAATCGGCGACCGGGGATACATGCCGCGAACCGATGGAGTGTAGGAAAGATAATCGAGGAAGAGGCGGGTAGAGTGCGGAATGTGCTGGAAGGGCAAACACTGCGACTTCATCGGCTGGTCTCCCGGCATCTCTCCATACACCGGCGTATTTTTGCGATCCGCATGGGTTCTTAGTCTCTCGCCAGGCAGCGCGCAGGCGTGCCCGCGCATTCAAAAGTAGCACTTCCCAGGCAGCTAGCGCCAAACTCAACTAGATCAGATGACGCGGAAGGGCACAGGTTGCAGAGAGTGGGGAGCAATTCGGGAAAGGCAAAAAGACAAAGACGAGCGGCAACAAAATGATGCGTCCAACCATCACAGAGATCACAGCGTCCCCCGCAATGTTCTGGGCCTCACCATCCACCAGGATGTTGCTGATTGGAGCCCAGTTTCGCTTCCGCTTCAGCGCACTCCTCGGGCATTGAGGAATTCGCTGTATTCTCTGTCGGTTTTGAGGATGTGGTCCCGCAACCATTCTTGCAGGAAATCCAAAAGGGCAGAGGGAACGTCGGGCCTGCCCGCCATGTTCGACAGGTTGAACTTCGTGAGTTTTTGGGCGAGGATCTGGTGGTCGTGGCGATGGGCGGCCAAGCCTGGGAACCCGTGCTGCTCCATGAGTTCTTCCTCGGCGGCGAAGTGGCCGATGGTGTGCTCGATGACCTTCTCCAGGACTTCATCGATGACGTAGTCCGCGCGCCCCATGCGGACCGCGTACTCCAGTTCGGCAACCGTCCGGAAAAGTCGCTGGTGCTGATGATCCAGCTCAGCGATTTTGACGCTGTAGCTGTAATCCCAGCGAATGGGTTGTTCCATGCCAATAACTCCAGAGGCGATCAAATCGACAAGATCGCCTTACACTAGCGCGGTGCTTAGCACGCGCAAGTGCCCTTAGTCACTTGCCATAGTGACGGCAATCACAGCCGTTCGGCTGCCTCGCGCGAGTACGCTAGTAGGGCGGATCGTTCATGTGAGCGTTGATTGATTGCAGTGATGACGCAACTGTGAGAACGACGCCTGCCGCGCCTATGTGACGTATTCTTCTTGACAGCGAGGATGGGTCTGTTGTTTCATTGAAACGTTTCAATAGGCGGAAATCTTTTTGGGTATCCAGAAACGGAGCGCAGGCTCGTCCAGGGACCCATTCTGCGGTGGCTAGGAAAGAACCAATCGAAGAGCAGTCGTCCGCGGCATACGTTCCGCCTGCGTCATGGAGGCCGTCATGAGTGTCTTTACTTCAGCAGTGGTGTCCAATTGCCGGCGGGTATTTTTCCCCGTGCTGGCCGCAATCCTACTTGTTCTCATACCCGCGGTGCTTTTCGGCCAAGGTTACTTTGGGACTGTGAGTGGCCTGCTGACGGATCCAACCGGAGCGGTGATCCAGGGGGCAACGATTACCCTCCTTGATCTTGACAAGGGATACAAGTTCAGTGCGAAGTCGGACAACAGTGGACGCTACCTTTTTGTTTCGATTCCGCCGGGGATGTATTCCGTGACGGCGGAGATGCAAGGGTTTGAGAAAACCGTCCGCACTCACATCAAATTGAACGTCACCGAGAACGTGACTGCCGACCTGACGCTGAAGGTTGCCGGTGCGACGCAAAGCGTCGACGTCAAGGCCCAGACGCAAACCATCGCCACCGAAGACGCCGAGACCGGTCAAGTCATCAACCGCAGATTTATTGATAGTCTACCGCTCATCGGCCGCGATGTGACCGAACTGACTTATCTGGCGCCCGGCGTCACCGACATGGACGACCAGTGCCACAATTGCAACAACACCGGTTTTGTCTCCAATGGCAGCCGCGGCGGTTCGGCCGATATTCTGCTGGACGGCGCGTCGGTTACGAACGTTGAGGCCAACGGCGGAACCACGTAGATGGCCTACAATCCGCCGGTCGAAGCGGTCGAAGAATTCAAGGTGCAGCAGACGAACTTCAGCGCGGAGTATGGCTTCACCGGAGCGTCGGTGATCAACATGGTTACACGCTCGGGCACGAACTCGTTCCATGGCAGCGCCTACGACTTCCTGCGCAACGCTATTACCGACGCCAATGACTGGTTCGCCAACCGCCAAGGAAGCCCCCGGCCCAAACAGCAACGCAACGAGTATGGCGGCACCATCGGCGGCCCCATCTTCAAGAACAAGACATTCTTCTTCTTCGATTTCGAAGGCACGCGTGCCATCGGGGCGAGCACGGCCTCGGCCGGAGTTCCTTCCGCCCTTGAGCGCACCGGCGATTTCGGAGAACTGTGTACTACGCAGCAGGGAGGGGTGTTCGGTACCGCCACCGTCAACAACGTCCCGTATAACAACGTATGCACCGACGGTAACGGGAACTTACTACCTGCCGGGCAGCTTTGGGATCCCTATAGCGGAGTGTATGACCCCACGCAGGGTCTGGCGATTCGCAGCACTCCCATTCCCAACAACAACATCGGCACCTACACCAGCCCTGGAAATTCCAAGTTGAAAAATACGGTCTATCAGTTGCCCAACACGCCCGGCAATCTGATCGATCCGGTGGCGCAGACAATGATCAACATGTTTCCGTCGGCCAACTCCCCAGCGGGCGGACCTGACGACAACTGGACAAGCTCGGGACCCAATCACTCCACCGACGCCAAAATGGAGATCAAGATCGATCAGCGCTTCAGCGCGAAGAATATGTTGAGCGCCAAGTATGCCCAAGAGTGGGACAATCATTACATAAACTGGAGTTGCTTCAACAATTTCGTCGATCCCTGCTCTACGGGGCCAAATGTTGCCACCGGTCACACGTTCGCACTTAACGACACGCATACCTTCAATTCTTCGACTTTGCTGAACACAACGCTCGGCTTCACACGCAACGCTTTCACGCAAGATCAGTACGCCTACGGTAGCAGCACTCCCGATCCGCTCAGCGCGCTCGGTTTCCCATCTTATCTGGCATCGAACGGGTTTATCGGCGTGCCCGCCATTTTCATCAACGGCTATACTTCGGCGGGATATACCAGTCTCGGCAACGATCCGTATGGCAACTACAGACAAGGGGAAAACAACAGCCAGTTGGCGGTTACTCTCAGCAAAGTGCGCGGCCCACACGAGATGAAGTTTGGCTTTGACGGCCGTTTGCGCCAGATTAACTACATCCAGACCAATGCCCCCCTGGGTAACTTCAGTTTCAGTAACACGGGCAGTTCCCAGTCCACTTGTAGCAACACCTCGACTTGCGGCGGCGATGGAATGGCCAGCTTCCTAATGGGGCAGATGTCAAGCGGCGGTTACGAAATTCAGTTCCGTCCGGCCATGCAGAACTACCAGTACGCCTGGTTCGCTCAGGACAACTGGAAAGTAGCACCGAACCTGACGGTGAATTTCGGTTTGCGCTACGAACTCTCTCTGCCCCGAACCGAACGCCACAACCGCCAGAACTGGTTCGATCCGAACGCGATCAATCCATTGAATGGCGGCAGTATTGCGTACCAGGATCCTCTCACCGGAGATAGCGTGACTCGCACACTCTACGGTGGCGAACGCTTCACAGACGCGAATAACCGGACGAACTGGACTACCGACTACAAGAACATCCAGCCTCGCTTTGGCTTTTCCTACAAGATCGCCGATAAGACGGTGATGCGGGGAGGCTATGGCATCTACTTTGGCATGACTCGCTCCACCGCCAACGGCGTCGGCAGCTACGGCACGCAGGGCTACAACGTGAGCACCGGCGTAATTACCACCTACAACAACGATGGGGCGACTCCCTATCTACACCTGAGCAATCCTTTCCCCAACGGATTCGTCCAACCAGAGGGAAGATCCCTGGGTCTGCTGAACGACGTTGGTTATGGGGCCATTGGGCCGATCCGCGGCGGCTACGACACGAGGACGCCGTATGAGCAAAGCTGGAGCTTCGGCTTCGAGCGCCAACTTCCATGGAGCGTTCTGCTCGATGCGGAATATATCGGGAAGAAAGGCACACATCTCTATTTCAGCGGCGCGAATTCGCTGGATATTCTGGGTTCTTGGGTGGAGAGCCTGCCTAACCCGGTCGTTGATCCAAACAACCCGTGCCCGACGCCAGCGCGCAACATACCCGCCTTAACAGCTACGTTACAAATCCCTTCTCCTCGCAAAACGGCGGGCCGATAAGCGACCCGAATAGCTCGCTTTCCTATGCAACCGTCCCAGCCTCCCAACTGGAGGTTCCCTACCCGGAGTTCA
>CAVRNL010000125.1:0-42761 GCA_963722485.1 uncultured Acidobacteriaceae bacterium
GGCATCAAACCCAGTTATACCGTGAACTCGCCGAACACCTCGCTGAAACCAATCGCCGCCTGGAGCAGGCTCAGGCCGAAGCGCGGCGCTCCGAACGGCTGGCTGCACTGGGCCAGCTGTCGGCTGGATTAGCGCACGAAATTCGCAATCCTCTTGGCGTCATCAAGGGCTCGGCCGAAATGCTGACCCAGAAACTACAGGCCTCCGACGAGCTTGCCCGCGAGTTGGCCGGATACATTTCGACCGAAGTCAACCGGCTCAGCGCGCTGGTTACCGAGTTTCTGGACTTCGCTCGTCCGCTTCATGCCGAACCGCATCCCGCGAACTTGATCGCTCTTCTCGATCGCGTGCTGCAAATCGTCGCAGATCGCTTTGCCGGCAAACAGACAGGCAAACCCGTGCGCGTCGAGCGCCATTACGCCGGCGGACTGCCACTGGTTCCGCTCGACGAGAGCCTGTGCGAGCAGGCGTTCCTCAATCTCGTGCAGAACGCATACGAGGCCATGCAGGATAAAGACCATGGTGGTACGTTGCGGGTCGAGGTTCAACCCGCTACAAAGGACGGTCGCGAAGGAGTGGAACTACGTCTGGCCGACTCCGGTCCCGGCGTTCCGGATGAACTGCGCGAAGAAATTTTCAATCCGTTTGTGACCACGAAGAAAACCGGTGTGGGACTGGGCCTGTCCATCGTTTCGAAGATCGTGGACGGTCATCACGGGTCGATCCGTGTCGAGAACGGCCCTGACGGCGGCGCCGTGTTCACAGTCTTCTTTCCGATGGAAGAAGTCGTCTTGCCACAGGCAACTGCCGAGCTTCGCTCGGCTTGGACGGGCGAGGGCGCCCGTCCCCACACGAGCTAATCAAATGCCAACCATCCTCATCATCGAAGACGAAGCCAAGATGCGGCGGCTGCTTGAGCTGAACCTTGGCGACGACGGCTTCAAAACGCTCTCGGCGGGCGATGCCGAAACTGGTTTGAAGCTACTCGCCTCTGAACCCGTTCACCTTGTTCTTACCGATCTCAAACTTCCTGGCATCAGTGGGCTCGAATTTCTGCAAACGGCCAAGCAGCAGAATCCCTTGTTGCCCATCGTCGTCATGACCGCGTTCGGGTCGGTTGAAACCGCTGTGGAGGCGATGAAAGCTGGAGCCAGCGACTACGTGCTCAAGCCGTTCTCGCTCGCCGAAATGCGGATGGTGGTGCACAAGGAGCTGGATAACTCCCGCCTGCGCGAGGAGAATCGCTCGCTGCGCGAAGCCCTCGGACAGAAGTACAGCCATCCCAATATCGTTGCCATCAGTCCGAAGATGCAGGAAGTGCTGGCCACGGTGGAACGGGTTGCGCCCACCAACTCGACGGTTCTGTTGGGCGGCGAAAGCGGTGTGGGCAAAGATCTCATCGCCCGCGCCATTCATGAAAAATCGCGCCGCGCCTCCGGGCCATTTATCAAAATCAACAGCACTGCCATCCCCGAAAATCTTTTGGAGAGCGAACTTTTCGGCTACGAAAAGGGAGCCTTCACCGGAGCTACCACCAGCAAACCGGGCAAATTCGAACTCGCCGACAAAGGCACGCTTTTTCTCGATGAAATCGGAGACGTGCCGGCCGTCATCCAAGTCAAGCTTCTTCGCGTGCTGCAGGAGCGCGAGTTTGAGCGGCTGGGTGGCATGCGCACCATCAAAGTCGACGTGCGGCTTCTGGCTGCCACCAACCGCGACCTGCGCGCCGCGCTCGAAGACGGTACCTTTCGCGAGGACCTCTACTACCGGCTCAACGTGGTCCCGATTGATATCCCTCCGCTGCGCGAACACAAAGAAGATATCCCTGGATTAGCGAACCTGTTTCTCGCGCGCTTTGCCAAGGATTCCGGGAGATCGGAAGCTATCACCGGAATTTCGCCCGCCGCCATGCAGCTTCTCGCCGGCCATTATTGGCCGGGCAATGTGCGGGAACTGCAGAACGTCATCGAACGCGCCTGCGCGCTCGCTTCGGGCAGCCAGTTGGAAGCCAGCGATATACAACTCGACTCGCCGCGCAATCGCAACAACGCTACGTCCGATCGCTTCCTTCCCGATGGCATGACGCTTGACCAGTGGGAAGACGAGATGATCCGCGAAGCTCTGAAGCGCGCGGGCGGAAATAAGTCGCAAGCGGCGCGCCTGCTTGGGCTCTCGCGGAATGCTCTGCGGTATCGGCTGTCCAAGATTGGGATTGACGACAACGACGGGGAGTGAGGCAGATCATCGGATCATCTGGCAATCGGGTCATCGGGTGATCGGAAAACCCGCTTCAATTTCCCCGAGGTTTCCTTAAAGTTTTTGCGCCTACTTACTACAAAGAAGGTGAAAGCGCCGGGTGATACTTTCTCAGTGGCGCGGTTCTTTCGTCCAATCCCCGACTTTCAGCTTTTTGATGCGGGCAAAGGCATGATCGTTGGTGACGAGGACCGCGTTCAACGCCAGAGCGTGAGCGCCAATCATGACATCCAGGTTCCCCATCGGCTGGCCTTCGCGTTCCAGCGCGGCTCGAAGCCGGCCGTATTGTTGGGCCGCATCGGAATCCCACGGTAGTACGGCCACGCGCAGAAAGAAATCCTCGATCAGGTTGTGCAGGCGGGTCGCATGAGGAAGGCGGGCGGCTCCGAAACGCAGCTCTCCTTCGGTAACCGCAGAGATGGCGAGCTCAGCCATCGGAACTTTCACCAGACGACGATCGACGGCGGGGTTGTTGCCCTTGATGACGCAGCTTGCGATGTTGGTGTCAAGCAGATAACGGGTCATCTTTATCAGATCATCCTCATCAGACCACTCAGAACAACTCGCGTTTCTGCGGGGCGTCATCCTTACGGTCGGCCATGAACTCATCGGGAACATTTGCTTCCTGGCGGAGTTTGAAGAAGCTGTCCCATGACTCTGGACGCCGTGACAGCACCACGTCTCCGGTGGCTGGGTCTTGACGGATAAAGACCTCACTGCCTGCAAAACGAAGGTCGGCGGGCAAGCGAACCGCCTGACTTCGGCCATTGAGAAAGAGCTTGGCGGTGCGCGGCATTGGTGTCCTCCTAAACATGATATATACCATGATATATTACAAGGAGTCAAGCTTCTCGATTGCGCGTGGCGAGCTGAGGATCACCCCTGGCTGAAAACCACCACCCCGGTGGAATCGGGCCACCGGAGACTTGCGAATCTGCGCTTGCCCAGGCTGTTATGTCTGTATTAATTCACTAAAAATAAGACAGTTAATGAAATTTCCGCGAGTCGCTCGACGTTGGCACCTGGCCTGCATTGTTTCAGGCAAAGATTTGTCCCGAACGAAGTGGAGGTATCTATGAAGTTCAAGCTAATAGCGGCACTTCTAGGATTGATGATCGCGATTCCAGGCGCTGTGGTCGCTCAGAACTCGGACGACCAAGTGCCGGATCAAGATGCGAAACCGTCGCCGAACATTCAAGCGGCGCCCATGCCCGGCCCCAACGACCAGGGCGCCACGGACCAGGGTTCCGCGGACCAGGGCTCCGCAGACCAGGATTCGATGGGTCAGGGTTCGATGGGTCAGGGTTCTAATGGCCCCGGTTCGATAAATCAGGGCCCGGCTCAGCCCGGCTCCAACGAGGCGGGCGCTGGCAACCAGACCTATAACACTCCGGCTCCGGAGGAAAAAAACGGGGTGGCGCGCATCAGTCTGATTCATGGCGATGTCTCCACGCAGCGTGGCGACTCTAAGGATTGGTCGGCGGCTGCGCTCAATGCTCCGGTGCTGGCGGGCGACCGTGTTTCTACCGGCGACAAGGCGCGCACTGAACTTCAGCTTGACTACGCCAACATGCTGCGGCTGGCTGAGCATACCCAGGCCAACATCACGCAGCTCACGCGCTCGCAGATCCAGATTCAACTTGGACACGGCATGGCGAACTACACCGTATACAGGAACAGCGATGCGGATGCGGAAATCGACACGCCCAACGTGGCCATTCGCACCGAGCGGCGCGAATCGAGCTTCCGAATTCTGGTTACTGCCGACGATCACACCGAGGTGCTGGTCCGCCGAGGCGAAATCGAAGTTACGACTCCGCAGGGCGGCACGCGGGTGGGACAGAATCAGTTCATTACCATTCAGGGCACGGGCGCGGACGAGCAATACAAGATTGGCGAAGCTCCGGCCCGGGACGACTTTGATCAGTGGAACACCGATCGCGACAACATGATCCGCAATTCGGAAGCGCGGCGGCACACCAACGACTACTACGTTGGAACCGAAAATCTCGACGGGCGCGGCACGTGGTCGGAAGTTCCGGATTACGGTCAAGTGTGGCGGCCAAACGAGCCCGCTGGCTGGGCTCCTTATCGGGATGGCCGCTGGGTGTATGAACCTTATTGGGGATGGACCTGGGTTTCTTACGATGACTGGGGCTGGGCTCCTTATCACTACGGCCGCTGGATGTATGTTAACGGCGGTTGGGGATGGTGGCCTGGTCCGGCTTACGGATATCCGTACTACCGTCCGATCTGGGCGCCGGCTTACGTTTCGTTCTTTGGATGGGGCGGTGGTTTCGGATTTGGATTCGGCTGGGGCTCAATCGGCTGGCTGCCGCTTGGACCTGGTGACTTTTTCCATCCCTGGTGGGGCCGTTGGGGCGGAGGCTTCGGCTATGCCCGTTTCGGCGAGTACAACCGCGGCGGCTTTGCTCCGTTGCGCGCCGGTTCGCGGTTTTCGAACGTGAACCTGGCGATGCATGACGCGCATTTCCGCGGCGGAACGACCGTTTCGGCCAGAGAGTTCGGCACGGGTCACATGGCGGCCGCGCCGATGAGTCACACGCAGTTTCAGAATGCGCGTTTCTCGACGGGCAGGCTGCCCGTGACTCCAAGCCGCGAAAGCTTCTCCGCCAGCGGACGCGCGGCAGCGGCTTCAACGACTCGGAACGTGTCGCAGAATCAGCACTTCTTCTCGGCCCGTAGCAGCACGGCAGCGGCGACGCGTTCGTCTTCGTTGTCTTCGGAGCGGGGGCAGTCGCAGATTTCAAACGCCAACCGGCAGGATAGCAGATCGACTGGAAACAGCCGCGAAGTTTCGCGGCCCGGGAATGGCAGTTCGAATACCAGTTCGAACAACGGTTCGAACAACGGGATCCAGCGCTCCAACCGGGGCGCGGAAATGCGTGGTAATTCGAACTCGGGATCGGCGTCCAGGCCCGGCAACTCGACTACCGCTCGCGAAAGTGGCGGCAGCAACGGCGGCTGGCAGAAATTTTCACCGATGGCTCCGCGCTCGTCTGCTGAGTCAGGCAGGGCCAGTCAGTCGTCCGGTAGGCCGGGCGAGTCGTACGGCGCTTCCCGCAGTTCGGGTTCACAGGGCCGGAGCTACGGTTCAGGCGGCTACGGTTCACGGGGCTATGGTGGATATTCTCGTCCGCCACTCAACATGAGGCAGCCCATCGTTACCCGGCGCTCTTACGGCGGAGGTGCTTATGGCGGACGCTCAGCCCCGGGTTATGGCGGCGGACGCTCGGCCCCGAGCTTCGGTGGCGGTCGTTCAGCCCCGAGCGGCGGCCATTCGGCACCGAGCGGCGGATCGTCGCACGGCGGTGGGTCGCACGGCGGCGGGTCGCACGGCGGCGGCGGTGGACATGGACATGGGCGGTAACACTGCGCTGGATTTCTTCCCAGCGTCGTGACGTAGCATAGCAACACTCTATCCCAGCAGTGAGACGCGCAAACTGTGCGTCCCACTGCTTTTTTTTTGGCCCTAACGTTCGCGCGGCATGGAGAAAGTCACGGATAGTCTGCGTTTCGGTTGGCAACGCCAGATCAATCAGGCTGCGGCGGTCCGAAGGAGTTCTCGCAAACGAAGAAAGGGACGCTTCTTTCGAAGCGCCCCTAGTTACTGCCTACTTATTGCACAATCAGCGTGAGCGATGTGAAGTGTTGCACACTGCCAGAGGCGCCGATTACCAGGACGGTGTAGGTGCCTGTAGGAGTGGAGTTTCCTGGCTGATTCGGCTGGGTTGTGTGACCGCTGGTGCCGCACCCAACCCAGACAACCATGCCCGCAAGCAGAATGGTCAAGAGGAGGACAAGAGTTGCGCGCTTTCGTCTTTGTCCGGCGCCGAACACGAACATGCCGAACAGTCCGAAGCCCGTGGTAAACGTCCAGAAGGCGAATACGGGGTGTTGCGTAGCTCCAGGAACGGAGAGTTGCGCGGTGGTCCCGGTGGTCTTGATGGTGACGGTGACGGTGGACGGGTTCGCGCCAGGAGTCACGGAAGTTGGATTGAGGGTGCAGGTCGAGAACGCCGGAACGCCGGCGCATACGAGAGTCACCTGGCTGGAGAAGGTTCCGCCGACTGGACTGATCGAAATGGGATAGGTCGCGGTGGCGCCGGCTTTGATGGTGTCCGAACCGCCGGAGGATGGCATGCTGAAGTCAATGCCCGAGCCGGCCAGCGAGACCAGTTGCGGACTATTGGCAGCCGAATCGGTGAGGGTGATGGTTCCGGAACGAGTTCCCGATGACGTGGGCGTGAAAGTTACCTGCATGGCACAGGTTCCGCCATTCGCGGCGATCGATGTGCAGTTGTTAGTCTGCGCGAAATCACCGGCCGCCTGGACGCTGGCCATGGTCAGAGCGCCGTTGCCCGAATTGGTTACGGTGATGGTCTGGGCGCTGCTCGTCGTACCGACGGTGAGCGCGGTGAAGTTGAGGCTGGAGACGCTGAGCTGGGCAGTGGCGGCAAGGCCGGTGCCGCTGAGAGCGACCATGTGCGGATTGCCCTGAGCATTATCGCTAATGGTCAGCGCGCCGCTCCGGCTTCCGCCCGCGGTCGGAGAAAAGGTTACGCTAATCGTGCATGACCCTGATAACGGGACAGGTGTGGCCGTGCAATTGTCAGTCTCGGCGAAGTCCCCGGTTGGGGTTACGGCCGAAACGGTAATAGGATTAGCGCCGGTGTTGGTAACGGTGACCGACTGAGCGGCACTGGTCGAACCAACCGTCTGGGTGCTGAACGAAAGCGAGGCCGGTGTCACGGTGGCGGTGGTCACGTATCCGCTGCCTGACAGCGAGACAGTGTGTGGGCTGCCGGGCGCGTTATCCGCAATGCTCAACGTGCCGTTACGCGCGCCACCCGCGGTCGGAGTGAAGGTGACCTGGAATTGGCAGCTTGAGCCGATACCAAGCGAAGATGGGCAGTTGTCGGTCTGGGCATAGTCGCCAGTCGCCTGGATGCTGCTGATGACCAACGTCGCGTTGCCGTTGTTGGTGAGGGTTGCGCTCTGTGAGGGGCTGGTCTGGTTGATCTGGAGACTTGGGAAGGTGAGGCTGGCAGGCGTGAGGTCCGCGACCGCGGTTGCGCCGCTGCCGACCAGGTTGATGAAGTGGGGCGAGCCGGCGGCGTCGTCCTCGATCATGATGGAGCCGAAGCGGGGTCCGGGCAGGGTTGGCGTGAAGCTCACCGAAAATGTACAAGTGCCGGCGGCTGCTACAGTGGCGCCGCAGGTATTGGCGGCGGAAAAGTCTCCGGTGGTGGTGACGTTCGAGACCGTGAGCGGCGCGCTGCCCATGTTGCGCAGCAGCGAGGTGTTGGGCTGACTCACCGACCCCACGGGACGAATCGAGAATTGAATCAGGGATGGGCTGATGGCCACGGCAGGAGCTGCCGCGGTACCGATCTTGGTCACGAAGGCGTCGTAGATTTCCGCCAATCGTGTTTTGGAGAGCCGCCGCGGTTACGGGATAGTCGGTAGAGTTTGTATATCCGGTCAGGTAGATGGCGCCGGCGGAGTCGAGGGCAATTCCGCCGGGGGAATCGTTTCCATAGCCGCCGAGGAATGTGCTGAACAACTGCGTCGCACCGGTAGGATCGAGTTCCTGCAAGAAGAGATCCTGCTCGCCGGTGTAGGTCTCGATGGGGTCGACCAGGAAAGTCTGGTCGCCCCCTCCGGAGTAGCTGAATACGTAGGCGTCACCGGTGGCATCCACCAGGAGTGACTGCGGCCAGACGTCCACGTTGGCGGCAAGATAGGTGGAGTAGACCAGAGTAGATCCGGTCGGATCAAATTTGGTGATGAAGCCCCAACTGCAACCGTATTGAGTCGGGTCGCAGAGATTCGGCGTTGTGAGCGGAATGGAATTGTACCCCGGATAGCTATATCCCACAATATATGCGGAGCCGTTGGAGTCAACGGCAACCGCGTTCAGGTTGAAATCGTAACTGTTTTGAACGGCCGCGAAATAGGTGGAGTAGGCGAGATTTCCCGAGGAGGTAAACTCGCCGACAAAACCAACCTGTTCGTCGTAGGTCGTGGCGTTCGAGGTCTGATAGGCCCCCTGGGTTACCGGGAAATCGTAAGTGTTGGTGTTGCCGGCGACATAGGCATTGCCGCTGCCGTCAACGGCAACTCCAGTGATCGCGCTTTGGGGTGAGGGCCAGCAAGGGCCGTAGTAACAATTCTCGGCAACGTTCGCACTGCCTGCGAAGTAGGTGGAAAACACGGGCGCCGAGCCATCGGGGGCGATCTTAGTCAGGAAGCCGTAGCCCCCCCAATACCCTTGTTGATTGGGCGAAGCGGCCGACTGGTATGCGTTCACAACCGGAAAGTCCTGCGAATAGGTGGTGCCAGCGACGAAGACATTGCCGGTGCCATCGAGGCCGATGCTGGAAGGATAATCCTGGTTGCTGCCGCCCAGGTAGGTGGAGTAGAGGAGCGAGGATCCGTCGGCAGAAATCTCAGTGATAAAGCCACTAATGTATCCCGGCATGGTGGCCTGATAGGCGTTGACCATCGGGAAGTCGCTGGCGTAGGTAGAACCTGTGATGAAGACGTGGTTGGAGCTGTCCATCGCCATGGCGGTGGGAGAGTTCTGGGAACTGCCGCCGATGTAGTCGGCGTAGACGAGGCTGGAGCCGCTGACGTCAAGTTTGGCGACGAAGGCGCTTTGACCACCCGGCGGCGGACCATTCTGTCCGGCCAAGGGGAAGTTGGTGGACTGCGTCCAGCCTGTAACATAGGCGCTGCCATTGCTGTCGACGGTGATGCCGACCGCCTCGTCGTTCGCGAGACCGCCGAGGAAGGTGCCATAGACAAGCACCGGATCGATCACCAGCGGCATGGTTTTGTCATATGGGCCGAGAGCAAAAGAGACACGGGTGGAATTCCTCACCGTGTACTGGCCGGTGACGGGAACGCGCAGGCCGTGAAATTCCTGATAGATGACGGGGGCCTGCAGTTCGACTTCGTCCGTGCCCTTGTGCAGGCTGAGGTCGCCGTTCGCCGCGATGCTGAGACGATCGACGCCTATGACATCAAGCTGAACCTGACTGGGATCGGCGCCCGGGGCGATGACGAAATCATGCTCCACGCGCGACTGGTTGCCGTAATAGACAAGATCAATTCCGGGATAGACGTCCTTGTAGCGAACTTGCTTGTATATGGCAACGTTGGTCTGCCACTTCTTCGGATCCTTGCCAATGAAGTAGTTGACGTTTCCGGCCTGAAGATCTTCTCCGGCCACTTTGGGATTCGGGTTGGCGCCGACCATATTGATCTGGATGACAGCACTGGTGGTCTTCTGGCTCGCGGCTGGCGCAGCCGAGCTCTTTGCTGCATTGGACAGCACTGCTGAAGGCCGGAGATCAAGAACCATCTGGCCGGCCGTTAGGAAGATGGTGTAACCGCTGCCGTGGGCGAGGAATTTTACCTGCGGGTCGGTTTGTCCCTGGTTTGCCTCGAAGGCTAGAGGGAGCTTTCCATAGCTGGGCTGTACTTGACGGGTGAGAACAGGATTCTGCGGCGAAGGCTGGTTGGCCGGAACGGTTTGTGCGGTGCACAACAAGCTGCTCATCAGCGCGAGCGTCGCGGCGATGCCGAACAGGGATCGTATTGCAGGTTTCATGCTTCTCCTTTTACTCTGCTTTCTGATCTGGATTCTGGGGTTACTTTCGTGAGACCTTTGGTTCGGCTTTTCCCGGCTCAGCACTCTGGGGGAGGGTGCCAGCCGGAAAACATCTTTAGCGCAGAATAGGACTGCAAGCGCAGCACCGTCTCAAGTTCATGAAAAGGCGATCACATTGGGAGAGAGAGTTGTCCGAAGAATGGATCGATGTACAGAATCTCGACAGGCGTCAAAGGATGGGCGCGTTTGTGAGTTTTTCCGCAGGCTGGTAGAGAATAGGAACAGAGGACCCCAATGAAGATTAACGGCAACACAATCCTGATCACGGGTGGCGGCTCCGGCATTGGCCGCGGCCTTGCGGAAGCCTTCCACGCCCTCGGAAACCACGTCATCATCGCGGGCCGCCGGAAGCAAGTACTCGATGAGACCACCGCCGCGAACCCCGGCATGACCTCGCTTGCGCTCGACATCGAAAACCCTGTCAACATACGCTCTTTTGCGGGCCAGATGGCAACGCGGTACCCGGCACTGAACGTCCTCATCAATAATGCGGGTATCATGAGGGTCGAGAAGCTCCAGGCCCAACCGGACGATCTCGCCGACGCGGAATCCATCGTTGCCACGAATCTTCTCGGCCCCATCCGTCTTACGGCGGCGCTTTTGCCGCTGCTGCAAAAGCAGCCTCGCTCGGTCATCATGAACGTGTCTTCGGGGCTGGCTTTTGTGCCGATGGCACCAACGCCAACTTATTGCGCAACCAAGGCCGCCATCCACTCCTATACGCAGTCGCTTCGCTATCAACTCCGGGCGTCTACGACAGAAGTTCTCGAACTCATCCCTCCTTATGTCGCCACGGATCTTCTCGACGGAGCCTCCGACTCTCGCGCGATGCCGCTGGACAAGTACATTGCGGAGGCGATGGATATTCTGAAAACCCAGCCTGCCGCGGTTGAGATCTGCGTCGAAAACGTGAAGCGTCTCCGCTTCGCTGCGGAGAGCGGCCACTATGATTCCGTCTTCCGCGGACTCAACGAGGCTATGGCGAACCACTCCCAATAGATTCGCATTCGAACAACCGACTCGCCATGTTTTTAGTATGCTAGCCTCGCCGTTCGGAAAGGGGGCTGGTGTGCACCTTCGATCTTTGCTCAGATGTTTGCCCATGGTTGGCCTTGCTACTGCCGTGTTTAGCTTTCCTCAGGCGATGTATGCGACGGTGCCGCAGTTCGGCGCGCAGGTTTGGATCGAGCCGGGGCAGACCCCTGCGGAGATCGACGCTTGGTTCGCCACGCTGGAGAAGAGCCAGATGCCGGTGGCGCGGCTCTTCATGATGTGGAGCTATCTTGAACCGCAACGCGATACGTGGGACTGGTCGCTCTACGACGCCGCTTTTCGCGCGGCGGAACGGCATCATGTTGCGATCGTAGCCACGCTCACGCCCAGCGGGAGGCCCTCGTGGATGGGCGGGGACGACTCGCAGGGCGTCGGCGTGAATGAAACTGAAACGCAGCGCACTGCGGCCGCCGACTACATGGGCAAGGTCGTGGAGCGTTATAAGGGCAGCTCCGCGCTGGATACCTGGCTGCTGCTCAATGAACCGGGACAGGCGCCGGTTGCGTCGGAACTGGCGAGCGCAGCCTTCGCTCCGTGGCTAGAGAAGAAGTACGCAAATATTGCCGAGCTGAATCGCGCGTGGGGCACGAAGTACGCGAGTTTCGGGGAGGTGAAGGGCCCAGCGAAGCAGAACCACTGGAATCCTTCGGGCGAGATCGACTGGACGGCGTACTGGCGAAGTTTCCAGACGTCGCAACTGACATGGATGGCGGCGGAAGTGAGGCGGCACGACGCTCAGCATCCACTGCATCTCAATCCCCATGCGCTCGTGAGCAACCTGGCTGCGCTCTCCGATAACTTGCCGGAGTGGCGCGGTTTTCTGGATACGCTCGGATGCTCGATTCATCCTGCCTGGCATTTCGGCCTGCTGCCACGCGACGACTTTGCGTTGGGAGTGAGTTACGTCAACGACCTGGTCGATGGAGCGATCACGCCCAAGCCACACTGGGTCACGGAACTGCAGGGCGGCAACAACATTCATAGCAGTCCGCGGCCCATGGAACCGACTGCGGACAATATTGCGCAGTGGCTCTGGACCAGCGTGGGAGCGGGCGCGGAACGAACCATCTTCTGGCTGCTCAATGCCCGCCGCGCTGGACGCGAAGCTGGAGAGTGGAGTCTGCTGGACTTCGAGCAGCAGCCGAGCCGCCGCATGGAAGTCGCAACGGATATCGTCAAGACGATGCAGGCACACTCCGACTTCTTTGCGAACGCGAAACCGGCGCTGCCGGAGGTGACGCTGCTCTTGAGTCTCGAGACGATGACGTATCAGATTTCCTTTGCCAACCCTGACGACGTTGCGCGCGACCGCAATCAGCAGTTGCTTGAGCTCCTCGGCATCTACAAAGCGATGACGCAGAATGGTCCGCCGCCGCGGGTGAGACATTTCGACGACTACGACTGGACCCTGCCCGGCAAGAACCGCGTGGTGATTGTGCCGGATGCTCGCGTACTTACCGCTAGCCAGATGACGGACCTGCTGCATTTTGCGCAGACGGGCGGGACGCTCTTGATAACCGGACTGAGCGGGCTCTATGACGAGCACGGGAAGATGTGGGCGCTCTCCGGAGCCCTCTATGGATCATCGCTGCTGCCGCAGGTGACCGGAGCGCGGCTCAAAGAAGTGCATCTGCTGGGCACGGAAATTGCCGTGCCGATGCCGGGCGGGCCGCTGCCCTCGCGCCTGTGGATGAGTTCCGTGATCCCGCAGGATGCGACGGCAATTGCGACGCAAGACGGCGAAACGGTCGCCACCGAGCGGCACCTTGCAGGCGGTGGGCGCGTAATCTGGATTCCGTCGCCGGTCGGCCTGGGTGCGTGGACGGAAGACTCTGCGCCCTTGGCGAAGTACCTGCGAACTGCGCTCTCGTCGATGTATGCGGCGATGCCATTCACGCTCGACGATGAAAATCCGGCATGTCTGCTGCGGGTCATGCAGAATGGCAGGAGCTATGCCACTGTGCTGACGAACGGGTCGGCTAAGCCTGTAGGTTGCGTCCTGCACCACGACAATGCACTGCATGGAACGCGGATCTGGGGATCGGACAAATCGGCGCCGGAGACAGAAGTGAACCTGGGGCCGCTACAGACCGTCGTAGCCCTGTGGCAGTAAGCCTGACAGATATCCCAAAGAGCTGGGAGTCAGGCCGAGTGCCAGCAAGGAAATCAGCGACGCCCCGACGGCCGTGGCAGGAAATGAACGTCCAACGTGGAAATCATCAAGCTCACGCTTCTTTCGACCACACCCATGTGGTCACGGAATCGCTGTCTAAAGCAATGTCCGCTTTCATTCCTCCCATTTGCACTGCGGCGGTCAGAGCGGGTCCGGGGTTGCTCACGACCAGCACACGGGTTCCATCCGGATTTGCGAAGGCCGCATGACTGATCTGCGGCAGCGCGCTCTCGGAATCGAAGCGGCGCGCGCCTCGGCGAATGGCCCGCGAAAAATGCGCCAAACCCCAATACTGTCCGCTGCGGGTGATTTCCCTGGTCTGGGAGTGAATGGTGACCAGGCCTCCGCAAGGAAATGGCCCGATGTTCGGCTCGCCGTGCTCGTCGAGCGCCAGGTTCCAGCCGGTGATCGAATCGCACCAGTTGCGCAGAACTTCGGTAAACGTCTGACCCCACTTGGCCCAGTCCGTCAGATAGTCGGGGCTGGTGTAGTCCGGCCCGCCTTCGGTCCAATGCATTTCCGCGCCGGGATGAGCCTCATGCGCCTTGGTCATCATCTCCGGAGTCCCGACGTAGCCATGCCAGGCAATCGCATTGCAGTATTTCCGCAAGACCGGGTCATCGAGTTCCGCAACGGCGCGGCCCCACAAGTTGTAGTTGTGATCGAGAATCCAGATCTTGGTTGCGAGACCATGCGTTGCGAGGCCCTGCTTTTCGAGCAACGGCCCGAGGTGGTCGCGCACGAACTTAAGCTCGTACTCCTGCGGCCAAATGCATGCCGGCATCCGCGCGTCCTGATCGGTGTCCACTTCGTTTTGTATGGTGACGGCCTGAATCGGAACTCCTTCCTCGGCATAGGCCTGAAGAAACTTCAGGAAGTACTGCGCGTAGGCCGGCAAATAGCGCTGGCGCATCGAACCGCCCAGCATCGATCCTCCGGACTTCATCCAGCCCGGCGGACTCCACGGCGACGAGAAAAGAAAAAGCTCTGGATTCGCCTTTCGCGCCTCGCGCAACATCGGCAAAATGTACTGGCGGTCTTGCTCAATCGAAAAGCGCTTTAATTCGGGATCGGCTTCTCCTTCGTCGTAACTGTACACTTTGGTCGAGTAGTCGCTGGATCCGATGCAGGTGCGGCAAACGTTGAGTCCCATCTCCGTGGGATGAAACAACTCATGAAACAGGCTTTCGCGCGTCGCCGGCGGGAGTCGATTGAATGTGAAGCAGGCAGCGTCGGTAAATGCGGCGCCGAAACCGAGAATCGTCTGGAATTGTTTCTCCTGGTTAAGAACAATCGCGGGCTCGGAAGGCTTGGCGGGAGCGGTGCGCCATCGCAGTCCACTCTGCGGGACAAAGCGATTTTTCCCGCTCGTAACCCACGCGGCGATCTCTCTCTTTTGTCCGATGGTGTCCGCGTCTAATGCGGGCAAGGCCCGTGCCGTTGCGGCAGCTGCCAATCCCACCGCCGAGGATTTCAGAAACTCTCGCCTCGTTTTCTCCATCGACATCGTATTCTCCTTCTTCAGTCGTCGTGCCGTATTAGAAGGTGACTCTCCCAGGTGACTCTACCACTGAACCTGCAGCGTACGCGCGCCTTCAGAGACTGCGGGCGGGGCCGGTGGACTCGCGGATGATGAGTTCCGGGGTAAGGGCGATTTCAGGATTAAAGGGAACGCGATTCTCGATGCGATCAAGCAGGGTTTGTGCAGCGACGGCGCCCATTTCGAGAAGGGGCTGGTGGACGGTGGTCAGAGGAGGAATGGCGAAAGACGAAAAGGCGATGTCGTCGAAGCCGACGACGGAAACGCAGCCGGGAACGTTGAGGCCAGCTTTGTGGAAGACGATCATAGCGCCCAGGGCGGAAGTGTCGTTATAGGCGAACAGAGCGGTGAAGGGGCGCTTGGCGGCCAGCAGCGCTTTCGCGGGAAGATAGCCGATTTCGGGCGTGTTCTCGACATTTTCGAGTTGGAAGACGAGTTCGTGGTGGATGGGGATATTCATTTCCGCGGCGACTTCCTGAATGGCGTTCCAGCGCGGGACGGAGTCCGAACTGAGGGAAGGCCCGCGGAAAAAAGCGATATGCCGGTGGCCGAGGCCGCTCAGATGCTGAAGAACGAGCCGCGCGGCGCGATGGTGATCGAGGATAACGTTGGTGACGTTGGGGGCGTGCTGATGGCCGCCGATGGCAACGGTTGGCACCGTGGGCCGCTGGTCGACGGAGGTGTCAATGGTAATAATGCCTTCGACGCCGCGAGTGAGAAGCAACTGGGAATAAGAGCGCATGAGTTCGTAGTCATGGTGGTGGGCGACGGTGAGGAAGAAGAAATTATTCTTACGGAGGAAGGCTTCAATCCCTCCGATGACCGTTGCGCCATAGAAATCGCCGATTTCTTCGGCGATGACGCCGACGGTGTAGCTGCGCTGGACGCGGAGAGAACGGGCGAGGAAATTCGGGCTGTAGTTGAGCTCGCGGGCAGCTTTGACGATGCGATTGCGAGTGCGCTCGGGGATGGACCGCGAGGCGGGCGAATTGTTGAGGACACTGGAAACAGTTCCGGCCGCGAGGTCGAGATGCAAAGCCAGTGATTTGAGAGTAACGGCAGGCGCCTTCGGGGAGCGGCGCGCCTTAGCAGCTTTTTTCATGGGGTCAAACCTCGCTCAAGTCCTGCGGAGCGAAGCACCCTTATTCTAGCGCGATCGGGCGGCGAGGGCACGCTTTTCCTTTACAGTTAACGTTTATCTAACCTTACCTTGGCGTTTTGCGCGGCGTATACTCCAGATTCGGCGCGAAGAATCGACGTTTTCCCGCTAGGACGATGCAGGCACTATCCGACGGATAACGAGGTGCAGCAGAAAGGATGAGCGGCTGTGGAAAAGTTGCGAGAGCGGGTCGAGCTTGAATTGCGTAGCGACATTCTGCCGTTCTGGTTGAAGTACGCGGTGGACGATGAGTACGGCGGGTTTCGCGGACAGATTGCGAATGATCTGACGATCGATCCCCTGGCGCACAAGGGGCTGATTCTGAACGCGCGCATTCTTTGGACATTTGCCAAGGCGTACAAGGTCTACGGGGACGAGGTGTATCTGCGGACAGCGCGACGGGCGTACGAGTATCTGCGGCGGTTTTTCTGGGACGCGGAATTTGGCGGTGTGTACTGGATGGTGGACCACCTGGGAAATCCGGTGGAGACGAAAAAGCGGATTTACGGGCAGGCGTTTACCGTGTACGCGCTGGCGGAGTACGCGGCTGCGAGCTCCGAAAAAGAACCGCTGGGAAAGGCCATTGCGCTGTACCGGATGATTGAAGACGTGAGCCATGACGAAAAGAACGGCGGATACTTCGAGACCTACGAGCGCGACTGGAAGCTGGCGGGCGAGCAGCGGCTGAGCGAAGTGGATATGGATGAGAAGAAATCCATGAACACGCACCTGCACTTGCTGGAAGCGTATGCGAATCTACTGCGAATATGGAATGACGATGGGCTGCGGAAGCGCCTGCGGGAACTGCTGCGGATTTTTCTCGACCATATCATTGATCCGGAGACGCACCATCTCCGAATGTTCTTCGACGAAGCGTGGCACGACCGCTCGGACCGGTTTTCGTATGGGCATGATATTGAGGGGAGTTGGCTGATCTGCGAGGCCGCGGAAGTATTGGGCGACCGGGCAATTCTGGAGGAAACGCGGACAGCGGCGGTGAGCATGGCGCAGGCGGTATATGAACAGGCGTTGGACACGGATGGCGGCCTGTTCTACGAAGGCAGAGGGAAGGAAATCATAGACACGGACAAGCAGTGGTGGCCGCAAGCTGAGGCGGTGGTGGGATTCCTGAACGCCTACGAAATTTCAGGGAAAGAACATTTTCTGAAAGCGTCGGAGAAGAGCTGGGAGTTCATCGAGAAGTACATCGTGGATCGCCAGCACGGAGAGTGGTATTGGTTGGTGTCGCGCGACGGAACGCCGAGCGACGACAAGTACAAGGTGGATCCGTGGAAGTGTCCGTATCACAACAGCCGGACTTGCTTTGAAGTGGTGGAACGGCTGGACAAGTTGGCCAGGCACGGACCTTAGGGCATGCAGTCCGGTGTGCCTCGGCAAAGGAAAAGCCTGAACCACAGGGAGCACAGAGGTGCACGGAGGGAAACCTCCCGGCGCGACGCCGAGGGCCTGACTGGGACTCTTTGTGAAACGGTGTATACGCAACGCAGGTGTGAGCCGAAACCGTTATGACCGGAGAAGACGAATGAGCGAATCCGAATATAGGAAAAAAGTGCAAGAGCTGTTCCGGCAACACGAGAAGCTGATCGTGCGGAAGAACGCGAAAGCGACGGGTGGGAACGGCGTGTATGACCGGTACGTGAATCCAGTGCTGACGGCGGAGCACGCTCCGCTGTTCTGGCGCTACGATTTCGACCCGAAGAGCAACCCCCACCTGATGGAACGGATGGGCATCAACGCTACATTCAATGCCGGCGCGATGGAATATGAAGGGAAATTTCTCGTGTTTGCGCGGGTCGAGGGAGCGGACCGGAAATCGTTTCTTGCGGTGGCGGAAAGCCCGAACGGAGTGGATAACTTCCGCTTCTGGGATTACCCGATCCTGATGCCGGAGACGAGCGACCCGGACACGAACGTCTATGACATTCGCGTGGTGCGGCACGAGGATGGGTGGATCTACGGCCTCTTCTGCACCGAGCGGAAAGATCCGAAAGTGCCGCTGTGGGACACGTCGGCGGCGGTGGCGCAGTGCGGGATTGCTCGCACCAAGGACTTGAAGAACTGGGAGCGGCTGCCGGATTTGAAGACGAAATCGCCGCAACAAAGGAACGTGGTGTTGCATCCGGAATTCGTGGATGGAAAATACGCGCTGTATACGCGGCCCCAGGATGAATTCATTCAGGCAGGGAAAGGCGGAGGCATCGGCTGGGGACTGTGCAGCACGATGGCAGGCGCGAATATCGAAAATGAAATCATCATTGATAATCGCGAGTACCACACTATAAAAGAAGTGAAGAATGGACTGGGGCCGGCGCCGATCAAGACCGCCAAAGGCTGGCTGCATCTGGCGCACGGGGTGCGGAACACGGCTGCGGGGCTGCGCTACGTGCTGTACACATTCTTGAGCGAACCGGAGAGACCGTATGTAATCACGCACCAGCCGGCGGGATATTTTCTGGCGCCGCAGGGCGAGGAGCGAGATTGGGGACGTCTCTAACGTGGCGTTCAGCAACGGCTGGATCGCGACCATGAATGGGGACGTGTACATCTACTACGGCGCGTCAGACACGCGGCTGAACGTGGCCACGAGCACGGTAGAGAAGTTGCTGGATTACACGATGAACACGCCGAAAGATCTGCTGCGAAGCTTTGCCTGCGTGGAACAGCGGAATGCACTGATCCGGAAGAATCTGGCCGTGCTGAACACGTATGGCAAACTTGCGGGGCGGCCACCCGCACCGACGAGAGCGAATCCAGAGTTGCTATGACCACATGCAGCTGCCGAGCTGCGCTCGGCCTGGACGGGCGAGGGCGCCCGTCCCCACACGAGGGGGATACGGCAACGGACTCCGAGCCATAGAGCACACCCCGGAACTTAGCGCAACGTCGCTTTGACGGCCACATTCTTGGTGCCCGACGACGGCAGCGGCACGAGGTTGCCCTCCACAGGTGCGCCATTTACTTCGAGAGAAACCTGGTTGCCGTCTCCCGCGCGCTCGACTTCGATATGGTAGGTGACGCCCCGGAACTTGCGGGTGGCCTTAAAGCCGCGCCAGTTCTTTGGGATGACCGGCGCGATCAGCAGGCCATCGTAAGATGTGCGGATGCCGAGAATCCATTGCGTGATGGCGTAGTAGTTCCAGGCGGCCGTGCCGGTTAGCCATGAGTTCTTGGCTTCCCCATGCGTAGGAGCGTCGCGGCCGGCGATCATCTGGGCGTAAACGTAAGGCTCGCAGCGGTGGACGTCGCTGATCTCCTCGCGCGCGGAAGGATTGATCCGCGTGTAATAGTCGTGGGCGGCGTCTCCGTTACCGACTCGCGTTTCGCCGATGATGACCCACGGATTGTTGTGGCAGAAGATGCCGGCGTTTTCTTTGTAGCCCGGCGGATACGAAGAGATCTCACCGAACTCGATGTAATACTTCGAGTAGGCGGGCTGCTGCAGGACGATGCCATGTTTGGTCGCGAGCAACTGGCGCGTGGATTCCAGAGCGCGAACGGCTAAGCCGTCGTCCAGGCCGATGCCGGCCAGGGTGCAGAAGCCCTGCGTTTCGATGAAAATCTTGCCCTCCTTATTTTCTTTTGACCCAACCTTGCG
The DNA here is from genome assembly GCA_963722485.1 of uncultured Acidobacteriaceae bacterium. Taxonomy (GTDB): domain Bacteria; phylum Acidobacteriota; class Terriglobia; order Terriglobales; family Acidobacteriaceae; genus Acidiflorens. The sequence goes on from CAVRNL010000125.1 coordinate 19,497, forward strand.
GCCAAAATCGTCATAGGCGCGCACGAACCACTCGCCATCCCATCCATGCTTGCGAATGGTGGCTTCCATCTGGGCGACTTCGGCCAGGTAGGAGGCAGCCTCGGAGGCGAGGCCGCGATGCATTGCTATATCGGCGAGCTCGCGGCCGGCGAGCACAAACAGTCCGGCGATGAAAACGGATTCGGCAACCTTGCCGTCTTTGTTGGTCGTGGTCTGGAAGGATTGGCCCGGCGAATCGGAGAAACAGTTCAGGTTGAGGCAATCGTTCCAATCGGCGCGGCCGATGAGCGGCAGGCCATGCGGACCTAGACGCTCGAGCGTGTAGCGGAAACTGCGCTGCAGATGCTCGTAGAGCGGCGTTTCGGAGCCGGGCGCGTTGTCATAGGGGACCGGTTCAGCCAGGATGCTCCAGTCGCCGGTTTCCTTGAGATAAGCAGCGACGCCGATAATCAGCCAGTGGGGATCGTCGTTGAAGCCGCTGCCCACGTCATCGTTGCCGCGCTTGGTGAGCGGCTGGTACTGGTGATACGCGCCTCCGGTCGGGAGTTGCGTAGCGGAGAGATCGAGTATGCGTTCGCGGGCGCGGGCCGGAACCATGTGAACAAACCCGAGCAGATCCTGATTGGAATCGCGGAAGCCGAGGCCGCGGCCGATGCCGGATTCATAGAAGGACGCCGAGCGCGACATGTTGAACGTCGCCATGCACTGATATGCGTTCCAGATGTTCACCATGCGATTGGTGTGCACGTCGGGCGTTTCCACCTGGCAGAGGCCGAGCAATTCATTCCAGTAAGTACGAAGCTTCTCGAAAGCGGCGTCGGCATTCGCCGCCACGCGATACTTGGCGATCATCGCTTTTGCCGCTTTCTTGTTGATGATTTGCGAATCGGGCGGATCGAATTTCTGGTCCCGCGGGTTCTCCTGATAGCCGAGAACAAAAACAATTTGGCGGGATTCGCCGGGCTTGAGGGCGAGCTTGACGTGGTGCGAGCCGATGGGAGCCCAACCGTGGGCAACGGAATTGAACGACTGCCCGCGCTCGACGGCGGCGGGATTGTCCCAGCCGCGATAGGGGCCGAGGAAGACGTCGCGCTGCGTGTCGTAGCCGGCGATTTTTTCCGAGCACGCGAAGAACGCGAAATGGTCGCGGCGCTCGCGGTATTCGGTCTTGTGATAGATTACGCCGTCTTCGACTTCGACTTGGCCGGTGCTGAAATTGCGCTGGAAGTTTGTGGAATCGTCTTGCGCGTCCCACAAGCAGAACTCGATGCTGGAGAAAACCGAAAGTGCGGCGGCCTGTGGGCGGCGATTCGTGACCGTCAATTGCCAGATTTCGAGATTCTCGTCGAGAGGCACGAAGTAGCGGGTGCTCGCTTCAATGCCGGCATATTGCGAGCCGATGGTGGTGTAGCCCATGCCGTGACGGCACGCGTATTTCTCCAATTTGTGCTGCGTAGGCTGCCAGGAGGGAGACCAGAATTCGCCAGAGGCATCATCGCGAAGATAAATGTAGCGTCCGCCCAGATCGAAGGGAGCGTTGTTGTAGCGGTAGCGCGTGATGCGGCGCAGGCGTGCGTCGCGGTAGAAAGAATAGCCACCGGCAGTATTGGAGATGATGCCGAAATAGGCCTGGCAGCCGAGGTAGTTGATCCAGGGCAGGGGTGTATCGGGCTGAGTGATTACGTACTCTCGGTTCTGATCGTCGAAGTAACCGTATTTCATGAGGGCGGCTTTCTGAAAAGAAGGTTTTTCGGACTGGTAAGAACATTTAGTATAACGATTTTTTACTAGCGTGGAACAACTTTGAGGTGTAGACATGAAACGACACAACCACAAGACAGCATGTCCGGCAGTGTGCTGTTTGTCACGCCCTCAGGTGAGGGCAATCACTGCGGGGATTGGCGCGCGCCCGCGAAAGTTTGAGTTGATGGTAATCGCATTGCTCGTAAACTGGCCTTGGTCATCGGCCCGGGATTGCTGTCCGGCGGGCTGAATGCCGGTAACTTGTGGAAACTGACCGCGCAAGGGTAATGGATTGTGCGGCAGATCGCCCCAACTGAGGTTCACCATGCATCTCCACGTAATTGACATTGCCATCATTATTGCTTACCTGGCGCTATCGGTCCTGATCGGATACTGGGTCTCCCATCGCGCGTCGCGCGATATGAGGGCGTACTTCCTGGGCGGCAACGTCATGCCCTGGTACATCCTCGGGATCTCCAACGCTTCGGGGATGTTCGATATCAGCGGCACCATGCTGCTGGTCTATTGGATGTTTGTGTACGGCGCCAAGAGCGTGTGGATCCCGTGGCTTTGGCCGACCTTCAACCAGGTCTTCCTGATGGTGTATATGTCCACGTGGCTGCGGCGATCGAATGTGATGACCGGCGCGGAGTGGATTCAGACGCGATTCGGGAAGGGCCGCGGGGCGCAGCTTGCCCACATCATCGTCGTAATTTACGCGTTCATCAGCATCATCGGATTCTTCACCTACGGGTTCAAGGGCATCGGCAAATTCGCCGCGACCTTCCTGCCCTGGCACTTCAGTGTGAATCAGTACGCCCTCATGCTCATTGCCATCACCGCCATTTATGTGATCAAGGGCGGCATGTTCAGCGTGGTGATCACGGAAGTGTTGCAGTTCTGCATCCTTTCGGTGGCGTCCTTCGCGGTGGGGATCATCGCCATGATGAAGGTCGCGCCGGGGACGCTGCAGCGCTTCACTCCCGCGGGCTGGGGCAACATCTTCTTTGGCTGGCACTTGAATTTGGATTGGTCCACGCTGGTGCCGTCGGCCAATGCGCGCATCGCGCAGGACGGCTACGGGCTGTTCGGATTCTTCGTCATGATGCTGCTCTTTAAAGGCATCCTGATCAGCGCCGCCGGCCCTGCGCCAAACTACGACATGCAGCGCGTTCTTTCCTGCAAGAATCCGCGCGAAGCCTCGATGATGAGCGGGTGGGTGAACGTCGTGCTGACCTTCCCGCGGTACTTCCTGATCACGGGACTCACCGTGCTTTCGCTGGTGTTCTTCAGCGGCCAGATCCGCGCCATGGGCACGAACATGGATTTCGAGCGGATTCTTCCGTCGGCGCTGGCGCTGTTTGTGCCGGCCGGCTTGCTTGGCGTACTCATTGCGGGCTTGCTGGCGGCGTATATGTCCAACTTCGCCGCGACCGTGAATGCCGCGCCACCTTACTTCGTGAACGACATTTACAAGCGCTTCATCAATCCGAATGCCAGCCCGAAGACTTACGTGCGCCTGAGCTATCTGAGTTCGTTCGTGGTAGTTCTGCTGGGCGTGCTGCTGGGCTGGTACGTGACCAGCGTGAACGGAGTGGTGATCTGGATCGTGACCGCGCTGTGGGGCGGCTACACCGCTTCGAATGTGCTGAAGTGGTACTGGTGGCGCTTCAATGGCTACGGTTATTTCTGGGGCATGGTGGCGGGAATTTCTTCCGCGCTGACCATTCCGGCGCTCCTCACAAAGATCGAACCGTTGCAGAATTTCGCCCATGCGCATTCGCTGAACCTGGAAGTCTCGGTAGGCTTTGGCATTGTGTTCCTGCTATCGCTCATCGGCTGCTTCGCGGGCACCTGGCTGACCGCGCCGGAAGATGAAGCGGTGTTGAAAGAGTTCTACCGGCGGGTGCGGCCCTGGGGCTTCTGGGGACCCATTTTGAAGAAAGTGCAGGCGGAAGACCCGTCTTTTCAAAGGAACAAAGATTTCTTTCGCGACATGTTCAACATCGCGGTGGGGATGATCTGGCAGATCGCCCTGGTAGCCCTGCCGATCTATATCGTGACCTGGAGGCTGCGGACGGCGGCCATCGCGTTTGGCGTCGTCGCCATTACATCGATCATCCTGAAGTTCACCTGGTACGACCATCTCAAGGAACTCGAACATATCAACCAGTACAGTGGTCTTGCCAAGACTGCGGCAGAAAAAAAGCCAGTGGCGAACTTTTCTTGAGAAGTGAGCAATTTTGAACAGACGCTGGATTGCGGAGTTGTTAGCCTAAGCGGTGACAAGGTGACCTTCCCCGAGCACGGCTGTTCCTTGGTGGTGCAGTCCCGCTTCTCCCCGATGCGGTGACTGCACCGTTTCTTTTTCCGGCTTAGAGCGAGATCCAGGTGCCTTCATTGTGGCGGAAGCGTGTGTGAGTCGAACACACCGGCAACATCGGAGATGCCGCCCGCCGGTTTTGAAGACCGGGAGTTACACCCGCAACCATACGCTTCCTCAATAAGTTACCAAGGTTATGTCCGTTTCAGTCCGTTTCAGGCGTACTATGGTGTTGGAGGTTGCCATGGAGACGCACATCGAAACTGACAGCATCGGTACCGATACACAGATATCAAAGTCCCGAGCGAAGTACAAGCGGCGAAGGCAGCGGGGCGAAGGCAGCGTCCGACTCAAGAATGGTGCGTGGCATCTCGAATACAAGGACGCAGCGGGCAACCGGAAATCGTGCAAACTGGCGGACAAGGATAACGTTCATTTCAGTGTGACGTGTCCTGCGATCCGTGATCTTGCCGACAAGAAACTCAAGGAACTGATTGCAGAGCCGGTGAATGGCAACGGGGCACCAAAGCCGGACATGGGAGTCGTCACGTTCTGGGAGAATGTCTATCTGCCGTGGGCAAAAGAAATCAACCCGAAGGCGGGCGAGCCGAATCTTCGTGCATCTACCGTCGCAGGCTATGCGGGGATTTGGTCGCTGCATCTGAAAGATCACTTTGCGAACACAACTGTCAGATCGTATGAGACAGCCGCTGCGACCGGCTTTCTGACATCGCTCGCAAAAGAGCAGGGGCGGAACACGATTAACCATATTCGGTCGCTCATGTCTGGAATTTTTTCTCACGCACTCGCTCTCGGCTATGTCGATAAGAATCCAATCACCGGTGCCGGTGTGTTGGGCAAGACCGCACGTCCCGCTAAGACCGGGCATTATTCATTGAAGGAAGCACTGCACATTCTTTCCGCACTCGCTGATTATGTCGAGTGTCAGTTAGTCATGTCGCTGTCGTTCTTTTGGGGCCTTCGACCGTCAGAGATTCGTGGTCTGCGTTGGGAAGATTTCTGCGATGGATCAAGCGAGAACTGCTTGGTCTGTCAAGAGGACGATTGGGACATTGAAGTGGCTCACGTTCACATCCGACGTGCAATTGACAAGCAGGGCAACGAAACCGGCTTAAAGACCGACGAAGCAGGCCAGCCGTTACCGCTGATGATTCCCATCGCCATGCCTCTACAGATATGGCGGGAACAATGTGGCAGTCCCGCACAGGGGTGGTTATTCGAGAACAAGAACGGCAACCCGGTTGATCTGCGAGATTGGATCAGGACGAAGATACGTCCCGCCGTGATCGCTCACAAGTTGAAATGGAAAGGTCTGTACGCAGGCCGACGTGGGGCAGCAACGATGCTGCTACAGTTGAGCGGCAACGCCCTCGCAAGTCAGCAACTACTCCGACACAAACCCGGATCAGCGGTCACAGCACGCCACTATCTCAAGGCGGTGCCGGAAGCGTTGCTTGCTGGGACGAAGTTAGTTGAGGATGCCGTAGCGAAGGCATTGAGTGAGGGTGCTGGGATAGAGCCGATTGTATCTGTACAGTTACCAAAGTAACCCGGCCCCGGTTACTAAAGTAAGTTGCTTTTGGCAGTGGAACTGCTATGCTGGACTTGCAGTCAAGACCCGGCCAGCAGTTTTGGCACGGGCGTGAGATGGGGACCGTTCGTTAGCGAACCTCTGGCATCTCATTCGTGGGTGAAAATCCTGCGATCTGGAGGGCACCATGACATGCCCAGCAACAGCATCAATGCAACACCCCCGCCCATAGTCTCTGTCCATTCTGAAATCCTGACAGTCGAAGACCTGTCCGCATGGCTGAAAGTAACACCACGCCAGATTTATGAACTGTGCCGGTCTCGGTCACAGGTTCGCGGCAGGCACCCACTGCCCTCAATCAAGATTCACAAAAAGATGCTGAGATTCCGCCGGTCGGACATCGAAGCGTGGTTGAACCGTTGTGCGAACGCTACGCAATAAGTGTATCCGTACAGAAATCGAGCAATCCGAAGGGAATCGTCGGGCGTTTTCGTTTAGATAGCAGACGGACTTATTGGCAGTTGCCAACAAGTCGGTACGTTGTCCTGGAGAGCATTATACAAATCGGAGGGTACATGGGAACAAAGTCGGGCAGGAGAAAACCAGAGCGTAAGCCGATACTCTCAACAAAGGAGTATCAAGAGATTCTCGATTCGATCAGGAAACAGATAGAGGTAGGGAACACCGCAGAAGCCGACGTGCAAACGAGAGCATTGCGACTCCTTGAACACATAGTTAGCGAAAGGGCCAAGGCATCCGATAGTGAAGGGCGTAAATCGGCACAGATCGGGCAACCGATCACCATGCAATATGACTTGAACAAGTACGGAACAGCCTTCGCTTTGTTGGGTGCTAACTACAAGACACAGGTTCCTGATTTTGTCCGCCGAGCCATGATCTTCGTCGCCCTCAATCTGGATTACACAGCCAACGCCAACAGAGGGGCAGTACAGGATATCTTCGGCAGCAACAGCGGCTTTGCGTTGGACGATGGTGATGTACAGAATTGTCTCAATGAGATTAAGCGGATCGGCTGACGTGGAACTGATTCCCAGATTCCCCGATTCCCAGATTCCCATTGACTACGCTCTGCCATCCTTGAGAAAAGTGACGCATTCCTCACGGTCTTTCCAACTGTGAGTACCGCTATAAGTCATTGACACTAATACATTTATTACGGGTGTCCGTTTGAAATCCGTTTCAGTACGGGTCCGGGTCGGGGACCAATGAAATCAGTACGTTGCGTGGTTTCGTCTTATGTTCTCCTACTGTGAAAACAGCAGCATTGTCCAAGCCATTGACAACAAAAGAGTAGGTACCATAAATAGAGGGCCAAAGCATGCTTCCGACCCCGGCAGTGGCAGGGGTCTCCGGGGTGACCACCACCAGCCGCCGAGCGGGGCTGGCAAGACGCCTTTGGAATCTTGTATTGCTTGTGTACGCGGGCAGGGTGGTAAGGGGTGTCTAACGTCCCTTTTTCGGATTTATCGTATGGCGAACAAAGAGTGTAGGAGTCCCGTGTTCGTTTGCGGGGATAGGGGTATGTATGGGAGAAGTTTGGGCACAGATACAGGGCTTTGAGAACTACGCAGTATCGGACCAAGGGCGGGTGATGAACACCAAGACGGGCAGGATAAAGACGGCAAACTATTCGCATGAGAAAGAATATGCCAGAGTCAAGTTGACTGATGGGACCGGGAAGCAGTCGTACCAAAGACTTCACAGGTTGGTCGCTCTGCATCACATCCCTAACCCGACCAGTAAGCCGACCGTCAACCACAAGGAAGGGTTGCAGAAGTGGAACAACGCTGTGACAAATCTCGAATGGATGACCCAGAAAGAACAAATCGAACACGCCATAAAGACGGGATTATTTCATCGAAACAAGGCAGCACTATCGTAGGATTCCGGGCCGCTTTCTTGTACGTGTACACAGTTTATAGGTTGCCCGCCTTTGTACGTCGTACAGACTTACTAACTGCAAAGAAACCTTATAGATGCAGCAACTTTTCTCTTGACGGCGGTTTATATCTGTAGTAAGATGAAAGAGTAAGAAGAGAGTGCCCGCCAGGGCATCACCAGATCAGCAGGACCGCCGATGGGACGGCGGGCAGCAAGAGATAGGAACAGCAGCAAGCCTTCCGCTCGGCTCTGAGCGTGACCTTCAACTACCAAGACAAGCCATCCGGCACGCACAGTGAATCCCTGATAACGATTCATCAAATTTAGAAACAAGATTTCCACGCCTTTATCAGGGAGCGTGGAAGTGCGTGCCCCGTCCATCTGCTCATGATGGGCGGGGCTTTTTGTTGTTTGTAGATGTACCGATCCGCCGAAAGGAAACCCAGAAAATGACCACGATAGCAGCACTCGCTTTACAGAAGATTAGAGCACTCCGAAAGTATCCACTCCCGCAATCAGCAATTGCGGAACAACGCATTTTGAAATCGCTCAACGTTCCAGACTTCACCGCAGTAATCCAAGCATTAGAAACACCGCTAGCGGAAGTTCCGAAAGAGATCAAAGAGATCAGGACTCGCAAGTCTGCCACAGGCGAATTCATTCACGAACATCACCACACCGACCCAGAGCAGTACCCGACTGAGATACACATGACACGGGTCATGGGTGAGGATGGTCCCCGTGAGTAAACTGATACTCGAAAATCTAATCCAACCAAAACTGTTGTCGCATGATGTGCTGGAAGTATTCTGCGTCATCATTGCGGAGACGATTATCAGTAGAGATGGCGTGTGCCGTCTCAGCGACAGTCAGATCGCGGCCCGCACTCCTGCTAGGGGTCGAACAGAAGACGCGGTACGCCAGAAAGTGAACGGTTGTATCAAGAAATTAGTCGGGCTGGGAGTTATCAGCAACGTGGAACCTTCACGCAAAAGTGACCATGGACGGCCCTCCGTGAAAGGATTACGACCTAGCACATCATGGCAGAAAGCCATGGTCATAGTGACCAAGGGAATGTGCTCCGGGTTGACCATGGGCGAAGGGGGAAAAGTGACCACGGACCAAAACACTGAGACATCGGGGGTTAACTCCGTTTCCACAGATACAAATGACCATGGAGAAAATCCGAAAACTGACCACGGGATTCTCAGGTCACCTGACCAGATTCATAGTAGTTATAGTAACTGTGTAGAAAATGAGGATTGTAAGGAGAATGGTAAGTGTATTGTTGGAATCAATGCGGGTGACCTAGGCGACAATTGTACGCCGTACAGAATCGTGCGGCAGGTGCTAACCAACGTCGAACAAATACACGAGATGGCGGAACTGGCCGCGTCACACTTTGGCCGGTCGATCACCCGAAGGCTCAAAAGCGGCGACATCCTCACCGAAGATGACGTTGACGGCGATGGACACATCCACAAACACATTTTACCTCTATGTGCGTGCGGGGATGCTGTGGCTTACGGCTTCCAAGAGCTACACGAGAATGTATTCAAGGTCTTCCCGAGAAAGGTATGCGAGAACTGCAAAGCCGCCGGAACATTCCGCGAACGTGAAGCGATTGAGAAAGACTTTGACCAGCGATTGAGCAAGGGGTGGGTGAAATTTATCCACGACGGCGATGTCATCCCGATGAACGACTACACCAGCGTGGGAGGCGAACTGCGGTTGAAATACATCCGTGAGTTGGCATTAGATCGCTGCGAGTGCGGTCTGCCCGTGTTCTACCAATTAGTGAAGGGCGACGGAGTGGTCTGCGTCAATGCGTCAGAACAGTGCTGGACGTGCGGGCGTCTGCAAGCAGTGTTGGAAAATCCGCTTGCTACGGGCAGTCAGGCGGACTATGCCCAGTGAACACACACAGACTCTGCTTGCCAATGCCCGCCAGTCCACCAAGAACGAACAGGTTGCTCGCCGTAAAGCCCAGCGTGAGCGTTTACAGGCGTTCTGGGGTGATTGCTATGACTTACTGGAAACCTTCGCCCGTGAGTGCATTCCAGACTATTACGCAGACGGCAAGGTCTCTGACTGCGAGACCGCCCTTCAACGTGTGGCAAAGAAGTTGCGACGTTGCAAGGCACAGACACGGGAGGGCTTCCTATCGTGGGCGGTGCGTATGCTCGCAAAGGAAAAGGGCTTTCATCTGGCCGCACAAGCAATCAGAGATTTTGATTTGGATATATCTGACTGGATTGCTGATGCCGCAACGAGATTGAGCAGGTACGCAGACTTTCCCGAGCATGTCAAAGACGGGGCGATGTATCGCGTGAAAATGGGAGAGTCTGACGGTGTGCCTATCGTCTGGACTATCCCTGAAACACATTGGGAGTTTGTCCGTAAGTTGTGGCCCGTCTTTTTGAAAGAGAAACCAGACGGCGGCTTTTATGTCGCAAAGAAGATCGGGGGTGTGGCCGTACCCGTACATCGGCTGATCCTGAACTGTGGAATGGGCGATACAGTGTGCAGTTCTAGCGGGAACTTTTTGGATTGGACTTCTTTGCATGTCCGCCCGCTGAATCGCTCGGGTATCTATGAAGGTCGGAACACGTCATGGAACAAAGAAGCCGGACGGCCTAACACCACACAGGAAGAGTTTGAAAGTCGCTTTCAGTCGGGAAAGGTACTGGAAAACTACGGCACGAATCAGGACAACACGGAACGGTTTGTGTTGCCTAGCCCCATACCAGTCAATAATGACCTCGCGGCAAAGACAACATGCTGGGGTGAGATTAGCCCTACAGGGTGGGTAGCCCCGATCACCCGATCCGAGCGTGAATACGCCCCGGAACAGCCTTCCATACCAGTCGAGCAGTCAGCAAGGCGGTTGGCAGCGGAGCAGGCCCTCGACCGGCTTGGACTTTGACGAAAATAAATATTGTCAAAATCTCGTTTCGGTTTCCTAAACAGATGAGAGCAAGGCACCGAGCAGCGTCTCAGGTTGTCAGGCAACCTAGAACTATCAGTGCCCTGCCCTTCAGATACTCTCGAAACGCCGACGGGTATCCAGTGACAAGGCAAGCATGAAGATTCACACATGTAAAAGAAAGTTCTGTCGGACGGCAAGGAAAATACCGAAGGGACTGTGAATCCCTCCGGGGTAGGTCACTTCTTTGGGAACATTCTGCTAACGGTTTCTCTCACAACTTCGTGGATAGTGGTTAGCAGAACGTCTTTAAGAAGCACAATGATGACGTGCATAAAACCTTCTTTCTGCTCGTCACCGCCCGCCTTCTCCTCCGAAAAGCGGAGGTGGGCCTAATCAGTACAACAGCCCGCAATTGGGCTAGCAACATCACGGAAGTAATAACCAAAATAGCGATCTGCGGTCAGGCCGGTGTCTTCAGGCGACATCGCCGCATGGTCGGTATACAAAGCAAGGGGGAGGGGGCGATGAGTAGAACAGGTCAAGTTGGCGAATGGGGAGCAAACAAGAAAGAAGCAGCGGGCGTCATGAAACACACAGCCCCAGATACTCTCTCGGGTGCCACAAAGTCATTGAGTACGGGCAAGCGTTTCTGGTGTGCAGTCTGCCACAAACTAGAAACCGTTGTATCTGTACAGACAGTCGTTCAGCATGAGGAATCCGCCGAATATTTTTGCACGCTCAGTTGCTTACATACCCGGCAGATCGTCACGGCTGTATCACGGACGCCATCAGGCAAGGCAAGGCTAACCGCTGAGAAAGAACAGGCCGAGCTTCAGGACATTCGGGCCGATCTGGAAAGCGAGCAGCTTTTATGAACAATATCCAGCGTCTCAGCGTGTACCTTCAGGAAGCAGTCAGGCGGACCACGGCAAGGGAGTACAAAAAAGTCTCCGCTGCCTTGATCCCCGTGTTACCCGATCTTGTTACAGCACTCTCACAGGTGATCGCAGACACCACCACCACGTCAGCACAGCGGCTACAGGCAGCCGATATGCTGATGACACTCTGGGGAAGGTGTCTCCGTGACGAAGATAGGAAGCAAAAACATGCGGCCAATCTTGGACGGCTGAAGGTTCGAAAAACGAAGGCAGAAGCTGATGACCGTATGGCAAAACTAGCGATAGCTGCTGAACGCAGAAAGATTGACGCAACGCTCAAACGGGCAAAGGCGGAAATGGAGGGTAAGTGACGAGACAGGAAATTCAGGCAGTCGTAGACATGAGTCTACGCCACAGAGAAGCACGCTTCAACGCTCTGCGGTGGTTCATCGGGATAGCGGTCATGTTGAACTTTTTCATGTGCTAGTCAAATAAGAAGTATGAAGCACCAGACAGCGATTGTCAGGATTACGAGCGTCATAGGTCACCGTCTGCCGAATTGCCAGAGGATAAGCGACATGAAGACGTTCACCAAGATGAACGCAGTTGAGCCGCAGCCATACGAACAGCATAAATGCAGCAAACCCAAGCACCGTTTTGATGATCATAAATTCCCCTTTAGAGCAGATTCAGCGGCAAACGGGATGACAACCGCATCCAGACTGCTGATTGTATAATCGTGCGAGTGGAGCCACGTGGAAATGCGATCAGATTATTGCTTGAGGAAGCCTTGGACGCACGGAAGGCGACAGTACGATGATTTTCTCAATTAAGGGCTGGCCAGAAGGTCACCCAGCACTCACACGTATTGATGATTATCCGTTCGGATACGTTGATCCACAATGCCCCGATCCGACATCAGCGGAGAGCATACGCAGGCGGGATGGGTATTCGGCAAGTTTCAACGCCTTGTACGAAAGTTACAAGAGCAGAGCAGCGGAAGACAAACGGGAATTTAACCTCTCCAAAAGAGACTTCTGGCGTTTGACAAGCCAGCCCTGCATCGTGTGTGGAGCACCTCCAGCACAGGGGAAATCGCCCCGCAGGAACAAAAATCCTTACATCTACAATGGTCTGGATCGACTGGACTCAAGTAAAGGCTATGTTCTGGGAAATGTGGCTGGTTGTTGTGGCGAGCACAATCGCATCAAGAGCGACCATTCTCCTGAACGGAATTTTAAGCATTGTCTGGAAGTAGTGTTGAGCGAACTGTCAAAGACGGCACTAAGTTGCAATGACATCGAAACGTTGGAACGGCTTATTGATATTTTCCCGAACGTGCGATTCCTGGAAGAACATCGGAAGGTCGTTTGGAATATGCTCAACGAAAATCCTCACGTTCTTGTTCTTACCCCTGAGATGGCTTTGCCAAAGGAACGTCGTGGAAAACGCCGATATCCAGAACGTCCCCCACGTCCGAAAATCCAGTCAACGCCAGTCAGGGCAGGCAAGAAATAAATGGGGCAAGGCAGGGTTGGAGGTCATTCCCTCTTCCCGCACACGGCATCAATCCTTCTCATTATCCGCTCTGCCCACTGAATGCTCGCGTCAATCAGTTTGTCCGTTCGTGGGCTTCCCTGTGGCGTCCCAAACAGATCATCTGCCGTCTGCATATGCAGACTCGCCAGAATCGCAGCCATGATCCCGATCACCCGTTTGCGGCCTTCGTCCATTCCGGCACGATACCACTTTCGCCGTGTGTTCGCCAAGGGGTATACTGTGGGTATTGAGACTAAAATTGGTCAGATGCGGGAGTTGTATCAGTGGAAGCAAAACACAGTGTGAAGGTGACGCCTGCCGATGTGAGTCCGAAGAGATGGTGGGAAATTTGGTGGGGACAGTCGATAATCCTCGTTGTAACTGGTGTGATTGCGGGCCTCATCATCTGGGCGGTGACCCGTCAGTACGACAAGCCGACGCCATCGTCTACTGTCGCACAGCCCACAATACCGTCCGAACCCCAAGCAGCACAGTCGGAAGCGAAGGCCCAAGAAAACAGCCAGCTCGAATCAGCACACCAGCAGGGCGGTACGAAGAAGAAAGGCAAGATTGCGACGCAGCATGGAGCGGGTAGCGGTGCTGTTGGAGGGAACATCAGTCAGGGACCGTGTAGCAACCTTCAAATTGGGGGAAGCAATAATCAAGCGACAGCCAATTGTGGCCCCATGAATCGAAGCCTGACCGCACAGCAAATGGCGGCTCTGGGTCACCTGACAATACCGAGCTCAGTGAAGTTGCTTATTGCAACAAGTGACGATTCAGACAGCCAAACATACGCATACGAAGTCTATAGTGCTATTGACCCTCGGAAGGAATTCAGCATTTACTCGGTGGGTTATGGTCGGGTACCACCACTGCCGCATGGTGTCTTCGTGTGCGTCTACGACAAAGCTCAACAGAAGGCTCTATTATCAACGGGAGAAAGTATAAGAAACGTCCTCAACACTGCTGAAATCCCCGTTTACTGGGGAAGCGATGAGTCGCTTCGAGCGGGAGATTTGGAGATTCTCGTCGGGCCTCGCTAGGCACCCTTTTGGGAGGTTGCGAAAATGGCTGCTCAAGAGTGGAATCCTCTCTCGTACTTTCGGGAGATGGGAACCTTGTCCAAGGTTTTGCTGTTACTGGGATTTGTATTTCTCACAGCGGCATTGGCACACGGTGCTTCTTTTTCCGACCGCATGGTCCCCGGCAGTCTTGTTTTCGTTTCCTTGAGTTTGACTGTGCACTACTTTTCCCAGAGCAGACCTAGACTCCTTGAGCAACCTTATAGCCGCTTCACAGATTGGGAAAAAATGTCGGCAGGTGCGGGCATGTCAGTGATTACTATTGGTCTGGTTATTTGGTTTCTGCTGATCCCGAGTCCGAAGACAGTAAACGTGGCCACCCGAAACGACATTCCCAAGGCCGCTGATGTCCCCAAGACTTCTGACGCAAAGGAAGACTCTTTCCCTGCCGCTCCCGTCTCCAAGAAATCCACTGATAAGGGCAGCAAGACATCTGGCACTAACAATACGTCAGGGGGGAACAGCACCCAAGCGACAGGAGACAAGGGCACAGCCGTAGGCCCTGTCACTCAAGGTCCATGTAGCATCTTGCAGGCAGGGGGAAGCAACAATCAAGCGTCAGGCGGCAATTGCGGTCCTAGACCCCTGAAGATGTCCGAAGAGCAGGAAGGCGAGGTCGCAAAGCTCTTGAGCAGTTTCAGCGGAGAGGCGGTCGAAATCGATGTCGATAGAGCGACTCCAGAGACTGACCAATTTGCTGAAGCATTGCGTTCATCACTGCTTCTAGCTGGGATAACTAGCACGAGAGTCAATGCGATATTTAGCGGAGGGTGCATAGCATATCCTGGAGTATCTTTCATGGCTGGTGTGAATCGGCAGGTTCTTGTAAGAGCTGTGTGGAGTGCCCTTGTTGAAAAAAAGGTCGTGGACAGGGCGGATTCAATCCCCGGTTGCAGTCGCAGTGGAGAACCGAACGAACTACACATTTACATCCGCCCAAATAGCTAGACAACGAGAGTCCTACCGATTTCCAAGCCGCCCAAAAATGAGAACGAGAGCGAGACCCGATCTCTCGCTCCCTCATGACCGAGCACCGCCTTTCTCTGAGGCAGCACTGTCCGTGCTATCCTGTCCCGTCGCATCTGCGACAGGGAGACCCCATTGAGCGTTGAGAACATTGTCAGGGAAGTACGGGCCGAGATTTCAAGACTGCAACAGGTTTTGGCGTTATTGAGTGAGACGGGCCACGGTGTATCCGTACAAAAGACGGCGACGGTCGAGACGCCAAAGCGTAAGGTCTCTGCATCCGCTCGCAGAAAAATGGCAGCAGCACAGAAAGCACGTTGGGCGAAGATCAGGGCAGCGAAGAAATGATGGGGCGAAAAAAGCCCCGCCAATCGGGACGGGGCTATCAGCAAAGCGGAGATTACGGGAGAACTATCGCTTGTACTCCCACTGACAATTCTTACTTTGGCACGGGGGCATTGGCTGGCCCTTTTTTACGTGTGCCGTCCGGTTTGGATGTTCCTTGCAATCCGCCTGCTGTTGGAGGCGACATTGCGGCACCGGGCCACAAAGACGTAGACTGGCGGGCATGGAGCCGTCGGAGAATGAGCCGAAGTTTGAATTTTCTCCGAAATTTCTCGACCACATCGTTGAAATGTCGAAATCCCACCAGCAATTTGCTTCTCAAAGCATTGTTGCAAGCGTAAACTTCCATGAAAAACTTGCCGTCTTGACGGCTGGTTCACTGGCACTCGCGGTATCAGGTGCAGGATTTTTACATCAAAAACCGCTTGCTAACGTATCTGCAAACCATCTCCTGTTTGTCAGTTTGGCAATTTTGGTCGCTTGCCTTTGGGTTTCTCTCGTCTGCTCTGTTGCCCACAATTTTTTGGAATCTTACGCTCTGCATCTGGACAGCATAGCAAACACACATCGGGGAGCCGCCAAGACCGTCACCGCAATGTTTGACGAGGAAGCGTTCAAGAAATTGACAGGGAACAGTCTTGAAGATGCCAAGTCCGTGAAGGATTGGGCGACCGACTGGATAAACAGCAAGGCACAGTCAACCATGAAAAGGGCAGTGTCTATCCGTGAAATTGAGATGCCGCTGAGTGTGATGGCCATCTCTTTATTTTCTTTGGGGTATCTTTCCGTTGTGGTCTACGTGTTCGTTTTGGCTTGGAGCGTTTAGTTCTATCCCGGCGGGCACGGACGTGAGGGGGTCAGGAATGCCGTAGTCAGAGTGCGTCCCCGTCCCGGCTCCCGCTAGGGGCGATACGCCTGCTGTTGGAAGGGGTGTTGCAGAATCGGGCAACAAAGGGTTTTTGCCTCGGATCAGTAGTAGGCCGTTATTTTTTGTCGTCTTTGTGTGCTGCATAATGCCCCGCCGGGTCTTTCATCGCCCAGTCGTAGTCTTCTTCTTTCTCTGTCGGAAAACGCTCTCTCATTCGCTTACTGATTGCACTTGTGTTGTTCCAAATCAGATACAGAAGGACAGCGATTACACCCAACAGAACTTGTACGTACTCCATAGAGCCCCCCGTTGCACGATGTAAAATTACACGGGAGGACAGCATGGATCAACACTCTTGCTCGAAATGCGGTGCCCCTGCAACGTACATGACGCCTCTAACTGGCTCCGGCGAATCGTCCCGGTTTTTCAGCGTTAGACCGGTGAGGAATGACGGTCCTACTTCCGGGGAGAGAATCTGGTCCGTTTCGTCCGTTTCACCGTCCGTTTGGTGTCCGTTTCAATATCCCGTCTAGGGCCGTTTATCGGTCACGGCAATCCGCTTGCCAACCTGTAACAAACTGAAAACAATGACTTACCACAAATTTGAAGACCGGGACGATCACCGGACCGCATGCGCTTCCGTAGTTCGTAGCGACGTTCGTCTGGAACGTAACACGAACTACTTCGGCTGCGCCACCACTCGCAGGTAGGGCTTCAGAGTCTTCCAGCCGCCGGGGTATTTTTGCTTGGCCTGCTCTTCTGAAACCGATGTGGGAATGATCACGTCCTGCCCCGGTTTCCAGTTCACCGGCGTGGCAACATTGTATTTCGCGGAGAGTTGTATCGAGTCCAGGACGCGCAGCACTTCGTCGAAATTGCGTCCACTGCTCATGGGGTAGATCAGCATCAGCTTGATTTTCTTGTCTGGACCAATCACAAATACCGTGCGCACCGTGGCATTGTCGGCCGCCGTGCGGCCTTCGCTGGTGGTTCCAGACTCGGCGGGCAGCATGTCGTAGAGCTTCGCCACTTTGAGTTCCGGATCGCCAATCATGGGATAGGTCACCTTGTGGCCCTGCGTTTCTTCAATGTCCGCGGCCCACTTGCCGTGGCTGGTCACCGGATCCACGCTCAGCCCGATAATTTTCGTGTTGCGCTTGGCAAACTCCGGTGCGAGACCCGCCATGTATCCCAGTTCGGTCGTACACACGGGGGTGAAATCCTTGGGGTGGGAAAACAGGATTGCCCAGCCGTCGCCGATCCATTGGTGAAAGTCGATCGTGCCTTGGGTGGTTTCGGCAGTGAAGTTAGGAGCTTCAGAGTTGATGCGTAGAGACATGTTTGTTCCTCGTGTAGTCTTTTGAAATTAAAGGATGCCGGGCGGCGCGTTTAAACCCCACTGCATTAGTAGAGATAGAATATCCACCCGCCTCCGGCTCGTCAACCCGGGCCGGACGGTTCCGGCAAGGAATAAGGAATATGGTATGCGCATCGGGTCGCGAAGTTCGCCTTGGCCGGCAAAACAGGACCCGGTAGACTCTCAGCTATGGCGGTTTCGACACGAAAGCTCTCCACGGTCCAGTTGTCAATGGTGCAGGTCGATGTCTTTACCGACCGCGCCCTCAACGGCAACTCGCTGGCAGTTTTTCTCGATGGCCGTGGACTCAGCGCGGAAACCATGCAGGCATTGGCGCGTGAGATGAATCTCTCCGAAACTACTTTCATTCTTCCCGGAGACGCCGCGGCGGAAAAGAGCCGCGGCGTCCGCGTGCGCATCTTCACTGTCCAGGAAGAATTGGCCTTCGCCGGACATCCGACGCTGGGCACCGCTTTCGTTCTGCGTGGCCAAACGGGTGCGACCGAAGTCCGGCTTGATCTGAATGCCGGCACCGTGCCAGTGCGCTTCATCGAGGAACCACCGCAGCCCGTTTTCGGAGAAATGACGCAGAAGAATCCCGAATTCGGCGCGATTCACAATGTCGCTGACATTGCGGCTCTCACGAACCTGAACGCGGCCGATTTTGACGACTCCGCGCCGATCCAGACTGTCTCCACCGGCATGCCGTTCACCATCGTTGCCCTGCGTTCGCTGGAAGCGGCGAGGAAACTCCGCCTCGATCTCGACCGTGCCGCCGAATATCTCGCGCGCAGCGGGGGAAAGTTTTTGTACTTTGTTTGCCGCGAAACTGTCGATCCGAAGGCCCGTCTTCACGCCCGCATGATCTTTTACAACGGAGACGATCCGGCGACCGGTTCGGCGGCGGGATGCTGCGCCGCCTGGATGGTTGCGCACGGAGTTGCTGCCAGCGACGAGCAGGTCCTGATCGAGCAAGGTCTTGAGATGCACCGTCCCAGCAGCATTTTTGTTCGCGCCACCAAACCGGACATGCGGGAAGATAACCATATCGTCAATGTGCGTGTCGGTGGAAATTGTGTAGAAGTTCTCCGCGGTGAGGTCACGATCGCGATCTAGCGGAACGAAACTGTGCGACAGTCGCGGTTCTCCGCCCTTTCGCACGACCTTGCCAAACACTAGAGTGCCATTGGCGAGCGCGCCACTTTACCTGCGCTCCGATTCTATTTAGCATTCACCTCGCTCCGATTCTCAAAAAAAAGAAATCAGGTATCGAATTCAGAAGACATTTGTGATAACTGTCTCCCGGTCAGGTTCACGTCAATGAAGCCCAAAAAGACAATTCTCTGTGTGGACGATAACGAGCAGGCGCTTTCCATCCGTAAAGTCATGCTGGAAACGCGGGGCTACCGCGTGCTCGCGTGCAACAATGGTGAAATGGCCCTTGAAGCCTTCCGCCGCGGCGGGGTCGATCTGGTGCTCACCGACCTGATCATGCCGGGTGTGGATGGTTCGCGGCTGATCGAAGAAATCAAGAATCTTTCTCCGCAGACGCCGGCGGTGTTGATCTCCGGCCGCGCCAAAATCTACGAGCGCGAAACGCTGGCCGATGTTTTTCTCTGCAAGGGAATGTACGAACCCGTGGATCTGCTGGAACGCATTCGCCTGTTGCTGGTTCGCAAGCGCGGCCCCAAGCGGCAGGTCGAACTCCGCGCCCGTGCGGTGGACGTGGAGCACGCAACTGTGGCGTGAGCGGAATCATTGAGTCATTGAGTCATTGAATCATTGAGCCGTTGAAACCCTGAAGCAATGGGTCAATGGCTCAATGACTCAAGGAATCAATTGCGCTTGTGATATCGTTTTTACTGGATGCCGGCCTTCATTGAAGCCAGGGAGCTGCGCAAAACCTATCGGGTTGGCAAAGTGGATGTGCCCGCCCTGCGCGGTGTTTCCTTCGACGTGCAAAAGGGAGAGTTCGTCACGGTCGTGGGGCCTTCGGGCAGCGGCAAGTCCACGCTGTTTTATCTGCTCGGCGGACTGACCCGCACCGACTCGGGAAGCGTCACCATCGACGGCGTGGATTTCGCCACGCTTTCCGACGGCGAGCGCACACGGTTGCGCAAAAGCAAGATTGGATTCGTCTTCCAGAAATTCAATCTTCTGCCGACTCTCAGCGCGCGCTCGAATATCGAGATCGCGGTCGACATCGCCGGCCTGGGCGCGCCCGATCCCGCGTTCCTGAAGCAGATCACGGAAATGCTCGGCATCGCGCAACGGCTGGAGCATCGGCCCAACGAGCTTTCCGGCGGTGAGCAGCAGAGAGTCGCGCTTGCCCGGGCCCTCATCAATCGCCCGGCCATCGTGCTGGCCGACGAGCCCACCGGCAACCTGGATTCGAAAAGCTCGGGCATCGTCCTCGACATGCTGCGCCAATCGAACAAGGATTTAGGGCAGACCGTGCTCATGATCACGCACAATCCGGAGGCCGCCGAGTATGGCGATCGCATGGTCCACATGCGTGACGGCCAGATCGTGGCGCCGGATGAAGATCCGCAGTGGTCGCCGCATCATCCGGCTGAACACTTGGAGTCCTGATCGCGACAGGGGTTTTCGTCGAAGGCCGCAAATCTGAAAGGCGCAAACTCTACTCTTCAGCCGGGTTTGGGCAAGCCAAATAGGCAGACATGCCACTAGATTTAGAGTTAAGCTTTTCCGCTCCAACGCGGGAGGCCCAGGTGGCCAGACGATTGGCCTCAGCGTTGTTCTCACGCCGGACGTGGGAGATCGAGAAATCGAGCGACCGGGCCAATTTCCGGCAAATCCAATTCAGGGAATAAAGCCGCGGGCTTCGGCAGTTGTACTCGCCCCTCATCTGCCTGACCACTACTTCGGAGTCTGAAAACACGTGGAGCGCCTTGGCCTTGAGCTTCAGCGCGCATTGCAGCGCTTCCAGCAGGGCAAGGTACTCGGCGACATTGTTGTCCTGGCGCCCGACGCACTTGGCGATTCTGATGGTGCCGTCCGCGGAGCCGTCCATTACCACGCCAATGCCAGACGGGCCGGGATTCCCGAGCGAGCCGCCATCGACGTGGGCCACGAGATCTGACATTGGTGTTGGTAGCTGATAACCACCATGCGTGAGCTGCTTCGCGAAGTCAAGATGCTTATCTGGTTCCTCCAAACATTCGTTAGTTGCTTTTCACGCCTTCGAGCGCCTGTGTATTCTTCTGTGGATAAATAGACAAAAATTTAATCTGTCATTCATTAAACCGCAACAATTCAATGGGTTGCGATTTTGTAATTTGATCCCGCGCAGAACGCCGATTGCACCAAAAAAGGGCGTTGACAATCTTCGAGCAACTCTCTAAGGTTGCTCCCGTCGACGGCTGAAAGGGTTGGCTTAAATAAAACTTTGCCAGTCCGAAGTAAGCTGAGTGATCAGTCCGGCGGGGTGACCCGGCGGACAGCCAGACCTGAAAAAACCGACGGCTCTGCGAGGAGTAGTTGGGGTTTGGGACCGCGAAAGCGGTGATCGCATCAA
The DNA here is from genome assembly GCA_963722485.1 of uncultured Acidobacteriaceae bacterium. Classification (GTDB taxonomy): domain Bacteria; phylum Acidobacteriota; class Terriglobia; order Terriglobales; family Acidobacteriaceae; genus Acidiflorens. The sequence continues at coordinate 40,522 of CAVRNL010000125.1, forward strand.
GGGCTGTGACGGTGCATGCATCCACGCTGTTAGCTCCCTCGCAAGAGCTGGCGGCTAGAGCATAACCAATGTCACAGCCTTTACCTTTTCCGCGTACTTACTGCCGCAAGGCTAGTCTCCCTGAAAAATATTCTTCCCGGTCCTGATGTGACTCGACTTTGACAGGTCACGATTTTGCTCGCCGTTTTGCGGGGACGACTTTGTCTAACGCATGACGCAGATCGGCAATCAGATCTTCGCTGTCTTCTATGCCCACCGAGTAACGGATGAGGGCCTCCGGGATGCCGCTTGCCGCGCGTTCCTTTTTGGTGGACTCGACGTGGCTGGTGGTGGAAGGTGGACCAGCGACCGTCTCGACGGCACCCAAGTTCGCAGCCAAATGTGCGTAGCGCAAACGCGGCAGAAAAGATTTCACCGAATCGAAGCCGCCTCGGATGGCAAAGCTGAGTACGGCTCCGAAGCCGCGCATCTGGCGGCGGGCAATCTCGTGATGTTCGTGGGACTCCAGCCCGGGATAAAAAACCTTAATTACACTCGGGTGCGATTCGAGAAATCGCGCAATCTTCAGCGCGCTCTCGTTCTGCCGTGCGATCCGAAGATGAAGAGTCTTCATTCCTCGAAGCAGCAGGTAAGCGGCCATGGGATCGAGGCAGGCGCCTGTGATCTCACGAAAGTGATAAATGCAGCCTACGAGATCGGCGGCGCCGCAGACCACGCCACCGAGCGCATCCGCGTGCCCGCCGAGGAACTTGGTGGCGCTGTGAATGACGAGGTCGGCGCCGAGTTTCACAGGCTGTTGGTTGATGGGCGTGGCCAGCGTGTTGTCCACAATCACGATCGCACGGTGGCGATGGGCCACGGCGGCAAGGCGGCCGAGATCGACAACTTTGACCGTCGGATTCGTGGGACTTTCCAAATACACGGCCTTGCACCCCTGGCCAATTGCGGCTTCGATTGCTTTGTGATCGTTCGTATCGCAGAGCGCCACCTGGATGCCGAATCGAGGCAGGAACTCGATGAACAGCTTGTTCGTGCCCCCGTAGGTGTCGTGAATGGAAACGACGCGATCGCCGGGAGACAGGAGGGCGAAGAGCGTGTTGCTGATCGCTCCCATGCCGCTCGAAAAGCTGGTTGCGGCTTCCGCCGTCTCCAGATTCCGTACCTTTTCTTCGAAGGCGGCTACGGTTGGATTTGTGTTCCGGCTATAGATATGGCCATGGGTCTTTCCTTGCGCCACCTGGAGCCACTCGTTCACATCGTCGTAGCCGAAGGAGACGCTTAGGGCAACTGGGATTTGAGTGGCGCGCTCCCAATGCTCGCCCTGCTCACCCGCCCACACTCCGCGGGTTCCAAGTCCGGCGTGATTTGTTTTGTTATCGCTCTTGTTATCGGTGCGTTGCTGCACAGAAGAGTGCCTCCTTAGTTGTTCGCCAGCCACATTTTCTCAAGGCAGATAAGGAGCGTGGAGTTCGGCTCTCCGGACTTTCCGAAAAACGGTAGACCTCGGGCACCCGCCTTGGACAGCGCATCGCGTCTGTAAGCTACTTGGCCACGCTGAAAGTTGTCCAGGCATGCGCGTCCATGTCCCGCAGGAGAACTTTCTGCCAGGAGAACTCCGGATGCGCGCGCATATGATCGGCCGCTTTGAAGTCCATACCACAAGCATGACCTGCGGCAGCGGCAAAACTCATTTCTGCCGCCCGGCTCGCGTCGGTAGCCTTATTCTGGACCGCCCCCGCTATACCGAAAGGCGGCTCCCAAGTCTGGGAACCTCGGGGCGAAAGATCGATGTGGCCGTCCAGTGTGCGTTCGTCCGCATCTTCTTTTTTCTCGTACGTGTCGTAGTGGTCGGCCAGAAAGCGCTCGGCCGCCGCCAGGTCGATCTTGCCTTTGTTCTCCGCCATGAGCTGATCCCAGCGGACGTGACGGGCGTTGGAGCTCAAACTCATATCATGGGGGTCGAAATCGGTCTCTTCGCGGATGAGCTTCTCGCCAATCGGGAAATTCGAGCCCACAAAATACCCGTCGTTTTTGCGTTCCAGGGTGGCGTTCTTTAGCCCCAGTTCCAGGCGGCCGATTTCATTCTTGCCGATATCGGCGATCAGCCAGGCGTTGGCATAGCCGCCGTTATTGCCTGCCTTCATGATGCGCGCAAAATCGTCAATGGAAGCGGAGTACTGCGCCGCCTTGCGCGCCCGCACAAATTCCGGAATCCCGTCGGGGTCGTATCCGGAGAAGTG
>CAVRNL010000126.1:0-11385 GCA_963722485.1 uncultured Acidobacteriaceae bacterium
CGACCTTCGTGATGATGCGGGTCCTGGGCTTCACGATCGACATCATCTCGATGATGGGGCTGGGCCTCACGATGGGATCCTGGTCGACGACTCGATCGTCGTGCTCGAGAACATCACCCGCCACCGCGACCTCGGCGAACCGCCGCTGGAAGGGGACAACGGCCGGCCGCACGCCGATCGGCAACGCGGCGATTGCGATCACGCTGGTCGACGTCGTCGTCTTCACGCCGATCGCGTTCCTCTCGGGAATCATCGGGAAGTACATGAAGGAGTTCGGGCTCGTCATCGTGGTGGCGAGCTCTTCTCATTGCTGGTTTCGTTCACGCTGACGCCGCTGCTCGCCGGGGTGTGGTAGGTCAGGGAGCACAGCCCCGCCGTGCCGCGCTGGGCGCGCTGGTTTCAGGACGTCTTCGACCGGCTCGCCCGGTTCTACGCGCAGCGCGGCCTGCCGTGGGCGCTCGCGAACCGTCCCTTCGTCCCCTTCATGTGCCTGCTCTTCGTGGTCGACGCGCTGACGCTGGTCGTCAACATGACTTCTTCGCCGCCCCGTCCTCCGGCAAGATGGATGTCTTAGGCCTGTCGCTAGTAACCATAGGTCCCAAAGCGTCGCTAGAAACCCAGCGCCTGTTTGAAGGCGGAGAATACACGCGCTATCTCTATCTCCACGGCCTGAGCGTGGAGACCGCCGAGGCCCTGGCCGAATTCCATCATAAGAAGATGCGCGAAGAGCTAGGCATAGCCGCCGAAGACTCGCCTCACATTCGCGATCTCTTCCATCAAAAGTATCGCGGCTCGCGTTATTCCTTCGGCTATCCCGCGTGCCCGCACCTGGAGGATCAGACCAAGCTCTTCGCGCTGCTAAAGCCCGAAGAGAACGTAGGCGTCCGCCTGACCACCGGCTTCTTGCTGGAGCCGGAGCAAAGCACCTCGGCGATTGTGGTCCATCATCCGGGGGCTAAGTATTTTGTAGTGTAGGACCTTACCTTGACATTTGTAGTCCGTCTGGTCAGCATAGAAGTTAGCGGCAAGGAGATCGCCCATGACGGTAACGCTGAATCTGAATTCCGAAGTCGAAAAGGGCCTAACTGCTCGCGCGCGTGAGCGCGGCGTATCGCTGGACGACTACCTGCAGGAGATCGTAACCAGGGAAGCCGGTGTTCTAACCTCTCCACCCTCCGCGGTGAAGGCGAAGAATTTGTCCGACTTACTGCTCAACTCCCCGTTTGCCGGGGCGGGCCTCAACCTGGAGCGTTCCCAAGACTATCCCCGCCCTACCGAACTTGAATGAACGGCTTCCTGATCGATACCAACGTTTTGTCGGAGTACAACCGTCCCGGAGGTCCCAACCCTGGCGTCAAGCGGTGGTTGGAAACCACGGCGCGCGAATTGCAGCACGTCAGCGTCATCACCTTGGCGGAAATCCAGAAGGGAATCGAATTGCTCGACGAGGGCAAGCGCCGCGCCCAGCTTGAACAATGGCTCACGCAAGATCTGGAAATGTGGTTCTCTAGCCGCGTCCTCTACATAGATCGTCAGGTATCGCGCCGCTGGGCGTCGCTCGTGGCGCAAGGAGTGCAGCGAGGAAGACCGCTTCCCACAGTCGATTCACTGTTCGCGGCAACCGCGCTCGCACATGATCTGACCATCGTCACGCGCAACGTCCGAGACTTTGAGAGTACCGGCGCAGCGATCCTCAATCCATGGTCGCCATGAACGCGTCGGCGATTGTGGCGCATCATCCCGGGGCTAAGTATTTTGTGGTGTAGGAAAGAGCGTTTAGGAGCACAATTGCATGGCATATTTCATGGGCCTGTTCTCCCCAGAAATGTACGAGGCGTTTTGCGAGATCGCCCCGAGATATCTCGCGATTCCGTCCACTCCGCAAGAACCGGGCCTAGAAGATCAAAACCGGCGATATTCGGAAGCTCACGCCGTAATCCGAATCCCGTCCTTATGAAGATAGGCGATGTATTCCATGACTTCGCTCCCTTGCTGCCTTGAGGAAAGGGCGGCTACGAACTTTCGCCCACGAATTCCGATTGGACGCCGGAGCGGGACCGCGAGTGTACTCGCACAATCAGCAGCCCGACCAGCACCGCGCTGACCAGCATCACCACCCGTAGGTAGAGGCCGGCATGAAACGCCTGGTCGCCGGCGGCGGTTCGGACCAGTCCCGATGTGGCGCTGATGGCGCAGAATCCGAAATAGAATCTTTCCATCCAGCCGCGGGAAATGAGCAAGAGCCACAGGAGAATCGAAGACACGATGGTGAAGATTCCGCAGAGAATCCAAGTGCCGCGCGATACCGCGGAGGATGCCCAGATGCCAGCGGCGGGATTGGCGGCAACCATCTGCCGCACGGCAATCAGCAGGAACACGACCGAATGCGCCAGCGCGACCACGGCGCGTCTGCGATTGGTGAGAATGGAAAATCCGCCCATGCTTGAGCATACTGTATCGGAAGTGGCGGGCAAGAGGCTGTGATGCGCGTCACGAGAATGAACCCGTGTTTTCACTGAGCACGTGCTGGATTGTTTTGACAGGAAGGTTGTGGTCGGGGAGAATGGCGTCTGTTCGTGGGTGTCCGGGCAACTCAATCCAACAGCTTGGAGAGGAAAAATTATGAAGAAGACAATTGCAGTTACGGTTCTTTCCATGTGTCTATCGTTTGCCGCCGGGATCGCGCTTGCCGATAGGGTTCGCGACTGGCACGACCTGGACGCGGTTCATAAACATGTGCAGGAAGCGATCAAGGAGCTCGACCACGCGCGCGAAGCCAACCACTACGATATGGCTGGGCATGGCGCGAAGGCGGAAGAGCATCTGCGGGCAGCGGAGCATGAGCTGCACGATGCGGTCGAGGCGATCCGGGCAGAGCACTAGAAAGCTAGGTCTCTGATCGCGTGAATTTGCACTTGAAGCGTTGGAGTCCCCCAGGTCTCAAAATCGAGACCTGGGGCACCCTCCCTCGGTACAAAAACAAGCGGTCAGAGACCTAGGATCTAGCGGATATCGGCCATCTGTCGTCCCGTGAGCTTTTTTCGGCGGATGGCGGTTTTTCAGCTTTCGAGAAATCTCGTCAAAGCCCTTGTTTTGACCATCTCGGCGGACGGTTCAGTGTGCGCTATAGCACACTCTTAAGAGCGGAAACAGTGTAGTCTGACAGTGTCTCTTCTAGCATTCTTCCGCTGCGCCTTCCGGTGACGGTTCCTTGCGAAAATTTGACAGCATTGCGCTGTGCAAGGAGCCGCCTATGGCCAGCAAAGCTCGTCCCCCTGTGAGGGTGTCTTCGGTCCCGCAGATCTCCGATGGCGACGGCAACCATATCCACAACGAGATCCTGCTCGGGCTGCCGCCAAGGGAACGCGAGCTGCTGTTCTCAAAACTGGAGCTTGTACGTTTGCGAATGCACCACGTACTGCATGAGCCCGGCGATACTTCGAAGTCGGCTTATTTCCCCAATAGTGGCCTGGTATCCATACTAAGCGTCTTCCCGGATGGAAAGAGTGTGGAAGTCGGTCTGGTGGGTAAGGAAGGCTTTATCGGATTGCCGCTGGTGGCCGGATTTCGCACCGCGCCCACGCGCGCCATTGCGCAGATTGAAGGCTCGGTCTTGCGCGTCGACGGCGAAACGCTGGTGGCGCTTCTGCGGCAGTGCCCCACACTGGATCGCCAGTTGCAGCAGTTTTCGCAGATCATGGCCATGCAGGTCACACAGATTGCCGCCTGCAATCGCCTGCATGAGGTGAATGAAAGATTGGCGAGATGGTTGTTGATGAGCGCCGACCGGATCGAATCGAACTCGGTGCCCTTGACCCAGGAACTGATCGCCCAGATGCTGGGAACTCGCCGTTCCAGCGTTACCGTGGCCGCGGGGATGCTGCAGAATGCGGGTCTCATCGCCCACACTCGCGGCGACGTAAGGATTGTCAATCGACGCAAGCTGGAAGAAGCAGCCTGCGAATGCTACGGAATCATGACGCGGCAGATCAACGAATGGCAGAACCAAGTGGGGTAACTGCCGTGCCTGCCAGCGCACGTTTGCCAGTTCCTCAGCGTACCGACGAATCGACAACGTAGGGATAGCGTGAGCGTAATGCGAGCCTCGCCCGCGAAAGCTGTCCGCGGCGGAATCCTCGCTCCCGGTTGGAGTAGGTCATGTCGGAAAGCGAACTCATCGATCTTGGCTTCCATCGTCATGAGATCGAATGTCCTCACTGCCAAAAGCAAACAGTGCGCAATTGGCCAGGGAACATGATTCTCTTTGCTTCGGCCAAGTGCCCACATTGTGGCTGGAAGTTTCTTATCCTGCTGAACAAACCACGGCTGCAGCCCTCCTGAGCCGGAAACCCGATAGTCCCCCCTGAGCGCCGCTGCACATGTCGTCGCTGGCCGCGATTGGGCCCATCCGGCTTCGCTCAGGACGGCTCCGCTTCCACACCAACGGATCAGACTTGCAGCGAGAACGGTGACTCGGAAGAGAGAGCTCCGCTACCGAGCGCGAACTGTTGCAGTTGTTGCTGTAAGGTCGCGTAGGACTGTTGCGCGGCGGAAAGGTTGCTCGACGAGAGACTTTGGCCGACATGGTTGAGATCCTGGAGGAGGGAATCCTGGCTGCTTGAATCTCCGTTTGCGCCGCGGTTATGGTTGTGATGGTGAAAGTGGGTGTTCGGAATATTGCCTTGGTTCTGGGTATCCTGTTGGACGGTCGAGAGGTCCTTTTGCGCGGCGGATAGGTTGCCGGACTGGAGGTCGGTCGCGAGCTGGTTAATGGCTTGAGTGATGGGATTGGAAGTGGAAGCCGTGGAGGTGGAGGCAGTAGCCGTAACGGCCTGCGAAAAGGCTGCTTGCAAGGTGGCGAAATCGGACTGCGCGGCCGAGAGCTTGCCAGACTGCAGATCCTGACTGAGCTGTTGCATGTCCTGCTTGTAAGGAGAAGTGACGGCACTGAACTGGTTTTGAAGGAAGCTGCTGCTGAGAATCCCGGAAATGGACATTGATATACCTCGATGTAAGAGTTGGCGAAAGCGTTTCGCGAGGAATCCGCTGGCGGGAGGCAGCAGGAACACAGATGCTGGCAACCGGCGAAGTTCCAAGTGAACCTGGTGGAGATTTAGCACGCCCGATTCCATTTGCCCGGGCAACGGTGCGGAGGAAATTTCGGAGCATTTTGTGGCGCTTGCGGGTAATAGCGCTCGGCGAGATCGTGCGGCGCGGGTGGTGCGGGCAAAGCTTGCCGGGCTTGACGAAGGCAAGAGTTACCGGGTGGCGCCGCCCGCCTCTCTCCAGACCGACCGTGCAAAGGATCCTACGTTTACCGAAATCGAAGCGAGTTTCCCGCCGCCGGGGATGTACTTTACAGTTTTTTAACCTGTGATTCACATCACATTAACCTGTGAGGTCAGAATACGGCGAATACTTAAGGCTCACGTTGTACTCCAGGAGGCTACACGTGTCCGATCATCGTTTTCTCCCCCTCGGGCTGGTTGTTTTGGCGCTGGTGAGCCTGTTTTCGTTCACGGCCGCTGCGCAACCAACCGGCAAGATTCAACACGTTTTACTCATCAGCATTGACGGCATGCACTCGCTCGATTTCGCGAATTGCTCCAAGGGCGTTCCGATTTACGGGAATCAGACTTACTGTCCGCATCTGGCGTCGCTCTCTTCAACCGGCGTGCATTACCTGCAGGCGCTGACCTCGAAGCCTTCCGATTCCTTCCCTGGGTTGGTGGCTCAGATCACGGGCGGGACGCCGCGTTCCGCGGGAATCTTCTATGACGTCAGCTATGATCGCGCCCTCTCTCCTCCTGCGAAGACTACGCCCTACGGAATTGTCGGCGGGCCCAAGCTCTGCCCGAGCGTGGTTGGCACGCAGGTTGGATTCGATGAAGAGATCGACTACAACTATCTGAAGCTCGACTCCGGCAAGCCGGACGGCAGTTCCGGCATCAACGGAATCAATCCGGACTATCTGCCCCGCGATCCGAAGAATGGTTGCGCCCCGGTATATCCGCACAGCTACATTCGTGACAACACAATCTTCAACGTGGTGAAGAATGCGGGCGGCTACACCGCGTGGTCGGATAAGCATCCCTCCTACGACTTTACCAATGGACCGAGTGGCGATGGGGTGAACGACTTGTGGTCGCCGGAGATCAACTCGATACCGGTGCCGATACCAACGGTGCAGGGTTGCGATCCGCTTCCCGATCCGGGCGCTGCCACGTCGTCGAATGCCTGGACCGACAGTTTCCAGAACATCCGCTGCTACGACCAGTTCAAAGTGCAGGCGGTGCTCAACTGGATTGACGGCAAGACCCACGACGGAAGCGCTACTGCGCCGGTGCCGAATGTATTTGGCATGAACTTTCAGTCGGTGAGCGTGGGTGAGAAGCTGGTGGAAAAATCGCTCGGCCTGACGGGCGGTTATGTGGACGCGCTGGGGACACCGAGCGATAGTTTGTTCGCCGAGATCCAGTACGTGGACACTGCCATCGGTCAGTTTGTTTCGGAGTTGAAGAAACAGGGACTGTCGGATTCGACACTGATCATCGTATCGGCCAAGCATGGACAGTCGCCGATCGATATCAGTCGCGTGCTGCGCATTCCTGGAGATGTTCCCACGGATGAACCGCCATCGCAGATCCTTTCGCCTGCGGGAGTCGGGCCGGGCCTGCCCGTAGCGCAAGCCGACGAAGACGATATCTCGATGCTCTGGCTGACCGATCAAAGCCAGACGGAGAGCTCCGTGGCAACGCTGGCTTTGGCTGCAAATGAAAACCTGTTTGGCCAGGGAGAGATTTTCGCTGGCCCCTCGCTCACGCTGCAATTCAACGATCCGCTGACCGATTCTCGGACTCCGGACATCATCGTGGCTCCGAACGTTGGTGTCATCTACACCGGCGGGACGAAGAAAGTTGCCGAGCACGGCGGTTTTGCCTACGACGACCGCAACGTTCTGCTGATTGTCTCGAACCCGAGCTACAAGTCCGCAACCTTTAACGATCAGGTCGAGACGCGCCAGATTGCTCCGACGATCGTGAAAGCGCTCGGGTTGGATCCGAGTCTGCTGAGCGCGGTTCGGTCCGAGCATACGGAAACGCTGCCGGGGCTGCCCTTTACTCAGAAATAACTCGTGAGGTAAGTTGGAACGAATGCGGGAAGCGTCGTGCTTCCCGCGTTTTTTTGTTTTCGGCCCTCACTTCGTCGCTCCATGATCATCTTCGTGGTCTGAGTTGGAAGGGCCAGACATGCGGCCGATTGCTGAGCAAAACAAAATAAGAACTTCCTAAGAAAAAGATCACGAAAGAGCCATTGAAAAATGCTCTTTCCATGCTGTATCGTTCGTTGACCGAAGGTCAAAGAACCTGGGAGGAGTTGGGCCATGGAAGGAATCACGAGCAGTCTGGCGAAACCGACGCAACTGAGGCGGGACGGGAAGCCGCGTCCGCGCTCGGAAGCGAAACGGGCGCGGATTGTGGAGGTTGCGATCCGGCATTTTGCCGAGCGCGGGTACAGCGCGGCGCGGGTGGAAGACATTGCCGCGCAGCTGGGCATTGCCAAGGGATCGGTGTTCCAGCATTTCAAGAGCAAGGATGGATTGTTTTTCGAGGCATACAAGAAGGCGGTGCAGTCGTTTTCGAAATACATGCAGGCGCCGGCTGCGGCGCAGGAGCGGGGATTTTTTGAAGTGCTGCGCTATTGGTTGGGACGTACGGAGAATATGGTGCGGGATAACTGGTCGTCGTATCGAATCTATCTCATCGGCAACTATGGCACCGATCTGGCGCTGCGGCGGGAGATCAACCGGTTTCTGGTAACGGAAGATCCTTACGGATGGCGTGAGTTCGTCGCCTTCGGGGTCAAGCGCGGAGAACTGCGGCCGGACCTGGATGTGGACATGATCGGATCGATCCTGGAGTGGACGATGGACCGGTTTCAGGATGCGCTGCTGACGGAGGAGTTAGATCCCGGGCTCTTCCGTAAGTCGGGGCCAGTTCCGGAGGAGAAAGAAAGGCGGATAGACCAGTTTGTGGAATTGTTGCGGCGGGCTATTGGCTCCCCGGAGAAAGTAAAGGTGGCAGAGAAGAAAGTATGAGCACCGGAGTTACAGTTGAGCAGATTGTTGCGAGTTACGACGAGAAGGCGTCATTGACGGAAGCGTCGACGATTCCCGCGCCGTGGTATGTGGACGCCCGGATTGCGGACCTGGAGCGGCAGACGGTTTTCTCGCGGACCTGGCAGATGATCGGGCGAGCGGAGCAAGTGCAAGAGCCGGGACAGTTTGTGACCGCAACGGTGGCGGGAGAGCCTGTGCTGGCGGTGCGGGGGAATGATGGCGTGCTGCGAGCGTTTTATAACGTTTGCCGGCATCATGCTGCGGCGGTGGTCACGGAGCCTTGCGGGCAGGCTTCGATCTTGCATTGTCCTTACCATGGATGGAATTACGGGCTCGATGGGGAGCTCAAGGGGATGCCGGAGTTCGACGGGGTGAAAAACTTCGAACGCAAGGACAATGGGCTGGTCCCGGTGAAGGTGGAGACGTGGGAGAAATTCGTCTTCGTGAATCTGGATGCGCAGGCGGCTCCGCTGGCGGAGTTTCTTGGTGGATTGGTGAAGCGCGTGGCTCCGCTTGGATTGAGTAAGCTGCACTACTTCACAACTAAGAGTTATGACATCCATTGTAACTGGAAAGTATTTGTCGATAACTATCTTGATGGCGGCTATCACGTTCCTCATCTGCATAAGGGACTTAATTCGGTATTGGATTACAAGCAGTACACGATCGAGAACGAGGACCGCTATTGTTTGCAGTCAAGTCCGATGGTGAGTTCGGATGAGGACGCGGCCACGGGTACGACGCGGCGCGGCGATCGGGCCTGGTATTTCTGGCTGCATCCGAATGTCATGTTCAACTTCTACGAGGGGTATTTGGATACGAATCTGGTGGTTCCGATGGATGTGGACCATTGCCGGGTGATTTTTGATTTCTACTTTAGCGATGTGAGCGAGGCGGCGCGCGCTTACAACGAGCAGAGTGTCGCGGTGGGGAATCGGGTGCAGGATGAGGATCTGGAGATTTGCGAGGCGGTTCAGAGGGGACTGAAGTCGCGAGCTTATCGAGCTGGGCGGCTCTCAGTGCGGCGGGAAGCGGGGGAACACTTGTTTCATCGCTTGCTGGCAGCGGGTTTGAAGGGTGGGCTGGGGCAAACGGCGGTGGCTGGCGCGCAGTAGCGTTTGAAGCGATTTCGACCTGAAGGCCACGCCCCGATACAGCACTTCCACCGCGGTCTGCTAGGGATGAAAATTAAGTTCTAGGAGTTCTTTGGTCTCTTGCGGAGCCGGCGCCCATCTCCATTTTTCTATGGCATCGACCGCAGCTTTTGCTAACACAGGACTGCCACCGACCACTTGAGTGAACTTCACTTTTCCGTTGGGAGCAACCACGGCTTCCACCCTAACGGTTCCGCTGATCTGCATTTTCCGGGCTAGCTCTGGATACCCTGGGGGCACACTACTCACTATTTTCCGCTTTGCTTCCGGCTGTTCTTGAGCGAGAGAAAGGTCTGAGGAGAAGGCGCTCATTCCCAAGGAAAGCGCTACGATGGCGGCGACAAAAAGGGATAAGGTCTTCATATCGGCTAGGCTACGACCAATCGGGGCCGCCGCGAAGGTAACGAGGGTAACCATGCCCTGTTCCAACAGGTGCAGATCGGGCCATCAGCGCTGCATCTCAGAGCAGGAGAAATGCAAATACGACGGGATTCTACTGGTGGTCTCTGGGAATTGTCTCCTGCCAGGTTTTTTGCTTCAGAGGCTCGCCGTCTTTAAATACCTGGCAGGCGTATTTGTAACAAAAGTTTTGGGCGTCGCTGGTTAGCGTAGATGCCCTTGCCAGGTTAGGGTTTGCTGCTTCAGGGGCATGACAATCTCGGCTTCGGCTTAGACAGAGCTGAATTCGGGATGATCCTAGCAGGAGAGCGTGCGTGGGTGTAGTCGGCGGACGCTGAGAATCGCGGTCGAAATCAAGGGAGCGCCGGCAGTCCCACTTCGGCAAGCATTCGGCGGAAGGCAGGTTCGTCGTGCAGGTTGTCGAAAGCATGATTGGTGGCCATGCCGGGCACGTCTTCAGCATGCCGATCGTAGGCAATTTTCAGGTAGCGCAGAGCTTCTTGCTTGTTCCCCAGGAGTGAGTAGGTTTCCGCCAGGCTGTAGGGCGAACTCTGGCCGCGATCATAGAGCCGCTTCTGTTCCAGACTGAGAGCAGCAAGCAGGCCCTTGCCATCCCCGGCGGCGAAACCTTTTTCGGTGGCTTCGGCGATGGCGCGGGCGGAGCTGTCGTTCATGAGATCCGCTTCTTTTCTCGCTTCCACCAGATAATGAGGATAGTCCGCCGTGAGCAGGTAGATTCTCCTCATATAGCGATGGGGAGAAATAAAGTTGGGCTCATTTTCTTCCATCTGCTGGAGTAGGGCGATGCCCTCCTGCTGCCGGCCCGCGCCGAAAAGAAGAATGCCTTTATCGGCCAGGACGGATTTCGAAGCCGGATCAAGCGCCTGGGCCCGTTCGATTTCCGCCAGCGATTCGGGATAACGGCGGAGGCACTCGAGGTAGGTCGCGTACCAGTGGTGAGCGACGGCGTTGTTAGGATTCAGTTCAATCGCGCGCCCGAATTCTCGATCGGCGGTGGCGGCATCCCACATGCCCCAGAAAGAAACAAAGGCGAGCGCGGCGTGCGCTTCGGAAGACCGATCGTCGAGTTCGACCGCCTTCTTCGCGGCAGCCAGCGCGCGCGGGTAGGCCTCGGAGGCCGGCATCACCGTGTATTCACGCAGCAGGTTATAGCAATCCGCGAGTCCGACGTAGGCGGGCGCATAGCTTGGGTCGTGCACGATAGCTTGCGTGAACGAATCCACGGCTTTGTTCAAGCTGTCGGGCGTCCGCTTCTCCCAGTAGTAACGACCTTTGAGGTAGAACTCTTCGGCTTCGCGATTGGCGGGAGCATGAGGATAAGCCAAGCCGGATCCGAGAGATGGAGAAGGCGATGGAGAAGAAAATGCCGGCGCACTCGCCCTGGCCGAATGACTCGATGAATCGTGTCTCGCCCAGAAGATCCACACCGCAAGAAGCAAAGCCACGACAGGCAGGACAAAAAGATATTTCCAAGGCCGGGCGGGAACGCCCGCAGCCACTTCCTCAGGTTCGGGACTAACCGCCGCGTCCGGCGCCGGTTCGGAGACGTGCGTGGGCGCGATCCAGCGATAGCCGCGGCGTCCGACGGTTTCAACGAACACGGGGTTCTCGGCGGAGTCGCCGAGCGAGTCGCGCAGACGGTTGATGGCGCTGATCACGCCGCGGTCGAAGTCCACATACACGCCGTCCGGC
>CAVRNL010000127.1:0-15433 GCA_963722485.1 uncultured Acidobacteriaceae bacterium
AGCCGCTCTCGATTCCCAAGCCGACCAGGTAACAGCCAGCGCGCCGCATGAGCGCCAGCGTTTCTTCATCGAGGGCGCCAACCCTCGTGGTGGCTGCCCAATGAATATCCCAGCGATTGTCGATGAGAGCCTGGCAGAATTCGTGCACGAAGTCTCTGTCGAGGGAGAAGACCTCTTCCCAAAGCAGAAACTCCCGGATGCCAAATTTCTCCCGGCAAATCTGAATCTCTTCGAGGATATGAGGCAGCGAGCGGCGCCGCACTTTGCGGCCGTAATACGTGTTGACGATGCAATAAATGCAGGGATAGGGACATCCTCGCGCGGTGTTGATTAGCGTAAAGGCCTGGTTGTTATGGGGCAGCCGGTAACGCTCATTCTTGAGCAGCGCCCGATCCGGCAAGGGCAGCGAATCGAGATCCTGGAGCAAGGGGCGCGGCGGATTGACGCGGAGATCGCTTCCCTCCCGGTACATCAGGCCTTGTATGCGATCCAGGGCGGGCTGCTTTTGATTCAAGGTTTGCAACAATTCGCCGAACGTCGTCTCGGGCTCACCCACAATGCAGAGATCCAGGAAGGGATAGTTTTCGAATGCTTCCTTTGCCAGCATGGTGAAGTACACGCCAAAGGCCAATACCAGAGTTTGGGGGAAGGCGTCCTTGATGCGTTTGGCAATCTCCATGTCACTGTCGATGCTGGGGAAGCCGGTATTGACGACCACCAGCTCGGGAGCGAAAGCCCGCATGTCGGCGAGCAGTTCATCCATGGTCAGGCTTTCCACGTCGCCATCGAGCAAGCGCACCGGGCCCCACTTTTCGGCCAGAGTTCCGAGCAATGCCAGAGTGATGGGCGGCCATACCGTAGCCCACGAGGACGCCTTCTGCATGCAACGTCCTTCACGGATGAACTTGGTATGGTCCTTGAGCGTGGGATTCAGTAAGTAGGTTTTCATCTCAGCCTGCGGTCTCCTAAGTAATGGCAGCTACGCAGGGCTGGGACAACGACTCCCAGAGAACCAGCGGAATACGGCCAGTGCCCCCTTCGACACGGAGGATCATCAAAACTTTAGGCGAAAGCAACACGCATGTCTGTGAGGCAGATCACAGGGGCAAGTACGGGCAGCCGCTGCGTCGCTAGCGGCGCCGCTCACGGCGTCCCGTAGAGCTGCCGGTAGACATTCGCATTGCGCAGGATGGCTTGCACATATTCGCGGGTTTCGGTGAAGGGGATGGACTCGACGAATTCCTGCGGATCGCGGTAGTGGCCCTCGCCCAGCCAGTCTCCCACGCGGTCGGTGCCGGCATTGTAGGCGGCCAGCGCGTACTCGTACTGTCCGTTGTACTTGTCGACCATCTCCTTGAAATAGCGGGTGCCGAGTTCGAGGTTTACGGCTGGAGTGTAAAGTTGCGGCGCGTTGTATCCCTTAAGCTTGACTTGTTTGGCGACGGCCTTGCCGGTCTTCGGCAGAAGCTGCATCAGCCCCACGGCGTTGGCGCGGGAGAGCGCGAGCGCATTGAACTCGGATTCCTGCCTTATTAGCGATGCGACGAGATAGGGATCGAGGCCGTTTTGCAGCGAATATTTCCGCAGATCGGCCCAGTAGGCTTTGGGAAAAAGCGCTTCCCAGTAAGGGCGCGGCAGGTCGGGAATATCGACGGCAAAATAGTTCGGCGTGGTGCGCTTCATGATCTCGATGCTGCGATCGTAGCGGCCGATGTCCTGATAAACGCGCGCCATTTCTGGCGGCGCCCAGGTTCCGCCCTCTTGACTGGCGGCGGCCTGCAACTCGCGCACCGCCATATCCGCCAGGCCGCCGTTCGAGAGCAGACGCGCCCGCTCTACGCGCAGGTTGTCGTCGGGAGGATCGGTGGCGGCAATTTTTCCCGAGGTTGGCAGCGCAGAGATGCGGTCGAGCAAGGTGTAATGCGGCGGGGGTTCGGTTGGGCTTCCTTGCGACGCGGCGCCTGCGCTGGGCAAGCCTTTCAAACGCTGCCTGCCGAACTCCGCGTAATAGTAATTGCGAAAGCGATCGGTGAGTTTCTGATAAAACGCACGCGCCATCGCCGGGTTGCCTTCTTCCTCGGCGAGGCGCGCGCGCCAATAGAGCGCGGCGGGTATCTCCGCGGAATCGGGATAGAGTTCGATCTGCTGTTCGAATTCCTGCCGGGCTTCATCGGTCCGGCCTTGCCGGAAGGCGAGCCATGAAGCCTTCCAGTGCGCCGACGATGCGTGCGCGCCGTTCGGAAAACGCTGCTGCAACTCGCGGAAGTAGTCGATGGCTCGATCGTAGTCGCGCTTCAGCAGATACATGTTTCCGGCCGACAGCAGCGCTTGTTCCAGCCACGGACTTGCCGGGCCAAATTGCCGCAGTTCGTTGAGCGTCCGCTGGACGGCATCTTCATCGCTGGTGGAGCGCTGGGTCTCACTTAGCAGGAAGAGGCGCTCGGCTTCGTTGTCGCCGCTCTGCGTTCCCATGGCAGTGAGAATTTGGCGGGCATCGTGACTGCTGCCGCTTTTTTCCAGCGCTCCCGCAAGCGCTAGCTGCACCTCGGGACGGTCCGCCGGACTGACTTCTCCGACAAGCTCCTGGTAATCGTGGGCCGCGTCACTGTAGTGCTTGGCTTTCAACAACAGATCGGCTCGGGTGCGGCGCTCGGCGATGGAACCGGAGATTCCGAGCTTGCGCAATTCCGTTCCCGCCGCATCCGCCTCGATACTGTTCGGAAGGTTGAAGTGAACGTTGCGGAAGGCGCTCGCCGCTTTCTGATTATCGCCAGCGACTTCATAGGCGCGCCCGATGGCGAATTCCACATCGCTGCGCACCGGAGCGCGATCTTTTTCGAGTAGAGCGGCTGCCTCCGCCGCGCGGCCTTCCTCCAGCAGCGCGTCTGCATAGAGCAGGTTGGCATCGCGGATGAGAAGTGAATCGGGAAATTTCTTGCTGAAATCGGCAAGCGTGGAAAGCGCCTCGGCATTGTGCGCTGTTTTCAAGTAGGCGTCGCCGAGGTAGTAGGCAACGTAGTCTCCCAGTTCGCTGGCGCCGGCTTTGGCGCGGTTGAGCGGATCGATGGCATTCGCGTAGTCGTGGTCGAGGGTGCGGGCATAGCCGACGACCAGCCAGGCTAGAGCGCCGGCATCGGCATCTTCCTTGGCGTGACGGCGGGCATAGGCTTCCACTCCGGCATAGGCAGTGGGAGTGCGGTCCTGCAACAACTGCTGCGCCATGAGACGAAGATTGGCCGAAGCGACAAAGGCACGCCGCACACGGCGCACGCGCGGAGAGGCGGGTTTGCGCTTCTTCTTCTTATTATTGCTGGGGGAAGCGGCGGCCTTTTTCTTGACGGGCGTGTTTCTTGCTGAAGTGGGTTTCGAGGCCGTGCTTTTCGACGCCGCACTCCGGGTGGGTGCGCTCGCAGCGGGAGCCGGGGCAAGCCCCGTCTCTACGGACGGCTGGGATTGGGCGACTGCGGGCGGCAAAAAGCCGAGCCAGAGCAGGGAGAAAAATCCAGCGAATACAACAACTGCAATACGGCGCACTCAAATCCTACTTACTGCCGAAAATTGGCACCCATGATGGAAAGATCGTCTTCTGCGAGACTTCGTATTATTTCATGTTGAAAGTAATTGGCGGAAGCGGCGAAGGTGTTCCCGTAACGCTTCTGGTACGTGGCGCGGCTTTTCTCAATCGCATCTTTCAGCCGGTCGTAGAGATCTTTGTTTTTCCGGCCCTCGGCAACCTTGGCCTGATTGTAGAGTTTGATCTCGTCGACCAGCAGGCGGGCAAAGCGCTGGGCCTTGCGAAGAACTTCCCGATCCTCGGGCGAGATCGCGTCAACCGGCGGCGTCGCGGGCGCTGCCATGGTCTCGGCATGACCGCTGGGCAGAGGCCCGGCCAGCGCCGGGTCCAGTTCAACCACGGCAGACTGAACTTCGGCGATTGCGCTGTGGGTTTCGGCGGCTGCTCCCGCTGCGGCCATGGCCGGAGCCTCGGCTGCGGCGCTGGCCACCGGCGACGAGGCTTCGCTCGTTGATGTTGATGTTGACGCAGCCGCAGCCTTGGCGTGGCCCGCGGCAAACGCTGGGACATGCGATGCAAAGGGGTCGTTGAAAACCGGCGCCGGATGTGACGGAGGGTGGAATGCCGGGGACTCAGCCGCCGGGACGGCATGACTCTCTGCAGGATGACTGTCGGCGTGCGCAGGGGACGGCTCCTTCTGCGCCTGCTTGCGGAGCGAGTTGACCTCGAGCCAGGCGCCGGTCGAAAGCACGAGCAGTTCGAGGGAGCCGGCATCGAGCAAACCCGCCGCGCCGGTGCCGCTGTCGGCGTAGACCAGCGCGGCAACTTTATCCTTCAAAATCAAAGGGAGAATCCGGCCTTCACCGCTCGCTGGCGTTCCAACTTCGCGCAGGAAACGCGCGTCCATGTCGGCCACGGGCGCGCTGGCGGCCACGCGGTCACCGATCGCACGGCCGATGGCATGAAGGACTGCGGGAGCGTTTTCATCGAGAGCAAAATCCTTCACCGCATCGCTGTTGGCGAAACCGCGGGCCTGCCATCCGGTGGCATGGCTGCCCTTGACCACAAAAAGCGCGACTCGGGCGGCATAGCGGGCGCTGGTATCGAGCAAGGCGCGCAGAATTTCCCGTTGCGAGGCGCCCATGTGGATTTCGGCAACGGCGCGCGCCAGATCGGTGGAACCGGCAGCGGCATTGTGATTGACGGGTTCGGCGGTGGTTGCTTCGGCGGCCGGAGCTGCGGCCGCGATCTCTTCCATCACGCGGCGGACAATCTCGGTGCGTAGTTGGGCGGTGTGGCTGTCCAATACCTGGCCGACCACCCGTTCCACAATTGGTTCAATCCAACCGCGCTCCTGCATTCGCACTCCGAGGTCAAGCTGCTTGGGGGGGCGAAGGGAGTAACCCTTCTAACCACTGATTATACGGCCCCTTGCAGGCATTCTCGGGACACTTTGGTACCTGCCCTACCGGTGCCCGAAGAAACCGATCGCCATGCGGGCAAAACTTTTTTGCCAGCGCGCGTCCAAACCACGCAGCGAAAAACACGGCCACCAAGTACAATAGCATTGCGGATTCAGTGGCGCGGTCGGAAAAATCTGCATCAAGTTACGAATGAGTACCATCCAACCCAACATAGAGCAACCGGTCAGCGAAGAAATGGCGCTGGTCCGGCGGGCCAAGCGCGGCGACGATCAGGCGTTTGAAGAATTAGTGCGGCGCTATGATCGCAACGTTTTCCGCATTGCACAGCACATTACGCAGAATCGCGAGGACGCGGAAGATGTGGTGCAGGAAGCGTTCCTCAAGGCGTATAGCAACCTGGAGAAGTTCCAGGAACAGTCCAAGTTTTATACCTGGCTGGTGCGCATTGCGGTGAACGAAGCGCTGATGAAGTTGCGCCGGAGAAAGCCGGAACGCACGGTCTCTCTGGACGAAGAGGTAAAAACCGAGGATGACTCGCTACCCCGCGAGGTTGCGGATTGGAGCCCCAATCCCGAACAGATGTACAACCGAGGGGAGTTGCGGGAGATTCTGACTCGCACCATTCAGGGATTGCCGGCGGGATTCCGGACGGTGTTCGTACTCCGTGACGTGGAAGGCCTCTCGACCGAAGAGACGGCACAAGCGCTGGAGCTAAGCATCCCGGCGGTGAAATCGCGATTGCTGCGCGCGCGGTTGCAATTGCGCGAGCGGCTGAACCGCTACTTTCAGAAACGGGCGAGTGGAGATGGCGACCAGTGAAGTGTTCTGAGTTTCTCAACGAACTGACCAACTACCTGGATGGCGCGCTGGACGCCCGGACCAAGTCCGAACTGGATAACCACTTGGCGTGGTGCCACAACTGCTACGTGGTTTGCGATACGACTCGCAAGACCATCGAGATCTATCACAACTCGGAACTCTACGAATTGCCCGACGATCTGCGCGCTCGGCTCGAGTCGGCCATCATGAGCAAGTGCTGCGCGCACAAGAAGTCCGGGCCGCCGAATAGTTGATCGCCGAGGTCGACTTAGACATTTCGCCTCGTTCTCTCTGGCGTTCCCCACTGTCGCTCCGCTAGATGCGCGCAAGTGGTTGATTCCTTGGCTCCTGCCGGGTGAATCTGCCGAGTCATCAGGAGCCGCGAACCTTTTCCGCTGTACTGGAATCTAAGTGGGTAGAGTTCGTCCTAACATTTGGGCGAAGGGGCCGAGCCAAATTTTGTCGCTTTACTCTGTGGAGGTATTCGATGTTGTCTAAATTAATGGACGCCATGTTTGGATGCCGTCACGCTCGCTACAGCTTTCCGATTACGGTGCGAGCCGGTTCACGCCGCCACCCGACAGCGCAGCGCTCGGGAACCTATGTCGCGTGCTTGGATTGCGGCAAGGAATTCCGCTACGACTGGCACGAAATGAAGATCGTGGGATCGCAGACCAGAGAGGCCGCACACTCCTTGGTTACGAAAGAAGCCGCGTAAGCTCCGCTGTTCCCCAACAGCGCTTCGCGGCCAAAAGTGAACATCCCTCGCTAGCCTCTTCCGGTTTTTACCCCACGATTTCCCATTTTGGGTCACACCCACTGCTCTGAAATTTCACTACCCCGCAGCCTCCGAGGAGCGCATAATTGAAGCGACGCCGATTCCGCAGAGCATGCTTCGGCAAGTCCTTCAGAAGCGCTACCGCTTGCGATTCGGACAGGAGGTGTCTATGCCTCTTTCTATGCTTCGTGAGTTCCTGGATCTTAACCGCATTCAATACTTGGTGATCTCGCACTCGGTGGCCTACACGGCCCAGGGGATTGCCGCCCTCACTCATACACCGGGAAAAGAACTGGCGAAAACCGTCATGGTCATGGTCGATGGACGTCTCGCCATGGCGGTGGTGCCAGCTTCGTTCCGGGTGGATTTGTACCGGCTGAAGAAATATCTGGGGGCAGATTCGGTCGAACTGGCCAGCGAGCTCGAATTTCGCGGGCGTTTTGCCGACTGCGAAACGGGATCCATGCCACCGTTTGGCAACCTCTACGGCATGGACGTTTTCGTGGATCAATCCCTGGCTGAGGATCAGGAAATCGCCTTCAACGCCGGTTCGCACCGCGAACTGGTGCGCATGCGATTTGCCGATTTCCGCAATTTGGTAAAGCCGGTGATCATCCCGCTGGCGGTGGGCAAGGCCCATAGTCACGCGGCTTGAGCCCGTCGTTGGTCGCTGGTCGCTAGTCGTTAGGCTTGGTCGCTGGAGCCGTTGTTCGCGAACGACCAACGACGAACGACCATCGACCATCGACGGACGGCTAACGAACTGTTCCCGATGCTGTCAAGCCCGAGCTCGTTGGGCGGAGTGGGGACTTCCTATTTTTTTCATACAATCTTCACAAATCGCTGTGTTAAATTTGCCGGTCAGACCAACTTAAAATTTCCTGGAGGAAACTGAATTGGGAAAGGACATGGTCCCCAAGAAAATCTTCTTCACCAAAGGTGTGGGGAAGCACAAGGAGCGCCTCACCTCCTTCGAGCTCGCCTTGCGCGATGCTGGCATTGCGGCGCAAAACCTGGTACGTGTCTCTTCCATCTTTCCGCCCAACTGCAAACTGATCCCCCGCTCACAGGGACTCACGTATCTGCATCCGGGAGAAGTCGTTTTTGCGGTGGTGGCCGAGAACTCCACCCACGAGCCGCACCGTCTGCTGGCCGCTTCGATCGGCGTCGCCATCCCCGCCGATCGCAACACCTACGGGTATCTGAGCGAGCACCACTCGTTCGGCGAAACCGAAGACTCTGCCGGAGATTACGCCGAAGAGCTCGCCGCCGAAATGCTGGCCACGACTCTCAATGTGGAGTTCGATTCCGACCGGTCCTGGGACGAGAAAAAAGAAATCTATCGCATCTCCAACAAGATCGTCCGCACCGCCAACGTGACACAATCGGCGGTAGGCGACAAACGCGGGCTGTGGACGACGGTGATCGCCTCGGCCATCTTCATTTTTGACTGATCGAGATGGGTGGTGTAGAGACGCGGCAAGACTCGTTTCGCCCCGCCGAAAATGCGCGGCCTTGAACTCCCCAGCCAGCCAGCGCGCATTGAATAATGACAAATTTATAATTATAATGACTCTGTGCATGGCATGCGGTTCGAGTGGGACGAGGCCAAGAACCTCTCCAACCAGCGCAAGCACGGCGTGAGTTTCGAGGAAGCGAGTTCGGTGTTCCGCGATCCCCTGTATGTTTCAGTTCAGGACCGCACCGAGGGTGGAGAACCGCGCTGGCAGACGCTTGGCCTCGTGGAGGGCATGCTCCTTCTTACGGTAGCCCACACCGTCAGAGAAGAACTCGATGACAGCACATTCATTGAGGTCATCCGCATCATCTCGGCTCGACCCGCTACTCGGACAGAGAGGCGACGCTATGAAGACGAAAATAGTTAGCTACACATTGGAACGGTTGCCGCCGTTGACGAAAGCGCGGCGGGCAAGAATGAAGGCGCTGGCAACTCGTCCAGACAGCGAGATCGATACCAGCGATATCCCCGAAATGACGGAGGAACAGTGGAAGAATGCGAGGCGGGGCCATTTCTATCGCCCGCGCAAGCGCCAGATCACAGCGCGCGTCGATGCCGATGTGCTGGATTGGCTCAAGGCACAGGGGAAGGGATACCAGTCCCGAATCAATGCGATCCTGCGGCGCGAGATGCTGACCGCGGCTAAATCGGGCAAGTAGCGCTCGATCAATTTGGGTCTTCAGCCGAACGAGACGGAACCAGCCGCATCTCTACTTCCCTGCGATTTGTTTAACGGTCTTTTTCGCTGCGGGCTTCTGCTTCAGGCGCTCCAGTACGGCGGCTACGATCAGTGGCAAGCCTACTGTGGCATCCACAAAAACTTCGCCAAACTTTCCGCCTTCGGCGGGAGGCACGAACTTGCCCCAGGAAACCGCCTCGCTATACGGACTGCCCGAAAGGCCGCCCCAGTAGACCGGTTCGGGGCAGATGCGCAGGCCGTAGTGATAGCGCTTCAGCGGCAGGTCTTCCCCGCCGCGGCGATGGCGTAATTCGATGAATGGTCCAAATTGCTGCGACCAGTTGCGCGGAACGCCGCCACCGATGGTGAAAATTCCCAGCCGCTTCTGCCTCAGCAGAGTTGCGGCAAAATATTCCAGGTCCTCGAAGGGATCGAAGCGGAATCGCGCCTTCCCTTGCTTGTCGCGTTCGCGATTGGTCAACGCGAAATCGAGGCCGAGTTCGGAATCGGAGAACGCGGGAACAAATACGGGAACATTTTTTTCGTAGGCGGACTTCAGAATGCCGCGCTGTCCTTTGGCGCGCTTGGCGAGATGCTCTCCGATCGCGCGATTCAGTTTATACGAGCACATTACTTCGTCCGCGTCCCAGGCGCCGAACACGGCCGCCATCACGCGCTCCACGTCGTCGAGATTCTGCTCGGGTTCGAGCGTATCGTAGACGCGGTTGTATCCGGCTTCGTAGAGTTGCTCGTCGCTGAGCTCTGGATTGTGGCGAAAATGCGCACGGCCGGTCGCTTCGACCAGCCCGTGGGCCATCAGCGCTCCGGTCGAAACAATGGCATTCACGATGCCGCGATCGATCAATTCGGCAATTACCAATCCCTGCTTGGCCACGGTCATCGCGCCGGCCAGCGTCATGACGACGAAAGCATCTTTGTCGCGCGCCATCGCCTCCAGCACGTCGGCGGCTTCGCCAAGCTGGCGGCCCGTGAAAGCCGTCTTGGACATCGCGCGCACCAGCTCGTCAATGGATCGATCTTGCCGAGATCGAGCGGCTCCAGCGGGATCAGACGGTCGGCCACCGGATCGTGCAATTGGCGGTCGATGCCCGCGCCTTCTTCATGATTGACTTCGACATAATGGCCGTGCTTCGCGATACCTTTCTGTTTCAAGGGACGAACCTCCAGAATAAAAACCGGTTTTGACCGAAGAAACAATTTACTAGAAGTGAGGGGAACGCGGGGAGTTGCTTTTGCGGTTGGGTTTGGAGATTGGAAGAATTGGTGGGACTATTGGAGGCTAAGGCGCAAGGAGCGGCAGCGTGAATTTGATCATAGGTGTTGTATATGCCCTGATCGGGCTGGCTCTGATTCTCTGGGCTGCGCCCTTCTCCGTTCGCTACAACGCCTGGACTACTGGTCTGCGCGAACGTCATCCCAACGTTAACCCGACGCCAACTCCGGAATGGCGGGCACGGAATACCAAGATTATGACAGTTATATTTCGGGTTGTTGGTGTGTTTTTATTTCTGTTATCGATCATGTATCTTCTGCCTCTGATGGTCGCTAAACCACGCTGAATTTCAAAATAACTAGCTGTAATTTTCTTGCGACCATCATGCCCACGGCGAGCAGTTTGATATTCTAGACTGCTACCGCACAGGCGTAGAGACTCGGCTTGCCGCGCCTCCGCCAGCTGGGAGAACACGTGCCAGACAAGTTCACTGTCGCCCTGGTCCAAATGTCGTGCGGCCCCGAGCCTGCCGACAATCTGGCCAAGGCGCTTGATCGCGTTGCGGAGGCGGCACGCAAAGGCGCCGACGTCGTCTGCCTGCCCGAGCTTTTCCAGACGCAGTATTTCTGCCAGCGCGAAGACGCCGCCCTGTTCGATCTCGCTGAGCCGATCCCGGGCCCAGCCACGGAGAAGCTTGCCGCCGCTGCCCTCCAGAATAAAGTCGTGCTGATCGCGTCGCTCTTCGAGAAGCGCGCGCCCGGGCTTTACCACAACACTGCCGCGATTTTCGATTCGGACGGCGTATTGTGCGGCATCTACCGCAAGATGCACATTCCCGACGATCCGCTGTACTACGAAAAATATTATTTCACTCCCGGCGATCTTGGCTTCAAGGCCTTCGACACTTCCGCCGGAAAACTGGGCACGCTCGTCTGCTGGGACCAGTGGTATCCCGAAGCCGCGCGCCTCACCGCGCTGCAGGGAGCGAGCATTCTGTTTTATCCGACGGCTATCGGATGGCATCCGGCGGAGAAGGCCGAATTCGGCGAGGCGCAACACGATGCCTGGCGCACCATTCAGCGGGCGCACGCCATCGCGAACGGAGTTTATGTCGGCGTGGTGAATCGGGTTGGGTTTGAGACGGGTGACATCCGCGGCAATTCCGCGCCTGGCAAAGGGCTCGAATTCTGGGGAGGATCGTTCTTCTGCGATCCCTTCGGCCGCGTGCTCGCCGAAGCCTCCCACGACAAGGAAGAAATTCTGCTCGGCGAAGTGGACCTGCATCAGCTAGAAGACATTCGCCGCAACTGGCCTTTTCTGCGCGACCGCCGCATCGACAGTTACGCGCTCATCACCAGCCGCATGATTGGACGAAAAGTAACCGAGACACGCATGGCTAAACGATCCAGCACGCGCGCTAAACTTCTTCCCGCGGCACAGGGATACCGCATGCCGGCCGAGTGGGAGCCGCACGAATCCACCTGGCTGGCTTGGCCGCATTTTCGCGGCGACTGGCCGGGCAAGTTCGAGCCGATCCCGTGGGTCTATGCCGAGATCGTCCGCACGCTGGCGCGGCACGAGCGGGTGGACCTGATCGTCAATGGCGCGAGCTGGGAAAAACGCGCACGCATCGTGCTCGAAAAAGCGGGTGCGCTTTCGGATAATGTTTCTTTTCACCGCTGGCGCACCAATCGCGTTTGGACGCGTGATTCGGGTTGCATTTTTCTGGCGCCGTCCGCCGAGCATCGTGATGCAGATTCCGAACTGCTCGCTCTGCACTTTCAGTTCAACGCCTGGGCCAAGTATCCGAATTACAATTTCGATGAAAAAGTTGGAGAGCGCATGGCGAAGGACGCCGGCGTTCGCGTGGTCCAGCCGGTCTTTGTTGATTTCCGAGCAAAAACGTCCACCGCGTCGTGCTGGAAGGCGGATCGATCGACGTCAATGGTTGTGGCGCTCTGCTCACCACTGAAGAATGCTTGCTCTCCACCACCCAGCAACGCAACCCGCCGCCCATGGACCGCGCTGCCTACGAGCAGATGTTCGCCGATTATTTTGGCGCGCAATCCGTCATCTGGCTCGAAAGTGGAATCGCGGGTGACGACACACATGGGCACGTTGATGACATCACCCGGTTCGCCGGTCCGAATATTGTGGTCACGATGACTGAGCAGAATGAGCGGAGCGAAAACTACGCGGCCCTCCATGCGAATCTCGGGCGGCTAAAAAACGCGCGCACTCCTGACGGACAGAAACTTGAGATCGTCGAAATTCCCATGCCGCGTTCAGTCGTGTTCGAAGGCCGCCAGTTGCCCGCCAGCTACGCAAATTTTTATATCGCGAATGGCGCGGTACTGGCGCCGGTCTTCAACGATCCCAACGATCGCATTGCGCTCAACACGCTGGCGGAAGTGTTTCCGACCCGCGAAATCGTGCCGATTTATTGCGGCGATCTGATCTGGGGATTCGGCGCGCTGCACTGCATGACGCAGCAGCAGCCGGGAAGATAATGCAATCTGCACCAGCCGCGCTTTCCATCATTTACACTCTTACCCGTGAACGCCGAGATCATTGCCGTTGGGTCTGAGCTGCTCACTCCCCATCGCCAGGACACCAACTCGCTCTATCTCACCGAAAAGTTGAATGAACTGGGCGTCGAAATGCGCTTCAAGTCCATTGTGGGCGACGACCGCGAAGGACTGACCGCGGCGGCCAAACTCGCGATGCGGCGTTCGGACATTATCGTTTTCACCGGTGGCCTCGGCCCCACGGAAGATGATCTGACGCGCGAAGCGGTGGCCGACGCGCTGGGCTTGAAACTGCAACGCGATCCGCAGGTGATCGCGAGGCTTGAAGAACGCTTCGCTAAGCGCGGCATGAAGATGTCCGCCAACAATGCCAAGCAGGCCGACATCCTGACCAGCGCCACGGCGTTGCCGAATGCGCTCGGCACCGCTCCCGGCCAGTGGATCGCCGGCAAGTACAACGGGCAGGAGCGGTTGCTGATGCTGCTCCCAGGGCCTCCGTATGAACTGAAGGCGCTGTTTGAAACCGAATGCATCCCGCGGCTGCGGGCGCGAATCC
This sequence comes from uncultured Acidobacteriaceae bacterium, assembly GCA_963722485.1. Lineage (GTDB taxonomy): Bacteria > Acidobacteriota > Terriglobia > Terriglobales > Acidobacteriaceae > Acidiflorens. The sequence goes on from CAVRNL010000127.1 coordinate 13,052, forward strand.
CCGTCCAGCATATTGCCACTCGCACTCTCAAAATGGCGATGATGCCCGAATCGCAGGTGGATGCGCGGGTTGCGCCCATCTACAAAACTTTCACCGATGTGGAGACCACTATTCTGGCGGGCGGGGCGAGATTCAACTCCACTTGCGCTGCCGCAAGGACTCCGAAGCAGAGGCCGAAGCGCGCGTCGACGAACTCGCCGAAAAAATCGAAGACGAACTCGGCGACGCCATTTTCTCTCGCAAAGGCGAGACCATCGAGCAGATCGTCAGCTATCTGCTGCAGATGCGCAGCATGACGCTGGCCGTCGCCGAATCCTGTACTGGCGGCCTGTTGGCCGAACGCATCACTTCGCTCAGCGGCAGCTCGCGCTATTTTCTGGGCGGCGCGGTGGTTTACTCGAACGAATTCAAGACGCAATTTGCCAACGTTCCCAAGGCTTGATCGATCAGCACGGAGCGGTCAGCCGCGAAGTGGCCGCTTCCATGGCTGAGGGCATCCGCAAGCGTTGCGTCGCGAGCTACGGAGTGGGGATTACCGGAGTCGCCGGGCCGAGCGGCGGAACCGAGCAGAAGCCCGTGGGACTGGTGTACATCGCGCTCGCGGGAGAAGAAGGCACGCAGGTTGTCGAACGCAATTTTCCCGGCGACCGCAAACGCATCCGCCAGTTCGCCACGCAACAGGCGTTGGAGATGATCCGCCGGGCGCTGGTGTAAGGCGTTGTATTACCGAGCCCGTGGAGCGACGGGCGTCTCGGCCGTCCTGCCGGGCGGGGACGCCCGGCGCTCCACTAGATCGATTTACCCATGCGAATATTTATCGGCATCGATCTCGACCCTGAAGTCCGCGCGCCGGATTTCGCGCTTTCTCGAAGGCGTGCAGGGCTTTGCGCCCGATGCGCGCTGGGTACGGCCGGAGTCGCTGCACATCACTTTGAAGTTCATCGGAGAACAAACGCCAGAGCGAGTTGAGGCTATCACCGAACGTTTGCGGCGGGTCGACGGCGAGCGCGTTCGAAATTCGCTCTGGCGGATACGGATTTTTCCCACCGCAAAGGCTCCGCGCGTATTCTGGATCGGGATCCACGGCTGGACCACAACTCGCGGAATTGGCTGCAGAGCATCGATACGGCTACGCACCGAACTCGGCATTCCGCGCGAAGAGCGGCCTTACAGTCCGCATCTGACTTTGGCGCGGGCGGCGCGGCAGAAGTTCGGGCTCGCCGAAATGGCGCAAGGGCGACGGCTCCAACGCAATGTTCGCAGTGCTCGAAAAGCGGCTGGCTGCGATGGGCGAGCTTGATTTCGGCTCAATGACGGCCCACGAGTTTATTCTCTATCAGAGCCAGCTTTCACCGGGAGGATCGAAGTACACGAAGCTGCAACGCTTTCCGCTCGATCGCAAAAGTGGAACGAGCATATTAGTTAGATAGACGAACATGAATCCATACATCATCGCCGCTGCCGTGGGCTACCTGCTGGGGTCCATCCCATTCGGGTATCTACTGGTGCGGATTTTCACGGGTCGAGGATGTGCGCTGCAGCGGCAGCGGCAACATCGGCGCGACGAACGTGGCCCGCAAATCGCCAGCGCTTGGGGTTGCGACTCTCGTTCTCGACGCCGCTAAAGGGCTGGCTGCGGTTCTGGTGGCGCGGGTATTTTTCGGCGGACCGCATCAGCAACTCATCATGACCACGGCGGCGTTCTTCGCGGTCGTCGGCCACGTATTCCCGGTGTGGCTCAAATTTCGCGGCGGCAAGGGTGTCGCCACCAGCCTTGGAGCGTTCATCTTGCTCACCCCGAAATCCATTTTGTGCCTGATGGTGCTGTTTCTGATCATCGCCGTCGCTCTTCGCTACGTCTCGCTCGCGTCCGTTGCTGTGGCGGCGGCTTTTCCGCTGCTGGCATGGGCGCTGCACGAATACGCGGACTCGCGGCAACTGATTTTTATCACCTTGGTCTCGGCGCTTGTTATCTGGAAGCACCGCCAAAACATCGGCCGTCTCGCCGCTGGAACGGAATCGAAGTTCGGAGCAAAGCCGGAAACAAATTCAGACTCAGAGTCCGGAAAGTTGGGAGCAACCCACAGATGAGTCGTATTGCCATCATCGGCGCAGGCGCATGGGGCACGGGACTGGCAATCGTGCTGGCACGTAAAGGGACGCAGGATGTCCCGCACGAGGTCCGCCTCTGGGCGAACGAAGCGGAAGTTGTGGACAGTATCACAAGAAACCGAATCAACGAACATTTTCTGCCCGGTTTCATCCTGCCCGAATCGATTGCAGCGACCTGCGATTTGAACACCGCACTCGAGGCTGCGGAGATCGTCGTCAGCGTAATGCCTTCGCAGCATTGTCGAGCGCTATTCAACGCATGGCGCCGGC